>DASYYX010000010.1:0-7665 GCA_035946795.1 Caulobacteraceae bacterium | reverse complement strand
AACACCGCCGGCTCCTGGACGATCCCTCCCGGTCAGACGCGGACCTGGAATTCCTACCCGGTTCCCCCCGACGTCGTGAATTGCATCGCCTCGGCCGCGTCGACCCCTGTCACCTATGAGGTTTTCTGATGCGCCGCCTGCTGGCCAGCGCCGCTTTGATCGCGCTCGCCGTCCCAGCCGGCGCGCAACAGCTTTCGGGACACGTTCCAGCCGTCCCGGCCGGCGGGGCGATTACCGTCTCCCCGACCGGAGCGGATAGTTATTATCTGCAAAGGGCTTGCGACGCCGCCTACAACACCAGCGGCATCAGCGGCCAGAACCCGAACAACGGCGTCGTCGTCGGCGGCGGCGTTTACAACCTCACCCAGGAAGTCATTTGCTGGACGCCGGTCACGGGCCTGGGCAACGCGACCCTGCAGGGTGAGTCCGGCTTCCCGGCCGGGCGAGCGCTTCTGGAACTCGGGGGCATGGGAACGGTGGCCGTCTCGTCGGCCACGTACAACAGCGGCACCGGTCTGGTCACCCTGACGCTGGCCAGTTCACCAATCCTTTCTCCCGGCGACACCATCGTCGTGAGCGGCTTGACGGGTACCGGCTCGTTCGCCTCGGCCGATGGCACATTCACCGCCGGGCCCGGGACCGCCGCCGGGACGTTCACCTACACCATCGCCACCGGCCTGACCCTCACCATCACCGGGGGAAACGTCACCAACAGTCCGGCGGCCGGCATGAGCGGCGTTGCTTCGCACGCCACGGTCTCGGGGATCAACTTCGACGGCAATGGTTTCGCGGCGCGCGCCGTGTGGGCGCGCAACTACAACAACAGTGACCTCTGCAACTCCAAGCTACACGACTTCACCGAGGCCGCCATCCGACTCGGCGATGCGTCGATAGCAGGTCACCTCAATTACGACTTCGCCTTATGCAACCTGTGGACGACCCGCAAGAACGGAATTGTCACCGCCGGAGTCTTCACGGCCAACGTAGACGGAACCGCGACGGGAACGCTCACCGTCGCCATCCAGCCCAGCGACCTCTATCTGATCTTCGGAACCTATAGCGGCGGGGTCTGCACCAACGGGACCGAAGCCCGCATCGGCCATGTGGCCTCGGACGGCGTGACGGTAACCTGGACGGGGAATATCGCCGAAACCGGGATCGGCTGCGTCAACTATACTTCCATTCCGAAGACGGCCGACGCGACCTTGACCGGCTACGGAACCGCCGGCCAGCCGGCGCTCTTCACCGTCTCCACCATCACCGGCAACCTGACGCCGGGCGACTTCCTCTACTGCGCCGGCGGCCCGGCGACCGACGTGATCGACGCGTTCGGGACCTACACCCAGGGGGCTTCCTCGGGCACCATCAATGTGCGGGTGTCCAGCACCTTCGGCTCCTCCGGCTCGCCGGTCGCCTGTTCGGCCTATACGCCGACCTTCGGCATCTACCTCGATCCGCTCGCCAACATCACCGACACCACGATGAGCGGCTACATGTGGATCGGCGACAACGCCATCAACATCTTCACCGGCTCCAGCAAGATGCCGGCCAACGTCGGCGGCCACCTGTTCAACAACCCACAGGTCACCGGCGGGGCCGAGTTCGATATCTACAGCACTGGCCAATATAACATCTGGGACGGCTTCCAGGAAGACAACCCGCTCATCGCCGCGGTGGACCTGGAGGGCCAGTATGACGTCGTGGCCCACAACAAGCCGAACCTGGGCGGCCCTCCCACCGGAATGACCGGCCCGGACAACGTGCAGGATGGCGTCGAGATCGGCACTCTCCTGGCCGCCAATCCCGTGTTCACGGTGGATAATACCATCGTCGATGGCTGGGCGAGCGCCGAGCGCTTCGCCCATGACTACTTCGGCCTCAACGGCGGCAATCTGAGCGGGGCCAAGGACAGCGGCCACACCACGAATGCCTATGTGGCCACGCCGGCGACGCTGGGCGCGGCCGTCAACACCTTCCCCAACGGCCGCGTCGAGGCCGGGGTCACCTTCGCCAGCCTTCCCTCCGCCTCTGCCAATGCCGGGCTGGTCCAATTCGTCACCGACGTGGGCATCAACGGCTCCTACTGGAAGAGCGACGGAACCAACTGGAACCCGACCGGTCGGATCACTCTCTGCGAAGGGAGCGTCGACAACACCGTCACCGGGAGCACGGCCGAGACCGAACTCGAGGATTGCGCCATCACCGCGAACATCATGGGGACCAATCGGTCCCTGCGGGCGGAGGCCATCTTCAGTTACACCGCAGACGCCACCCTCGGAGCCTGCCGCATCCGCTTCAATTCCGCGAACGCGGTGGGTGGAACCATCGTCAACGGTGATACCGAGACCAGCACCTCGGTCACTACCCTGAGCGGTGTGACGCTCACCAACAAGAGCGCCACCAACTCTCAGATTGCAGCGCAGAGCAACAGCGGCCCGAATGGCGGCGTCGGGGCGGCCGGATACATCGCGGCCTCGATCCAGACCAGCTCGACCTCCTACGTGATCTTCACCCGCCAGAACGGCGCAACCGGCGACGCAGGAACCATCAAGCGTTGGAGTGTGGAGCTCGTGCCATGAGGCTCGCGCTTCTGGCCGGCGCCTTCCTGGCGGCCGCGTTCCCGGCGAGCGGGGCGACCTTCCAGGTTTACAATTCGGCCGAACTCATCACCGCCCTGCAGCAGGCCCGGCCCGGCGACGCCATCGTCGTCGAGAGCGCCGCCGACGCACCTTCGGGGGAGGCGAACCCCGGCTGCTACAAGGGCAAGGACAACATCGGCGGCAAGGTCGTGGCCTGCGTCGCCGCGGCCGTGACCCTGATCGTCGGCTCGCCTGCCGGAGCCTGGGTTCATGGGTCCGCAGGCGGAGGAGGAGGCAGCGCAAGCCTTCCGTCGACGCAGACGATCAACTTCGGCGCCAAGACCCTGATCGGCGCCGGCGGTTCGCCCATGGGCTACGCCGCGCCGCAGAACCTCGGCGTCAGCGCCTGGCTCTGCAAGACTTCCGAGACCGTCATCGGCGGCGGCGCGAGCCAGGATTTCGTCATCGACGATCGCAACATGCTCGTCCCGACCGATGGCGCGGGCTCAGTGATCACAACCGGCAATTACGATACTGCCCGCAGCTCGCCGCTCACTTCCGCCGGCTACAGCATCGTCGTGCGCGAATCGACCACGCCCTGCGCCTCGCCGACCTACACCAGCTCCCAGACCACGATCACCGCGACCGTGCAGGCGAACGCCGCCACCGTGCGCGAAATGACCGCCGGCGCGGTCGGCGGCTGGGTGACCACCTATTACGGCTCGGGCAACGGCGTTCCCGAGTGCGGCCTGGCGTCGAGCCTCGCAGGCGCGCTTCAGTATCCGTGCGAGACGCTCAATCCTGACGGCGGGACCGGGGCCAGCTTCGGCAGCGGCAAGGACCAGATCACCGCCATCCTCAAGATCGCCGCCAACGCCACCGGGGCGCTGCAACTGGGCGATGTTATCATTGCCCGCTCCGGCTGGTTCAACCCGACGAGCCTCGCCTACGGCGTCACCCTGGCGGCCGGCGTCTCCTGCTCGGGGACGGTCGAGCAATGGTGTCCCGGGGCCGGGACCTGGGCGAGCGGGGCGCGGGTCGGCTTCGAGAGCGAGGTCATCGATGCGGCCCTCGACGCCAACGGTAACCCGCGCCTGGAGCACGGCTTCGAGCACGGCGGCTTCCCGAACATTTCGGAGTCCGCCAACCGGGCCTCGCCGATACCGCTGCCGCTCGACGTCGACGACACCTGGGCTTTCGCCGGCTATGCCGCCCCGGCCAAATCGGCCGACCCGCAAACGATCTACCTCGATCACCAGGGCAACAAGGGCAACTACCTCTTCGGCGACGGCGGCAATGACCGCCCGCTGCTGCCGGCCCCGAACACCTGGCCGAACGCCGGTTGGGCGGACAACCGCATCGAGTGGGGGCCGGGCTGCGGCGCCTCTGGCTGCAACAGCATCCGCGCCGTCTTCCTTTCCTGGGGCGATTTCGCCAACAGCAATCACCTGATCGTCGCCAGTGGGGTCGGGAACGACGTCGAGATCGACGCCTGGGCCCGGAACCAGGTCGACAACAACGTCTCCGAGGGGACGGCCTACGACTTCGTCGACTACAACGAATCTACGGACAAGAACGCCGGATGCAATGACATCTCCGGCAACTTCATCTTCGGCATTCAGTCGCTCGCAGGCAACGCGGTCCATATCGACAGCGTCCAGCGCTTCGGTAATCAGACCTATCTACAACAGCCCTCGGAGTCCTGCGCCGACGGGACCTTCAGCCGCAACATCTCGGTGCAGACGGCCGGGGCGACCTCGACCATCTTCGGCAACCTGTGGCCGGCGGCTGGCGCCGATGGTGATCGCGGCGGCGCCCTCGCCAGCGCCGGCGGCATAGTCGGCGCGGTCCTGCACAACAACATCTATTCAGTGACCGCCTACCAGGGCGTGACCGGCTATTCCGAGCAGCTCGCCGATTGGCGCTTCAATACTGCGGTCGCGGCCGCTGGCCAGGGGCCATTCGTCGATTCTGCCCCCAACGCTGTGATCTCGGCGGCCCGCATCCTTTCGGGCGAGCTTTACATCGACGGGACGGTCACCTTCCACAACGGCAAGACCGCGCTTTCCAAGGGCGACGCGATCACCGCCCTGCCCGGCGCCGACAACATCCCCTGGGGAGTGACCGTCGGGGCGAAGATCGACGCCACGCATTACCAGCTCGCCGGCTCACCGGCCGATGTCGCCAGCGACGAGGCGATGATCACCGGGGTCACCGAGTTCTACAACGATCTCGACGAAGGCGGCGCCCACCCGGGGCCGACCCAGGCCGTCGGCCAGATCAGCGGCGGTAGCCTGATCATCTCGCAAGTGGTCACGCCCGGCGCTCTCGGAGGCCTCGCGATCGCCACCGCCGGGGCGAACATCGTCCGGCCCGGCTCGCAGTTTTCGTATCAGTATTTCCAGGTTCATCCGAGCTGCGTGAGTTGCGCCGGAACGGTGACGGCGAGCGGGTCCCTGGCGATCACCATCGGCGCCAGCAACACCGTCACGGCCGTCAAGGTCCAGGCCGGGGGTCTGGGCTACAGCGTCGGCGACATCATCACGGTCAACTTCTCCGGGAGCCAATGCCTCGCCGGCGGCTGCACCCAGCCGACCTTCAAGGTCACCGCCGTCGCCGCGCCCTACATAACCAACTTCTCGGCCGTCTCCGACTCAGCCGGCGTCAACGGCGCCCAACTCACCGCGCCTGGGACCTGGATCACCAGCCGGGGGACCACCAACGGCCTCGCCGGAACCTACACTGTCAACATCTCGCAGAGCGTCCCGGCCGGAACCGAGTTCACCCTGACGCCTGTCGACGGCACCCAGGGCCTCTTCGATCACAACATCGCCAACGTCTTCAAGCTGCCATCGGACACCACGACTGGCGGTGGCGGCGGCCAGACGTGGAACGGCGCCCCGAGCGTCAGCCCGAACGAGGTCCTGGCCTTCGGCTACGCGCCGGCGGCCGACGTCCCCGCCTACAAGGCGGTCTTCCCCAACTATCCGAGCGCCAGCGGCGTCGCCGGCTATCCGAGCGCCCGGACCGTCGGTGGGACCGGGATCACCAGCCGCGCGGGCGCGATCACCGCCTTTGCCCCGGCCGTTGGGACCCTCTTCACGGCCTCCATCGCCATTGGCTCGAATTGCCTGGCGACCGCGCAGAGCCTGGCGACCGGGACGACGGTGAACGGCCCGGGCTTCGCCAACGGCGCGGTGGTGCAGGGCGCTGCCGGGACGGGCGGCTGTTCGTCCGGCGCCTATCCGCTTGGCGTGTGGAACCCGAACCCTGGCCATCTGGACTACGACCCCGCCAGCGCCTCGGCGACCGAAACCTCGCAGCCCTACGGGACCGGGGCGGAGAACGGGGACGGCAGCTACAACGGCGCCCTCTTCCCGCCCGACACCCATGGGGTGATCAGCTGGAACGACGGGACCGTCTTCGCGCCGTCGGCGACGCACACAGCGGCCCAGTAGGGCCAGGAGTCTCCGATGTTCTGGCGCACCCTGCTCACCGGGCAGGACAACGCGAGCTACGCCATCGGCCGGGTGCTGGGCTCGCTGCTCTTCCTCGCCGCCCTGCTCACCCTACCGGCGATCATCGCCGGCGTGCTCCTCTTCCAGCGCGTCTCGCCAACGACCTGGTTCGCCTTCATGGCCGCCCTCGAGGTCTACGTGCCGGCGATGATCCTGGCGATCGGCGGCCTAATCCGCGGCACCGCGGCGACCGAGCCCACGCCTCAGCCTCAACCCTAAAGGAGCCCGAGCCGATGGCCGGACGCGTCTATACCGTCAGCTTCCTCGAGGTCGCCGCCTCGTCGCTGCAGGATCTCTTCTCGTTCACAGCGACGCCCAACATGGCGATCCGCGTGCGCCGGCTGGCAGTGAGCCAGCGCGGCCTCACCACGCCCGATTTCCGGCCGGTGAGGCTGACGCGTTTCTCCGGCGGCTTCGCGGCCGGGGTCGGCGGCTCCGTCGTAACCCCGGTGGCGGCCAGGGGCAGCAGTCCGGCTGCCACCTTCACCGCACGCGCCAACGACACCACGCCGATGTCGGGCGGAACCTCGGTCGTCGTGACGGCCGACGACTGGGCCTTCCAGAACGGTTATCTGGCCATCTTCGGCGAGGCCGATGACATGGTCGCGCGGCCGAACGAGGCGCTGGCCTTCACCCTTCCGGTAAGCCCGCCGTCGGCGCTGACGATCTCCGGCCACGCCCTGATCGAAGAGCTCTACTAGGCGCTTCGCCGTGCGCGCGATCGACCGGCAGCTGATCGCGCTCGAAACGGCCCCGGCCGAGGACGTCCTCGCGCTCTATCCCCGTGCCCGTGCTGCCGCCGCGTGGCTGCCGCTGCTCTTCGCCCAGGTCCCGGTCGAACGCCCGGACGCCGTCATCTCACTGACGAGCTGGGCGAACCTCGTCCTTTCTCTGCATGCCAGCTGGATCATCCAGCTCAACTGCATCGACGGCGCTGGTGACCCGATCGATCTCGTCGAAGCCGCCGCGATCGAATGGCGCCTGGCAAACGCTGCAGGGGAGATCGTGCTCGACCTCTCGCTCGGCCAGGGGATCACGGTCATCGACGCCGGCGCGGGCGTGGCCATCATCCTGGTGACGCCGTCGCTGCAACAGTCGGCCCAGCTGACCGCGGGCCTTTACGACTACGAGGGTCGCGTCACCCTGATCGACGGCACGGTGACCGACGCCGCCCTCGGGACGCTCAATGCTCGCGCCAGCCTCTTCTAAGCAACGAAAGATCGGCCGATGGACGGCGCTCTCATCGAAGCGGCCGCCGCCGTGGTCGGCGTCGGCGCGACGATACTCATCCAGTTGCGCGCCCGCGCCGAGCGCGATGGCAGCCACGGCAGCCGCCTCGACGACGTGGAGGAAGACGTTCGCGGCCTGAAGGAGGACGTGCGCGGCCTGAAGGAGGACCTCCCGAGCCTCAAGACCTCCTCGGAGGTGCTGGCGACGCGTGTCGGACACCTCGACGAGTCGGTGCGCGATCTGCGCGGCAGCGTCGACGCCCTGCGGGCCGAGCTGCACGGCTCCGAGCTCGATCGCGTGCGCGAGGGAACCTCCCGAGCGCCGCTCAGCCCGGCGCG
>DASYYX010000009.1:0-130048 GCA_035946795.1 Caulobacteraceae bacterium | reverse complement strand
CTCCGGCCCTTCGGGCCACCTCCCCCCTGAAGGGGGAGGAGAGAGCGCGCGGGCGGCTTTCCCCCTCCGGCCCTTCGGGCCACCTCCCCCATGAAGGGGGAGGAGAGTCTTCGGGCGTTCGTCGCGGGAATCGGCAAACCGTTGCCGATTCCATGCCGGCGCGCTTCTCGCGCCGGCCGCTCCTCACCTGGCGAATTTCTGGAATTTCAGGCGGTGGGGGATGAGGGAGTCGGCGCCCAGGCGCCGCTTCTTGTCCTCTTCGTAGGCCTCGAAGTTGCCCTCGAACCAGTCGACCTTGGAATCGCCCTCGAAGGCGAGGATGTGGGTCGCCAGGCGGTCGAGGAACCAGCGATCGTGGCTGATGATGACGGCGCAGCCGGCGAAGTCCTCCAGCGCATCCTCGAGGTTCTGCAAGGTCTCGATGTCGAGGTCGTTGGTGGGCTCGTCCAGGAGGATGACGTTGCCGCCCTCGGTCAGGGTCTTGGCCAGGTGCACCCGGTTGCGCTCGCCGCCGGAGAGCTGGCCGACCTTCTTCTGCTGGTCGGCGCCGCGGAAGTTGAACGAGCCGACATAGGCGCGTGAGGGGATTTCCCGTTTGCCCACGGTGATCACGTCCTTGCCGCCGCTGATCTCCTCCCACACGGTCTTGTCGGGGCCGAGGGCCTCGCGGGACTGGTCGACCCAGGCGAGCTTGACGGTCTCCCCCAGGCGGATGGCGCCGGCGTCCGGCTTCTCGGCCCCGGTGATGAGCTTGAAGAGGGTGGTCTTGCCGGCGCCGTTGGGGCCGATGACCCCGACGATGCCATTGGGCGGCAGCTTGAAGCTGAGGTCCTTGAAGAGGACCTTGTCGCCGTATTCCTTCTCCAGGCCGTCGGCCTCGATGACGACCTGGCCCAGGCGCGGCCCGGGCGGGATCTGGATGGCGGCGAAGGTCTGCTTCTCGCGCTCGGCGGCGCTGACCATCTCCTCGTAGGCCGCCAGGCGCGCCTTGGACTTGGCCTGGCGGGCCCGGGGCGAGGCGCGCACCCATTCCAGCTCGCGGGCGATGGCGCGGCGGCGGGCCTCGGACTCGCTCTGCTCCTGGGCCAGACGCTTGGACTTCTGCTCCAGCCAGCTGGAGTAATTGCCCTCCCAAGGGATGCCGCGGCCGCGATCGAGCTCCAGGGTCCACTTGGTGACCTGGTCGAGGAAGTAGCGGTCGTGGGTGACGAGGATGACGCAGCCGGGGAAGGCCTCGAGGTGGTGCTGCAGCCAGGCCACCGATTCGGCGTCCAGGTGGTTGGTGGGCTCGTCCAGCAGCAGCATGTCGGGCTTGGAAAGGAGCAGGCGGGCCAGGGCCACGCGGCGGCGCTCGCCGCCCGAAAGCGTGGCCACGGGAGCGTCGTTCGGGGGGCAGCGCAGGGCGTCCATGGCCATCTCGATGCGCGAGTCGATGTCCCAGAGATCGCCGGCGTCCAGCTGCTCCTGCAGCGCGGTCATCTCCTCCATCAGGGCGTCGGAATAGTCCTGCGACATCCTGGCCGCGACGGCGTTGTACTTGTCGAAGAGCTGCTTTTCGCGGCACCAGGCGATGACATTGCCCCAGACGTCGAGGGCGGGATCGAGGTTCGGCTCCTGCTCGAGGTAGCCCATGCGCACGCCCTCCGCCGGGAAGGCCTCGCCGGAGAACTCCTTGTCGATGCCGGCCATGATCTTCATCAGGGTCGACTTGCCCGAGCCGTTGACGCCGACGACGCCGATCTTGGCGTCCGGGTAGAAGCTGAGCCAGATGTTCTCGAAGAGCTTGCGACCGCCCGGCCAGGTCTTGGAAAGACCCTGCATCTGAAAAATGTACTGGGCGGCCATGGCGAAGCGCGCTCGTCCTTTGCTCGATTTCGAGGGAAGGCGCGGAGATAGCGACGACGCTCGCCCTTGCCAAGGCGAGGCCCCGAGACACACATCGGCGGCGATGCCCCGCCCGCCCTTAGGTTATCCGCAGATTACGCAGATGGCCGCAGATGGCAGAGTTTGCGCGCTGCGCGCGCGCGTCATCTGCGTAAATCTGCGTCATCTGCGGATCGCTCTTCCCTCCTGGCGAGGTGACGATGGTGACCTCTGACGCCGCGCTGGTGCTGTTTTCGGGCGGGCAGGATTCGACCGTCGCCCTCGCCTGGGCGCTGCGGCGCTATGGGCGGGTGGAGACGGTGGGCTTCGACTACGGCCAGCGGCACGCGGTGGAGCTGCGGGCGCGGCTGCAGGTGCTGGACGCGCTGCGCCAGGCCTTCCCCGACTGGGCGGCCAAGCTCGGTCCGGACCGGGTGATCGACCTCGCCTCCTTCGGCGCCATCGGCCAGAGCGCGCTGACGGCGGAGCGCGCGATCGAGACCGATGGGCGCGGCCTTCCCACCACCTTCGTCCCCGGGCGCAACCTCGTCTTCTTCACCTACGCGGCGGCGCTGGCGGACCGGCGGGGCATCGACACCCTGGTGGGGGGCATGTGCGAGACCGACTATTCCGGCTATCCGGACTGCCGGGGCGCGACGCTGGAGGCGCTGCAGCAGGCGCTGCGGCTGGGGATGGAGCGCGCCCTCGCCATCGAAACGCCGCTGATGCGGCTGACGAAAGCCGAGACCTGGGCGCTGGCGCGCACGCTCGGGGGCGAGGCGCTCACGGACATCGTGCTGGAGCGCACCCACACCTGCTACCTCGGCGAGCGCGGCGAGCGGCGGGCCTGGGGCTACGGCTGCGGCGAATGCCCGGCGTGCGCACTGCGGGCGCGCGGCTTCGAAGAGTGGCAGGCGCAGGGGCGGCCGGAGCTGGAGACCCCCCTGCCCTACCCCGGTCCGCCCGGCGTGGGCCCCCTTCCCCGCGCGCGGGGAAGCACGTGACGTATTCCGTCAAGGAGATCTTCCTCACCCTGCAGGGCGAGGGCGGCCAGGCCGGGCGCGCCGCGGTCTTCCTGCGCTTTTCCGGCTGCAATCTGTGGAGCGGGCGCGAGGCCGACCGGGCCGGAGCGACCTGCAGCTTCTGCGACACCGACTTCGTCGGGACCGACGGCCCGGGCGGGGGCAAGTTCGCCAGCGCCGAGGCGCTGGCGCGGGCGGTGGCGGCGACGTGGACCGGGGGGGCGGAAGGCAGGCTCGTGGTCTGCACCGGCGGCGAGCCGCTGCTGCAGCTGGACGGGCCGCTGATCGGGGCGCTGCACGGCGAGGGCTTCGAGATCGCCCTGGAGACCAACGGCACGCTTCCCGCGCCGGCGGGGATCGACTGGATCTGCGTCTCGCCCAAGGCCGGGGTGGCGCTGGCGCAGACGTCCGGCCAGGAGCTGAAGCTGGTCTTCCCGCAGGCGGGCGTCGACCCGGCGGCGTTCACGGCTCTGGCCTTCGAGCGCTTCTTCCTGCAGCCGATGGACGGGCCCGACCGCGAGGCGGCGACGGCCGCCGCCATCGCCTATTGCCTCGAGCACCCGAAATGGCGCCTCAGCGTGCAGACGCACAAGCACCTGGGGATCCCGTAAGGGTATCCACTCTCCTCCCCCTCCTGGGGGAGATGGCCCGAAGGGCCGGAGGGGGAAAGGCCACATCTGCGGCGCCGTGGGATTGGCTTTCCCCACCCCGCTCGGCGCGCTGCAGCGCGCCGAGTCGACCCTCCCCATGACGGGGAGGGAGAGCAAACGCCCTTGCTACTCGGTGTCGACGAGCACCAGCTCGGCGTCGGTGAGGGCGCGGACGGTGAGGCGCGGCTCGCCCTCGATGGCGGCGCCGTCGCGCTCGAACAGGCGCACGCCGTTGACCTCCACCTCGCCGGAGGCGGCTGCCAGGTAGGCGTGGCGGCCGTCCTCGAGCCGGTATTCGGCGCTCTGGCCCTCCTTCAGGGCGGCGCCGAGCACGCGGGCGTCAGCGCGGATGGGGAGGGCTTCGGGATCGCCGGCAAGGCCGCTGGCCAGGGCGACGAAGCCGTGCTCGCGCGCCGAGCGCGGAAAGGCCCTGGTCCCCCAGGACGGCGCGCCGCCGCGCTCACGCGGCTGGATCCAGATCTGGTAGAGGCGGGTGGGCTCGCCCTCGAGGTTGTACTCGGCGTGGCGGATGCCCGATCCGGCGCTCATCACCTGGACGTCGCCGGCGGCGGTGCGGCCCTCGTTGCCGAGGCTGTCGCGGTGGCTGACCGCGCCCTGGCGCACGTAGGTGATGATCTCCATGTCGGCGTGGCCGTGCGGGGGGAAGCCGCCCCGGGGCGCGATCTCGTCGTCGTTCCAGACGCGCAGGGCGCCCCAGCCGAGGCGGGCGGGATCGTGCCAGTCGGCGAAGGAGAAGTGGTAGCGGGCGTTGAGCCACGCGTTCTTGAAGCGGCCGAGGTCGTCGAAGGGGCGGCGTTCGATCATGAGAGATACTCCGGGCGGGGAGTCCTCATATGGGAATCGCGTCAAGGGGGCGCGGCCGATCGTGATGGGCAGGCCGGCCGAGCGCTTCGTGTGCTTGGTGGTTCCTCTTCACCACGCTGAAGGACTGGGGCTCGCAGCAGGGGGCCCTCAGCGGCTGGCGTCGATGGTCCGCGCGTAACCCTGCGAGGCGTAGCGCAGGATGGCGCGGTCGGCGGTCAGCACCGGGCAGGCCCTGGCGCGCGCGGTGGCGATGATGATGCGATCGGCCGGGTCGCGGTGGAATTCCCCCGGGAGCGCCACGCTGTCGATGGCGATCGCCGGCTCGAGAGCCGCCAGGGAGACGCCGGGCCTGGAGAAGGCGGCGGCCACCCAATCGGTCACGCTCTGACCGAATGACAGCCGACCCGCCCTCTCCAATCGAGCGACCTCGAGCACCGAAATGGCCGAGATGTGCACGCCCCCTGCCGATCTGGCGCGTTCGATCTCGCGCCTCGCGCCCGCGCCCAGCCGCGTGTCGCCGTTCATGAGCCAGAGCCAGGCGTGGGTATCGAGGACGATCAGCGGTTCATGTCCCAATCATCCGGATCCCACGCCGGTTCGAAGGGATTATCGTAGCGGAGCACCGAGCCTTTCAGCGCGCCGAAGAGGGGCGCCGCTTCGACGGCCGCTGGCGCCAGCACCGCTACCGGCCGGCCGCGTTTGGTGATCGTGAGCGGTTGGCCATCGCGGCCGACTTCGTCGATGAGTTTCAGGCATTTCGCTTTGAATTCCGCCGCGCCGATCGACTTCGCCATTGTGTCCACCTGAAATGGCCAGTGGTCATTTTATGTAGTCACTTGTCACGACCCCACAAGGGGGATCACCGCCGCTCGAAGGCCTCGCCCGGGGCGAAGGCGCCGCCGCCGGTCTGGGCGCGGTGCCGCAGGAAGGCGTCGGCGAGCACGCAGGCAAGCATGGCCTCGACCACCGGGGCGGCGCGGACGCCCACGCAGGGGTCGTGGCGGCCGGTGGTGCGCACCTCGATCTGATCGCCGGCCTCGTTGATGGAGCGCCGCGGGGTGAGGATGGAGGAGGTGGGCTTGAAGGCGACGCGCGCCACGACCGGCGCCCCGGTGGAGATGCCGCCGAGGATGCCGCCGGCCTGGTTGGAAAGGAACACCGGGCCCTCGTTCCCGACGCGCATCTCGTCGGCGTTCTCCTCGCCCGAGAGGGCGGCGGCGGCAAAGCCGGCCCCGATCTCCACCCCCTTGGCGGCGTTGATCGACATCAGGGCGGCGGCGAGCTCGGCGTCGAGCTTGCCGTAGACCGGCGCGCCCCAGCCGGGCGGGACGCCGGCGGCTTCGACCTCGATGATCGCGCCGGTGGAGGAGCCGGCCTTGCGGACGGCGTCCAGGTGCGCCTCCCACACCGGGACGATGGCGGGGTCGGGGGCCCAGAAGGGGTTGCGCTCCGTCTCGTCCCAGTCCCAGCGGCCGCGGTCGGCCTTGTGCGGGCCGACCTGGACGAGGGCGGCGCGGATGGACACGCCCGCGCCCAGCACCTTGCGGGCGATGGCCCCGGCGGCCACTCGGGCGGCGGTTTCTCGCGCGGACTGGCGCCCGCCGCCGCGGTAGTCGCGCACCCCGTACTTGGCGAAGTAGGCGTAGTCGGCATGGCCGGGGCGGAAGGCCGAGGCGATGTCGGAATAGTCGCGCGAGCGCTGGTCGAGGTTGTCGATCTCCAGGGCGATGGGCGTGCCGGTGGTCACCGGGCCGCCGAAACGGGCGCGGACCTTGTCGTCCTCGAAGACGCCCGAGAGGATGCGCACGGCGTCGGGCTCGCGCCGCTGGCTCACAAAGCGGCCCTGGCCCGGACGGCGTTTGTCCAGCCAGACCTGGATGTCGGCCGGCGTGAGCGGGATCAGCGGCGGGCAGCCGTCGACGACGCAGCCGAGCGCCGGTCCGTGGCTCTCGCCCCAGGTGGTGACGCGGAAGAGATGGCCGAAGGTGTTGTGGGACATCTGGTGCGAAGGTTAGCGGCTTTGCCGTGCAAGCCAAATCGGCGCGTCTATATGTTCCGGTCATGACCGAAGTCCCCGTCTCCGCCACGACCCCGCACGCCGGCGCAGACGCCAGCGAAGACCCGATCGCGCTCTTCGAAGAGTGGTTTGCCGAGGCCAAGAAGGCCGAACCGGACCTGGCCGAGGCCATGGCTCTGGCGACCGCGGACGAGAGCGGATTCCCCGACTGCCGCATGGTGCTGCTCAAGCACGTCGATGCGCATGGCTTCTGCTTCTACACCCACACCAAAAGCGCCAAGGGCGAGCAGCTGGCGGCCAACCCGCGGGCGGCGCTGACCTTCCACTGGAAGTCGCTGGGCCGGCAGGTGCGGGCGCGCGGCAGGATCGAGCCGGTGACGGCGGCGGAGGCGGACGCCTATTTCGCCAGCCGGGCGCGGCCGGCGCAGGTCGGCGCCTGGGCCTCGGCGCAGTCGCGGCCGATGAGCGATGGCCTGGAGCTCGAGCGGCGGGTGGCCAAGGAGGCCCTGCGCTTCGGCGTCGGCAAGATCCCGCGACCGCCGGACTGGTCCGGCTACCGGCTCGTCCCGGAGGTGATCGAGTTCTGGAAGAACAAGCCCTTCCGCCTGCACGAGCGGCTGCAATTCGTGCGCTCGGGCGAACGCTGGACGAGCCGGCGCCTTTTTCCTTAACTGCTCCGCCGACGGCGCAGCGGATAGGCCGTTCTTTTCCGCAGATGACACAGATGGAAGCAGATAAGGGCGACCCGACCACTTATGCCGTGATCGGCGCGGCGATGGAGGTCCATTCGGCGCTCGGGCATGGTTTTCTCGAGGCCGTGTACCAGGAAGCTTTGGCCGTGGAGCTCGCGCGCCGCGGCATTCCATTCCGCCGCGAAGCGGCGATTCCGATCGTTTACAAGGGCGAGAAGCTGCCGACCGGTTGCCGTGTCGACTTCCTCTGCTTCGACTCGCTCATTGTAGAATTGAAGACGCTGGCGCGCCTCTCGC
The DNA here is from genome assembly GCA_035946795.1 of Caulobacteraceae bacterium. Lineage (GTDB taxonomy): Bacteria > Pseudomonadota > Alphaproteobacteria > Caulobacterales > Caulobacteraceae > Acaudatibacter. The sequence goes on along the minus strand of DASYYX010000009.1, from coordinate 122,682 downwards.
GCGCGGAGGAAGCGCAACTCATCCATTATCTAAAAGCGACCGGCTCGATTGTCGGTCTGCTGCTGAACTTTGGCGCGCCACGCCTGGAATATCGGCGACTTATCTCTTCCCAACCCGACGCGTCGCAAGCTGTGCCGCCATCTGCGGTATCTGCGGAAAACTGGAGCACCGAATGGACGGCTTGATGCAGCGCTGGCCGCTGACGGTCGACAAGATCCTCGACCACGCCGCCGACTGGCACGGCAGGCGCGAGATCGTCACCCGCTCCCTGGAAGGGCCGATCGTGCGCGCGACCTACGGCGAGGCGCGCGAGCGCGCCAAGCGGCTTTCCAACGCCTTGCTCGCCTTCGGCATCCGCCCCGGCGACCGGGTGGCGACCCTGGCGTGGAACAGCGGGCGCCACATGGAGGCCTGGTACGCCATCATGGGGATCGGGGCGGTGTGCCACACGCTGAACCCGCGGCTCTTTCCCGACCAGCTCTGCTACATCATCAACCACGCCTCCGACCGCATCATCTTCACCGACAAGACCTTCCTGCCGACGCTGCTGGAGCACCAGGAGAAGATGCCCAGCGTCGAGCGCTTCATCGTGCTCGGCGAAGATGTCGGGCCCGAGGCGAGCGGGCTGCGCCACGCGACCGCCTCCGAGCCACTGATCGAGGCCCACGGCGCCGACTGCGCCTGGGGCGGGTTCTCAGAGGAGACCGCCTGCGGCCTCTGCTACACCTCGGGCACCACCGGCAACCCCAAGGGGGTGCTGTACTCGCACCGCTCCAACTTCCTGCACACCCTCATCACCCTGCAGGCCGACGTCATGGGCCTCTCCGTGCGCGACACGGTGCTGGCGGTGGTGCCGATGTTCCACGCCAACGCCTGGGGCCTGACCTTCTCCTGCCCGGCGGTGGGGGCCAAGCTCGTGATGCCGGGCCAGAAGATGGACGGGGCATCGATCCTGGAGCTGCTGGAGACCGAAGAAGTGACGTTTTCGGCGGCCGTTCCCACGGTCTGGCAGATGCTGCTGGCGCACCTGAAGGCCACGGGCGAGAGACCGACGACGCTCGAGCGCGTGGTCATCGGCGGTTCGGCCGTGCCCGAGGCGATCGTGCGCGCCTTCCACGACGACTACGGGGTGGAAGTGGTGCACGCCTGGGGGATGACCGAGACCTCGCCGCTGGGGACGCTGTGCACCCTCACCCCGGAGATCGCCGCCCTCCCCTTCGAGGAACAGCTGCCGGTCAAGCTCAAGCAGGGCCGCCCGCCGCTGGGCGCCGAACTCAAGCTGGAGGATGACCAGGGCCGCCAGGTCCCGCGTGACGGCAAGACTTTCGGGCGGCTGAAGATCAAGGGGCCGCACATCGCCGGCGGCTACTTCCAGGGCGAAGGTGGCGAGGTCCTCGACGACGAAGGCTTCTTCGACACCGGCGATGTCGCCACCATCGATCCGGCCGGCTACATGCAGATCACCGACCGGGCCAAGGACGTCATCAAGTCCGGCGGCGAGTGGATCAGCTCCATCGACATCGAGAACCTGGCCGCCGGCCATCCCAAGGCGCTGATGGCGGCGGTGATCGGCCTGCCGCACCCCAAGTGGGACGAGCGGCCGCTGCTGCTGATCAAGCTGCACGAGGGCGAGCGCGCCGAGCCGGAGGAGTTCCGGGCGTACCTGGAAGGCAAGATCGCGCGCTGGTGGATGCCCGACGAGGTGCTGATCGTCGACGACATCCCGCTGGGACCCACCGGCAAGATCGACAAGAAGCTGCTGCGGGCGCGCTTCGCCGGCCACCAGCTGGCGAGTGTGGCGGATTCGAAAGTCGCCTGAGCTTCGAGGCCCCTGCCGCGGAGACCCTTCGAATCCCATGCTCTTGCGAACTTCGGACTCGGGACACCAGCGTGCGCCAGGCGGCGGAATAGGACTTACGGTCGCGCGCCGGCGGCGATAAACGTCAGCCGAACGGTTTTCCTGGAGGGAAGATGTCCGATCCCACCGCCGCCCCGCCGCCCACGGATCCGCCGGCCGCCGCGCCGCCGGCCGCAGTCTCGCCGCTGCAGCCGCATCCGCTGTTCTCCGAACACGCGCACCACCTGCGCGTCGAGGAGCGGCTGAGCCGGGTCGAGCGCCGCGCCGACGTGCTGATGCTGATCATCATCTTCGGCCTGGGCGCGGCCATGGCGGTGGGCCTGCTGGTCGCCAGCGGCCACTTCTAAGGGATAAACTCTCCTTCCCCTCCTGGGGAAGGTGTCTGACCGGGAATCTGTCCTTCCCCTCCTGGGGAAGGTGGCCGAGCGCCTTGGGCGCTCGGCCGGATGGGGAAAGCCGCTGGCGCGGCGCCTGAAGCTAGTCCTTGATCGCCAGCGCCCGTCGGATGGTCCGCGCGACGCCGTCCAGCTCGTAACGAATGGCATCGTTGGGGATCCTCAGAACTCGAAAGCCTGCCCGGGCGAGAACTTCGTCCCGCAGAGCATCGTGTTCGGCTTGTCGTCCTTCGACGTGATGGCCGCCGTCCGCCTCGATGACCAGGCGGCCCCGGAAGCAGACGAAGTCGACGAAATAGCCTTTCAGCGGCGCCTGACGCCGGAAGTGATATCCTTCAGCGCGCACGCCGCGCAGCCACACCCAGAGCCGCGCTTCGTGCGGCGTCATGACCTTGCGAAGACCCCGAGCGCGTATGGTCGTTCTGCGGGTAAACGCCACTTCGGAACAATACGGGAACACGCGGCAAGCTCAACCCCAGCAAGCCGTCGCCCGCCTTCCCCATCCGTCTGACCGCCGCGGGCGGTCAGACACCTTCCCCAGGAGGGGAAGGAGAGCGTTCAGCTAGGCCAGCCGGTAGTCGCTCTCCAGCGTCGGCTCGCCGTCGGCCAGCACCCGGCCGTTGCGCACCAGCGCGATCATGTGCGCCCACACCGAACGAGCCGCGGCCGGCCACAGGCGCTTGTCGACCGAGGCGTAGAGGCGCGGCACGATGTCGGCGATGCGGCGCTTGCCGCGTCCGAGCTCGGCCAGGATCTGACGTTCGCGCTCGCGGCGATGTTCGGCGTAGGCGGCCAGGAAGGGCGCGGGCTCGGTGACCGGCGGCCCGTGCGTGGGCCACAGGGTGGCGAAGCGGCGCGCCGCCACCTTCTCGAGGCTGGCCATGTAGGCGTCCATGTCACCGTCGGGCGGGGTCACCACCGTGGTCGACCAGCCCATGATGTGGTCGCCGGAAAAGAGCGCATTCTCCTCAGCGAGGGCATAGCAGATGTGGTTGGAAGTGTGGCCAGGGGTGGCCAGCGCCTGCAGCGTCCAGCCCGGGCCTTCGAAACGCCGGCCATCGGCCACGACGACGTCGGGTAGGAAATCGTCCCGACCCTCCTCGGTGCGGACGCCGCTTTCGTCGCGGCGCGGCGGCGCCGGCCGGCCGAAGATGGTCGCGCCGGTCGCTTCCGCAAGCGGCCGGGCGAGCGGCGAATGATCGAGGTGGTGGTGGGTGACGAGAACGGCGGCGACGCGCTCGCGCTCGATGGCGCGCCGCAGCGCCGCCAGGTGCGCCGGGTCATCCGGACCGGGGTCGATCACCGCCACCTCGCGCGCGCCGACGATGTAGGTTCCTGTGCCCTTGAAGGTGAACGGGCCGGGGTTGTCGGCGGTCACCCGCCGGATCAGCGGCGAGACCTGGTCGCAGCGGCCGTACTGGACATCAATATCGCGCACGTAAGGGATCATGGGCGGGGCTCTATCAGTGGAGCGGGACTGGCGGTAGGGCGGGCGCGTGCTGAGCCACCGACTCGCCACTCTCGAGGACATCCCGGCGCTGACCGCGCTCATGGACGCGGCGATCGGCGAACTCCAGCGCGGCTTTCTCACCCCCGCCCAGATCGCGGCCAGCCGCGCCGTCATGGGGCTGGACACCCAGCTGATCGCGGACGGGACCTACTTCGTCATCGAGGCCGACGGCGAGCTGGCGGGCTGCGGCGGCTGGAGCCGGCGCGCCACCCTCTACGGCGGCGATCACTCGCCCGGCCGCGACGCCGGCCCGCTCGATCCTCGCCACGATGCGGCGCGGGTGCGGGCCATGTACACCCATCCCGCCTTCGCCCGCCGCGGCGTCGGCCGGCTCGTCTTGTCGCTGTGCGAGGCGGCGGCCGGCGCCGAGGGCTTCGGCGCCGTGGAGCTGGTCGCCACCGCCGCCGGCGAGCCGCTCTACCTGGCCTGCGGCTATGCCGTCATCGAACGGTTCGAGGACGGGCGCGGCGGCGCCGCCGTGCCCCTGGCGCGCATGGGAAAGACCCTGGCCGCCGCTATTGCCCGGAGCCGTCGCGGAGGCGCATGATCGCACCCACGCTCAAGTCGGGAACAGACATGCGTCTCATCCATCTCGTCGCAGCCGCGGCCGTCTTCCTCGCCGCGCCCGCGCTGGCGCTGGCCGCCGATCCGGGCGGGGACGCCTCTTCGCCGGCCCAGGCCGCCGTGACCAAGGCCTCCGTCAGGAAGCCGCACGACGCCGACAAGCTCATCTGCAAGCAGGTCCAGGACCCCGATGAGCAATACATGGGGGGCAGCCGGCTGGGAGGATCGCGGGAGTGCCGGACCCAGGCCGAATGGGACACCCTCTCCCATGACGCGGGCGATCAGCTCAACCAGATCCACCAAACGACGTCGGGCCATTAGGGACCCGACGCGGCTCAGTCCGGGAGCGCCCCGGAAAGATCGTATCCGGCCCGCGCCGCGCGCTCGACCAGCTCCTTGCGGCTGACGCCGGTCGCGAGCTGGCCCAGGGCCCATGCCATGATCGAGCGCGTCCCGGAGCGGCAGAAGGCCAGTGTCTTTCCGCCCGCCCCTGCGGCGGCCTCGCGCACGTGCGCCGCCTGCTCGGGTGTCGGCCGGCCGACGATGGGGATGAAGAGATAGTTCACGCCGACGGCGCGGGCGGCCGCCTCGATCCGCCCCCCGGCCGGCTGATCGGGCGCCTCGCCGTCGGGCCGGTTGTTGATGATCAGGCGATACCCCTGCGCGGCCGCCTGGCCCACTTCAACCTCGGAAATCTGCGGGCTGACGGCGAAGTCGTCGCTGACGGGACGGAAGTCCGCCATCAGCGCAGCCGCTGGACCTTGATCGCCTGCTGGCCGTCGATCTTCATGAAGAAGCTGCCGAGCACGCCGGCGCGGATGTCGGCGGTCGAGCCGGCATGGGGTTCGCGCGCCGGCTGGAAGTCGTCAGTCTGAGTCCAGACGGCGCCGGTGTCGAGCACGATGGTCCAGCGCCCGAACGGTCCCTGCGAGGCGCTGGCGACCTTGGCCTCGAGCCGGTGCGCCTCCTCCGGCCTTTCGCCACGTTCGAGGAAAGAGAGCGAGGGCAGCGGCAGGCCGAATGCCTGACGGCGCGCGGCGCGGCGCTGGGCCCGGTCGATGGTGACCAGATCACCGCTGGTCTCAGCCTTCTCCATCGCGGCGACGGCGGCATCGTAGCAGGCCAGGCGGGCGTCCGGCAGGGCGACCTTGCGGCAGTCGAGCACCGCCTGCATGGCGTGCGGCGTCGGCATGGGCGGCGCAGCCCGAGCCGCCAGCGGGAACAGGGCGGACATCGCCAGCAGCACGGCCCTAGCCGCTCGCGCCCAGCCCATCACTTCGCCCCAGTCCAAATCATCGCCGCAATAGAGCGGGCGCAGCGGCGGCGCACAAGCCACGTCGCCCTGATTCCGCCCGGCGGGCGCGACGATAAGGCGCCCTTGCGTCACCTGATTTGGCCAGCAATGAGTCGAGACGAGTCTATTTAAACACTTGTTTGATTCATCTGTGACTGGAAAGTGACACGTCGGGGCGAACACCTTACAGACGCGTAATCCGCGTTGACCGACCGGAATCGGCTTCGGTAACTAAAGGACAACCGGGGGGCACTACAAACCCGGGACCATTCATGTCTTCAGCGTGGCCGCCGATCTCGAAGGGGACGCAAGCGCGGCCGTCAAGCGCTGTGTGGAGGACTCGCACTTGACCCATCCGATCCTGCGGACGCGCCTTCTGGCATCGTCGATGATCACCAGCGCGGCCCTGGCCGCCGCCACCGGCGCGTTCGCGCAGGCCGCCGCGCCGGCTGCTCCGCCGCCCACCACCACCGGAACGCCGGCCGCGACGGTCGGCGAACTGGTGGTCACCGGCTCGCGCATTCCGCAGCCGAACCTGACCAGCATCGCGCCGGTGACTGCAGTCACGAATCAGGAACTGCAGCTGACCGGCACGACCCGGGTCGAGGACCTGATCAACCAGCTGCCCCAGGTGGTGGCCGAGCAGGGCGCCATGCTCGCCAACGGCGCCAGCGGCACCGCCACGGTCAGCCTGCGCGACCTCGGCTCCAAGCGCACCCTGGTGCTGGTCGACGGACGGCGCCTGGTCCCTGGCGACCCGGCGTTTCCAGTGCCCGACCTCAACTTCATCCCCGCCCAGCTCGTCGACCGCGTGGAAGTCGACATGGCTGGCGCCTCTGCGGTGTACGGCGCCGACGCCGTGGCCGGCGTGGTCAACTTCATCATGAAGCGCAACTTCGAGGGCGTTCGCCTCGATGCCAACTACGGCATCTACGAGAACGACAACGGCGACGCGGCCGCCCAAGCGGCGGAAGCGGCGAAGAACTTCGGCACCCCTAACGGCAGCGTCTGGGACGGCAAAACCTGGGACATCGCCGCCATCATCGGCGTGAACTCGCCGGACGGCAAAGGCAATGTCGAGGGCTACCTCGAGTACCGTCACTTCGAGGCCGTGCTGCAGGGGACGCGCGACTACAGCGCCTGCACCATGGGCAGCAGCGGAAATGCGCTCTCTTGCTCGGGCTCGTCGACGAACCCGAACGGTCGCTTCCTGCCGTACAACGCGGCCGGCACCAGCTTCTCGGGTGACTGGACTCTGAACAAGGCGGTCCCGGGTAATCTGACAACCTTCGGTTCTGCCTATCTCTTCAACTACGGCGCGCTCAACTACTTCCAGCGGCCGGACGAGCGCTATTCGGGCGGCTTCTTCGCGCACTACGACATCAGCCCGATGTTCCAGCCGTATGCCGAGTTCATGTTCATGGACGACCACACGGTCGCCCAGATCGCTCCCAGCGGCGCGTTCCTGAACACCTACAGCATCCCCTGCAACGACCCGCTGCTCTCAGCCGACGAAGTGAACAAGCTGTGCACGGTCAACGGCCTTGGCCCGACCCAGCAAGAGCAGGTGGTCATCGGGCGCCGCAATGTCGAAGGCGGCAACCGCCAGGACGACCTGCGGCACACCGACTATCGCGCCGTAATCGGCATGAAGGGCGATCTGAACGAGAACTGGCACTATGACGTGTATGGCCAGTACGGCGCCTCGATCCTTTCGGAGAACTATCTGAACGACGTTTCCAAGATCAAGATCGCCAGGGCGCTCGATGTCATTCCGAACCCCGCCGTTGGCGGTGACCCGGCGCAGGCAGTGGGGGCGCCGGTCTGCGCCTCCGACACCAGCATCGCCGGCAATCCTCCCGTCGACACCACCTGCGTGCCCTGGAACATCTGGACCCCCGGCGGCGTCAGCCAGGCGGCAGTCAACTACATCAGCGCGCCAGGGTTCCAAGAAGCCCAGATGACCGAGCAAGTGGTCAGCGGCTCGGTCACCGGCGACCTCGGACCCTACGGCATCAAATCGCCCTATGCCAAAGACGGCGTCGGCATCGCGGTCGGGGCGGAATACCGTCGCGAGACAGAGGATTTCCGCAACGATCTCGAATTCCTGACCGGCGACCTTGCCGGTCAGGGCGCCGCTTCGCCCAACGTCCATGGTGAGTATGACGTGAAGGAAGTGTTCGGCGAGGCCCGCATCCCCTTCATCGAGGACATGACGGGCTTCAAGAACCTCAGCGCCGAACTAGGCTACCGGTTCAGCCATTACAGCACCGCCGGCGACCACAGCGCCTACAAGATCACCGGCGACTGGGCCATCAACGACGACATCCGCATCCGCGGCGGCTTCAACCGCTCGGTGCGGGCGCCCAACATCCTGGAGTTGTTCACGCCTCAGAGGGTTGCGCTGGATGGCACGACGGACAACTGCGCCGGCGCGACGCCGGTGTGGACCGCGGCCCAGTGCGCCCTGACCGGCGTCACCGCGGCCCAATACGGCAAGATCATTCCCAACCCGGCGCAACAGTACAACGGCCTGCTCGGCGGCAACCCAAACCTGCAGCCAGAGACCGCCAACACCTATTCGGTGGGGGTGGTGCTGACGCCGCACGAGTTCCTCCGCGGCTTCACGGCTTCGGCGGATTACTTCAACGTCAAGATCAACAACGTCATCCAGGGCTACGGCGAGGACAACATCCTGAAGGCCTGCGCCGTCCAGGGCGTGCCCTTCTTCTGCAGCCTGATCCATCGCAACAATACCGGCTCGCTGTGGCTGGGCACGATCGCGCTCGGGCTGCCGACCACCGGCTATGTGGTCGACACCACGCAGAACGCCGGTTACCTGAAGACCTCGGGGATCGACTTCGCGGCCAACTACCACTTCAACTTCCGCGATTTCGGCATGGGCGACTGGGGCGGCGTCGCCATCGACTTCCTCGGCACCTGGACGCACGAATACAAGATCTTTTCGGGCATTCCGGGCGGGGCGGTGACGGACTGCGCCGGCCTCTACGGCTCGTTCTGTCAGGGCACCTCGACGCCCATGAGCGGGCCGCTGCCGCACTGGAAGCACAAGATGCGTCTGACCTGGTCGACGCCGGTGGACGGGCTCGAGGTTTCGCTGGCTTGGCGGTACCTGGGTCCGGTCAATGTCGACACCGGCGCCAGCGGTGCAATCGACACCCACATCGAGGCCTACAACTGGTTCGATCTGGCGGGCCAGTGGCGGTTCAAGGATCGCTACACCCTGCGGGCGGGGATCAACAACCTCTTCGACCGCGACCCGCCGATCATCACCTTGCCCAACTGTCCGGTGGTGGTGTGCTCCGGCAACACCTTCCCGCAGGTCTACGACTCCCTGGGTCGGTACGTGTTCGTGGGCCTGACCGCCGACTTCTGATCGGCCCAGACCTTCAATCCTTCGAGGGCGGCGGAGCGATCCGCCGCCCTTCGTCCTTGGCGCGCCGAGCTTGCGGCCGAGCGCCGGGTGGGCGTAAGCGCGGCCCCGGCGAAACGTGATCCAGCCCCTCCCTTCTTCCCTGCAGGTGCTTCAGAGCGCGGCCCGTCTGCTGCAAGCCGGCCGGCCCGGCGAAGCTCTGCCGCTGCTGCGCAACCTGACCACGGCGGCGCCGACTTCACCGGACGCCCACCGCCTGCTCGGTCTGGCGCTGCGCGATCTCGGAGACACTAACGGCGCCGAGGCGACCCTCCGCGCCGCGCACCGTCTGGCCCCTGGCTCGGCGCCGACAGCCTACGCCCTGTGCGAGCTTCTGCGCGCCGCCGGTCGTTCAGAGGAGGCGCTGGCGGTGATCGCGCCGCTGGCGGACCGGCCGGACGCCGACCTTCACCTCCTCACCGCCAAGGGCGAGGCGCTGAAGGCGCTCGATCACCTCGGGGAAGCTGAAACCGCTTTCTCCAGGGCCGCCGCCGTGGCTCCGGCAAGCGCTGTTGCGGAGCACAACCTCGGCGCTGTCCTAGGCGATCTCGAGCGTTTCGGCGAAAGCGAAGCGGCCGCGCGCCGGGCCCTCGCCAAAGGCGGCGATGCGCCGGAAACCTGGCTGGTGCTGGCGCGCGCCCTGCTCGGCCAGGGACGGAATGCGGAGGCCGAAGGCGCGTATCGGGCGGTGATCGCCGGACGGCCGGATGACGTTGAAGCCCAGGGCGAACTGGCTCAGCTCATATGGATGCTGACCGACGATGTCGCCGTTGCTTCGGTGGAGCTGGATGCAGCCATTGCTCGCTTCCCAGCGAACCTCGGGCTGAGGCTGAAGAAGGGTTTTTTGTTGCAGACCGGCGGCGACCTCGACGCGGCCTACGGCGCCGTCGAAGGGGTTTTGGACCGGGCTGAAGCCGAGCCGATGATGCACGTGATCGCGGCTCGTTTTTCCCTCTGGCGTCATCCGCAGCGGGCGCTGCGCCACGCTCGCGACGGCGTCGCCCTCTTGCCAAACGACCCGGTCGCCCAAAGCACGCTAGCGGAAGCCTATCTGGCTACCGGCGATCCGGCGGCGGCCCTGAGGATCGCCGAGCGCATGCATGCGGCCGCGCCACTCGACCAGCAAGCGCTCGGCACTCTCGCCACCTGCTGGCGATTGCTGGACGACCCCCGCTACGGCCGGCTCTACGATTACGACCACTTCGTGCGGACCTGGCGAATCGACACGCCCGAGGGCTGGCCGGACCTTGAGGCCTTTTTGGCTGACCTCAAGGTCGCCCTGGAGCGACGGCACACCCTGCGCACCCATCCCGTAGGCCAGTCTGTCCGCCACGGCAGCCAGACCAGCCAGCGGCTGACGGTCGTTGATGACCCGGTGATCAAGGCGTTCTTCAAAGCGGTCGACGGACCGATCCGGCGTCACATCGAGGCTCTCGGCGCCGGCGAAGATCCGCTTCGCTCGCGCCGCACCGGGGGCTACGAATTCAACGGCGAGTGGAGCGTGCGCTTGCGGGAATCCGGTTACCACGCCGGCCACCTGCACCCACGCGGGTGGCTCTCCTCGGCCTGCTACATCTCCCTGCCGAGCGCCGTCGAACGGGACGGCCACGAGGGCTGGCTGCAGTTCGGCGAGCCGGGCGTGCCCACCTCACCAGCGTTGCCTGCGGAACATTTCATCAAGCCTGAACCCGGACTTCTGGCCCTCTTCCCCTCCTACATGTGGCACGGGACTGTTCCCTTCAGTGGCGATGAAGCGCGCCTGACGATCGCCTTCGACGTGATCCCGGCTTGAGGCGCGGGGCATGACCGAGACCGCCACACCGCCAGCGCCCAGCTTCGCCGAAATCGAGGCGGCTGCCGCTGATCCGGCGACCCGCAACCGCGCCATCGACATGGCGATCGCGGCTATGGGCGCGGGCACGGAGACGCCACTTGTCGTTCAGCTGGTGTCTGAGGGATTGGAAGAAGATGGGCGGATATGGGACGCCGCCGCCTTTGCGGAAAAGGTCACGACCCTCGCGCCGGAGAGCGCAGCCGCCTGGATCCGACTGGGGCGCCTTCTGCATCGCCTCAATCAGCTTGCGGAAGCGCGCGAGGCCGTCCGGCGAGCGACCGAGCTCGAGCCGGACTCGTACGATGCGCACATGCTCGCGGCCGCCGTAGAGTTCAGTTTCAGCCGCTTCGAGGCGGCTATCGCCCATGCAGAGGCGGCCGGCGGCCTTCGTCCGGAGGCCGCCGAGCCTCTGGAAACCCTGGCCGTGATCCGCGCGCGCCTGCGGGACCTTGCGGGGGCGCGGACGCTCGCCGAACGGGCGCTTGCAATCGCCCCCAGTCTCGGCGGCGCCGCGACCATCGTCGCTCGAGTCGAACTGGCGGAGAATCGACCGATGGCGGCCGCCGCTCGACTGCAGGCGCTGCTCTCCCGGTCGGACCTGGCGCGGCGCCACCGCGCCGAGCCGCTCGGCCTTCTGGGCGACGCTCGCGAAGCGCTTGGCGAAAGTGCCCGCGCGTTCGCGGCCTTTTGCGCCAGCAACGCCGCCATGGGGGACGAGGCCAAGGCTCAGGGCGTGGCTGGCGGGGTGGCTGAGCACGCGCGCCTGATGGAGCGCTTCTTTACGAACGCTGACCCGGCGCTGTGGCGCGAGCCCGCTGGGGCGGATCGCGCACGGCCCAGCGGCCTTGCCGGACACGTGTTGGTGGTCGGCTTCCCGCGATCCGGCACGACCTTGCTCGAGAACGCCCTCGCGGGCCACCCGGAGATCGTTGCTCTCGAGGAACCCGATGCACTCGGTCGGGCGAACGCAAATCTCTTCAACGACGAGGGGGCGCTGGCTCGGCTTGCCGACCTTGCTTTGGAGGAAGCCGACGCCTGCCGGCAGGTCTACTGGGACCGCATCGCCGAACTCACGCCGGAGCCACTCGAGGGCAAGGTCCTGGTCGACAAGATGCCGATCAACATCCTGGCGCTGCCGGTGATCGCGAAGCTGTTCGGCGAGGCCAAGGTGCTGCTGGCGCGCCGCGACCCCAGAGACGTCGTCTTCGGCTGTTTCCGGCGCAATTTCGGCGTCAACGCCCTGCTGGTCGAGTTCCAGACGCTGGAGGGGGCGGCGCGCTGTTATGATGCGATCATGCGCCTGGCCGCGACCTACGAAGAGAAGCTGCCGATCCGCCCACACGTGATCCGCAACGAGGACGTGATCGCCGATTTCGATCGCGAGCTTGGCGCCGCCCTCGCCTTCATCGGCCTTGGTTTCGACCCCGCCGTTCGCGAGTTCGCCGGTCGCGGTTTGCTAGCGCGTACGCCCAGCGCGACACAGCTGGCGTCTGGCCTCAGCGATCGAGGCGTTGGCGGCTGGCGGCCCTACGCCCGCTACATGGCGCCGGTGCTGCCGCTGCTGGAGCCCTGGGTCGAACGCTTCGGCTATGCGCCGACCGAACCAACGCTCCTGCCGCCTGGACCCGATCCCGCCTTCGCCCCAACGCGCGCGTCGATCGGCAGGGCGTTGGGGATCGGGGCGTGGCGCGAGGTGTTCGCCCGCGTCGACCAGGCGTTCGCCGCCGGGTTCGACGATCCCTTCCTGCATCGCTTGCGGGGCGTGCGCCTGCAGCAGGAGGGCCGGCCGGCGGAGGCGGCAGCCGATTTCGACATCGCCATTGCCGAGGAGCCCGGAAATGTCGGCCTGATCAATGCACTGGGTCTCTGCCTGGCGCGCTCGGGGCGTTCCGTAGAGGCCCTCGACCGTCTCGACGAGGCTATCGCCCTCGACCCGACGTTCGCGCCGGCGCACTTCAACCGTGGCTGGACGCTGGAGGCGCGCGGCGAATTGGCGCTCGCTCACGCCGCCTACGCCCGCGCCATCGCCCACGATCCGAAGCATGCGGCGGCGCTGGGCGCCTTGGCCGCCCTGGCCAGCCGGGCCGGCGTTTGGGACGAAGCGAGGACGCTGGGCGAACAGGCACTGGCGATCGCGCCGGCGACCGCATCGGCCGAGCTTGCCATCGCCCAGGCCGACACCGCCCAGGGCGCCGCCGGCCGCGCCGAAGAGCGGCTCCGCAAATGCATCGCCGGCGGCCGGGCCGGGGCCCACGAGACCGCGTTCGCCCAGCGCCTGCTCGGCGACGCCTTGGATGCGCAGGATCGGCCGGGCGAGGCCTTCGCGGCCTACGCCGCGGGCGCTGCCGGAATGAAGGCGGTGCATGCGCCGAGGTTCGCCGCATCCGGGGCCGAGCGGGCCGGCGCCATCATCGGGCGGCTTCAGGCTTTCTTCGATGTCGCCCCGACGGAAGCGCATCGTGAGTCGGGCTCCGGTGAAGGCGACGCACCGGTGTTCGTCCTCGGATTCCCACGGTCGGGCACGACCCTTGTCGGCCAGGCGCTAGGCCTGCACCCCTCCCTTTTTACTCTCGACGAAGTGGATACCCTCGGAGACGCCACCCGGGCCTTTTTTGCGGACGAGGCGGGACTGAAGGAGCTGGTGTCATTGACGGACGCGCGGGCGTCGGAGTTTCGCGCCCGCTACTTCGCGCGCGCCAGGGCGGCCGGGTGGCCGGAAGGCGGCCGGCGCCTTGTCGACAAGGCGCCGATGAACACCCTGGCCCTGCCCATCATCGCCAAGCTGTTTCCGGCGGCGAAGATCCTCTTCATGCGCCGCGATCCGCGCGATGTCGTCTTCAGCTGTTTCCGACGCCAGTTCGGCGTCAATCCGACGACGATCGACTTCCTGACCCTCGAGGGCGCGGCACGCCTCTATGACGCCACCATGAGCCTCTTCGAAACCTACCGGAAGAAACTACCGCTCGACGTGCGGGTCCAGATCCACGAAGGCCTGGCGAGCGACTTCGAAGCGGAGGCGCGCGCCATCTGTGACTTCCTGGGCCTGGAGTGGAGCGAACGCATGGGCGAATTCGCCGACCGAGCCCGGGCGGTGGCGACGCCCAGCGCCGCCCAGCTCGCCGGCGGCTTATCCGCCGAAGGCGTCGGCGCCTGGAGGCGGTACCGCGAGCAGCTGGCCCCGATCCTGCCCATCCTCCAGCCCTGGGTCGAGCGCTTCGGCTATCCGGCGGACTAGTTCCGCGGACGCTGGCGCAGCGCGCTCTTTGCGCTACATTGTAGCCCAGAGGTTGGTTATGGCCGAAAATGCCGTAGTGCGCGCGCGGATCGACGGACGCGTCAAGGAAGAAGCCAGCGCCGTGCTTCGAGCGATGGGGCTGACTGTGTCGGACGCGTTCCGGCTGCTGCTGACCAAGGTCGCTGCGGAGAGAGCACTGCCGTTCGAACCGCTCTCCCCCAGCGAGGAGACGATCGAGGCAATGCGGGAGGCTCGCCGGGGAGGCGCAAAGACATTCGCGCGTCTCGACGATCTCTTCGATGACCTGAATGCGCCGGATTGAACGAACGGGACGCTTCAAACGCGATTACCAGCGCGAGCTCAGAGGTCCACACGGCAAGCTACTCGAAAAGACTCTCAGGAGCGTCTTGGAAGCGCTCACGATGGGCGACACTCTCGACGCAAGATATCGCGATCACCCTCTCACGGGTGAGTGGGCCGGCTTTCGCGACTGCCACATCCGCCCTGATCTCGTGCTCATCTATGAAAAACCTGATGATCAGGTCCTGAGGCTCATGCGACTCGGGTCTCGTAGCGAGCTTGGATGGTGAGAGGCCGATGTTCCTCGAGATTCCCGACGTTCTGACCGCCCCCGAGATCGAGCGCCTCCGCGTCCTGGCCAAGGTCGGCCGGTTCGTCGACGGCCGGCTGTCGTCGCCTCACTCGACGGTGAAGAACAACCTCCAGGTCGACCACGCCGATCCGGCCTATTCAGAGTCGTCCAAGCTGATGGCCGGCGCCCTGCAGCGCAGCGAGGCGTTCCGCAACTTCGCCTTTCCGCGGATCATGGCGCCGCCGATGCTGGCCAAATACGTTCCGGGCATGGCCTACGGCGCCCACTCGGACGCCGCCTTCATCCCGCTTGGCGCGCGGCCGCTGCGCTCGGACGTCTCCTGCACCGTCTGGATCGCCGATCCGCAGACCTATGATGGCGGCGAGCTCTCGGTCCAGCTCGGCGCCGCGGCCGTGGCCTTCAAGGGCGCTCCTGGATCGGCAATCGTATATCCCTCGCACTTCCTGCACGAGGTGAAGCCGGTGACCCGGGGCGAGCGCCTCGTGGGAATCACCTTCATCGAGAGCGCCATACCGGTCGCGGCGCACCGCGAGCTGCTCTACCACCTGGACGAAGTGGCGGCCCTGGAGGGCTTCAACATCAGCCCGGAAAATCGCACCCGGCTGCAGTTCGTCCGCAACAACCTGCGCCGCATGTGGGGCGAGGCGGAGTAGGGATCAGCGGGCGTCCAGCCCCGTTTCGGCGCCAAACGAGCTGACGGCCATGAGCAAGGCCGAAGCCAGCTCCCGCTCTTCCAGGCTCAGCTCCGGGCGCCAGATGTCGAACAAAAGCACGGCCCTGAGCTCGTCGCTGTCGTTCCAGGCCTCGTGCTCGAAAGTGTCGTCGAAGATCAGGCACTCGCCGATTCTCCAGGGCCGGGTCTCGTTGCCGACCCGCAGGGCGCAGCCTGGCGGCACGATCAGCGGCAGATGGCAGATGAGGCGCGTGTTCACCATTCCCGTATGGGGTGGAATCCGGGTCCCGGGCTTCAAGAGGGAGAACAGCACCGAGGGCGTCCGGCCCGGCGTCGAGGCAAGCGGGACCGGCGCCAGGGCCGCCATCGTAGCCGGGCAGCGCGTCGCGTTGTCGGCCATGGTGCGCCCGTCCTCGATGAGGAAGAAGGCGCTCCAGTCGGGATTGTCGGCCAGGCCGCCGAACGACTTGGGTGGGCGCTCGGCGCTGCTGCGCACGTAAGGCTTGAGACCGCGATCTTCGCGCACCACCGCCAGGAGCTCGTTGCGGATCTCCGCGGTCCTGGCCTCCAGCTCCGCCAGCCACGGAAACTCCTGGCGCTCGTAGAATTGGCGCTGCGGCAGCTCGGGGAAGAAGAAGGCGCTCGGCGACTGGCCATAGAGGCGTCTCCTGCCGAGCAGGATATCGAGCCCTTGGGCGAAACGGCGGCTGGACGCTCGCGGATCGTAGCCGACTTGGCGCAGGCCGGCCTCGAGGTGATCTTCGAAAGCCTTCGCGTATTCGCCGCCCAGGCGCTCGGCCCGCGCGACCTCGGTCCTTAAGTTGGACGGAAGCCCCTCGCGCGGCGGGGCCCGGTTGACCGCCGCCTGATAGAAAGCGGCCGCGGCGCGGCGGTCGCCCAGAGCGGCGAAATAGTCCGCCTTCTTCAGCAGCGCCGGCAAATGATTGGGATCGATCTCGAGCGTGCGGTCGAGGGCGGCCTGCGCCGCCTCATGATCGCCCAGGCGGCCACACGCCGCCGCCAGGCCGTACCAGGCGCCCGGGTCGGCGGGCGTCTGGCGCGTCGCTTCCTCGAACATTCCGCGCGCCTCGGCGGGGTCACGCAAAAGCGCCCCCGCGCCGAGGCGGATCAGTTCGGCGGGAGTGCGGATGGAGGTCGCGCCCACGGCGTACATCTACCCCAGTTGGCCGCTGAGCAAAGGCAAAGGCGTGCGGCGCATCCGGATCAGGTGTATTGTTGCAAGTCATCGGCACCGAAGAGAGGCGCAGCAAGTGTTCACGCGCCGAGCGGCTTTGGGAATCGTGGGCCCGGGAGCCTTGTGGGCCAGCTTGGCGCGCGCCACCATCGTCGAGCGCGGGACCAGCTCCCGCCTCGCGCCTTTGGGGGCGGAAGCATACGCCCCTCCCACAACGCTGAAGGCGGTGGTCGATCTTTGGCGCCGCATGACCGTCCCGGTGGAAGTGAACGGGACCGGGCCGTGGCAGTTCGTCGTCGACACCGGCGCCAACCAGTCGGTCATCTCGGCCGAGCTGATGCGCAAGCTAGGGCTTCCCCCAGGCAAGCTCGCCCCGCTGAACGGCATCGCCGGCGTCGACATCGCCCCGACGACCCAAGCGTCCCTGAAGCTCGGAAACATCGATCAGGACGAGCGGACCTTCTCGGTCCTGCCGGCCGCCGGCATCGGCGGCGATGGCATGCTCGGCCTGGACCATCTCGACGGCAAGCGCCTGACGCTCGACTTCCGCCGGCAGCGAGTCCAGATCGAGCAGTCGGGCAGGACCGAGTTCTCCTTCGGCAACGAATACGTCCTGACGCCGCACCGGCGCGACGGCCAGCTGGTGCTTGTCGATGTCAAGGTCGGCGGCGCCCCGGTGAAGGCCTTCATCGACTCGGGCGCAGAGGCGACGATCGGCAACCTGTGCCTCAAAGCGCAGGCCTTTTCGGGGGCTGGAGGACCCGCCTGGAGGCGCGAGGGCATCCTTTCGGCCACCGGCCAGACGGTCGAGGCCGAGGTCGCCCAGCTTTCGGCTCTGCGGATCGCCGGGCTCGAGCTCTTCGACTGGTCGGTGGCGTTCGCCGACCTGCACACCTTCCAGCTCTGGGATCTCGTCCACGAGCCGGCGATCCTGCTGGGGGTCGACCTGCTGAGCCGGTTCGAGCAGGTGAGCCTCGATTTCGGTCGCGACGAGATCCACTTCCGCCTGCCGGCTGATTCGTTCAACGGCTAAGGCGAACGGCGGCCAGCGGCGGCGGCGTTGGCGGCCGCGGCGACCGCCGGATGGGCGTTGGCGGCGCGGTTGATCCAGGCAAGGCCCCTTTCGATCTCGGCTCTGTCCTCGACGAGCGCCGAAGAAAGAACCCGCCGTCGCTCAGCGGGGCCGAAGGCGTACTGCGGGGCCTTGGCGTAACGGGCGAGATCGCCGCCGGCCAGAAGCTCGTCGGCCGAGGCCTCCCGGTCCAGGAATGTCAGGGCGCGGCGTAGCCCGGCAGCAGGGTCGGCGAGCAGGTCGTCGACATCGATCCACAAGCAACGGTCCGGAAAGGCGGCCGCGATCCCGGCCAGGGCGCAGATCTCGGCCGTCCAGCCGGCCGCCGCCATCTCCCCTGCGCCCGTCGCCGATTCCGCCGGAGCTCCGATCCGACGCGCCAGCCGCGCCAACCGCGCTGGTGTCACCGAGGGCAGCTCGGCCCGTGTCGCCGGCCCGGCCAGAAGGCCGGCAACGAAGGCCTGAGGCGCGGCGAACATCAGGATCGCCTTCGAAGACGGCGAGCGTTCCAGGATGTCGAACGCCAGCTCGGAAACGAAGCTCGTCGCCTTGACGAGGCTCTTCTGGGACGGCCGCCAGGTCCGAGCAAACAGGCGGATCAGCGTCGGAAGCCGGAGCCGCGCGGCCGGGTCCGACGCCAGCGGCCGCAGCATGGCGGGCTCGCGGACGGAGAAGACCTCCGGGCTGCGGCCGAGGATGCGCGAGAGCAGGGTCGAGCCGACATGGCCGGCATGGAAGATGTAGTCGCTTTCGCCGTTCAGCCCGGCCGCCGCCGCCTCGAGATCGCTCCAGGCGACGGTTCGGCCCGGCGCGAACCGCTCCAGCAGGCGCTCGT
This sequence comes from Caulobacteraceae bacterium, assembly GCA_035946795.1. Classification (GTDB taxonomy): domain Bacteria; phylum Pseudomonadota; class Alphaproteobacteria; order Caulobacterales; family Caulobacteraceae; genus Acaudatibacter. Next base: position 104,171 of record DASYYX010000009.1, on the reverse strand, counting down.
CCAGGAAGCTGGCGTCGGCATAGTCCGGCTCGTCCAGCTCCAGGATCTCGACCCGCTCGCCCGCCGGATCGGCGCGCAATGGATAGAGGCGGGGCGAAGCCCAGTCCTGGCTCACCGGGCCTCGTCGGCCTCGCCGTAGGCCTTGCTGGCGGCCAGCATGGCGCTCACCAGCGCCCTCTCGGCCTCGGAGAGGAACGGGTTCCAGATATCGAAAATGAGGATGGTCCGGCGCAAGTCGGCGTCGTTCCAGGCCTCGTGCTCGATGGTGTCGTCGAACACCCAGGCCTGACCGAGGCTCCAGTCACGGATGACGTTGCCGACGCGAAAGCGCGCCGGACCCGGAAGGATGAGGGGCAGATGACAGAGCAGGCGCGTGTTCGTCGAACCCGTATGCGGCGGGATCGAGGTGTGGGCGTCGAGGACCGAGAAGACGACGGTGGGAGCAAAGCCTGGCTGCTGCGCCAGGGGCAGGCGCTCGAGCAGCGCCGTCGTCCTTGGGCAGAACGCGCAGGCTTCGTTCTGCTTCACGCCATCGCGCCAAAGGAAAAGCGTACTCCACTTGGGGTTGTGGTTCAGCTCGGCCCACTGGTCCACCGGCGCGCCCGGGGGATAATCGATATAGGGCGCGTAGCGGTCGAAGCGGGTCTCTTGGGCGGCGCGCGCCTCTTGCGCCACGTCGCCGGCAGCGGCTTCGAGGGTTTCCAGCCAGGGAAAGAGGGCGCGATCGTAGAAGGGGATGGCCGGCAGGCGCGGGTAATGCAGCAGCAGCGGCCGCTGACTCTGGACCTGGCTCTTGCCGGCGAAGATCGCCAGGCTCTCGTCGAACCTCTCCAGGTCCTCGCTCGCGAAACGCTCGCGCACATCGGCGACCGCGGCCGAGAGGTGCTCGGCGACCCGCTCGTTCTCGGCCGCCACGGCTTGGCGCGCGCGCGCCATCGGCTGGGCCAAGTTGGCCGGCAGCACTTCGGACGGCGGCGCGTTGGCGAGCGCCCGTCGATACCAGTGCGCCGCGCCCTTCTCCTTGCCCTTCTTGTCGAGCAGAGCGCCCTTGGAGAGCAGGGCGAGGAAATTCCGCGGATCGACGATCAGCACCTGATCAAGGGTGGCGATCGCAGCCTCGATCCGGCCCGCCATCCGCTCCTCGAGCGCTTTGGCGAGCAGCTGCTGGACCTGGGCCGACGACAACGCGCGGACCGTCAGTAGGGCTGGCTCGCCAGCACCGTCTGGCCCTCGGCTCGGGCGCGCTCCTCGGCGATCGCCGTCAGGAGCCGGCGCGCCGCCGGGTCACTCGCCACCGCCGCCATCGCCGAAAGGGTTTGCGCTGCTTGCGCACTCGCGCCGAACAGGCGCTGCAGCGCCTCCATCGGCGTCGGCCGCTCGGTGTAGGTGACGAGCCGCGCCTGCCCCTTGATGCCCGCCAGCGCCTTGGCCTCGTCCACCGCCTCGTAGAACCCGCCGAGACTGTCGACGAGGCCCAGCGCCTTGGCCTGCGCGCCCGTCCACACCCGGCCCTGCGCGATCGCCTGGACGCGGCCGACATCCATGCGCCGGCCTTGCGCCACGCGCCGCACGAAAAGCCCATAGATGCGGTCGAGCATCCTGCCATAGGCGGCGTGCTGCGACGGCGTCATCGGCGACATGTCGGAGTCGGCGCTGGTGAAGTCGCCGCCGACGGCGAGCCCGCGGGCGTCGATGCCGAACTTCGCCAGCGCCGGGCCCAGGGCGAACTTGCCGCCGAAGACGCCGATCGAGCCGGTGAGCGTCGTCGGCTCGGCGATGATGCGGGTCGCCGGCGCGGAGATCCAATAACCACCCGAGGCGCCGTAGGCGCCCATGCTCACCACCACCGGCTTGCCGGCCGCGACCGCGGCCCTCACGGCGCTCGCCACTTCTTCGGACGCAGTGTCAGACCCGCCCGGAGAGGACAGGCGAAAGACGATCGCCTTGACGTCACTGTCCTCGGCGGCGTCGTAAAAGGCCTTGGCGATCTCGTCCGAATGCATGGTCTGGCCGCCGCCGAGCGGCGAGGGCGCGCCGGCGCCGCCGTTGACGATCGGACCTTCGCCGAAGATCACCGCCACCTCCGGCGCGCCGGGCGCGAACGCAAAGCGGCGCGAGGCATCGTCATAGGCCGGCAACGGAACCAGCCTCGCGCCATCGCCGGCGGAAGCAAGGATCGTCTTCTGCGCCGTCTTCAGGTCGCCGACGCGATCGATCAGCCCCTTGGCCTGCGCATCCTCCGCCGACCACGGACCCGCCTCGATGATCCCTCTCAGCGCCGCCGGCGAAAGGCGCCGGTCCGCGGCCGCCTCGGCAAGGTCGCTCGCATACACCGACCCCATCCAGGAGAGCTCCGATTCGCGATGGGCAGCGGTGTAGTCGCTGTAGAGGAAGGGATTGACCGCGGTCTTGTACTGCCAACGCTGCTGGAAATCGGGGACGACGCCGTAGCGGTCGAAGAAACGCTTGAAGAAGAGATCGTCGCGACCCAGGCCGGTCGCCTCGAAAGTGGAGGCTTCCTGCATCCACAGATCGCCACTGGCCGCGCCCAGGGCGTAAGTGGCCACCGCGGCGCCGGAGTCGTAGAGCCCCTGGCTGAAGGCGAGGATCGGCTTGCCGGCGGCGCGGAAGGCATGAAAGGCCTCGCGGAGCTCGTCGGCGGCCGCCGGGTCGATGCCGGCGTCGGGCAGGCGCACGAACAAGCCCCTGACCCGCGAGTCGGCCGCGGCGCGCTTGAGCGCGCGCTCGACGCCGATCACCGACTGGCCTCGGCCGGTAAGGAAGGCGAACGGGGTCTGCGGCTCCTGATCGGTCAGGCCGTGGCGCAGGTCCAGCTCCAGGACGACCCTGGACGGCACGGGCGCGGGCCGGGTCAGCGCTGCGGCCGCGCCGAAGAGAAACAGGAAGCCGACCCCGGTAAAGAGGAGAAGACCGGCGAACACGCCGGTGACCGTGATCAGGAACTGCTTCATTCTAGTGTCCCCGAGTCCGAAGTTCGCAAGTGCTCAGGGCGGGCGTCCGGCGAACTTCGGACTCGACCGGACACTAGTAAGCCAATGATTCTAGCGTGGTTTACGGATTCGAAGTTCGCCATCGAGGCCGCCCCAGAGAGCAATGCGAACTTCGAATCCGCCACACTAGCGCGCGGCCCCGAGGTTGCAGCGGCTGCGGCTTCGGCCCGGAATCAAGCCACGCCTTGGAAGATGGTCGGAGTGGCAGGATTCGAACCTGCGACCCCCGCGTCCCGAACGCGGTGCTCTACCAGACTGAGCCACACTCCGAGGGTGATTTCCCGCCTTTTTGTAGGGGGCGGAGCTATAGATGAGGGCCCCTCCCCCGGCAAGGCAAGGAGGGCCGCCCGCGTTGCCGGCCGCGGCGCCATGGAGTATCTCGGCGCGCCGCCCGCCTTCCCGGCTTGGGCGCGCCGGTCCAGCTGGGGAATGGTGTAATGGTAACACAGCGGTTTTTGGTACCGTCGTTCTAGGTTCGAGTCCTAGTTCCCCAGCCAGACTGGTCTCCGGCGGCCCGGAGACATGATACTTATCCCTGACCCGAACGATGCTGCGACCGATCTCGCGGCGGGATAAGTATCATGTCCCCAATGCAAGGCCCGCCGATGAGGGCGGTTCGGCTTCGCCCGGCCCGAGCCGCCGCTGCATCCACACCACGTCGACCCAGCGGCCGAACTTGAAGCCAACTGCGCGGGAGGTCCCCACCGCCTCGAAGCCAAGGGCGCGGTGCAGGCCGATGGAGGCGGTGTTGGCGGAATCGCCGATCCCGGCCATCAGCTGGCGCAGCCCGAGGGCTTCGCACGCGGCGACGATTTCTGCGAGCAGCGTCCGGCCGAGGCCGCGCCCGATCGCCTGCGGCGCCAGATAGATGCTGTCCTCGGCGGTGTAGCGATAGGCGCTGCGGGGCCGAAAAGGCGAGGCATAGGCGAAGCCGACGACCACGCCGGCCTCTTCGCTGACAAGATACGGAAGCCGCAGGCGCTGAACCGCCGAAAGGCGGCGGGCCATCTCCTCGGCCGGTGGCGGGATCTCCTCGAAGGTCGCCAAGCCCGTCAGGACATGATGGCCGTAGATGCCGGCCAAGGCCGGCGCGTCGGCGAGCCTCGCCGGGCGGATCACACCAGCGGCTCGCCCAGGGCCCAGATGGCGAAGGAGAAATCCAGCGCGGTGTCCTGGAGGTGATCGTAGCGCCCGGAGGCGCCGCCGTGCCCGGCCTCGAGATTGGTCTTCAGCAGCATCGGCGCGTCCGAGGTGGAGCGTTCGCGCAGGCGCGCGATCCACTTCTCCGGCTCCCACCAGGTGACCCGCGGATCGGAAAGCCCGGCGCGCGCCAGCACCGGCGGATACGCGGCCTCGGCGATGTTGTCGTAAGGACTGTAGGCGGCGATGGCGTCGTAGCCGGCCGCGTCCTCGATGGGATTTCCCCATTCCGGCCATTCGGGTGGGGTGAGTGGCAGGGAGGTGTCGCTCATGGTGTTGAGGGCGTCGACGAAGGGCACGATGGCGATCGCCGCGCCCCAGAGATCGGGACGCAGGTTCAGCGCCGCGCCGACCAGCAGGCCGCCGGCCGAGCCGCCGTGGGGGACGATCCGACCCTTCTTCGCCCAGCCCTCGGCGATCAGGTGCTCGGCGCAGGCGACGAAGTCGGTGAAGCTATTCATCTTCTTCGCCGCCCGGCCATCGAGGAACCAGCCCCAGCCCTTGTCGGAGCCGCCGCGCACATGGGCCGTGGCCCAGATCCAGCCGCGGTCCACCAGGCTCAGGACCTCGGTGGAGAAGGTCGCCTCCGAGGCGATGCCGTAGGCGCCGTAGCCGTGCAGGACCATGGGCGCGGACCCGTCCGGCCGCGCCCCGGCCCTGGCGAGCAGGGTGATCGGAACCTTGGCGCCGTCGGCGGCCGTCGCCATCAGGCGCAGCGCCTGATAGCGCGCCGGGTCGTGGCCGGAGGGGACTTCCTGGGTCTTGATGAGCCGGCGCCCGCGGCTCCGCATATCGTAGTCGAACCACTGCCGCGGCGTCGTCGGCGACTGGTAGATGACGCGCGTGAGCGCGGTGTCGTACTCGTAGCCGCGGATGAGGCTCAGGGCGCACGCGGCCTCGGCAAAGGCGATGGCGTGCTCGCCCTCCTGCCGGTCCATCACCACCAGCCGGTCGGCCGCGTCCTGGCGCTCGCGCCGCACCAGATGGTCACGGTAGGCGGCGAAGCCGGCGATGAAGCGTCCCGGCACGTGGCCGACCCACTCCCGCCAGTCGGCGCGCGCCGGAACGGGCGCCGCGCTCGTCATCAGTTTGAAGTCGACGGCCCCGCCCTCGTTGGTGCGCACCACCCAGCGGTCGGTCCAATGGTCGAGGTCGTAGCGCACCCCGGCGCGGCGCGGCTCGGCCACTAGCGCTGCGGCGGTCGGATCGGCGGCCGGGATGAACCTGGCCTCGCTCGTCTCCTGGTTCTGCGAGGCGACGATGATGAAGGCGTCGTCGGAGGTGACGCCGACGCCGAGGAACATGCCGTGGTCAGGCTCCTCGTAGACGAGGACATCATCGCCACCGCGGACGGGGCGCCGGAAGACCTTGGCGGGTCGGGCGTTGTCGTCCCGCCACACCCAGAAGAGCCAGTGCGAGCACGGCGAGAAGGCGAACGAGCCGTAAGCGCTCTCGATGACGTCGGGCAGGACCTCGCCGGTCGCCAGGTCGCGCACCAGCAGGCGGTGGTATTCCGAACCGGTGTCGTCGACCGCCCAGGCGAAGAAGGCGTGGTCGGGCGAGTGGTCGGCATCGGCCACTCGGTAGTAGGGCCTGCCTTTGGCCTCGGCCGCTTCGTCGAGGAGCAGCTGCGGTTCGCCGCCCCGGCGTCGCCGGCGCATATGGCGCGGATGCTCGGCGCCGGCTTCGTAGGCGGCCCAGTACTCCCACGAGCCGTCCGGGGCGGGCGGGGAGGATTCGTCCGGCTTCAGCCGGCCCTTCATTTCCTCGAACAGTTTCTTGCGCAGCTCGGAGGCGTCGGCGAGCACGGCGTCGGCGTAGGCGTTCTCCGCCTCTAAGTGGGCGCGCACTTCCGCCTTCACCTTGGTCGGATCGCGCAGCACTTCGGCCCAGGCGTCGTCCTTCATCCATGGATAGTCATCGACGCGCACGCGTCCGAGCTGCTCGATGCGGCGAGGCTCCTTGCGCGGCCGGGGCGCTTGCGCGGTTCGTTGCATGGCGCCCTTATGCGGCGCTCGCGGCGTCATCGCCAAGCATAGTTGAAGCTGATGCTGATGCGCTCGGCTCGGCCGCCACGACCCGGCAGGACCTCGTGGCGCAGCCAGCTCTCCCATAGGATGAGCGCGCCGGCGGCCGGCTCGAGGGTGACGAACGGGGGATCGGCGCGCCTTGGCGGGGCGGCCATCATCAGCGGCAGGCGCGGGTCTTCCAGGCGCAAGGCGCCGGCGCCGGGCGGGACGGCGACATAGTAGGTCCCGGAGATGACGCCGAGCGGGTGGACGTGGCCCGAGTGGCCGGCGCCGGGCCGAAGCGCGCTGACCCACAGCGCATCGAGCGCCAGGCGGCCGCGCGGCCCCAGATCGAAGGCGAGGGCGTCAGTGAAGGCGCCCACGTGGCGGGAGACCCGGCGCTGGAGATCGGCGAACACGCTGGCGCGGCGCGGCAGGTCGTCGAGCGAGGCGTAAGAGGTGTAGCCGCCGTAGCCGTGGGCGCGCGACCAGGCCTGGCCGGCCTTGTCTTCCTGGGCCAGCATGCGGCAGGCCGCCTCCAGGTCGGCGTTGAAGCCGGCAAAGCCGGCGTCCGCAGCGAGCGAAGCCTGATAGACCTGCGTCGCAAAAACCTTGCGTATCTCGCCCATCGCGCTCTTCGTAACTCAGGGACGCGGAGGAGACGAATGGTCGAAGGATCCTGCCATTGCGGCGCGGTGCGCATCCTTGTCGATCATCCGCCGGAGACGGTCACCGATTGCAACTGCTCGATCTGCCGGCGTCTGGGGCGCTGTGGGCCTACTACACGCGCGCACAGGTCAGGATCGAAGGCGAAGAGGCGAGCTTCGCCTATTCCTGGGGCGACAAGGATATCGCCTTCCACACCTGCCGAACTTGCGGCTGCACCACGCATTGGGTCGGGTTGCACGCAACCGCGCACCTGCCGTCAGGCCGCATGGGGGTGAACGCGCGCATGCTCGATCCGGGCGTCATCGCCTGGGCCCCGATCCATCGGCTCGACGGCGCGGACACATGGAAGCCGTTAGGGAAGCCGCTCAGGAGGCCGCTGGCCGAAGGCAACTGAACGGCGTTCACAAAGCCCCTCGCCTTCTCGCCTTCCGACCCTTAGTCTTGAAGGGGCGCGGGCCGGTCGGGCGCCTGCCCCGAGCGCCTCAACCCGAAGAAACTCCGGAGGTGATTTGCCCCAGGTCGATTATGTGCCCGCCGCGAGCGTCGAGGAGGCGACCAAGGCGCTGAAGGCCGCGGGACCGCGGGCCAGGATCCTGGCAGGCGGGACAGACCTGCTGGTGCAGATGCGCTCCGGCAGAGTGCGGCCGGCGGTGATCGTCGACGTCAAGGGCGTCCCCGGCGCGGTCGGCATCCGCCGCGAAGCCGACGGCGGCTTTGTCATCGGAGCGGCGACCTGCGGGGCCGAGATCGGCGAGGACGCGCGCCTCGAGCGCGCCTGGCCGGGGGTGGTCGAAGCCGCCTGCCTCATCGGTTCGACGCAGATCCAGGGCCGCGCCTCGCTGGCCGGCAATCTCTGCAATGCTTCGCCGGCCGCCGACAGCGTCCCGGCCCTGGTCGCGGCGCGCGCCATCGCCGTCATCGCCGGGCCGAACGGCCGCCGCGAGGCGGCGGTGGAAACGATTCCGACCGGACCCGGAACGACCTCGCTGGCCGCCGGCGAGTTCGTGCTGGAAATCCGCCTGCCCCCCCGGCCGGCGCGAGCCGCCGACGCCTACCTGCGCTCGATCCCGCGCACCGAGATGGACATCGCCGTGGTTGGCGCGGGGGTCAACCTGACCCTCGACCCCAGGGGCCGGGTCGCCGAGGCCCGCGTCGCCCTGGGCGCGGTGGCGCCGACGGTGGTGGTGCTCGAGGATCCCGGGCTGGTCGGCTCGGAGCTCGACGAGGCGGCGCTCGAGCGCATCGACGCGGCCGCCCGCGCCGCCTGCGCCCCCATCAGCGACAAGCGCGGCACCATCGAGTACCGCACCAAGATCGCCGGCGTATTGGCCAGGCGCGCCGCCCGCATCGCCTACGATCGGGCCCGCGGCTGAGAAGAGGTTTCATGAAGCGCTACGTTTCCACCACCGTAAACGGCGACAGGGTCGAGTTCCTCGCTGATGCGGGCGCCACCTTGCTCGACGCCCTGCGCGACGAGCTCGAGCTTACCGGAACAAAGGAAGGCTGCGGCTCGGGCGACTGCGGCGCCTGCAGCGTGATCGTCGACGGGCGGCTCGTCTGCTCGTGCCTGATGCTCGCCGCCGAGGCGCACGACAAGCGGATCGACACAATCGAGGGCATGGCATCGGGTAGCGAGCTGCATCCGCTGCAACAGAAGTTCCTGGAGCACGCGGCCCTGCAGTGCGGCTTCTGCACGCCCGGGCTGCTGGTCGCCGCCAAAGCTCTGCTCGACGCCAACCCCGACCCCAGCGAGAGCGAAACGCGCTACTGGCTGGCCGGGAACCTTTGCCGGTGCACCGGCTACGACAAAGTCATCCGAGCGGTGCTCGACGCCGCTGCGGAGCTCAGGCAAGCGAGGGTCTGATGTCCGAAGTCATGGAAAGGCCGTCCGCCAAGGCGGAGCTCAAGGTCGTCGGCACCCGGCCGATCCGTCCGGACGGGGTGGACAAGGTGACCGGCAAGGCCGCCTTCGGCGCCGATTACGTCATGCCCGGCATGATCTTCGGCAAGATCAAGCGCAGCCCCCATCCGCACGCGCGGATCGTCTCGATCGACGCCAAGAAAGCGCGCGCCCTGGCCGGGGTGAAGGCGGTCGTCACCGCGGCCGATTTCCCCGATCTCGCCAGCGAGGAACTGGCCGGCGGCGAGGCGGCGGCGAACCTGCGCGACATTTCCCTGAACTGCATGGCCCGGGGGAAGGCGCTGTACGAAGGCCACGCCGTGGCCGCCGTGGCCGCTATCTCCAACGCGATCGCCGAGGAAGCGCTCGACCTCATCGAAGTGAAGTACGAGCCTCTGCCGCATGTGATCGATGTCGAGGCGGCGATGTCGCCCGACGCACCGCTGCTGCACGCCCACATCTTCACCCAGGGCCTGGAAGAGACGCCGGACCGGCCCTCGAACATCGCCCAACGCAATCAGCTGGTTCGCGGCGATCTGGCGGCGGGCTTCGCCGAAGCCGACGAGATCTATGAGAACCGCTACGTCACCGCGGCGGTGCACCAGGGCTACATCGAGCCGCACGCCTGCGTGGCGGCCTATGCGCCCGATGGCCAGTGCCAGGTATGGAGCTCCAGCCAGGGCGCCTTCATGGTGCGCACCTATTGCGCCAAGGTTCTGGCTCTGAACGCGTCGGACATCCGCGTCATCCCCGCCGAGATCGGCGGCGGCTTCGGCGGCAAGACGACGGTCTATCTGGAGCCGGTGGCGCTGGCGCTGTCGCGGGCCGCCGGAGCGCCGGTGAAGATGGTGATGAGCCGCGACGAGGTCTTCCGCGCAACCGGGCCTACGAGCGGCGCTGTGGTGGAGGTCAAGCTGGGGGCGAAGAAGGACGGAACGCTCACCGCCGCGGACGTCACCCTCAAGTACCAGGCCGGCGCCTTCCCCGGCTCGCCGGTGGGCGCAGGGTCAATGACCGCGCTTGCCTGCTACGACGTGCCGAATTTCCGCATCACCGGCTACGACGTCGTCACCAACAGCCCCAAGGTGGCCGCCTATCGCGCCCCGGGGGCGCCTATCAGCGCCTTCGCCGTCGAGAGCGCCATGGACGAGCTGGCGCTGAAGCTCGGCCTCGATCCGATCGCCCTGCGCGAGAAGAACGCGGTGAAGGACGGCATGCGCGCCGCCTACGGCCCGACATACCGCAACATCGGCTACGCCGAGACGGTGCAGGCGATCGCCGAGCACGCCCACCGGAACGCCCCCCTCGGCCCCAACCAGGGGCGCGGCTTTGCGGTCGGCTTCTGGTTCAACATCGGCGGCGAATCGAGCGCAGCGGTGCACATCGGCGAGGACGGCAGCGCCGTGGTGGTGTCCGGCAACCCCGACATCGGCGGCTCGCGCGCCTCGATGGCCATCATGGCCGCCGAAGTTCTGGGCCTGCCGGTGGAGAAGGTGCGCGCGATCGTGGCCGACACCGCCTCGATCGGCTTTTCCATGCTCACCGGCGGCTCGCGCACCACCTTCGCCACCGGCATGGCCGTGACCCAGGCGGCGCAGAAGATCGTCGATGAAGTCAAGCGCCGGGCGGCGCTGGCCTGGGACGTGCCGATGGAGAGCATCGGCTGGGAGGGCGGCGCCGCCGTCTGCCTGAACCCGGCCAAGACCGACAAGCCGCCACTCACCCTGGCCGAAGCGGCCGCGCACTCGGCGCGGGCCGGCGGTCCGCTGACGGCGGAAGTGTCGCTGACGGCGCAGGGCGCGGGGCCCGGCTTCGGCGCACACCTATGCGATGTCGAAGTTGATCCTGAGACCGGCCACGTCACCATCCTGCGCTACACCGCTGCCCAGGATGTCGGTCGCGCCATCCACCCGTCCTATGTCGAGGGCCAGATCCAGGGCGGCGTCGCCCAGGGGATCGGCTGGGCGCTCAACGAGGCCTACATCTTCGACCGCGAGGGCCGGATGGAGAACCCCGGCTTCCTCGACTACCGAGTGCCGGTGGCCTCTGACCTGCCGATGATCGAGCCGGTCATCGTCGAAGTGCCCAATCCGCGCCATCCCTTCGGGGCCAAGGGCGCCGGCGAGGTGCCGATCGTGCCGCCGCTGGCGGCGGTGGCCAATGCGGTGCGGCGGGCGATCGGGGTCCGCATGACCGAACTGCCGCTGTCGCCGCCGGCGATCCGGGCCGCCATCGACAGCCGCTAGTGTGGTGGATTCGAAATTCGCCTGCTCTTTTGGGGCGTCTTTAAGTGGCGAACTTCGAATCCGTAAACCACACTAGAATGCTTGGTTGGCTAGTGTCCTTTCGAGTCCGAAGTTCGTCGAACGCTCGCCCCATGCTCGTGCGAACTTCGGACTCGGGACGCTAGGCCGATGCCGCACGTCGTCTTCGCCGACAGCGGCTGCCGCGTGTTCACCGGGGGTGTCGGCGAGGTCGATGTCGCGGCGAAGACCGTCGGGGCGATGATCGACGCGCTCGAGGCCCGTTTCCCCGGCCTGGGCGCGCATATCGAACGGCGCATGGCGGTGGCCATCGATGGCGAGATCCACCAGGACGCCCGCGACGCCACCCTACGGGAGGCGAGCGAGGTCTACCTCATCCCGCGCATCGGCGGCGGCTGAAGCACGCGACTTGACTGCCGGGCCAGGCGCCCCATAACCTCGTTACGGGAAAACGGGATGGGGCTCTCACCATGACGGCAGTTGCAGCGGTTGCGCGCCCACGGGCGTCGACGCTCGATTTCTATGGCTGGATGGCGCTCGCCTGCGTGGCGACGGCGTTCCTGGGCTTTGTTCCGACCTACTGGGGCCCGCTCGCCGCCGGCAAGTTCGCCGCCAACCCGATCGTCCATATCCACGGCCTGGTGATGTTCAGCTGGACCCTGTTCGCCTTCTTTCAGGCGAGCCTGGTCTCGGCGGGGAAGGTGGCGCTGCACCGCGCCGTCGGTCTGGTGGGGATTTCCCTGGCGACGTTGGTCACAACCGTAGCCGTCCTCGCCGCCCTCAATAGCCTTCGCTCGGATATGGCCGCCGGCGGCGGCCGCGAGGCGGAAGCCTTCTTGATCGTTCCCCTCTCGGTGATCGTCCCGTTCGCGGCGCTGGTGGCGCTGGCGATCGCCAACATCCGCCGGCCGGAGGCGCACAAGCGACTGATGCTGGCGGCAACGATATCGCTCCTGAATGCGCCGGTGGCGCGGCCGCTGCTGACCTGGGTGTGGCCGGTTGATCCGCCGCCGGTCTGGATCAACATCCCCGCCTGTTATCTCAGCTACGTGCTCTTCGTTCCGGCGCTGGCGCACGACTGGCGCACACGAGGCGCGCCGCATCGGGTCTACCTGATCGCTATCCCGATCATGGCGGTGCTGGCGGCCGCGGTTGTCCCGATCAGCGGAACTGCCGCCTGGCACGAGATCGCCAGGGGGTTCGCATCGCTGGCCGGAGCCTTCCCGGAGCGGCCGGCCTAGCTCTCCCGCGGGCCGCCTGTGAGCCGGCCTCGCGGTCGGTTATGACATCCGTATGAAGTGGCATCTCGCCTCGGTCTGGGAGACCATCGCCGACGCGATCGGCGAGGCGCCAGCGATCGCCAATGGCGACACGGTGCTCAGTTGGCGAGAGTACGAGGATCGCGCCGCGCGCATCGCCTCGGCGCTGGTGGCCGCCGGCATCGGCGCAGACTCCAAGGTCGGCATCCTCGCCGGCAACGGCAATAAGTATCTGGAGGCCCAGTTCGGCGTCTTCAAAGTCCGCGGCGTGCCGTTGAACTTCAACTACCGTACACCGAAGGCGAACTCGTCTACCTGCTCGACAACGCCGATGCCGAGGCTCTGTTCTTCGACGCCCGTTTCGGCGCGCGGGTAGCCGCCATCCACGATCGACTCCCGAAGCTGCGGCTGCTCATCGAGATCGACGGCGGCGCTGACGAGCACGTCGACGGCGCGATGGCCTACGAGTCGATGCTCGCCAGCACCGGCGCTCTACCCCGCCGCGACTACGCCGAAGACGACATCTACGTGCTCTACACCGGCGGCACGACCGGCATGCCCAAGGGTGTCATGGTCCGTCACGGTGACTTCGCCTGGGCGCTTGCGGCTGTGGCCGCCGGTCGCCGGGGCGAACCGGGCGAGCCCCTGTCCGGCGAGGCGCTCGTCGCCGAGGTGCGGCGCCACCATGGCGCCGGCGAGCTCGCGGTTTCGGCAATCGCGCCGCCGCTGATGCACGGGACCGGCATGTGGGGCGGCGTGTTCGTGCCGCAGTCGCTCTGCGCCCTCGCCGTCACCCTGCCGGTCGAGCATTCGATCCGGACGCGCTCTGGAGTGCGCTGGAGCGCCGGCGCGGCGCCATGGTGGCCGTCGTCGGCGACGCCTTCGCCCGGCCGATGCTGGCGTCCCTGGAGCGCGCCGAGGCCGAGGGACGAGCTTACGATGTCCGCTCACTGAAGGAAATCGTCTCGGCCGACGTCATGTTCTCGCGCGAGGTCAACGAGGGCCTGCTGCGCTTTGCCGACTGCGTCATCGTCGATGCGCTGGGCGCCACCGAGGGTGGCATGGCCACCGCCGTCACCTCGCGCGCCACCGGGTGAGACCGCGCGCTTCCTGCCCAATCCTTCGACCAAAGTCTTCAACGCGCTCGACCAGGAGGTGAGAGCGGGCTCCGAAGAGATCGGCATGGTCGGCTGCGGAGGCGCCATCGGGCTGGGCTATTACAAGGACGAGGCCAAGAGCGCCGCCACCTTCCGCGACATCGGCGGTGTCCGCTATTCGTTCCCAGGCGATTTCGCCAAGATCGCGGCCGACGGCAGCCTGATCCTGCTCGGCCGTGGCTCGGCCTGCATCAACACCGGCGGCGAGAAGGTCTTCCCGGAGGAAGTGGAGGAGGCGCTCAAAGCCCACCCCGATGTCTTCGACTGTCTGGTGGTCGGCGTTCCCGACGAGCGCTTCGGGGAGCGGGTCATCGCGGTGGCGCAGTCGCGGCCGGGCCGGCTCATCGACGAGCCCCGACTGATCGCCTTCGCCCGCGAGCGTGTCGCCGGCTACAAACTGCCACGCTCGGTCGTCCTCGTCGACGAAGCCCGCCGCGCTGCCAACGGCAAGGCCGACTATCCCTGGGCGCGGGAAGTGGCTCGCGCCCGCTCCCTGCCCCCGGCGCGATGATCAACAGCGCCGACATGTGCTAGGCTGCGCCCCGCAAGCAGCCAGGGGTCACCGATGAAAATCCAGTCTCTGGGCCATGTCGTCGTCCGCGTCACCGACCGCGACCGCGCCGAGGCCTTTTACAACGGCGTGCTGGGCCTGCCGATCTGCGCCCGGCTCGAGCGGCCGCTCAAGATGGCCTTCTTCACGCTGGGCAATCACCACGACTTTGCGGTCATGGAGGTGAGCGGCGATGGCTCTGGAAAAGGCCGCAACGCCGTCGGGCTCGACCACGTCGCCTTCAAGATCGGCGACAAAATCGAGCAGCTCGTCGAAGCCAAGGGAAAGCTCGAGGCCGCCGGCATCCGGCCCGATCCGGTCGATCACGAGGTCTCGAAATCGCTCTACTTCGCCGATCCCGACGGCAACGGCGTGGAGCTCTACGTCGACGCCTCGGACATCTGGCGGACCGAGCCGCAGCGCGTGGCCCAGCTCACCCCGCTCGAACTCTAGCCTTTGCCGGAACGACGGGGGACCGGTCGATGACAACGCGCGCGGAAGTCACCGACGAATTGGTCGAGATGCGCGGGCTGCGGTTCCACTACCGCGACTGGCCCGCTCGGCGCCAAGGCGCGCCGGATCTGGTTCTGCTGCACGGCTTCACCGGCCACGCCCGCTCCTGGGACAGCTTCGCCCAGGCGATGACCGATCGCTATCGGGTGCTGGCGCTGGACCAGCGCGGCCATGGCGAGACAGGCTGGGCGCCCGCCGAGCGTTACGGCGTCGCCGAGATGGTCGAGGACCTCACCGCCTTCGTCCGCGCCATGGGCCTGAGCCACTTCTCACTGCTCGGCCTTTCGATGGGCGGCCGGGTGGCGATGGAATACGCCGGCGCCCGGCCGGCGGAACTGGCCGCGCTGGTCCTCGTGGACATCGGTCCGGAGATCGAACGGGTCGGCATGGGCCGCATCCAGGACGGGCTCCGCACCACCGACACCTTCGCCACCAAGGACGCCGCCTTCGCCGCCGCCCGCGCCGCCAATCCGCGCCCTCCCGAGGCTCACCACCGCCATCGCATCGACAACAACCTCATGCGCCTCGACGACGGCCGCTGGACCTGGCGCTATGACCGTTTCCTGCGTTCGCCAGGCAGGTCGCGCGGCTTCGACGCCGAGGCCGGCTGGCGCACTTGCGCCCACATCGTTGTCCCGACGCTTGTCATCCGCGGCGGGCTATCGGACATCCTCTCGGAGGCCGTGGCGCAAAGGATGATCGAAACCATTCCGGACGCGCGCCTCGAAACGGTTGCGGAGTCCGGGCACAGCATACCGCTGGACGCGCCCGACGGCTTCCTCGCTGCCGCCCGCCGGTTCCTCACCGGGTAGACGTCGATGAGATCCGCGCTCGCCGCCGTCCTCATCGCTCTGGCTGGACCGGCCGCGGCCCAGTTCGGCCCCGGCGCCAACGGCGACGCCGGCTTTCGTGAACGCAAGGCGGCGGCGGAGGACCTGCTGGTAAACGCCCAGATTGCGGGCGCGCAGGACCGCTACCGCGAGGACCTCAAGGCCGCCAAGGAGGCCTATGATCGGGGCGAGTTCGAACTCGCCCGGCGGCTCTTCCAGCCGTTCGCCGACAGCGACTTCGCCCCGGCCCAGTACTACCTGGCCCTGATGTGGGAGAAGGGCCAAGGCGAGCCCCGCGACGACGCCAAGGCCGCCGTCTGGCTCAGCCGCGCCGCCAAGGCCGGCTATGCGCCGGCCCAGTTCAACCTCGGTGTCGCCTATCTTGCCGGGCGGGGCGTGGCCAAGGACAATCGCGCGGGCGCGCGCTGGCTACGGCTGGCGGCCGACCAGGGCCTGGCGCCGGCGCAGTACGATCTGGGGGTGCTCTACGAGAACGGGCAGGGCGTGCCCCGGAGCGCCGAAACGGCTGCGCTCTGGTACGCCAGGGCCGCCCAGCCCGGCCACAGATAGTGGACGCCGGCGGGCCCCGCTTCACGGAACGCGGGGTTGCCATGCGTTTCAAACAAGGGTTTGAATGCGCGCCATGACGGAGATCTCGATCCCCGCCCCGAGCGCCGAACTCGAGGCGGAGCGCGAGGCGGCGACCAAGGCTGCAGTGCTTACCGCCGCCGAGCGCCTGTTCGCACTCAACGGCTTTCAGAACGTCTCGGTGCGCGACATCACCGCCGAGGCCGGCGTCAACCTCGCCTCGGTCAACTACCACTTCGGCAGCAAGGACGCCCTGCTCTTCGAGATCTTCCGCCGGCGCACGGCCGAGCTCAATCGCGAACGCGCCCGTATGCTGCACGAGGCCAACGCCCGCCATGACGGCAGGCCGCCGGTGCGCGCCATCCTCAAGGCCTTGTTTGAGCCGCCGCTACGCTGGAGCACCCCCGAAAGCGGCAGGGGCGTGTCGGTGCAGTTCATCATCCGCGCCCGCAGCGAAGGGACCGAGGCCATGCGCCACGCGCTGGCGACGGACGTCTCGCACCTGCGCCGCTTCGCCGACGCCCTCGTCGCCGCCCGGCCGGAGCTCCCGCCGGAAGCGGTGTACTGGCGGCTGCACTTTGCGCTGGGCATGCTGCACAACAATCGCTTCGTCGAGTTCGATCGCCTGCACGTCCTCTCCGACGGGGCGACGCGCGAGGGCGACACCGATCAGCTGCTCGAGCGCATGCTGGATTTCGCCGAAGCCGGCTTCCTGGCCTGACGGGCCGCTAAGCCGCAGGGGAGGCGGAGGGTTTCCAGCTCGGCCAGGCGCCGCCGCGGGCGCGCGCCGCCGCGCCGATGCGCTCGCGCGCGATCTCGAGGGCGAGCTCGTGGGTGGGCCGGCGTTCGGCGGCGGAGCGGTCGAGCACCTCTTCCAGCGTCGCCATCAATCGCGAGAGCTTGGCCTCCACCCATTTCCGATCGTAGGCCCCGCCGGCGGCAAGGGCGCGGATCTCGGCGGCGATGTTGATGATGCCGCCGCCGTTGATGACGAAATCCGGCGCGTAGGTCTTGCCGGCGGCGAACAGGGCCTCGCCGACGCCGGGCGAGGCGAGCTGATTGTTGGCCCCCCCGGCGATCACCTTGGCCGAGATCCGCCCCAGGGTGTCGGCGCTGATCGCTCCGCCCAGGGCGCAGGGAGCGAAGACATCGGCCGGGACATCGAAGATGGCCTCGGGCGCGACCACATCGGCCCCGGTTTCCGCCGCCACCCGCTTCGAGGCCGCCGACGAGATGTCGCACACCGTGAGCCGTGCGCCGGCCCCAGCCAAGCGCGCCGCCAACCCCGCCCCCACATGGCCGACCCCCTGGATGGCCACATGAAGGCCGCCGACATCGCGGCCCAAGGCCCTGCGGGCGCACAGAGTCAGCCCGCGAAAGACGCCCTCGGCGGTGATGGGCGAGGGATCGCCCGATGCAGCAGGGCCTGCGCCTTCGAGGCCGGCGACGAAACGGGTGCGCCTGCGGGCGTGCCCCAGATCGGCCGGCGAGATGCCGACGTCTTCGGCGCTCCAATAGGCGCCGCCCAGACGCTCGACCGCCGCGCCGAGGGCCTCGAACAAGGCCGGCGTCTTGGCGCCGGCATCGCCGATGATGACCGCCTTGCCGCCGCCGAGCTCGAGGTCGGCCACGGCGTTCTTGAACGACATGGCGCGCGAAAGCTCGAGGGCGTCATCGACCGCCGCCTGCTCGCTCGGGTACGGCCAGAGGCGACAGCCGCCCGCGGCCGGGCCGCGGGCCGTCGAATGGATGGCGATGAAGCCGCGAAAACCGCTGGCCGATTCAAAAAAGGCGTGCACCGCCTCGTGCCCGTCGAATGCGGGCGAGGTGAGAACGCTCATGGTTGGATTCCTAGGGGCTCTGGCGGGTCAGCCGCGATCCGGCGGCGCTGTACGCCGGCCCGCCGGAGGCCACAACCCTGGCCGACTCCGTCGACAAGCGCCGCGCCGCTTGGACGGTTTCCGGAACCGGGGGCGCGCCCGAAGGCAGAGGCGCGGCCGGATCGCGGATGAAGGCGAGGGTGTCGGCCCAGACGTTGTGCGCCTGAAGGTCGCGCAGCAGCAGGTGCCAGCCCTGCAGGTAATAGGCGGACCTGCTGCCAGGCGGCAGGCGATCGGCGGCCTTGATGGCCGGCTTTTTGCGGATGATCTCGTCGTGGGCTCCGTAGAGATAGAGGGTTGGAGCCTTGATCCGGCCGATCTCCCGATAGGCCGCCTGCATGGTGTCCACCAAGCCATAGAGCGCGTCGGCGCGCGCGCCCCAGAGCATCATCGGATCGTGGGACATGGCGATCAGCTCGGGAACGTTGTCGCTGGCGCTGATCTTGCGCGTGAGCCAGGAGGGCGGGGTGAGCACCTCGCTGGGCGCGGCGTGAGCGACGATCCATAGCGCCGCCTGGTAGGTGATCGGCTGGGTCGACCAGCCCCATACCGCCGGGGCGGCAAGAACCAAGCGGTCCGCATCCGGCGGATCGGCAGAGGCGAAAGCCTCGATGGCGATCGCGCCACCCATACTCTCGCCGACCACCGCGATCTTCGCCTTGGGCCAGGTCCGTCGCGCCACCGCCACCAGGGTTCGCAGGTCCTCGACGTTGAGGGCGTCCGGCGCCCATAAACCGCGATCGGGCGAGCGGCCAAAGCCACGGACGTCGTAGGCAAGGGTGGTGACGCCCCGGTCGGCCCAATAAGGGGCGGCCAGATGGAAGGCGTGCGCCCAATCATCCATGCCATGGACGCCGATGATCACCGCCCATGGTGCGCCACCGCGCGCATCCCATCGTGTCAGCCCCAGGCGGGCGCCGTCGAAGCTGACAAAGACGTTCTTCTCGAGGTGCGGCCCCTGGAACCCTGCGCCGGGAGATTCCGCCACCTGCAGGGTCGGGGCGCATCCGAACAGCAGCAGCGGCGCCAGCAGCAGAAAAAGCCGCCTCATGCGCCCAGGATAACGCGCGTGCGGCGCCGCAAGTAGGGCGCGAGCTCGGCCTCGAACCAGGGATTTGCCTTCAGCCACGCATTGTTGCGCCACGAGGGGTGCGGCAGCGGCAGGATGGAAGGCAGGCGGTCGCGCCAAGCGCGCACCTCGGCGTCCATGCCCGGCTTGGCAGCGGCGCCGAGCGCCCACAGTTGAGCTGGCCGGCCCACCAGGAGTGTGAGTTCCAGGTTCGGCAGCTGCGCCAAGAGGCGCGCGCGCCACAGGGCCGCGCACCGAGGCGGGGGCGGGCGGTCGCTACCGTGGGGATCGGTCCCGGGAAAGCAGAAGGCCATGGCGGCCACGCCGATGGCCCCATGCTCGTAGAACTCGCTGCGCGTCACCCCCATCCACGCGCGCAGGCGTTCGCCCGAAGGGTCGTTGAAGGAAAGTCCGGTCTGGTGGACGCGCCTCCCGGGCGCTTGGCCGCACACGAGCAAGCGCGTGTCGCGGCTGACGCTCAGCACCGGTCGCGGCTCATGCAAGAACTCGCCGGCGCAAGCGCGGCAAGCGCGGATCTCGGCGAGAAGGGACTCCAGCCCGGTCAGGTCGCGGCGGCGTCGAAACGGGCCAGCAGATCGCCCCCGGCCTTCGGTCCAAGCGCCTGCAGGACACGCGGCTCGAGGTCGGTGCGGAAACGGCGCGCGGAAAGCTCGCGTTCGGTGTTCCCGTGCCAGTCAACCATGCGCGCCCAGACCGGATCGACGATCTCGGCGCCCTGGATCGTCCCGCGCTGCGTCTTCCAGAGAAAGCTGCGCATTTCACTGATCACGCAGCGCAGATAGGCGACGTGCACCTCCTCGTCGGCGGCGATGCGGGAGACGATCACGGCGGCCTCCTCGGCCTCGGCGCGGCGGCCGTCGAAGAGTTCGGGATCAGAGAAGATCGCCCGGCAAAGGGCGAAGAAGCGCTCCGCGCCGATCTCGATCATGAGCACGTTCATCAGGAAGGCGACGAAGCGCTCGACCGGTTCGGGCAAGTCCGGCATCTCGCGCGCCTCGACCTCGCGGGCGATGCTCGCCGGCGCCTCGGCAAGGGGCCAGCGGTCCTTGCCGAAGGCGAGGTCGCGGGCGGCAAACCACATGGCGTCGTGCGCGCCCTCGTCGGGTCTTTGCGGATCACCGCCCTCGTCCGCTCCGTGAGCGTACAGCAGGCCCTCCGCCAGATGGCCGGTGGCGGTATTGGAAAGATCGTCCTCGATCAGGGCCTGGAGGTTCGGCGGCGTCATCTCGCATAGCCGCCCCCCGCGCGCCTCGATGACCCCGGTGATCGTGAGCGAATCCCACAGATTCCGGCCAAGACCGGCCTCGAGCAGCAGCTTGTGCTGGGCGAGGTTCGGATAGGAATCGCGCGCCAGCAGCGCCCGGCTGGAATCGATCAGAGGCCAGCCACGCGCCTCGAGAGCGGCGCTCCAGGCGCGCACCGCCGGCCAGCGAACCAGGGTGCGGGGCGAGACGTAGGCGCCGGCGGCGTTGAACCCGCCATGCAGGCGCCGACCTGCGGCCGCGTGTGGAGCGGCGTAGCTGTGGCTCGCCATCAGCTCGTCGCGGGAATAGGCCAGGCGCGCGTCCATCTTTCGCCTCGATTGAAGACCTTGCCGGCTTCCTAGCACTTAAGCGTCAGGCGGGCAGCCGCGCGCGCGGGCGGCCGTGCAGCCCCGCGCCGGCATCGGCGGGCAACGGCAGGAAGAAGAAGAACGAGACGAACGCCACCGCCGCGACGGCGTAATAGGTCGGGGCGATGACCTGCGCCGTGAGGTGCCTGGCGTGGGCGTGCATCAGCGAGAAGTGCAGCAGCGTCGCGGCCAGGCCGATGCCGATCGACTGCGAAAGCTGTTGGCCCATGGTCGACATCGTCGAGGCTCGGCTCATCTGGGCATTGTCGACATCAGCAAAGGCAAGACCGTTCAGAGAGGTGAACTGAAGCGAGCGGAAGAAGCCGCCGAAGAGGAGCACGGCGTAGATCAGCCAGTGGGGCGTCGTCGGCCGGAAGAGGGCGTATCCGGCGAACGAGATCGCCACGATGACAGCGTTGACGCTCAAGGTGCGCTTGAAGCCGAAGAAGGCGAGGATGGGTGGGGCGCAGGTCTTCATGACCAGGGCCGCCGCGGCGCTGGCGAAGGTCATCATACCCGCCTCGAAAGCGGTGAGACCGAAGGCAAGCTGCAGCAGCAGGGCGAGGATGAACGGAGTCGCCCCCATGCCCATGCGCATGAAGGCGCCGCCGACGACCGAGGCGCTGAAGGTCGGAATGCGGAAGAGGTCGAGGTCCAGGATGGCGTGCGGTGTGCGCCGCGCGTGCAGGACATAGGCCGCCAGCAGCGCCGCCCCGCCGCCGAGCATGAGAGCGACGGCCCAGGGCGGAAAGGCGTTGCGGCCGAGATTGTCGAAACCGTAGACGACGCCCGCCATGCCGACCCCGGTCAACACCAGGCCGGTCCAGTCGAGTGGTGTCGTCTCCTGCTCCCGCACGTCCGGGATGAAACGTGCGACCAGGACAAGGCCGAGCGCGGCGATCGGCAGGTTGAGGAAGAAGATCCATCGCCACGAGCCGTAGGTGACGATGGCGCCGCCGATGGGGGGACCGATCACCGGACCGAGCAGCGCCGGCATCGTCAGCACGCTCATGGCGCGCACCAGGTCGTGCTTGGGGGTCGAGCGCAGCAGCACCAGGCGTCCGACCGGGCCCATCATCGCTCCGGCCGCGCCCTGGGCGAAGCGCGCCGCTAACAGCTCGTTGATATTTTTGGCGAACCCGCAGGCGGCGCAGGCCAGCGCAAAGCCGGCGATGGCGAAGAGGAAGATGCGCTTGGCGCCGAAGCGGTCGGCCGCCCAGCCGCTGATCGGCAGGAAGATCGCGGACGACAGCAGATACATGGTGATGGCCGCGTTCAGGCGGATCGGATCCACGTGCAGGGTGTGGGCCATGGTGGGCAGGGCGTTCGCCAGCACTGTGGCGTCCAGCGTCTGCATCAGCAGGGCCGAGCCTATGATCGCCGGCGCCAACGACGAGAATGGCTTGTCGTCGGCATCCGGGCCCGCCGCCCGCGGCATGGCCAGGGCGACGCGGCTCGCCGCGCGCTCGGGATAGCGGACCCGCTCGTCCATCACCGGCCCTCCCCGGCCAGATCGAGGAGCGGCAGGGCGGCCTCGGCCAGGGCCGCGCGCGCCTCCGGCGCCAGGGTGGAAAGGCGCCCCGCCAGCCAATCGTTGCGCCGCCGGCGAATGGCGTCGAGCGCGCGCGCGCCGCGGGCTGTGAGGCGCAGGCCCTTGCGGCGGCGGTCCGCAGGGGCGGCCGGAGCGCGCTCGACAAGGCCGGCCCCCTCCAGCCGTTTCAGGTGAGAACTCATCGACGGCTTGGTCATCTGCTCGCGCTCGGCCAGGGCGGAGAGACCGATGCCCGGGCTCTTCTTCACCGTTCCCAGGATCTGGGCGTCGATGGCCGAGGCGCCGGCGCGCTGGGCTTCGGCGCGAAGCCGGCGCGAGGCGCGCAGCAACGCCGGCCGCAGGGCGTCCGCCAGCGCCAGAATCTCCGGGGTGATGGCCGGGGCGTTCACGACTCGCACATATAGTTAGTTCGCCTAACTACCCGCAAATCGTCGGTGAAGTGTTACAAAAGTGTCGCAGACGCGCGCTAGTGAGCAGCCCACCGGACACGGGCTTCGGCCCATCCAGAGGGGCGGCACTTCATGAAACTGTCACATTGGGTCGGGACGAGCGCCTTGGTCGCCGTCCTGGCTTGCGGCGCGTCAGCCGAGGCCAAGACCCTCCACCACAAGCGCCATACGCCAGCGGCGAGCGCCGAGGAACGCGAACTCAAGGCGGAAGTCGACACACTGAAGGACCAGGTGGCCACGCTGCAGGCGCGGCTGGACGCGCAGGACAAGGCGCAGCAACAGGCGGCCCTGCAGGTCCAGGCGGCGCAGGCCCAGGCGGATGCGGCCAAGGCCCAGGCCCAGAGCGCGCAGGAGCGGGCGGAAGCGGCCGCCAGCCAGGTTCAGACCCTCCCCGAAGAGGTCCACACCGAGGTTGCCAAGGCGACGCCCAAGCCGGGCTGGTGGGGGAGCACCAAGGTCGGCGGCACCGTCTACGCGGATGCTTCCTGGGCCCGCAACGAGGCCGACGGCGTCGAGCAGCCGGGCTCAGGCCCGGGCTTCGACATCAAGCGGTTCTACGTCACCGTCGACCACAGCTTCAACAGTGTCTGGTCGGCCAACATGACCACCGATTTCACCTACGATTCGGGCCCGGCGTCGGCGACGCAGCTGTACATCAAGAAGGCCTATCTCCAGGCCAAGCTCTCGCCCGCGTTCATCGTGCGCATCGGCAGCGCCGACCTGCCCTGGATACCATTCGTTGAAAACATCTACGGCTATCGCTACGTCGAGAACACCCTGATCGACCGCACCAAGTACGGCACCTCGGCCGACTGGGGCGTGCACATCCTGGGCGATCTGGACGGTGGTCTCTTCAGCTACGCCTTCTCGGTGGTGAACGGGGCTGGCTACAAGAAGCCCGACATCGGGCCGGTGAACCGCACCAACTCGATCGACGTGGAAGGGCGGGTGAGCGCCCACTATGCCGGGTTCACGGCGGCCGTAGGCGGCTACAGCGGCAAGCTGGGCCATGATGTGGTCGGCGCGCCGACCTATGCCACCGCCGAGAGAGTCGATGCCCTGGTGGCGTACGTCGATCCGCGCTTCCGTATCGGCGGGGAATATTTCTGGGCCCGCGACTGGAATGATGTGACCCAGGCCACCCCGACTCTGCGCAATGATTCCGACGGTTGGTCGGCTTTCGGTTCGTTCAACTTCACGCCCAAGATCGCGATCTTCGGACGATACGATTGGGTGCACCCGAAGAAGGACACAGCCCCCAGCCTGGTCGATCACTACTTCAACATCGGCGTCTCCTACGAGCCGGTGTCCGCTGTCGACCTGGCGCTCGTCTACAAGCGCGACAGCGTCGACAACGGCCTGATCTCGACATCCAACGGGACCATCGGCGGGGTCTACCACGGGACCTACGACGAGGTCGGCCTTTTCACCCAGTTCAAGTTCTAACAGCGACCGGCGGGACGCCGCGCGCAAGGAGGACGGAAATGCTCAAAGCACTGATTGGCGCGGCTGCTGCCGCAGCCCTGGCCGGGGCCGGCGTAGCGGCGGAGATAACGGGAGCCGGATCGACTTTCGCCTATCCGGTCATTTCGCAGTGGTCGAGTGACTACAGCAAGATCACCGGCGACCACGTGAATTACCAGTCGATCGGGTCGGGAGCTGGTATTTCCCAGATCAAGGCCGGCACGGTGGACTTCGGCGCCACTGACAAACCGCTCGCCCCTGACGAGCTCGACAAGTCCGGCCTGGCGCAGTTCCCGGTGATCATCGGCGGCATCCTGCCGGTGGTCCATATCAACGGTGTCGGGGCCGGTCGCATGCGGTTCACCGGCCCGCTTCTGGCGGCCATCTATCTGGGCGCGATCACCAAGTGGGACGACCCGGCGATCGTGAAGATCAACAAGGGCCTGAAGCTGCCGCACGCCACCATTACCGTGGTTCACCGTTCGGACGGTTCGGGCACCACCTTCAATTGGTCGCACTACCTAGGCCAGGTCAGTCCGATCTGGAAATCGAAGGTCGGCGAGGGCACGTCGATCCAGTGGCCCACCGGTGTCGGCGGCAAGGGCAACGAGGGCGTCGCGGCGTATGTGAACCAGATCCCCAATTCGATCGGCTACGTCGAGTACGCCTACGTGATCCAGAACAAGATGGCTTGGGGCTATGTGTTCAACAGCGCCGGGCGGTTCGTCGGCCCCTCGATCCCGGCCTTCCAGGCCGCCGCGGCGACAGCCGACTGGGCGCACGCCAAGGACTTCGACCTCGTCATGACCGATGCTCCCGGGGCGGGCGCCTATCCGATCACTGCCACCACCTTTGTGCTCATGCCCAAGCATCCCAAGGATGAGGCGCGCAGCGCCACGGCGCTGAAGTTCTTCCGCTGGGCATTCGAGAAGGGGCAGCCGGACGCCGCCCGGCTCGACTATGTCGCCCTTCCGCCCCCGCTGGTAAAGCGGATCGAGAGCTACTGGGCCGCGGAGATCAAGTAGGCCATATGACGTTTGACCTGAGCGCGTCGCCGAACGGTCGGATGGATTTCGCGTGACGACGGCGGCGCCGCTCCATGACGGCGGCGCCGCAGCGCGGCGCCATTTTCGCCGTCGCGGCGGCGCCGGCGATCAAGCCTTCCGTCTGCTCACCGGGGCCATGGCGCTCCTCATCCTGCTGGTGCTGGGGGGCGCGGCGTTATCGATGGCGTTGGGCGGCCGTCTTGCGTTCGCCAGGTTCGGCGCGGGCTTCATCACTTCGACGGACTGGGACCCAGTCGGTCGCCGCTTCGGCGCGCTGGTGCCGATCTACGGCACGCTGGTCACCACGACGATCGCGATCCTGATCGCGGTGCCGATGAGCTTCGGCATCGCCGTCTTCCTGACGGAAGTGGCGCCGCGCTGGATCCGGGGCGCGGTGGGCTCGGCGATCGAGTTGCTGGCGGCGATTCCGAGCATCATCTACGGCATGTGGGGCCTGTTCGTGTTCGTCCCGTTCATGTCGAACCACGTCGAGCCCTGGCTGAACGACAAGCTTGGCTCACTTCCCATCGTAGGCCCGCTGTTCACCGGCCCGCCGATCGGCATCGGCATGCTCACCGCCGGGATCATTCTGGCGATCATGGTCATACCCTTCATCAGCGCCGTCATGCGCGATGTATTCATGGCGGTCCCCGACGCCTTGCGAGAATCCGCCTTCGCGCTGGGGGCGACGCCCTGGGAGAGCATCTGGCGGGTGAGCCTCCCCTACACCCGGACGGCGGTGGTGGGCGCGATCTTCCTGGGATTGGGGCGGGCGCTCGGCGAGACCATGGCGGTGACCTTCGTGCTGGGCAACGCGCACGAGTTCACCAAGTCACTGCTGATGCCGGGAAACTCGATTGCAGCGGTGATCGCCAACGAGTTCACCGAGGCGGACTCGGACATTTATCGCTCGTCCTTGATCGCCCTCGGTTTTCTGCTCTTCGTCGTGACCTTTGTCGTCCTGCTGGGTGCGCGAATCCTCCTGGCTCGGATCGGCAGGCAGGAGGGCGCCCGCGCGTGAGGTGGAACGAGATCTCTCGGCGGGTCCGCGGCCGGCGTGTAGCCGGCGCCGCCGGCCTGTCGCTCGCGACGGCGGCGACCCTTTTCGGCCTGGTGTGGCTGGTCTGGATCCTGTGGACGACGGCGGCCGACGGCGCGGCCGCCCTCAACGTGCGCCTGTTCACCCAGATGACGCCGCCGCCGGGATCGGAGGGCGGCCTGCTGAACGCCTTTTTCGGTAGTTTCCTGATGGTGCTCATGGCTGTCGCCCTGGCCGCGCCGGTAGGCTTGCTCGCGGCCGTCTGGCTCGCCGAGTTCGCCCGCACCAGCCGACTTGGCGTGGTCATCCGGATGATCAACGACGTGCTTCTGAGCGCGCCGTCGATTGTCATCGGCCTGTTCGTCTACCAGCTTGCGGTCCGGCCGGTTGGGCACTTCTCGGGCTATGCCGGCGCCTGCGCCTTGGCAGTGATCCTGCTGCCCGTCATCGTCCGCACCAGCGATGAGGCTCTGCAGCTAGTACCCCAGACCCTTCGCGAGGCCGGCCTGGCGCTCGGACTGCCGCATTGGAAGGTCACGGCCAACGTCCTGATCCGCGCCGCCAGCGCCGGCATCGTCACCGGCGTGCTTCTCGGTGTCGCCAGGATCGCCGGAGAGACTGCGCCGCTGCTGTTCACCTCACTTAACAACCAGTACTGGTCCGCCAACCCCAAGACGCCGATGGCCAACGTACCGGTCGTCATATTCCAGTACGCCATGAGTCCTTACGACACCTGGCACGCGCTCGCCTGGGCCGGCGCGCTGGCGCTCACCGTGTTTGTCCTGGGGCTCAGCATTCTGGCGCGCCTCTTCTTCCGCCACAGGACCGCTCGATGAACGGACGCGGTTTCGATCGGGCCCGTGAAGACGTCGCCGCGCCCGGAACAGTCGACGGCGAGGCGCCGGCCCGGCCCATCAGGCTTCAGGTCAACAACCTGGACTTCTTCTACGGCCGCCATCAGGCGCTGAAGGACGTGAACGTCGGTTTCCCGGCCGCGGGGATCAGCGCCATCATCGGCCCCTCGGGTTGCGGCAAGTCCACCTTGCTGCGGGCCATGAACCGCATCTACGCGCTTTATCCGGGTCAGCGGGCCAGCGGCGAAATCCTCCTCGATGGCGAAAACGTGCTGGCCCCCAGCTACGACGTGGGCCGGCTGCGCGCGCAGATCGGCATGGTGTTCCAGAAGGCCACGCCTTTTCATCTGTCGATCTTCGAGAACATCGCCTTCCCGCTACGCCACTATGAACGCCTGTCCAGAGCCCAGCAGTCCGAGCGGGTAGAGAAGGCTTTGCGCCAGGCGGCCCTGTGGGACGAGGTGAAGGATCAGCTCGGTCGAAGCGCCCTGGCGCTCTCCGGTGGCCAGCAACAACGCTTGTGCATCGCCCGCACTCTGGCGGTCCGCCCTGAGGTGGTGCTGATGGATGAGCCCACCTCGGCGCTGGATCCGATTTCGACCGCCCGCATCGAGGAGTTGCTGGCGCAGCTTTCGCTCGACTTCAAGGTGATCATCGTCACCCATAATCTTCAGCAGGCGGCCCGAGTCGCCAGCCACGTTGTCTTCATGTTCGAGGGCGCCATGGTCGAGGAGGGCTCACATGAGCAGATCTTCCTCAGTCCAAAGCAGCAGAAGACGTCAGACTACGTGACCGGGCGGTTCGGATGACCGTGAGCGCAATGGCGTCCTGATGGAACACACGGTTCGAGGGTACGACGAGGAACTGGACGCGCTGGCCGCCGAGCTGTCGCGCATGGGCGGCCTCGCTGAGGCCGAGGTGAACGAGGCCATCCGCGCCGTCGGCAATCGCGATGCAGCACTTGCCGAACAGGTGATCGCCGGTGACGCCCGGTTGGACGCGGCCGAGGCGGAGATCGAGCGTAAGGCCATCCGCCTCATCGCCTTGCGCCAGCCGGTGGCCCAGGATCTGCGCCGCACGGTAGCGGCAATGAAGATCTCAGCCAATCTGGAGCGCTGCGGCGACCTCGCCAAGAACATCGCCAAGCGGGCGCTGGTCATCATCGAAGCCGAGCCGATCGGACCCTTGACGGGCAGTATCGAGCGCATGGGCGAACTGGTGAGCTCGCGGCTGAAGGACGTGCTCGACGCCCAGAGCGCCCGACAAGTGGAGCGTGCGATCACGGTCTGGCGCGAGGACCACGAGATCGACGAGCACTACGACGCGATCTTTCGAGAGCTCTTGACCTACATGATGGCGGATCCGCGCACGATCACCACCTGCGCGCATCTGCTGTTCGTGGCCAAGAACCTGGAGCGGATCGGCGACCACGCCACCAACATCGCCGAGATCATCCATTACGAGATCACGGGCGAGGCGCTGGAGGAGCCGCGGCCCAAATCCGACGCCCTCGAGAGGCCGGAAGAGCAGGGAGCCTAAAAGGATGGCGCTCGAGCCCACGGTGCTGGTCGTGGAGGACGAGGACGCATTGGCCCTGTTGCTGGAGTACAACCTCAAGAAAGAGGGCTTCGCCGTTTCGGCGTGCGCCGATGGCGAGGAGGCCCTGATTCGCATCAACGAGCGCCTGCCCGATCTGGCGGTGCTCGATTGGATGCTGCCCTCCATCTCTGGGATTGAAATCTGCCGCCGACTTCGCCAGCGAGCGGTCACACGCAACCTGCCGATCCTGATGCTGACTGCTCGGGGCGAGGAGGCCGACCGGGTCCGTGGCCTCGAGACGGGCGCCGACGATTATGTGGTCAAGCCGTTCTCCATGGCCGAATTCATCGCCCGGGTCCGCGCCGTGCTCCGGCGGATCCGCCCCGGTCTGGCGGAAGACGAGATCCGCTTCGGTGACATCGTGCTCGACCGCGTCGCTCATCGCGTCCGCCGTGACGGCAAGGAACTGCGCCTGGGGCCGACCGAATTTCGGCTGCTGGACTACTTCCTGCAGAATCCCGGCCGGGTGCTGTCGCGTGAGCAACTGCTCGACGCCGTCTGGGGATCCGATGTCTACGTCGAGACCCGGACGGTGGACGTCCACATCGGCAGATTGAGGCGCGCCCTGTCGCTCGCCGCCGGTCCGGACCCGATCCGCACCGTCCGCTCGTCGGGCTATGCCCTGGAAGCTGGCTGATCTCACTGCCCGCGTCGCCTGGGTCCGAACCGCGGCGCGCGCCGCAAACGCGCCCGCTTCGGTCGCCGGCCTAGACGCCACTGCGTCGATCCTCGATCCCGACGGGCGCGGGGCTTGGTTCGAGACCATGCTCGATGCCTTCCCCGACCCGATTCTGCTGGTCGCCGGGGGGGAGGAGGCGGACCAGTCGTCTCGCCGGTTTCTCTTCGCCAACCGCGCCGCTCGCGAGATCTTGCCGATCGAGCGCGACGAAGGTCCGCTGGCGACCGCCATCCGCGCCCCAGCCGTGCTCATGGCGGTGGAAAAGGCGTTGTGGGCGCGAACGGAGGAGCAAGCGACATACCGCTCGGGCGGTCCGCAGGATCGGATCTGGCGCGCGGCCGCTTTGCCGATCGGCGGCACGACGGCCGGCGCCGGACCGTTGGCTTTGCTGAGCCTCCGCGACGACACCGAAGCCGTGCGCGTCGAGCGCATGCGGGCTGACTTTCTCGCCAACGCCAGCCACGAATTGCGCACGCCGCTCGCTTCCTTGACGGGCTTCATCGAGACCTTGCGAGGGTCGGCCAGGGACGACGCCGCAGCTCGCGAGAAGTTCCTGGCGATCATGCAGGGAGAAGCCGAGCGCATGCGCCTGCTGATCGAGGACCTCCTGCGTCTCAATCAGATCGAACGTGATGAGCATCTGCCGGTGAGCGGCCGCGTCGACCTGGGCCAGGCCGTGCAGGAAACCCTCGACGCCCTGGCGCCGTTGGCGGCGGAGCGGAAGATAGACTTCGCCGTGAGCTTTCCCGCGCCCGGTGAGGCGACGATTGTCGGCGACAAGCACCAAGTGCTGAGAGTGATCGGCAATCTCGTCGAGAACGCCATCAAGTATTCGCCCGACGGTGGCCGCGTTCGGCTGGTCGCCAGCGGCGGCCTCGACACTGCCGCGGCGATGGCGGCGGAAGGCGATGGCGTCCCGCGCCACTCACTGCTCTCGCCCGATTTCGCCGTCGACGCGACCTATGGCGCCTTGCGGGTCAGCGATGACGGCCCGGGCATCGCCAAGGTCCATCTGCCGCGCCTGAGCGAGCGGTTTTACCGTATCGAAGGACAAAAAGGAGGCAGGCGCGCCGGCACCGGCCTGGGCCTGGCGATCGTCAAACACATCATGCGTCGCCATCGTGGCGGCTTTTCGGTGGCGAGCACCGAAGGGGAAGGGGCAACCTTTTCCGTCTGCTTCCGCATGGCCGCCCCCGTCGCTCCCGAACCGGGGGGCGACACCTAGTCGTCGGCTCCGTCGAGGCGAATACTCTCGAGCCACAACCGGCGCAGCACCGGCGGACCGGCGGCGGCGGGCTGAAGAAGGTCGAAACGCTCCTGAAACTGGAGCCCCAGCGTCCCTCCTTTGGTCCACGCCCGCCGGGCCCGGAAGGCGACCCCGTCGGTCAGGTCGATCAGGAATGTGGGAAGGCCGACCGGCGCGAGGCTTGCCAACTGGGCGCGGGCGCCGCCGCTTGAGGAGTCCAGGATGGCGCAGGGGACGGTGAGTTCGCCCGTCCCGTGGACGACCACCCCTCGCCGGAGCACACGTCGGCGAGGTTCGGCGCGCCGGGAAAGGCTTGCGCCATGACTCGAGGACGACGAGATCTCGCTCTCACTTGCGCTCGCAGCCATCAGCGTCACCAAACCCTAAAGAACGAGAGACTCTGGCCGGTCTTAGGCAATTCGCGTGCCGCGCGCTTGCTTGACCTCTTTGCTCGGCCGGGATTTGAGGGCGGCCGAGCAGCATGACGATCGCCGAGCAGATAGTCCCGACGAATCTCGCCGCCGGCTTTTCCGAGCCGACGTTCGAGGATTGGCAAGCCCTCGCTAGCAAGTCTCTCAAAGGCGCCGATCTGGATTCGCTGACCCTCCAGACGCTCGACGGTCTGCCGATCGAGCCCCTCTACCGAGCGGCCGATCGCGTCGAGGCGCCCCCGCCCAGCCCACCCGTCGATGGGCCACCTTGGGATATCCGCGTGCCGGTGGCTCGGCCCGAGGCCGACCAAGCGCGGTCCGAGGCAGCCGAGGCCCGGGCCGGCGGCGCGACGTCCTTGCTGCTGCGCATCGATCCCGAAGGGCGCGACGGCGTCACCATCGGTTCGGCAGCGGATCTTGCCGAGGTGCTCGAGGGCATAGGGCTGGAGGAGGCAGGCGCCGCCCTGGAGGCTTCGTTCCTAGGCCCGATCGCCGCCGAATGGCTCGCGGCCGCAGCCAAGGCTTCGCCGCGAGCGCAGCTCTCGTTCCACCTCGATCCGCTGAGCGCATTCGCCGCCGCCGGCAAGAGCCCCGGCCCGATCGGGGCGCATGTCGACAGGTGCGCCAGCCTGGCGCCCGGCTTGATCGAAACCTATCCGCGCTCGCGCCTCTTCCTGGCCTCCGGCTCAGTCGCCCACGAGGCCAGCGGCTCGGAAGCGCTGGAGATCGCCTTCGCGCTCGCCGCCGCGCTCGCCTACGCCAAGGCCCTGGCTGTCGCGGGCGTGACGGTCTCGTCTGCATTCGAGCGCATCGTTGTTGGATTGTCGGTCGAGGCCGATCCTCTCGCCGGCGCGATCAAGCTGCGGGCGGCGCGACGGCTATGGTCCCGCATCGCCGGCGCCTGCGGGTCCGCAGCGCCGGCCTTCATCGAGGCGCGATCGTCGCGGCGCATGCTCACCGCCGCCGAACCCTGGACGAACCTGGTCAGGCTCACAGCGGCGGCGGCCGGAGCGGCATTCGGCGGGGCGCAGGCGATCGTCCTGGGCGCGTTCACCGACCCCCTCGGTTGGCCGGGCGCCCGGGCCCGCCGGTTGTCGCGAAACATTCACCACATCCTCATGGAGGAAGCGGACCTCGGCCGGGTCGCCGATCCGCTCGGCGGCAGCGGTTACGTCGAAGCTGCCACCCGCGAGCTGGCGCAGTCGGCGTGGGCGCGCTTCCAGGGGATCGAAGCGGCGGGCGGCCTGCCGGCGGCGCTCGAATCGGGACTGATCGCCCGTGAGGTCGAAGCCAATCGGAGCGAGCTGGAAAGGCGGCTGAGATCGGGGGAGACGCGCCTGCTGGGCGTCACCGACTTCGCCGGCGATGAAACGGTGGGGCTCGATGTCGAGACGGCCGCTGCCCGACCGCGGCCGGCGCCGGAGGTCGGGCTGCCCGGCGGCAACAGCGAGTGCCTGGCGCTGACGCCGGTCTCGCTGGAGGCGCTGGCCGCATGAGCGCCTTCCCGGATTTCGCCAGGCTCGAACTGGGTGACTTCGACCAGCCCGCTTGTGCGCGCTCGCCCGGGGGCGGGCAGCTCACGGCCGCGGCCCGGTTGTGCTACGGTCCCGCCGACCGGGAAGGACTCGATTTCGTCGCCGGACTTCCGGGGATCGCGCCGTACCTGCGCGGTCCCTACCCCACCATGTACCGCACCAACCCGTGGACGATCCGGCAGTACGGTGGCTTCTCGACCGCGGAGGAATCGAACGCCTTCTATCGGCGCAACCTGGCGGCCGGCCAGACCGGCGTCTCTGTAGCCTTCGATCTGGCGACCCATCGCGGCTACGATTCGGACAGTCCGCGCGTCGCCGGCGATGTCGGCATGGCCGGAGTGGCCATCGATTCCATTCTCGACATGCGCATCCTCTTCGACGGCATTCCGCTCGAGAAGACGAGCGTGTCGATGACCATGAACGGCGCGGTGCTGCCGGTGATGGCGCTCTACGTCGTCGCCGCCGAGGAGCAGGGCGTCCCGCGCGCCGCCCTGTCAGGGACCATCCAGAACGACATCCTCAAGGAGTTCATGGTCCGCAACACCTACATCTATCCGCCCGAGCCATCGATGCGGATCGTCTCGGACATCTTGGCCTACACCATCGAGGAGATGCCGAGGTTCAACTTCATCTCGGTCAGCGGCTATCACATGCAGGAGGCCGGGGCCTCGGTCGATCTGGAGCTGGCCTACACCCTCGCCGACGGCCTCGAATACGTCCGCGCCGGCCTCGCCGCCGGTCTGGACGTGGACGCCTTCGCCCCGCGCATCTCGTTCTTCTGGAATGCGGGCATGAACTACTACGGCGAGATCGCCAAGCAGCGGGCCGCGCGCCTGCTCTGGGCGCGGCTGATGCGCGACAACTTTGCTCCAAAGCATGCGCGCAGCCTGGTCCTGCGCGCCCACACCCAGACCAGCGGCTGGTCGCTGGCGGCCGCCGACGTCTTCAACAACGTCGCCCGCACCGCCATCGAGGCCATGGCGGCGGTCGGCGGCGGCACCCAGAGCCTGCACACCAATTCCCTGGACGAAGCGCTGGCCCTGCCGACGGACTTCTCCGCTCGGGTGGCGCGCAACACCCAGCTTTTGTTGCAGCTCGAAGGCGGGGCCAGGCGGGTGATCGATCCCTGGGGCGGCAGCTTCTTCCTCGAGGCCCTGACCGCCGAGTTGGCCCGACTCGCCCTCGGGCACATCGCCGAGGTCGACGCCCTGGGCGGCATGGCCAAGGCCATAGCCGCCGGCGTCCCCAAGCGCCGCATCGAGGAGCAGGCGGCTCGCACCCAGGCGCGCATCGATTCGGGTGAACAGACGGTCGTCGGCGTGAACCGCTACTTTAGCGACGAGCCGGACGGCATCGAACTCTTGGTCGTCGACAACGCCGCCGTTCGCGAGCGTCAGATCGCCAAGCTGGAGCGGCTGCGGGCCGAGCGCGACAGCGCCGCCGTCGAGCGCGCGCTGGCGGGACTCGAGGCGGGGGCCCGCGGCCGGGGCAATTTGCTGGCCCTTTCGGTCGAAGCGGCGCGCGCGCGCGCGACCGTGGGCGAGATCAGCCTCGCCTTGGAGCATATTTTCGGCCGCCACCAGGCCAAGGCCGAGGTCGTGCGCGGCGTCTACGCCGGCGCGGCCGGGCCCGCAGCAGGCGTCGATCGGGCCAAGTCCATGACCTCGGCTTTTCTCGAAGCGGACGGCCGCTCCCCGTCCATCCTGGTGGCCAAGATCGGGCAGGACGGGCATGACCGCGGCCAGAAGGTGATCGCCAGCGGCTTTGCCGATTTCGGCTTCGAGGTCGACGTCGGGCCGCTCTTCGCCACGCCGGCCGAAGCCGCGCTCGAGGCGGTGGCGCGCAATGTCCACGTGGTCGGCGCCAGCACCCTGGCCGCCGGCCACCTCACCTTGATCCCGCAGCTGCGCGCCGAATTGGAGAAGCTGGGGCGCGGCGACATCATGATCGTCGCCGGCGGCGTCATTCCGGAATCGGACTTCGCCGCCCTGAGGGCCGCCGGCGCGGCGCTGATATTCCCGCCGGGCACGATTATCGCCGACGCCGCCGTCGCCATCCTCGAGGAACTGAACCGCCGCCTGGGTTACGCCCAGGATTAGGCCGCTCGGAGCGTCACCAAAGCTTCACACAACCATCACGCGCGCTTCACGCGCCGGCGCTAGCCCCGACCCGGAGTGGAGGGTCAGGGGCGTAGGTGGGAATGAGACCGGGCGTGGCGCTCGCCTGCGGGGCGAGCTTATCGGTGTTGGCGATTGCCGCGGAAGCTGGCGCTCAGCCGACCGACCCGCCTCCGAAGACCGTCGAGCAGCTCGTAGTCACTGCCCCGCGGCAAGAGCAGGCGGCGCGCGTCGTCCAGTTCGAGGCTCCGAACCTCGTCAGCGTCCGCGCGATCGAGACCATTCGCAAATACCCCGACTACAACGCCGCCGAGGCGCTCGGGCGCATGCCCGCGATCTCGCTTTCCAGCGATACCGGTGAGGGCCGGTTCGTGCAGATCCGCGGCATCGACGCCAACCTTGACGGCGCCACCTACGGCGGCGTGCCCCTCCTCAACACCTTTCCTGGCGGCACCGAGTCGGGAGGAGGCGGCCGGGCGGTGGAGTTCGACACGATCCCCGTGGGCGCGGTCGATGGCATCATCGTCACCTACACCACCCTGCCCGACCACGAGGCCGAGGGTCTGGGCGGCTCCATCGAGCTATCGCCACGCACCGCCGCCCACGTCGACAAACCCTTCATCGAGGGCACGGTCGGCTGGGGCTGGGAGCCGCTGCACGATCATACTGGCCCCTTCGAAGGCGACATCGCCTTCGGTGGCCGCTTCGGCTTCGACAACGGCCGCTTTGTCTTCCAGAACGGCCAGACCAGGGACCTGGGCGGCTTCTTCTCCAACCCGGCCCCGTTCTCATTTGTCTTCTACGGCTCGCGTGAGGACGACCGGCGCGCCGTCGACGACCAGGAGGCGAGCTACATCGACGACGGTCTGGCGCCCTCCAAGGCGATCAGCCAGTACGACTTGCGCTACTACAACTACCACCGGCGGCGGTTCAGCTACGGCGGCGACATCGAGTTCCAGCCCAACGACGAACACGGCTGGTACCTGCGCGGGGACGTCGCCGGCTACAAGGAGGCGCAGCACAAGAACTTCCTGCTGCTCGAGAACCTCGGCGCCGTCGAGGATCCGATGACCGGTCAGATTCCGGTCGATCCGAACGATCCGAACGGCTTCCTGGTCACCACCACGCCGGCGATCACCGAGACTGACGAGCAGGAAACGCACCGCAACTCGATCTTCGTCGTTGGCGGCCACGACAACTTCGGCGCGACCTTGATCGACTATCGCGCCGCCTACAGCCGCGCGACGTTCTACCAGACGCCCAACTACGGGGCCGAGTTCGACGCGGTCTGCGCAACGGCCGACGGAAGCTGTCCCCTGGCCTACGACAATTCGGCCAACAACGGCGATTTCCCGAAGTTCAACTTCGAGGGCTTCAACGTCTTCGACCCCACGCAATACTCGCTGGCGTCGGCCAGCAACAGCCAGGAGCGGGACGTTGACGAAGAGTATTCCGGCGCCCTGAACGTGCAGTTCGCGCCGCACTTTTTCAATGACGACGACCGTATCAAGTTTGGCGGCGAGGTGCGGCTGCGCCACAAGACCGTCACCCACTATGACGAGAGCTACAGCCCGCCGGGGATCTCCTTGGCCCACCCCGGATACTCGTCTCCTGGCCACCTCTATTATGACAACCACTATCCTACCGGACCGATCATCGATCAGATCGCCGTCCAGGATCTGCTGAACGGCCCAATGGGCGGCTCGAGCGGGGCCGTCTATTGCTTCTCGTGCTACATCACCGCCCAGGAGAACATTTACGCCGGATACGGCGAGTACACCGGCCAGTTCGGCAAGCTGGGGGTGCTGGCGGGCGTCCGGGTCGAGGCCACGCGCGCCACCTACGGCGGCTATGTCCAGGCGACCGACGCGTCGGGGAATGTCACCAACAGCCTGCTTTTGCGCAACGCCGACTACGTCGACGCCTTCCCGACGATCCAGCTGCGCTATCAGATCCAGCCGAACTTCCTGGCTCGGCTAACCTGGTCGACCGGGATCGCCCGTCCGGGCTTCAACCAGAACACCACCGCCGCCTCGGTGGATCACACCGCGAGCCCGATCGCCATCAGCCGCGGCAATCCGGACCTCAAGCCCACCTACGGCGAGATGTTCGACTTCTCACTCGAATACTACCTGGCCAACGGCGGCATCATCGAGTTCGCGGCCTTCGACAAGCAATTCACCAACTACATCGTCCCGCGCGTCCAGAACGGCGTCACCACCGATTCCCTGGCGCCCGGGCAACTGGCGAACGTCACCACCTATGAAAACGTGCCGAGCGGCTACGCCCGCGGCGTCACCATCGACTATCACCAGAAGTACAGCTGGCTCCCCTACCCCTTCGACGGCCTTGGGATCGAAGGCAACTTCACCTGGGTCGACTCGCGCATTCTCGAGTACACCGCCGCCCAGACCGGCACGGTCGACGAGTACGGACCGCTGCCGGGCACCTCCCAGATCACGTGGAACCTGGCCGGCTTCTACGAGGCGCACGGCTTCGAAGCGCGCCTGGCCGCGGAATACGTCGGCCACAGCCTCTTCGGCCTGAGCGGCAACGGCAGCACTTCGGGCGACAAGAGCCTGGACACCATCCAGGACGATCGGCTGACGCTCGACTTCACCTCGGGCTATCGGATCAACGGCAACTTCACCGTCTTTGTCGAAGCCAGGAACCTGCTGAATACGCCGCTGCGTTACTACGAGGGCTCGCCCAACCGCCCGATTCAGCGCGAATTCTACGACCCGACCTATCAGGCCGGCGTGCGGTTCAAGTTCTAGGGAGCTGGGCCCAATGACTTGGTGGTTGGCGCCGCTGGCGCTCGCGGTCGGCCTTTTCGCCGTAGCGGCGCAGGCGCGCGAGGGCGTGCCGCCCTACGCCCACATCTTCGTCATCATGGACGAGAACAAGGAGTACGCGCAGCTGCACGATGCGGCGCTGGCCCCCAATTTCGTGGCCTTGGCGAAGCGCTACGGCGAGGCCACGGAGTTCTTCGGCGAGGTGCATCCGAGCGAAGCCAACTACGTCGCCCTGCTGGGCGGGAGCACGTTCGGCATCCACGACGACGACTGGTTCGGCTGCAAGCCGGGAATGGCGGCCGATCCGCGCTGCGCCAAGGCCACGGCGCCGGGATACGTGGACCACACCGTCCACGCGCCGCAACTGGGCGATCTGCTGGAAGCCACCGGCCAGAACTGGAAGGCCTACCTGGAATCCCTGCCCGGGGCTGGCTCGCTCGCCTACATCGCCAGCGACCCGATCTTCTTCAACGGCGCCCGCAAAACCGCCCTCTACGCCTCCAAGCACACCGGCTTTCTCAACTTCGCCGATGTCCAGGCCGACCCGCGCCGCGCCGAGCATCTGGTCGACTTCCGGCGGCTGAAGGCGGATCTGGCGAGCGGAGACCTGCCAGCCTTCGCCCTCGTCATCCCCAACCAGTGCCATGACATGCACGGCCTGGAAGGCGCGACCATCCCCGCCGAATGCCGCAAACAGCCCTACGGGCCCCTGGTCCGGCGCGGCGACGAGGAGCTCGGCGAGCTGGTGGGCGAGATCGAGGCGAGCGGCGCCTGGAAAGGGCCGCAGAACTTCGCCATCGTGATCACCTTCGACGAGGGCGCGGGCAAAGACCGGTCCGGCTGCTGCGGGGTGAGCCCGGACGCCATCTCCAACTTCGGCGGCGGCCACATCCCCACGCTCGTGATCACCAACCACGGCCCGCGCGGCCTTGCCGATCCCACGCCGTACAACCACTACTCGCTGCTGCGCACGATCGAGGACGCCTTCAACCTCCAGCCCTACCTGGGGCTGGCCGCCGACACGGCGGCGGGGGTCAGGCCGATGACGCCCCTGTTCGCCGTTCCCCGCTAGGCGCTGCGCTCTGGCGGCGCGCCGGCGGCGCCCTCTTCGATGTCCACATCGAAGGTCTCCAGGAAGCGGCTCACCAGCATGTAGTAGCCGATGGTGATCACCAGCTCCTGCAGCCCCTTGTAGCCCAGGCGCTTCCTGAGCGGCGCAAAGGTCGCCTCCGAAGCGCGGACATTGGCCACGACATCGTCGGTGAAAGCCATGACCTCGCGCTGGGCGTCATCGAAGAGCGCGGCCTTTGGACCTTCGCGGATCGCGGCGATCAGGGCATCGCTCATGCCGATGCCGCGGGCGATGCGCTGGTGCTGGAAGACCTCGTACTTGGCGTGGCTGAGCACGCCCACGCGCAGGATGGCGATCTCGCGCAGCACCGGATCGAGGCTGGTGAAATAGAGGATCTGCGTCCCCAGCCTGGTGAACCCGTCCACCAGCTCGCCCGAATGGCCGAGCATCCGGAAGATGTTCAGCGGCGGCAGCTTCTCGTAGGCCCTGGCGGCGCGGCCGCTGGCTTTGCTGGTGTCGAAATAGGGAATGCGGGCCAAGGCCGGGCTCCTCTCCAAGGATTCGCGCCAGGCCAGCCTAGCCGCTGCCGGCGCCGCCCTCCAGGCGGCGGGAACGGCGGGCCGGGTGGGCGCGTTGGCGGCTCGCCCAAGTCGGCGCGAGGACCCATGCCCAAGGATGCCGCCCAGCCCATGGCCGCTCCGGCCGAGCTCAATCACGTCAGCGACGACGATCCCGGCCTGCGGCGCCGGGGCGCGGGGCCCAGCGCCGCCTACTTCCACGCTGACGGGCGCGAGATC
This sequence comes from Caulobacteraceae bacterium, assembly GCA_035946795.1. Taxonomy (GTDB): domain Bacteria; phylum Pseudomonadota; class Alphaproteobacteria; order Caulobacterales; family Caulobacteraceae; genus Acaudatibacter. Next base: position 64,964 of record DASYYX010000009.1, on the reverse strand, counting down.
CGCGATCCGGAAACGCTGGCGCGCATCCGCTCGCTCGCCATCCCCCCGGCGTGGACGCGCGTCTGGATCTCGCCCGATCCCTTCGGCCACATCCAGGCTGTCGGCCGCGATGCGCGCGGGCGCAAGCAGTACCGCTACCATCCGCTCTGGCGCGCCAGCCGCGACGAGGCCAAGTACGACAAGCTGCTCGCCTTCGGCCGCGCCCTGCCGGCGCTGCGCGCCCGCGTCGAACGCGACCTTTCCCTGCCCGGACTGCCACGCGAGAGGGTGCTCGCGGCCGTCGTGCGCATCCTGGAGCTCACCTTCGTCCGCGTCGGCAACCGCGAGTACGCGCGCGCCAACAACAGCTTCGGCCTGACCACCCTGACCAAGCGCCACCTCACCTTGAGGAGCGCCGGGGCGGTCTTCGAGTATCGCGGCAAGAGCGGCGTGCGCCGGCGCACCGGCTTCCACGATCGGCGCCTGGCGCGGCTGCTGCGCAACCTCACCCACCTTCGCGGCCAGCGCCTGTTCCAGTACGTCAACGGCGATGGCGTGCGGCGCTCGATCGAGAGCCACGACGTCAACCAGTACCTGCGCGAGGCCATGGGCGAGGAGTTCAGCGCCAAGGACTTCCGCACCTGGGCCGGGACGCTGCTCGCCGCGCGCGCCCTCGTTTCCCTGCCGCCGCCGGAAAGCGAGGCCGAGGCCCGGAAGGCGATCGCCACCGCCATCAAGGCCGTCGCCGGGATTCTCGGGAACACCGCGGCGGTGTGCCGGGCCTGTTATGTCCACCCGGCGGTGCTCGAAGCCTACCGCGCCGGGCGGCTTTCTCCGCGCCTCGCGCTCGACGGCCGGCCATCGGAACTGGCCCTGCTGCGGCTGCTGGAGCCGGCCGGCTGATCCCCCTATTGTTCCTCCTTAAGGCGCAGGAGGCGGATACATGCGGGCGGTCATTCGCAAGGGTGAGAGCGGCGTCCTGGCGGTCGGGGAGATGCCGGCGCCGACGCCGCTCGCCGGCCAGGTGCTCTGCCGCACCCTGGCCTGCGGCATCTGCGGCTCGGACCTGCATGCCCTGGACCACTACGACCACATGATCGACCTCACCGAGCGCCTCGGCGGTTTCGCCCACATGAAGAAGGGCGCCGACACCGTCTTCGGCCACGAGTTCTGCTGCGAGATCGTGGACTTCGGGCCGCAGACCGAACGCCGCCTGAAAGCGGGGACGCCGGTGGTGTCGATTCCGGGGGTCCTGACCGAGGGCGGCTTCGAGACGGTCGGCTATTCCAGCCGCCTTCCCGGCGGTTTCGCCCAGTCGGTGGTGCTCACCCAGGCCATGCTGCTGGAGGTCCCCAACGGGCTGTCGCCGCAGCAGGCGGCCCTGACCGAGCCGCTCGCCGTGGGCGAGCATGCCGTCGCCAAGGCCGAGGCGGGCGCCGACCACGCCGCCATGGTCGTGGGCCTGGGCCCGGTGGGCCTGGCGGTGATCGCGGCCCTGAAGCGCCGCGGTCTGGGGCCGGTGATCGCCTGCGACTTCTCCGCCGAGCGCCGCGCCGCCGCGCAGCGCCTGGGCGCGGACCGGCTCGTTGATCCGGCCGCGCTCGCTCCCCACACCGCCTGGGCCGACTTCGCCGTGCCGGCGACGCGGGCGGAGGCGATGATGGCCGCCATGGCGGGGTCAGAGGCGCGCCGGCCGCTGATCTTCGAGTGCGTCGGCGCGCCTGGGGTGCTGCAGGCCCTGGCCGAGACCGCGCCGCCGGCGAGCCGCATCGTGGTCGCGGGCGTGTGCATGCAGACCGACGCCATCGAGCCGCTGGCCTTCGTCTCGCGCGAGATCGAGCTGCGTTTCGTCCTCGGCTACAGCGCTGAGGAGTTCGCCGATTCCCTGCGCGCGCTCGCCGAGGGAACCACGGGGTACAACGGCGTGGTCACCAAGGTTGTGGGCCTGGAGGAGACGCCCGCCGCCTTCACCCGCCTGCAGACCGACAAGAGCCAGATCAAGATCCTGGTGACGCCGAACGGCTGACCGGCCGCTAGAGCGTGTTTGTGATTAGGCTCGGTGGATTTACCCCCTCCACCGCGTCTCTTCGCCCTTGCTGACGCAAGGGCTCGGCCCCAGCCCGCGGCCGCGGGCCGCGGGCATTCGTCGCGGGAATCGGCAATTCGTTGCCGATTCCATGCCGGCCCGCCTCGCGCCGGCCGCTCCTCACCCATCCCCCGCTTCCGCGGTGGAGGAGCGAGGGTCCTTGCTCCTCCACCAGGCGCCAGCGTGGGGGAGGGGGACCATCCGAGCCCCCGGACCCCGATCCGGGGGCGAAGGATGGTGGAGGGGGGTCGAAGCCGATTCGAGCCGAACGCATCAGGCTCTAGAACTTCCGCTCGAACTCCAGGTTCAGCCGCGCCTGCGTCCGCCCCTCGCGGCTGTCGGTCCCGACCGCCGCCAGCCAGCCGGCGTCCAGCTCGATCTCGAACGGCAGCCCCTTGGGCCGGCCCGCCCACTTCACCTGCGGCCCCACGTAGGCGCCCTGGCGCCCGCCGAAGGCGCGGTCCGAGCCCAGGTCGCCGAAAGCCTCCGCCCCTAGCCTGAAGGCGCCCTTGGTCCGCCAGGTGGCCGAAAGGGCGTAGCCGTAGCTGGCGTACCCTTCCCCCCGGGGGACGCCCAGCGGCCGTTCCAGGATCAGATTGGCCAGCCCCTGGAAGCGGCCGGCCGTCTTGGCCAGCAGCAGCTTCGCCTCCGGCCCGCCGGACTGGCCCGAAAACCCCCTGGAGTATTCCAGGTAGATGCCGGTATCGACGCCGATCGCCGGGACCTGGCCGAGCCAGGCGACGCCTTCCAGGCCGAGCGAACCGAACCGTTCCTCGCCGCCCGGGGCGCGCCCCATCGCGCCCACCAGCGCCAGGCTCACCCGGTCGCTGACGCCGTATTCGGCTTCCAGCACGGCCGTGTCGGCGCCGCCGAGCGGGCCGCCGAACTCCGACCCCTGCCGCACCTCGATCTCACCGACGCGGCGCTCGACGAAGGGGTCGTAGACCTTCTCGTCCAGCCGCGGATCGGCCCGGGCCGGGCCGCTGAGGCTGAGCGCGCTCGCCGCCGCCGCCGTGAAAAGAACGAGCCGCACCCCACGCCCCTCTTGCTCTTGAGAAGCGTTCGCATAAGGTCAGTTGCGAATGCCTGTCAATCGCATCTCGCCCTCCCCCGGCGATGAGCCCGCTCAGCGCCCGGGCGGGCGGTAGCGGATCAGCCCTTCCTGGGCGGTGGAGGCCACCAGCCGCCCGCCGCGGTCGTAGATCTCGCCCAGGTTGAAGCCGCGCCCGCCGGCGGCCGAAGGGCTCTTCTGGGCGTACAGGTGCCAGTCGTTGAAGTTGGCGCGGCGGTGGAACCACACCGCGTGGTCCAGGCTGGCGGTCTGCAGCCCGGCGGTGTGCCAGAACATGGCGTGCGGGCGCATGGCGGTGGAAAGGAAGCTCATGTCCGAGGCGTAGGCGATCACCGCCTGGTTGACCGCCGCATCCTCCCCGATCGGGTGGGCGGCCCGCATCCAGATGTTCTGGAACGGCGGCGCCGCCGTGGGCCTGGTCCGGTCCCAGGCTTCCACCGGCCGCATCTCGATCGGCCGTGGCCAGTCGCCCCAGCCGTTCTCCTCGGGGAGTTCCTCCGGCGCCGGCACGTCCGGGATCGGGTCCTGGTGCTCCAGCCCCGGCTCCTCCACCTGGAAGGAGGCGGCGAGGTTGAAGATCTGCTCGCCGTGCTGGATGGCGGTCACGCGCCTGGTGGTGAACGAGCGCCCGTCGCGGGCGCGGTCCACCTCGTACAGGATCGGGATCGCCGGATCGCCCGGGCGGATGAAATAGCAGTGCAGCGAGTGGCACAGCCGCCCCTCGATGGTCTTGTAGGCGGCCGCCAGCGCCTGGCCGATGACCAGGCCCCCGAAGATCCGCGGCCCCTGGCTCTGCGGGGCGCGGCCGCGGAAGAGGTTCACCTCGATGCGCTCCAGCGCCAGGGTGTCGGTCAGGCTTTCGGCTTTGGGCATGCTTGGGTCCCGGCGGCGGGCGGACGCTAGTGTCCAAAGTCCGAAGTTCGCAAGGGCACGGGGCGGGCGTTCGACGAACTTCGGACTCGCAAGGACACTGGCAAACCAATGAGTCGCGTGTGGTTTACGGATTCGAAGTTCGCCACCCGGCGACGCCCCGAAGATCAGGCGAACGTCGAATCCGCCACACGCAAGGCCTATATGCTGCGGCGCAGCATCTTGAAAGCTCAGGCCCAGCCCAGGGTCCGCTCCACCCCCTTCTTCCAGCGTCCGTAGGCGGCCTCGCGCGCCGCCGCGTCCATGGCCGGGGTCCAGCGGGCGTCCTCGCGCCACTGGGCCCTGAGGGTCTCTGTGTCCGGCCAGAAGCCGACCGCCAGCCCGGCGGCCCAGGCCGCCCCCAGCGCCGTCGTTTCGGCGATCGCCGGGCGCGCCACCTCGCGGCCCAGCACGTCGGCCTGGATCTGCATCAGCAGGGCGTTGGCGGTCATGCCGCCGTCCGCCTTCAGAAGGTCGATCCCGCCCCCGCCCGCCGCCGCCATGTCGGCGGCCATGGCCTCCGCCACTTCGCGCACCTGGAAGGCCACCGCCTCCAGCGCCGCCCGCGCCAGGTGCGCCTTGGTCACATAGTGGGTGAGCCCGGCGATCACCCCGCGCGCGTCCGCCCGCCAGTGCGGCGCGAACAGGCCCGAGAAGGCCGGGACCAGCACCGCCCCGCCGCTGTCGGGCGCGGAGGCCGCCAGCGCCTCGATGTCGGCGGCGGCCTCGAAGAGCCCCAGGTTGTCGCGCAGCCACTGCACCAGCGCCCCGGCTGCCGCGATCGAGCCTTCCAGGGCGTAGCAGGCGCGCCCCTCGCCGATCTTGTAGGCCACGGTGGTGATCAGGCCGCTTTTCGAAGGCGCCGGCGCCGTCCCGGTGTTGGTCAGCAGGAAGGCCCCGGTGCCATAGGTGCACTTGGCCTCGCCCGGGGCGAAGCAGGCCTGGCCGAAGAGCGCCGCCTGCTGGTCGCCCAGCGCCGCCGCCACCGCCACGCCCTCCAGCACCCCGCGCGCCTTGCCGTAGACCTCCGCCGAGGGCCGGATCTGTGGCAGCAGCGCCCGCGGAACCCCGAAGGCCTCCAGCAGCCCCTCGTCCCAGTCCAGGGTCTCGAGGTCCATCAGCTGGGTGCGGCTGGCGTTGCTGACGTCGGTGAGGTGGCGCCCGGTGAGTTTGAAGATCAGCCAGCAGTCCATGGTGCCGAAGGCCAGCCGCCCGGCCTTGGCGGCGGCGCGCGCCCCCTCCACGTGGTCCAGCAGCCAGGCGATCTTCGCACCCGAGAAATAGGTCGCCAGCGGCAGCCCGGTCTTGGCGCGGAACCGGTCCTGCCCTCCCTCGCGCGCCAGCTCGCCGACCACGCCTGCGGTGCGCGTGTCCTGCCACACGATCGCCGGGGCGATCGGCGCGCCGCTCGCTCTGTCCCAGATGAGGCTGGTCTCGCGCTGGTTGGTGATCCCCACCGCCGCGATGTCGCCCGGCCCCGCCCCGGCGGCGCTGAGCGCCTGGGCGCTCACCGCCTCGACATTGGCCCAGATCTCGGCGGCGTCGTGTTCCACCCATCCGGGCGCCGCGAAGTGCTGGCGGTGCGGCTTCTGGGCCGCGGCGACGATGCCCCCGGCCGCATCGAAGATCATGCAGCGGCTGGAGGTCGTCCCCTGGTCGATGGCGGCGATGTAGCGGCCGGTCATCTTACCGGCGGGTCTTTCTATCGGCGGCGTCCATGAGCGGGTTTCCGTCTGGGGGTGATCTCCGCTGCTGCGGAGCTTCCGCGCTCCTCTGTCCCCCCGCGCGCGAGGCGGCAACCCTCGTTAGAGGCTGGTGACTCCGAAGCACCTGCGTTAGGGAATATGCGGCGTGCGCAGACGTCCAGGCCGCCGGGGACGCAGTAGCAGGTTCCTGTCGGGGCATGGCGTCGATTCGACTAATCAGCCCGGGGGGTGACATGCTCGAGCTTAATGAGCCCATCACATTCGGGTCGACGGGTTCCGTGCGTGAGCTCGACCCGGAGGGCCTTGATGTAACCGAGGCACCAAACACTTCCTGGACCGTTCGAAGCTTCGTCACCTTGACCTTTCAGGTGCAGGTTCCGCGTCAGGATCTCAGTTTGGAACTTCTTGCAGCGCCGTTTGAAGGGGCCCCCGGAAGCTGGGATGGGCAGCGACTGCACCTGTACATCAACGGCCTCTTTCAAGCGTTTCACAACTTTCGTGTCGAGGAGAGGATCAAGGTGCCTCTCTTGCGCGCCACCTTGGCGGCGAGGGCGAACAAGCTCCAGCTGGTCCTCCCGGATGCCGCCTCCCCCAAAACCCTCGGCGTCGGGGAGGATATGAGGGAGTTGGGCCTAAACCTCTCCGAAATCGTGTTCGTCGCCGGAGCATAGGGCCTCTCTACTGGGATCAACGCTGCGGGGTCGAAGCGGATGGCGGACGGAGATGGCAAAGGACGGAAGAGCGCCCAGCCGCGGAGCCGGTCGTTCGGTCTCCGGATGCCGTTAGTCGAACATTTGTCGCCCGGCCTCACGCTTGCCGGCGTGGTGGAGCTTGCGACAAGCGAAGAGCTGGCGGGGTGGGCCTGGGACCCTGCAAACCCGAGTTCGCCGGTCATTGTCGAGGGCATCGACGGCACAGAGACGATCTTCTCTGTCTTGGCCGACGAACCCCGAGAAGACCTGTTGGCAGCGGGCCTGGGGAACGGCCGACACGGTTTCCGCGTCAAACCTGCTAGCTGGCTGTTTGAGAGGTCGCGGAACGACGTCGTCATCCGGCGGGCGCACGACAGACAGGCGCTCTTTGGCTCTCCAGCGCGCGTCGAGGTGCCCGAGAAGGGTCTCGATGAGTCCGCCACTGCCTTTCTCTACCAGTCCGTCGGGGCTACCTGTGCCTTAGCCCAGTCCGCGTCCGATCTGAATAAGCCGGTCAGCATCCTACTGCAGTTATTGGGTGCGTTGCTCGCCGCCCAAGACCGGCTCGCTGTCGATGTTCCGGGAGAACGTCAGGACTTTCTTCAGCGCGCTGAGTTGGGGAACGCGATCACCCCGCTTCTGTCGAAGCTTCTGAACCAATACGACCAGCTTCACTTGGAAGAATCACCGGAAGTGGATGTCTCTGTCGTCATCCCGGCTTTTAACCATTTCCGATATACGTACAATTGTATATCTAGCTTAATAACCAATCACCCAGACGATACATCCTTCGAAATTATATTGATTGACGATTGCTCGAAAGATGAGACCATTCTATCTTCAATGTTGTTTTCTGGCGACATTCGCGTCATTCGTAACGAGCGCAATGCCGGATTTGTTAGCTCATGCAACAGTGGAGCAGCAGTAGCGAGGGGCGAATATCTATTCTTTCTGAATAACGACACCGTAGTCAAGCCAGGTTGGCTTGATACTCTGGTGACGACGTTCAAACGCATGCCGGTAACCGGTATTGCTGGGTCGAAACTACTCTTTGAAGATGGTCGGCTTCAGGAAGCGGGCGGGATCGTTTGGCGAATGGGAGATGGGTGGAATTGGGGCCGTGGATTGGACCCCAACGACCCGAAATTCTGCTATCTGCGCGACGCCGATTGGGTGTCAGGCGCCGCCCTGATGATTCCGAAAAAGCTTTTCGACGAACTGGGCGGTTTCGACGTGACGTTTGCGCCTGGCTATTACGAAGATACTGACCTTGCGTTTCGCGTCAGAGCAGCCGGCCGGCGCGTTGTTGTTCAGCCGGGGTCCGAGGTTGTGCATTTCGAGGGCGTTAGTTCCGGAACGGACGAGAGTGGGTCGGGCATGAAGCGGTTCCAGCCGATCAACCGGCGCAAATTCTACGCGCGTTGGCGGGACACCTTGGGTGCGCACGCGTTCAACGGAGACAATCCGGAAGCCGAGTGTGAGAGGGGGGTCAGAAAGAAAGCCGTTTTCATCGACGACACCGTTCCCACGCCTGATCGAGACGCTGGCTCGAACGCCGCGTTGGAGCACATGATGGCCCTCATCGGTCTGGGCTATAAGGTTACGTTTATACCGGCAGACAACATGGCCCAGATCGAACCTTATACCAAGGCTTTACAGTTTGTTGGTGTAGAGTGCCTATATGCGCCCTACTTCTGGTCTGTCGAGGAAGTGTTTAGAAAAAAAAGAGTCGATCCGGGACTGGTCTATTTGCACAGATTCTCCAACGCTCGGAAGTATGCGCTGATGGTCAAAAGTTATTTTCCTGAAGCAAGGGTTATCTACAATGTAGCGGATCTTCACTTTTTGCGAATGGAGCGTGAAGATCAGCTAAAGGGTGCGGTGCGTCCAGAGACAATCTCGCAACGGTCAGCCGAGTTAGGAGTCATGCGGGATGTCGACTGCGTTGTTGTGCACTCACCGGCTGAGGCCGAATTGGTCGGGAGAATGGTGCCGGGGGTGCGGGTCGAAGTCGTCCCGTGGACAGTCCGTCTCAACCCAGTGTCCCTTCCCTTTGGCAAGCGGCAGGGCATCGGTTTTCTGGGCAGCTTCGGTCACCCGCCGAACTTGGATGCCGTCCGGCACTTGAAGCAGGGCATAGCGCCTGGCGTGATGGCCGCGCTCCCAAACGTCAAGTTTTACATTGCCGGCAGCGGGGTCACTGATGAAGTCAGGGCGCTCCAAAGCGAGCGATTTGAGATCCTTGGCCATGTTTCGGATCTCAATAACCTCTTTGGGCGCGTGCGGGCTACTGTCGTTCCGTTGAGGTTTGGGGCGGGAATAAAGGGCAAGGTGCTAGAAAGCTTAGCTCGTGGTATCCCGTGCATTATGAGCGAAGTAGCTGCGGAGGGGCTCAGTCTGGCTGGCGAGCTTGGTTGGCTCGTCGCACGCTCGCCCGAGGAGATGGTGCAGAAGCTTGTGAGCGTCCACGAGGATCGCGAATTGAACTCCGCCATGGCGCGGGCAGGTCTGGAATTCATCAAGCGGGGCTTCGGGACTCCTGAGGTCCTGGAAAGCCTCGCGCGTGCGATCGGCCCCGCTGCTCAACCAGTATGCTGACTTTACTCTGTCGTGGCGGCGGCGCCGCCGCAAGGCGCTCGGCGGTTCCAGGCGCGCCGCGGCGAGGACGGCGTTTCGAGCCCCGAGAAGGAGCCTGAAATGATCTCGATGGAGATCTTGGCGAGGACTGCGGCGTATCGAGATGCCTATCAAACAGCGAAGCCGTTCAAACATGTCTGCATAGATGACTTTTTTACAGAAGAGGCCGCCGCGGCCTCGTTGCGCGACTTTCCTCCGTTCGACCGGGAGTTCGCCAAGAACGAGTTCGGCGAATACGGCGGTAAGGCGGTCGTCAGCTGTATCCGCGAGATCAGCCCGTTCTATGCCGACCTCTACGATTATTTTTTGTCGCGCGAGTTTCTCGACGCCATGTCGGCGATCACAGGCATCGAAAACCTGCATGGCGACCCGGCGCTTTTCGGCGGCGGCACGCACGAAAACCTCAACGGCCAGTCGCTGGACGTTCATGTCGATTACAATTTCCAGCTCCAGGGCGGCTTTCACCGGCGCTGCAATCTGCTGCTGTATCTGAACCGGGAATGGGATCCGGCCTGGGGCGGCGCCATCGAGCTCCACTCCGATCCGCGCCGGCCGGATGTCGATCGATGCGAGCTCTGCAACGTCATTTTCAATCGGGCCGTGATCTTCGAGACTAACGAAAAGAGCCGGCGCGGGTTTCGCGCCATCCGCCTGCCCAAGGATCGGGGGCGCATTTCCCGCAAATGCCTGTCGATCTGCCTGCACACGCCCGCCCGCCCGCCCGGCTGACCGCCCGGCCGAGGAGATCGCCGGGCCGCACGGCGCCGTTCTACGTGCAATGGCCCTTCCCGAAGGAGAAGTTCGTTCCGGGCCGCGCGCTCTTTGAGCGGCCGATGTCGAGGAACTGCAGACCGCCTGCATCCGGCGCGCTTCGCCTTGATCGAGATGCGCCGGCGCCTGCAGGAGCGGCTCGGGCGGCAGCTCGAGCAAGACGCAGCATTACCTGCGCGAGGCGCCGTCCGCCACGCGCGCCCCGTTTCGTCGGTTACGGGCGGCAGGTCGGGATGAGCTCCGGCCTGTTCCACGATGGCTGGGCGGGCCGCGATCTGGCGCTGCAGATTGCAGCCGAGCGCCCGATCTTGGCCATCACCCTCAGAGGCGACATCCCGGACGACTTCCCGCAACAGGCGCGGCGGTTCTAAGATCGAGATCGACGGCGAGCGCTTCGGCTTCTCGACCGCCGCGTGCGGCGCCTTCGCCTTCGCCTGTCCGAAGGTGATCGCGGCGGGCGGCCCGGCCTTCCGGCTCGAGGTGCGCTGCGACTGCGACTTCAAGCCCGCCGGCGACCAGCGCCCCCTCGCCTATCATCTGGAGGCGATCGAGCTTTCCCATTAGAGCGTTTCACGATCAGGTCGCATCGTATCCGCAGCTGACGAAGTAGTTGGCGCACTCGTTGGGTGTGAACAGATCGATGAGTCTGCCGATGGTGTTCCAGAGGGCCTCGACGGTTCGCTCTGCGGCCTTGCGGAGCAGGGCCTTGAGCTTCGAGAACGCCTTCTCGATGGGTTGAAGTCGGGGCCGTAGGGCGGGAGGAAGAGGAGCTTGGCGCCGGCGGCCTCGATCATGGCGCGGGCGGCGGGGCTCTTGTGGCTCCCCAGGTTGTCCATGACGACGATGTCGCCGGGCTTCGGCTCGGGAACGAGGATCTGCTCGACGTAGGCCTCCAAGGCGAGGCGGTTGATCGGGCCGTCCAGGACCATCGGCGCGCACAGGCCGCCCAGCCGCAGGCCGGCGACGAAGGTGGTCGTCTTCCAGTGGCCGTAAGGGACGGCGGCCTTGAGTCTTTGGCCCCTGGGGCGCGGCCATGGGTGCGGGCCATGGCGGTCGAGGCCCAGGTCTCATCGATGAAGACCAGCCGCTCCGGATCGAGATCGAGCTGCCCGTCGAACCAGGCCTGCCGCCGTTTCAGGACGTCGGGACGTTCCTGCTCCTGGGCGTGGGCGGTCTTTTTTTGCGCGTCACGCCGTGGCGGCGGAAGAAGCGCCACAAGCTGGTGTGGGTCGTCCACACCCCACGCCCGGCCAGGGCGTTGCGCAACTCCATCAGCGTCTGGTCCGGCGTCTCGGCCAGGAGTTGGTCGATCAGGCCGGCCTGCGCCTCCCGTACGTGCGAGCGGCGATCGCCACCCTGCGGCCGGGCCGAGGCGCCCCCCCGATCCCGCGCCCGAGCGCACCAGCGTACGACGCTCGCCGCGCTCACCCCAAAGCGCCCCGCCGCCTCACGTCGCGACGCCCCTTCATCAACGGCTCGAACCACCCGGTCACGAAGGCCCTTCGATAGCGATCGCGCCATGCATGCCGGCCTCCACCTCCGACACACAGCGTGAATCACCGTTCGCCCGCCCAGGGAATCCCCTCCGATTCAACCAGACCGTGAACCGCTCTAGCTCAGCGCCGGCACGCGCGCCCCCAGGCGGGCGGAGTCCGGCGGGCGGAGTCCGGCGGGCGGGCTCCTGCGCGCGGGCGGGCTCCAGCGCGCAGGCGGCTCTGCCGCGCTCGAAGTGAGGCGCGCGGCCAGGTGTGGGCGCAGGTCCTTTCATCCCGCGGCGACGACGCAAGATTCTCCCGCGCCCGTCGATTCCGTCCTAAGACACGCTTCGAGGGGGCGCTCTGCCCGCTCTCTCCTTGTCTCTGTCTCTCTCTTTCTCTGCCTTGGAGGAGGCGCGTGTGACCAGTGTGGCGGCCAAGGGCGCCTATGCGGCGGCGCCCCCGCTCTATTCGGAAGCCTACAAGGGCGTGGTGCTCGCCATGCTGGTGGGCGCCTACACCTTCAACTTCATCGACCGCACCATCGTCGCCGTCATCGGCCAGGCGATCAAGGTCGACCTGAAGATCACCGACACCCAGCTGGGCCTGCTCGGCGGCTTCTCCTTCGCCGTCCTCTACACCGTGCTGGGCATCCCCATCGCCCGCGCCGCCGAGCGCTTCAGCCGGGTGAACATCATCGCCGTTTCCATGGTGCTCTGGTCCGGGTTCACCGTCGCCTGCGGCCTCGCTCCGGCGTTCGGGCCGCTGCTGGCCACGCGCGTAGGGGTCGGCGTGGGCGAGGCCGGCTGCTCGCCCCCGGCGCACTCGCTGATCTCCGACTACTACGCGCCCAGGCGCCGCGCCTCGGCGCTGGCGGTCTATTCGTTCGGCATACCGCTGGGGGCCATGATCGGCGCCGTCGCCGGCGGCGTGCTGGCGACGCTCTACGGCTGGCGCGTCGCCTTCATGGTCGTGGGCGCGCCGGGCGTCATCATGGCCCTGATCATCAAGCTGGTGGTGCGCGAGCCGCCGCGCGGCCACAGCGAACTTGTGGAGCACCCCCGGCTTGCCGCCGACCTCAGCCCCCAGGCGGCGGAGGCCGGCGCGCGCGGCTGGCTGGAGAGCGAGCTTGCCGAGCTCGGCGTGGTCGCGCGGCGCCTCTTCGGCAACTGGCCGGTCGCCAACATGATGATCGGCGTCACCCTGGCGTCCTTCGCCGGCTATGGCGCCGGGGCCTTCGGCGCGCCGTACTTCAACCGCGCCTTCGGCCTTTCCTACGCCGCCGTCGGCCTCATCTTCGGCGTCATCGGCGGCTTGTCGACCGGCGCGGGGACGCTGGCCGGCGGCTTCTTCGCCGACCGCGCCGCCCGCCGCGCCGGGCGCTGGTATGCGCTGACGCCCGCCGTTGGCTTGGCGATCGCCACGCCGATCGCCATTTCGGTCTACGAGGCCTCGACCTGGCAGGCGGCCGCCCTGATCGCCCTGCTGCCGGGGATCTTCTCCTACACCTATCTGGGGCCGACCTTCGGGGTGGCGCAGAACATGGTCGAGCCCCGCCGCCGCGCCACCGCCACGGCGCTGATGTTCTTCGTCCTCAACTTCATTGCGTTGGGCGGCGGGCCGGTGTTCACCGGCTGGATCATCGACGCCCTGGCCCGCATCGACCTCGCTTCGCCCGGCCATGCCGCCCCCGCGGCGCTGGCGGCGCTCATCGCCGGCCACGGCGCCGTTCCGAGCTTCGCGCTCTCCTGTCCCGGAGGCCTCGCCCCCGCCGGCGCCGGCGCGACCGCCGAGACCGCCTGCCACGGCGCCTTGGTGGCCGCCACCCGCCAGGGGATCGAGATCACCCTGCTCTTCTATGCCTGGGCGGCCATGCACTACCTGCTGGGCTCGATCGGCCTTGCGCGCAGGCTGGCTCTGCCGGAGCGCGGCAAGGCGCGGTCATGATCCCCCGGTACACGCGGCCGCAGGCGGCGAAGATCTGGTCGGCCCAGAGCCGCTACCGGGTGATGTTCGAGATCGAAGCCCATGCCGCCACCGCCATGGCCGAACTGGGTGTCATTCCGCGCGCCGCGGCCGCGGCGATCTGGGAACGCGGCGGCGGGGCGGTCTTCGATCACGACCGTATCGACGAGATCGAAAAGGAGACCCGGCACGATGTCCTCGCCTTCCTAACCCACGTCGGCGAGATCGTCGGCCCCGAAGCGCGCTTCCTGCACCAGGGCATGACCTCCTCCGACGTCAACGACACCGCGCTGGCGGTGCAGCTGGCGCGCGCCAGCGACCTCCTGGCCGAAGACCTCGAGCGCGTGCTCGCGGCTCTGAAGGCCCGGGCCTTCGAGCACAAGCTGACGCCCACCGTGGGCCGCAGCCACGGCATCCACGCCGAGCCCACCACCTTCGGCCTCAAGCTCGCCGGCCACTGGGCCGAGTTCGCCCGCGCCCGCGAACGCCTGGCGGCGGCCCGCGCCGAGATCGCCGTGGCCGCCATTTCCGGACCGGTCGGCACCTTCGCCACCGTCGATCCGCGCGTCGAGGCCCATGTGGCCGAGAAGCTCGGCCTCGCCATCGAGCCGGTCTCCACCCAGGTGATCCCCCGCGACCGCCACGCCGCCTTCTTCGCCGCCCTGGCGGTGATCGCCGCCTCGGTCGAGCGCCTCGCCGTCGAGATCCGGCACCTGCAGCGCACCGAGGTGGGCGAGGCCGAAGAGCCGTTCGGCGAGGGGCAGAAGGGCTCCTCGGCCATGCCCCACAAGCGCAACCCCATCCTCTCGGAAAACCTCACCGGCCTGGCGCGCCTGGTGCGCTCGGCCGTGGTCCCGGCCCTGGAGGACGTGGCCCTCTGGCACGAGCGCGACATCTCCCACTCCTCGGTCGAGCGCGGCATCGCCCCCGACGCCACCGTCCATCTGGACTTCGCGCTGGATCGGCTGGCCGACCTGGTCGAGCGCCTTGTCGTCCACCCCGAGCGCATGGCCGCCAACCTCGAGCGCCTGGGCGGGCTGGTGTGCTCGCAGCGGGTGCTGCTGGCCCTGACCCAGAAGGGCGTGGCGCGCGAGGCCGCCTACGCCGCCGTCCAGGGCGCAGCCCACGCCGCCTTGAGGGGCGAGGGCGCCTTTTCGCAGCTGCTGGCCGCCGACCCGACGGTCGCCCGCAGCCTTGGCCGCCGCGAGCTCGAAGCGCTCTTCGACGTCGGCTGGTATCTGCGCCATGTGGACGACATCTTCGCCCGCGTCTTTGGCCCCGGCGAAACGGCGCCGGCGCCCTCGGGCGCCGCCCGCGCCCGGCGAGCGGGGACGCGCCGTCTGGCCCGGCGCGCCGGCCGGACGCGTCGGCGCTGAGCATCGGCGCTCGAAAAAAAGGCCCGGTCCAGAGCGACTAGCTCTGACCGGGCCCGGGCTTGCCGCCTTCAGTCGGGGGGGCGAAACAGTAGGCGGGAAGACGGCCTATCAACTCGCTTGCGCGCGCCCGGTTCCCGAAAAAAAGCGCCGGCGCGATTTTTTTGCTTGACCGGCTTTGCCGTAGCCGCCGCGCCGCCCTCGTCGGGGCCCGGGAGCTGGGCATAAGGCGCCAGGACCTGGCCGGGCGGCCGGCACCCCCCGTCCCGAGCCCTATGTCCCAGGCGCTTGCTTTCCCCTACATATCGGCGATGCAGACCAAGAACCCCTTCCTCGAGGAGATGGCGCGCCTGGGCGAAGCCGCCGCCGGCCTGGCGCAGGCGGCGCAGGAGGAAGCCAGGAGCGCCATGCGCGCCCAGGCGGACAAGTGGGTCGCCGAGCTCGACCTCATCCGCCGCGACGAGTTCGAGGCCCTGAAGGCCCAGGTGGGCCAGCTGCGCGACGAACTGGCCTCGCTCAAGGGCGCGGCGGCGCCCAAGGCGGCCCCCAAGACGGCCGGCAAGGCCTGAAGGCGCGTTAACGAAGATTCGCTCTTAGGATGAACCCGCTTGCGCTTGCGCCCGCTTTGGCGGACTGCTCATGTGTGCTTCCAGCCGCTGATCGGCCTTAACGCGTGATTCGGACGGCGCCGATGGATATTCCCCACCCCGAAGAAGACGATGTCCTGGTGACCTTGGATCCCCTCGAGGTGGTGGAGCACGTGCTCCACGCCGAGAGGCTGGATTTCGACCGCACCGAGGACGGCGATCTGGCCTTCAGCCTCAAGGGCGACTGGAAGGACTACGAGCTGTGGTTCGCCTGGCGCCCGGAGGCCGAGTGCCTGCAGCTCTTCCTTTCCATAGACATGCGCGCGGCGGGCGCGCGCGCCGCCGCCGAGACCCTCGCCAACCTCATCAACCAGAGGGTGTGGCTGGGCCATTTCGAGATCTGGACCGGCGAGGGCGAGGTGGTCTTCCGCCACGCCCTGCCGCTGCCCAGCGGCGAGCGGCCGAGTCTGGCCCAGACCGCCTCCATGATCGACGCGGCCATGGAGGCCGCCGACCGCTTCTATCCAGCCTTCGACTTCCTCATCCGCGAGGGCCGCGCCCCGGCCGACGCCATGGCGGCCTGCATGTTCGAGACCCTCGGCCAGGCCTGAGGCTGCCCAGGGGCGCCTGCGACAGCGTAACCCCTCACCTTCCCATTGCTTCGCACCCCCCTCCACCACGCGGGCTGCCCCCGCGTGGTCCCCCTCCGCCGCTGCGCGCCGGAGGAGCAGGGACATTGGGGACACGATAGTCATCCCGCCGCGAGCTCGGTCGCGGCGCCGTTCGGGTCAGGGATGAGTACCATGTCCCCGGCGCTTTCCCGGCGCTTTCCCCAGCGCTTTCAACGACGGACGGCGCCGGGCCGGGGTCTGGAGATTCGACTTGGCTCGATGGCGCCTTAAAACCCCGCCATGGCCGCCGCTGCCGCCATTTCGGAATTCGGCCCGCTGCTGCTGGTGGGCGCCGGGCACATGGGCGGGGCGCTGCTCACCGGCTGGCGGCGCGCCGGCGCCCTGGCCCCGGCCGACCTTCTCATCCTGGACCCGCAACCGGGCGAGGCGGCGCGCGGCTGGATCCAGGCCGGCGCGGCCGTGGCAGGGCCTGACGACGCGGCGGCGCTCGGCGCCGCGCGCAGCATCGTGCTGGCGGTCAAGCCGCAGGTCTGGCGGCAGGCGGCGGCGCCCTTCGCCGGCCATCTCGGCCCCGAGGCGCCGCTGATCTCCATCATGGCCGGGCCGACGCTGGCCGACCTGAGGACCGTCTTTGGGTCGCGGCCGCTGGGCCGGGCCATGCCCAACCTGGCCGCCGCGGCGCTGCGCGGGGCGGCCGCCATCCATGCCCCCGACGCCGCCGCGCGCGCCCTGGCGCTGGCCCTCTTCTCCCCCGTGGCCACGGTGATCGAGCTCCCGCGCGAGGCGCAGCTGCACGCGGCGACGGCGGTGGCCGGCTCCGGCCCGGCCTATGTCTACGCCTTCACCGAGGCCCTGGCGGAGGCGGGCGCGGCCGCGGGGCTGGAGGCGGAGGCGGCCCTTGCCATGGCCACGGCGACGGTGGCGGGGGCGGCGGCGCTGATGGCGGAAAGCGGCGAGGCCCCGGCGGCGCTGCGCGCGGCCGTCACCTCCCCTGGGGGGACGACCGCCGCGGCGCTTTCGGCCCTGCAGGAGGAGGACGCGCTGGCCCGCCTGCTGCGGGAAGCGGTGGAGCGGGCGGTGCGCCGATCCTGCGAGCTTTCCGGATGAGCCGCGCCCCGGCCAGGCGCCGGACCCCCGCCGCGCCGCGCGCGCGCAAGCCGCCGGCGGGCGCCGGCCCCGACGCCCCTTTGGGCCCGGACGACATCCTGGAGCGCGCCGGCGCCGCCATGCTGAAGCTGGCCGCCGAGCGGCCGTGGCGCGAGGTTTCCCTGCGCGCCATCGCCGCCGAGGCCGGAACGCCGCTGCCGGCGCTCTATGAGCGCGCCCCCAGCGCCCTTCACCTGCTGGCCTGGCTCTCCGGCCGCTTCGACAGGGCGGCGCTGACCGCCGAGGCGGAATCGGAGGATCCGCACGATCGCCTGTTCGAGGCGGTGATGGCGCGGGTGGAGGCCATGGAGCCGCACCGGGCGGCGCTGACCGCCATCATCGGCGCCGAGAACCCGCTGGCCCTGGCCCCGCACCTGCCGCGCACCGCCCGCGCCATCCTGGAGGGGGCCGGCATTCCGGCCACGCCCGCGCGCTGGGCGGCGATGAGCGCGCTGTGGACCCGCATCGTGCAGGTGTGGCGCGACGACGGCGGGGCGCTGAACCGCACCATGGCCGAGATCGACAAGCGCCTGCGCCAATTCCGCAGCCTGATGCGCCGCCTGGGCGAGGGCTTCTGAATTTTCCCCGCCGCAGGAAGAGGCAGGGCCCCATCGGGGAGCGACGGCCGAGAGGACACGCGGCCGGATCCACTCCTGGGCGGCCAAATGAAGAGTAAGGGGCTTCGAGCGAGGCTGCGATGGCGATGATTACCGATCCCGATGACTTCTTCGCCAAAGGCTGCGGTCGGTGCGATCGCTTCGCGACGCCCGATTGCTCCACCCGGCGCTGGATCGAGGGGCTGAACCACCTGCGCCGGATCTGTCTCGACATGGGCTTGGAGGAGACGGCGAAATGGGGCCATCCCTGCTACATGCACGCCGGGCGCAACATCGCCATCTTCGGCTCGTTCCTGGGCGACTTCCGCCTCAGCTTCTTAAACCCGGGCCTCCTCGAAGACACCGCCGGGGTGCTGGAGCCGCAAGGCCCCAACAGCCGGACGCCGAGCCTGATCCGATTTACCGCGGTGGGGCAGGTCGGCCAGATGGAGCCGGTGGTGCGGGCCTACCTGCGGCAGCTGATGGATCATGCCGAGGCGGGCGCCAAGCCGCCGAAGGTGGAACGCGAGATCGACATGCCGGACGAACTCATCGAGGCGCTGGACGCCGACCCGGAGCTGGCCGAGGCGTTCTGGGCCCTGACGCCGGGGCGGCGGAAGAGCTACCTGTTCAACCTGAACCAGGCCAGGCAGTCGGCGACCCGCGCCGCGCGGATCGAGCGCTTCCGGGGAAGGATCTTCGCCGGCAAGGGCGCGATGGAGCGCTAGGCTGCGGCCGCCCGGCGCCGACGCGGACGGCGGCGCACCGCCGCCTTCGAGCCGACGTGCGAGAGCGCGGGCATAGTGGGGCGGCTATCGTCCGGAGGTCACGCCCGGACGGATTGCGGACGTTTCCAGCGTTTGAGTTGGGTGGATAGTGGTCTTCAGCTCCCGAGCGGTAAGCGCTCGGCCGCCCTGGCCGTGGTGCCAGTCATGGCCTAAGAAAAGGTCGGGTTTGGACTTCCTCCGCCCAAGCGGGGACAAGTGGCGTTCGAACTGACAGCACGTTTCGAACTGTCGCAGATCGATCCCGGCGAGGTCCGGGCGAGCGACCCCTCGGCGGCAAGCAAGCCGCTCCCGCTATGGCCTACGCCTTCGCGCATACATGAGCCAAGCCTTTGAGCATCAAAGACCGATCTCGTCGCGTCCAGTCGAGTTCGCGTTAGACTGACGGCACCAGCAGAATTTATCTCGAAGTTCCGGCGAAATCCCTTCATCAGTTCCGAAGAGACATTTGCGTTTAACCGCCGCCGCCAGACTGAGCTAGCGTGCCGGTTCGGCCGCTGTCAAGGAAAAGATGAGACAGGCGTGTTCCTAACAATTTGTGACGCCGCCCTTTAGCCGCCGCCGCTAAACAACACTAGCGTGGACCTGAGAGCTGGCCAGGACTATTCAGACAACCCAAAGGGGTGAATCGACATGCCGCAGATAAGAGCAAATGGCATCACGCTCGAATATGAGATTCAGGGCGATGTGAACGGCGAGCCCATATTGCTGATCGCGGGTGCGGGCAGCCAGTTGAGCCGCTGGCCGCAGGAGTTCCGCGATAAGCTTGCCGATAGGGGTTTCCGCGTAATCGTCTACGACCACCGCGACGTCGGTCTGTCCGAGAAAATGGAAACGGCCGGTGTCCCTGACATCGACGCGGTGATGGACGCGGTGCGCAAGGGCGAGGCGCCGCCGGTGGCCTACACTATGGCGGACCTAGTCGCGGACGCCGCCGCCCTGTTGGACGCCCTGGGCATCGAACGTGCGCACGTCGCGGGCGGCTCCATGGGGGGCATGATCGGTCAGCTGTTGGCCGCCGACTACCCGCACAAAGTTCTGTCGCTGACCTCAATTCGGTCAAGCAGCGGCGATCCAGACCTGCCACAACCCGCGCCAGAGTTGATCGCCCAGTTTACCAGTCACGGCCCAGATCCACACGACGACTTTGAGGGGTACCTCGCTCATGCCGTGAAGAGTGAGAGGCTGCTTTCACCGGGCTATCCGGAAACGGACGCGTTCCTGCGCGAACAGGCCACGATAGAGTTCAAGCGTTGCTTCTATCCGGTAGGTATCCTCCGGCACTATGCGGCTGGCAGGGCCTCACCCGCTCGCAGTCCAAAACTGCGGACCATTACCGCGCCCACCTTGGTTATCCACGGCGATTCCGACGTGCTCCTCCCGGTCGAATGCGCCCAGTCCACGGCGGCGAACATCCCAGGCGCGACGCTGAAGATCTACCCTGGCATGGGACACGATCTACCAAGGGCCCTGTTCGACGACTTCGTGGCGGACATTGCGGCGGTGGCTGCGCGAGCGAAGGCCACGGCCTAACGGGCGACATCATCCGGCGAACCGCGAGCCCGTCGGCGCTTTCGCTTAAAGCTTCCGCGGGAGGAGATCTGGGCGACGGAGGACCTTAAGCGGCAGCGTTCAAGGCGCGCAGAACGAGGCGGCAATGCTTCGAAATATGAGGCCGCGCTGGATTTCGCTCGCGCCTCCCAAGATCGTGAATGCTCTGCCGAACAAATAGCGAAGCATCACTGTCGGCCCTTCAGGCGTGCCCTTTATCAGATCGGGTCGATAGTCCTCCAATAGGTGTGACTGATCTCGGAGGGCATCCACGCCAAGGGCTGCTACGCCCAGTTCGGCTATCACCTGCTGCAGTTCGGTGATCGCCAGTTTCGCGATTGAGGCAACTGCGGGATGCGCCGCACCACGCTGGGCCAGCGCCGACTGCCGGCGATCGAAAGCGTCCAAGCCCTCCAGCATGATCTCGGCTTCGCAAAGCGCATAGTGAAGTGTCTCGGACTCGCGCGATTGCTCCGGATCGCTCACATCGAAGCCGGCATTGATAATCGAGCGGACCTGATCCAACTGGTTCTTGAGCGTGAGCGCAGACCCGACGCTTCCGCTTCGCTCCTGATCGAGCAAAAACTTTGCGATCGCCCACCCGTCATTTTCGGGCCCCACCAGATTGGTCGCAGGCACCCGTACGTCCGTAAAGAAGACCTCGTTGAGGTGATGAAGGCCATCGATCGAGCGGATGGGGCGGATTTCGATGCCCGGCGACTTCATATCGATTAGGAGGAAGCTGATCCCAGCCTGCGGCCGCCCGACAGTGCTCGTGCGCACGAGGGCGAACATCCAGTCAGCCCAATGCGCGTTTGTCGTCCAAATCTTTTGCCCATTCACAATATAGTCGGCGCCGTCACGAACGGCTCGCGTGCTGAGGGACGCCAAATCGGACCCGGCGCCGGGCTCGGAAAAGCCTTGGCACCACAACACTAGCCCGTCGCGCAGTGGGAAGAGGTGGCGCTCGATCTGCTCTGGGGTTCCGAAAGTATAGAGCACAGGACCGACCATCTCGAGAAACGGGCTCAAGGGTGGGGCATTGGCGGCGCTCAGCTCTTCGTCAAACGCCCGGCGCTGATCGAGCGACCAGTTGGCGCCCCCGAACTCGACCGGCCAGGACGGCACTTGCCAACCGCGCGCCGCGAGAATGCGATGCCAACGCTGCTGGGGTTCGGCGCTGATGAGCTGGCTTGTCCGAGGGGCTTGCGCCAAATCCGGGGTCAGGTTGGCGGCTAGGAAGGCGCGCACCTCCTGGCGGAAGTCGTCTAGGTCCGAGGTGCTCATTTCATTCCGGCTAAGCAGGCTTCATCCCAGGCAAGATCCACGAAGATCTCGAGAGAGCCGGCCACCTTCTTAGCTTGGGCGGAGGACGCGTTGCCCCGGAGAGCGCGTCCTTTGATGCCATGGATGATCGTGGCAAACCTGTAGAGGTTATACGCGAGATGAAACTGCAGGTGGGGAATGGTCCGGCGCCCTGTGCGACGACAATAGGCAGCGACGTAGTCGACCTCGGTCGGAATATTCAATGCTGCCAAATCCAATCCCTTGAGGCCGCCGCCCTCAACCCAACCCTCAATTCTGTTAGGCACGCGATACATCATAAGATTGAACGCGAAATCCGTGATCGGATGCCCCAGTGTTGACAATTCCCAGTCTAGAACTGCGGCCAATTCTGGCCGGTCAGGGCGGAAGATGAGATTGTGGCTGCGAAAGTCACCGTGAACGATCGCCACTTCATCGTCATCGGGGACATTGGCTAGGAGCCAGGGCCCCAGCCGATCCATCGTCTTCAGTCGGCCCGCAGCCGGATCGGCATCGTATTGACGTATCCATCGTCGGATCTGCCGCTCAAGGTAGCCTCCCCGTTTCCCGAAATCGCTCAGGCCAACCGCTACCGGATCGATCTGATGCAGGTTCGCCAGGGTAGCGTTCATCGCGTCAAAGTGCGCGGCCCTTGCTTCCCTGGAGACGTCGGGGAGGTCTGCCTGCACGTGGATCAGGCCCGACACGTAATCCATGACGAAGAACGAACGGCCGATCACCGCATCATCCTCGCAAAGCGCGTATGTGATCGGTACCGGGACCTCGGTCCCGCTCAGCGAGGTGATGACTCGGTGCTCTCGATCGACGGCGTGGGCGCCGTGCATCAGCGAGCCCGGCGGCTGGGCTCGCATCACATAGGTCTTTCGCGGCGTGGTGAGTTTATAGGTTGGATTCGATTGGCCGCCCGGAAAGCGCTCCACGCTGAGGGGTGGGTGAAAGCCTTCGACGTGCAGCGAAAGCCATTCGCTCAATCGATCCAGTTGGACCGTATCTGCGGAGATGTCGGCAGCCGGGTCAGTCATCGGTTGAGTTCGCTCACGGTCGGGAGGCGGGTTTTGGTCGACCGAGGGCGGCGATGATCTCTTCGTGACGTCCCTTGTTGATGCGATAGCCGAATAAAATTGTAACCGAGATCACAGAGACGACGGCGACCCCAGGTCCGTAGATCAGGGCCAGTTCGTTGGTCACTCTGGGCGCCAGGTGGGCGGCCAGGCGCGCTGCGCCGGCTCCATGGGGAAAGCCGATCGCGTCCAGCATCACCCCGGCGATGAGTACGCCCAGCCCGGTGGAAGCCTTTGCCGAGAAGTTGAGCCCGGCAAAGTACAGCCCCTCGCGCCGGCTCCCGAAGAGCTGCTCGTGCTCGTCGGCGGCATCGGCCATCATCGATTCGTAGCCGATCACGAATAGGCTGACGCCCGCGCCCAGAAGAGCGAAGGCTGCGATCAGCGCCCCCATCACCGCGCCCATGCTCGGCAGCAGCCCGGCGAGCTTCAGCGGCGCTGGCAGAAGCTCAGAAAGGAGCATCATGCTCAGTCCAATGAAAGCTACCGTGCGTTTGTCGAACAAACGGGAAGCCGCGCCGGCGAGAACCATGCCGAGGGCGAGGCCGGCGGTGTAGGTGTAGGAGAGGTCCCGGATCTGCTCGGTCGAGATCTTCCAGAAGTACGTGTTGGCATAGAGCGTCAGCGGGCCCGCCACACCCTGGGCGACGAAGAACAGAAGGATGGCTGAAAACAGCACCCTAAAGGAGCGGCTCCTGAAGACTTCGCCGATCTCGCTTACGAAGCGGCCAAGTGTGATGCTACCCGAGGCAGGAGCGCCATGGAGGCGTCCGAGCGCGCCCAGGGTGCCGACACCGCTCACCAGGCCCATGCCGGCGATGATGGCGGCGAAGCTCCAGGCCAGCGGAACGTAGCCGGCGCGGTGCGTTGTCCCGCCTGGGCCGGCTAGGAACAGACCAAAGCTCAGCGTGGTAGCGAGCAGCGTGCCCAGAACGCGGAACGCGACTCGAGAGGCGGCGATGGTGGAACGCTCGCGATAGTCGTCGGAAAGCTCGGCCCCGAGCGCGTAATAGGGCACCTGAAAACACGAGAGGCCGATGCGCAAGGAGAGCGAGAGGAAAGTGGCGTAGAAGAATAGGCCCAGACCATGGATGCCGCTCGGGATCGCGAACAACAGCACCATCGCCACGCCAGAAGGGATCCCGGCCGCAATAATGAACGGGTGCCGCCGGCCTAGGCGTCCTCTGAGATTGTCGGAAATGGAGCCCACTAGCGGATCAACGAAGGCGTCAACGGCAAGCGAAATCAGGCCGACCAGCCCGGCGAGGGCCCCCGGCAGGCCGCAGACGATCGTGAGATAGAAAAGCAGGAACTGGCCAAGGGCGAAGTTGATGGTCACTTCCATCAGGGACCCGGCCCCGTAGACGCCAAGGAATGAGGGGCTGAGCCGCTTGGCCCGCATCGCGTGGCCGGAACTCGTAGCTGACGCGCTCACGGTCATTGGTCTTCTGCGGTGGTAATTAGGCTTCAGCTCATGCGGCCGCAGTTCATGCGGCGACGGCGTCACGAAGCATCTGGAACCGTCGGATGTGATGGCTCGTCGATCCAAATTGCGCTTCGATTGCGATGGTGCGTTTGAACAGGCGCCCGATCATCAGCTCGTCGCTCATGCCCATGCCGCCGTGCATCTGCACCGCTTCGTGGGCCACGCGCTTGGCGGCTCGGCCGATAAAGGCCTTTGCGGCAGAAACGGCGCTCTCCCTGTTGTCTGCCTTTGAGTCCAAAGCGCTGGCCGCCCGATAGGCGTGCGCCGCCGACAATTCGAGGGCCACGAGCATGTCGGCCATCCGGTGCTGAAGAACCTGGAAGCTCGCGAGTGGCGCGCCGAACTGCCGTCGGTCTTGGAGGTGAGCGTGGGTTTGGCCCAAGAGGCATCTCATAATGCCCACCGCTTCGGCGCAGACGGCTGCCGTGGCGACGTCGTAGGCAGCCGATAAGGCGGCAACCGCGTCGGGCCCTTGCATCAGGCAGCTCTGCGCGGTGACGACGACAGCCTCGAGATCAATGTCAGAGGCCCGGCGGCCGTCGATCGTGCGGTAGTTGTGGAGACGTACGCCTTGGGCGTCGGCCGGAACGACAAAAACCGAAACGCGATCCGACGGCGACTCGGTGAGCTTTGCGACGACCAGAATGCTGTGCGCCCAAGGCGCCGCCACAACCGTCGTCTTCTGGCCAGTGATCCGGTAGCCCTTCGCGCTAATGGGTTTGGCGAGAGTGTCGATCGGATCCGAAGCAAACCTGTGTCCAGGTTCGGTGCGGGCGACTGCAAGACGAATTTCGCCGTTGATGATCCCCTCGATGAGGGGGCGCGCGACCGGACTTGTGGATCGTTTCAGAAGTTCCCCAGCGAGGATTGCGGTCTCCAGATACGGCTCCACCAGCAGCGCTCGCCCGAACGCTTCCATCACTGGTATCTGGTCTAAGGCGCCGCCGCCCAGCCCGCCGTCAGCTTCATCGAAGGCCAGGCCAAGAACGCCAATGTCGCTCGCCAGGCCGCGCCAGAGATCGACGGACATTCCCGCTTCAGAGGCGACGATCTTGCGTCGCGTCTCCTCACTGTAGTTTTTCGTCAGATACGATTCGACCGCGTCGCGGAACCGGGCCTGATCTTCGGTCAAATCGTAGATCATTGGTCTTGGCCGGGGGGCCCAACCCGCCGCAAGGCGCCCGGACGCCGAGTCAGCCGGAGACCTGTTCCCGTTTAAATATTATGTCGCGCTCAATCCCCTCCCCGTTCCGCCACGTCTTGAGAATGTCTGCATATTCGAGGGACCCGCCGCCATAGATCGTCAAACGCAAAGCCGAGTCCGTTACATTGCCCTCATTGTTAAGATAACCAGGCGTGCATTCCGCCAGAAAACCACGAATGGGCGGCATTTTCTCTATCATCGCGCGCCGCCAGCCCTCTTCCCCCTGTTCGGTCACTTCGAAACTGGATGCTCCCGAATCGATTGTCTTCTTGATCAGAAGGGCCACATGGGTGGCCTGATGGTGGAAGGGAAAATTCGAGTTGGTGCTGCCTCCCCCGTCGCGCATATGGCCAACAAGGGCCATGTTCGGAAAGCCATGGGTCAGCATGCCGTGAAGCGTGCAGAATTGCTTGTTCCACTTCTCTTCCAGAGACAGTCCCCCACGACCCCTCACCGTGTATTCACCAGTTACATAAGTCAGGCTGAAAACCTCGAAGCCTGTCGCGAGTATGATGCAGTCCGCTTCGTATAGTTTTCCACCGGCCACGACGCCCTCCGGCGTTACGCGCTCTACGCCCCTTCCCCCCGTATCAACCAGGGTCACGTTTGGCCGGTTGAACGCCTGAAGATATTCGTCGTGAAACGCCGGGCGTTTGCAGTTGACGTTGTAGTATGCCTTGAGCGCCTCGGCCGCGGCCTTGTTAGTGACGAGCTGGTCCACGCGTTGCCGATTTTCCTCCATCGTGAGGAAGTCGGCCACTTGCATGAGCTCCGCGGGATCTGAGATGGCCTCCCCCAAAATGGCTTTGGCGTCGTCCAAACTCGAGAGTGAGCGCGCTATGTCAGTCCAGGCATCGGCGACGAGGTTTTCGTTCGTTTCGAGCGGCTTAAACAGGCAGTCCTCGAAGTTGTTCATCCGCTCTTCCTGCCAGCCACGCTTGAGCGTCTTGGCCCATTCGGGATCGGTCCTGGTGTTTCCGCGGTAATTGACCATCGAGGGCGTTCGCTGGAAGACGTAAAGCTCCTTGGCCCATTGGGCCAAATGCGGAACCGACTGCACCGCCGAGCATCCAGTGCCAATGATCGCGACGCGTTTGTCACGCAGTTTGGTGAGTTGCGGCTTTTCCGGTGAGCCCCCGGTGTATTCATAATCCCACCGGGAATTAAGAAACATCCGGCCCTTGAACCGCTCAATGCCTTCGATTGCCGGAAGTTTGGGCTGCAAGAAGGAGCCTGCGCAAAGGGCGATGAAACGGGCGTTGAATTCGTCGCCCGCGTCGGTTTTCACGATCCAACGCTGCCTGCTCTCATTCCAGGTCAGCGTTTCTGCCTTGGTGTTGAACAGGGCCCGCTGCGTAACGCCAAACTGATCTGCAAGTCGCTTGAGGTACGACTGGATCTCGGGCTGGCCAGCGTACTTTTCTGTCGGCACATAGCCCGTGTCATCAAGGAACGGCATGTAGATGTACGATTCGGAGTCGCACGCCGCGCCCGGATACTGGTTCCAATACCAAGTTCCGCCGAAATCCGCCCCCCTCTCAAGCAAACGGATATCGGTGACACCGTTCTGCATAAGGCGCACGGATGTCATGATGCCGGACATCCCACCGCCGACCACCAGCACGTCCACTTCCTGGGTGATAGGAGCCCGATTGACCGGCCTCTTGCGCCACAGGTCCTGCGTCAACTTCTGGTCGTAGTCCTTGGCGAGCGTGTATTTCCGCCCAACCGAGGAATTCAGACGCTTGTCCCGCTCTTCAGCGTATTTTCTTTTCAGCTTTTCGGGATCTATCAAGCGCGAAGCCGTCAGGGTTGTTTCACTTTGAGGCGGCGACCCTGAGCTAGAGCGCGTTTCCACCTTAGTCGTCATTCGGACGGTCCGTTTTCGTGTTTAGCCATTGATCGATCGGGGAGGCTGCAAGCTTTGGGGCGCGTCGGGCGCCCGGCGGCCCTAGCCGCCCCATGAGGCGCGGTCGCCAATACTGACCGACGCACCACACAATGCCTCTTTTGTATCACTCCAAGCCAAACCTTACCGGCGTGCTTGGGAGCCGCGCAAACGCATAGAATTTCTCGCAATCGGTGAGAGCCATTCACGCCAGCGATTGCGGTCGACCTGCGGAGCGCGGGGCAGGAAGGGCAACGCCACGACGGGCACGACTAGCCCTGACGGTGGGCCGGTCACCCGATCGCGACGGCTGAGCCCCGACTTCGTCGCTCTCAGCTTACGCGGCGCGCTGAGAGCAGGGTTCGGTTCCGCGAGACGAAAAGCGCCAAACCCAGCAGCGTCCACGACGCCAGGAGCGTCCACTTCAACGCGTCCGCCGCCGGACTTTTCGGAGTGGGTTGCAGCAGAGCGAACACGGCCATCGCTAGGGCTGCGAGAACGGCCAGAGTGCCGACGGGGTATCCGCCCGGCGTCCTGAAGCCGACGTGCTCTGGATCCCGTTTCCGCATGACCAAAGCGGCCGCGCAGATCAGAGCAAAGATCAAAGCGATGGCAAGGGAGACGATGTTGATGATCGGCATCAACATTCCTTTGCCGAGAAAAAGCCCGGCGAAGTTGATGGCGGCAACAACGATGACGGCCTTGTCCGGGGATCCCGTCCTAGGGTTCACGCTGCCGAAGAAACCGGGGATCATGCCTTCTCTGGCTTGCGCAAATAGCAGGCGGACTGCCGTCATGAAGACGGCGCTCCAGGTCTTCAACAGAGAAGCGATTAGCGCGAGGAGAAGGGCCGTCTTTAGCGCACCGGACCACGGCAGACTCGCAAGTGCATGGATCGCCGGCAGATCGCTCGTCGCCAGGGCGCGCCACGGGGTCGCCCGAGCGGCAGCGAAGACGACCAACAGATAGAAGAGGGCCGCACAGCCGACCGCCACGATAGCCAGGCGAACAACCACTTCCTTTGACGTGGTGTGCGATCGCTCTTCAATGGCCTGCAGAACGGCCTGGAAGCTGTTGAACATTATTGGCGCCGAGCCGAACACCCAAGCGGCGCCGATCAGCCAAGACTCTCCATCGCCAGAGCGCCAGACCGGGCGGAGGTTGTGATTGGACCCGAAGTAGAGCTCGAATCCGATGGCCACGAAGACCACCAGGAGAAACAAGGCGGTCAGTGTGTTCTGGAACCGGACGAACGAGCGCGCGCCTCGATAGTTCAACCAGGCGATCGTCGCCCAACACCCGAGAGACACGAGCAATCCGCCCGAACCGACAGGTTGGCCGAAAATGACGTATAAGGTTCGGCCAGCAATCGGCGGCCACAGGACTTCAAGGAGCCAGGTGAGAGCCACGCCCTCCAGCGCTAGGCCGCTCAGATAGGCCAGGGTGAGAAGCCAGCCGACCACGAAGCCGGCGGCCTTACCGAATACGGCGTTGATGTAGGTAACCTCACCGCCGGTCTGCGGAAATCTCGAGGCCAGTTCCGCGTACATGGCCGCTATCAGCGCCATGCCGGCCCCGCCCAACGCGATCCCGACGGCAGCGCCACCCGGCCCGGCATGCAGCAGCCATATTCCGAGGAGGATGACCCATGCTGAGCCGACGATGCTGCCGAACCCGAACACGGCGAATTGGGCGGCGCCGATCGTCTTCTGCAGAGAAGCTGTTTGGCCTGGAGGCGGGGCGCCGATCAGAAGCTCCCGATTTGGCTCGGTCCGTGAGGATGAAAATGCCATGCGTTTGGGGAGTGCCTAGCCGTTTCGACGGGGAAATCCCGTCTCTGTCACGCGGCGCCGGCTATTTCCCGTGCGATCCGCAGCTCAACCTGACCGGACCCCCAACGTTCATCGCCCCCGCCGTGGGCTCGCGTCGTCCGCTCGAGATGATGATACGGTTGGGAGAGGGCCGCGGAAAATTCAAAGAAGTTGTGAGAACGAACGCGAAAAACTCATCAGTCCGGCCAGGGCGCCGTCTCCATTTCAGGGCGCGGAGCACACGGGAGTAATCGCAGCCGTGCTCCGCCGACGGTGATCCCCCTGCTCGGCATGATGGAACTCATTGTTCCGCGAGCACTTCCGCATCCCTGCAAGACCGCAGCAGGGCCTCATAGGCTCTCTTGACGGACGCGGAATTTTACTCATCATTCGTGATCAGCCTCTCACTTATCTGACGCAGCCAAGTCTGCGCGCATCGGCCACTGGCGGAGTAGTTGCGATGTCTGAGCAGCGGCTGCCGCTGCGTGGGATTGCCGTTTTCGAAGCGGCGGCTCGCTTTTCAAGTTTCCAGGCAGCAGCCGATGAACTCGACCTGACACCTTCCGCTGTCAGCCACCAGATACGGTTACTGGAAGAAATTCTCGGCGTTAAACTTTTCGATCGAGTCGGACGCGGTGTGATCCTGACCACCGACGGCGCCGAATACGCTCGCTCCGTCCGGCAGAGCATTCGAGGGCTGCGCGCCGCAACCAGGGACATCAAAACGCGGGGTCACAAAGGCGACACCCTGGAAGTCGTCAGGATAGAGGCGCCGCCATCCCTGGCGCACTGCTGGCTACTGCCGCGCCTGCCCGATTTGATGACTAAGCTCCCGGGCGTTGACATCCGAGTGAATGCCCAGGGAAGTCATTTGCAGGGCGACCGATTGCCTTTTCCTCTGTTGGCGGATGCGCCGGCCGACGTGCAAATCGTCTACGGCGACAAGGACATTTGGGAAGATCGCGCTTCTCTCCTGTTATCGGAGGACTTCGCGCCATATTGCGCGCCGGCGTTTCTGGCGCAGCACCCTCTGGACGAACCCGAGCACCTGCCCCGGCTGAATTTGATCAGCACCAATCAAAACGCCATCTCGTGGGACGAATGGCTGAACACCCACGGCGTCGATCTCGATGGACCCCGGATTAGCACCGTCCAGCTAGATCCATCGCACCTTGCGATTGAGGCCGCTGTCTCTGGCCTAGGTGTCATCCTCGAGAGCAATGCTTTGGTGAGCGGCGAGTTGGCTGCCGGAGCCCTCGTTTCTCCCTTCCCCGACCTCAACCGACCCGGGTTGTCCTACTGGATCTATGCTCCGGCGGCCAACCGAGTTCGCCCAATTGTTGATGCCGCCATTGGGTGGCTGAAGGATATGGCTTCCATGGAGTTCCCGAGCTAGGCCCCCATCGGCGGAGATCCGTGGGGGCTCACGGGTGCGGTCTGCGACTAAGCGTTCAGCTCGAACCAGTCGCCCTCTTCAGACCAACAGGGCGCCTACCGAATGCGTCTAGGAAGCAGCGGTCAGGTGCTGGTCGCTGGCCGGTTCGACGGCCCGGGCTATCGCCTCGTCGAGAACGCGCAAGCCGAAGTCAATTTCCTCTTCGCTGGAATTGATCGGTGGTGCGAGCCGCATAACTCCAGCCGAAAACGGTCCTGTGATATTGGCCGAGAGGCCAAGCTCAAGTGCAATTTCGGTGACCTTCATGGAAAGGTCGGTTGGGCTCTGCGTCAAATAAGGAACGAACTCCATACCAATCAACAAGCCACGACCGCGAATGTCACCAACACATTGGTGTTTTTGCATAAGATTGCGCAAACCTTTGACGAGACGGCTGCCAAGCAAGGCTGACCTCTCGACCAAATCATCTTTCTGGATGATCTCCAGAACCTTCAACGCCACCGACGCAGGAAGGGGGTCGTTTACGTGCGTGGTCACGAACATGAAGCCGCGCCTGTTGGCGGCTTCCGCAATTTCATCGGTGGTTGAAACCGACGCCATTGCCATACCCGCGCCCAAGGTCTTGGAAAGCAGAAGAATATCGGGCGTCACATCGTCTCGCTCGAAGGCGAACATTGTCCCTGTCCGGCCAAGGCTCGTCTGAGCCTCATCGACGATGAGCAGCATGCCGCGGCGCTCGCAATGGGCCTTTAGCGCGGTAAGGTATCCGGGCGGCAGATCGATCAGACCGCCAGTGCTCAGAAGAGGCTCAGCTATGAACGCTGCGAGATTGCCGGTGGACTGACGATCGAGGAGTTCGAAGCTGTCATCGAGTTCCTGTTGCCAGCTCACGCCCGGAAAGCGCGGCCGAAAGGCATTCGGCGCTGGAATCGCGAATGACCCAGGCATGAGCGGACCCTGACCGCCACGCCCTATCGAGTAGGTTGCTGATGCCGCGGCCCCGGTCGACCCATGGTACGACTGAGAGAAGGCGACGATTTCCCATTTGCCCGTGACCACCTTGGCCAGCCGAATTGCCGCTTCGGTTGATTCTCCCCCCGTTGAGAGAAACATCGAGCGCGGCAGCGCCGGGACCAACTTCGCCAATTCGGCCGCCAGCTCTACGACTGGTCTCGAGATCATCATGCTGAAGGTATGGTCGAGGCGGCCGGCAGCAGCCCGCAGAGCCTCAACGAGCTCAGGGTGGGCATGCCCGAGTAGGGAACTCATCTGCCCGGAGGTGAAGTCGAGAACCTTTCGCCCGGAGGAATCATAAAGCCAAGATCCTTCGGCGCGCTCCGGAATGAACGAGGTGAAGCTGCCCCCAGCTCCCATGTATCGAAGCAGATGACGATCAGCCGCTTTCCAGACGGAGCGGTCGGTCGCGAAATTTGAGCTATTCATTAGCTAGCGGCCTATCGACGCAAATCACGATGGGCTGGCTGCCCCGACCCCGTCTTCGCCTTCAGGTTTAGCCCGGCTTCGTGGGCGCCGTTAAGCGCAAATACCTCTCTCAGAATGATGAGGAGATTTTGCCAGACCTCCAGAATAACTGTCTCTTTCCTTTACTTTATTTTTTATGTCGGCCTCACGCAGCGCTCGGTCTGGCCTTTTGGGTGAACGCGGCAATGCGGTCGAGCATATCCGGTCCGACGCCAGGCGTTTGGGTGACCTCCCAATGCAAGCCGTCTTCTAGCGTCAGGCCGTCTGTGGCTTCGAGTAGCCGCTTGTTACCGGCGTGAGATAAGGACGAGTTAGATACAATGCGGCTGGCGAGATCCTCGATGGCGTCGTCGAAACTCTCGAGCGGCATCGCGAACTCAGCTAACCCGATCCGGACAGCTTCGTCGGCGCCAATCATATCAGCGGTAAACATCAAACGCTTAGCTGTCGCAGTTCCGACGCGACGCGGAAGACGCTGGCTCATGCCCCAGATCGGCGTCAGGGAGAACTTGGCGTGGGTGTCAGAGAAGAGAGCGTTGTCGGCAGCGATGATAAAGTCGCAGGCCAGCGCCACTTCAAGCGCCCCAGTATAGCAATGCCCGTGGACCGCAGCGATCACCGGCTTCGGTAAGCGCTCCATCATCCGTAGGGTTTCGCTATGCCAGCCTGGTGACGGGCTCTTCTCGCCCTCAGCGATATCGGCCAGATCGTGCCCAGCCGAAAAACACTTCCCCGCCCCGCGGAGCACCACACACGATACTGCGTCATCAATATTGAGCGCCTCGAGATGCCGCCGAAGGTCAGCGAACATCGCGACCGTCAGCGCATTCAGCTTGTCGGGCCGGTTAAGGGTCAACAGAACCCAACCGTTGCGATCCTCCCGGATCACGAGGTCAGCCATGCTTGTCTCTCCCTTGGGTGATGACCCGTCGGACAGTGGAAGAAGGGGATCAGGCCGCTAATGCGACGCCAGTCGCCCGGTCGAGCGTAGCGGCGAAATGGGGTGGAGGGCTGAAGCGCTCTCCATAGGCGTTCGCCAACTCAGTGGCGCGGCCGAGGAAAGCGTCGACGCCGCAAGACTGCACGAATTGATACACACCGCCGGTGTGAAGGGGGAACCCAAAAGCCAGAATCGAGCCGACATTGCCGTCTCGGACGTTCGTCACCACGCCTTCATCGAGGCAGCGGGCCGCCTCAATGACCATTCTGAACATGAGGCGGTCGCGAACATCCTGGTGCGCGATCTCCGTCTTCCCGCGAAAGAGTTCCGTCAGGCCGGGCCAAAGGGTCTTCGAACCATCCGGGGAATAATCGTAAAATCCAGCACCGGCCCCGCGACCGGGGCGTCCACGCGACGACATCAGTCTGCATAACTCGCCACACACTTCGTATGTCTTCGCGTAATCGTCGCCCAGCTCGCTATCGAGCGTCTGATTGGCTTCGAACGAACGAAGGAGCATGTCCATCATCACCTCGTCCTGAACCGCCAACGGGCCGACAGGCATTCCGATTTGGCGAGCGAGATTCTCAATAAGGATCGGGCTGACACCTTCTTTTAGCAATCGGTCGCCTTCATCGACGAAGACACTGAAGACGCGGGAGGTGAAGAAGCCTCGGCTGTCGTTGACGACTATTGGCGTCTTTTTGATCTTCTGGACGAAATCATAGGCCTGAGCGAGTGTTTCCTGGCTCGTCGCCTCGCCGCAGATGATTTCAACTATGTGCATGCGGTCGACCGGGGAGAAGAAGTGCAGGCCGATGAATCGATCTGGTCGTTTTGAAGCTTTCGCCAGCAAGGAGATTGGCAGCGTGGAGGTGTTGGTAGCGAAAATAGCGCTGGCTGGCAGGATCGTTTCCACATCCCGCACTATTTGCTTCTTGAGCTCGACGTCTTCGAAGACCGCCTCGATCACCAGGTCACAGGCCTCGAATTGATTGACGTCGTCGGTCGCAACAATGCGATCAAGGATTGCGTCGCGCTCCTCGAGGCTCTTACGACCCGCCCCCACATCCTTGTCCAGGATCGCCTGGCTGTAAGCCTTGCCCTTCTCGGCGGCATCAACCGTCACATCCTCGAGGATCACGTTGATGCCGGCGACAGCGGCTGAATAAGCGATGCCGCGGCCCATCATTCCGGCCCCCACGACACCCAACGTATTTATCGTGGATTTCCTTTCCACTGCGGGCCGGCTAGCCCCAGCGGTAATCTCACCCATCTGCTGAAACATTGTCCGGATCAGATTCTCGGCGGCAGGCGTAGCGAGGAGATCGCAAAAGCCGCGGCTTTCGATTTGGCTGGCTGCATCGAAACTCACCTGCGTGGTTTCCGCAGCCACTCCCAGGATGCGTTCGGCAGCGGGCAACAATCCCCTGGTCTTCTTGAAAATCATGCTCGGAAACGCAGCCATGGCGGCCGCATTCGCGGGCGAGAACATGTTGCCGCCCGGAATGGCAAACCCCTTCCGATCCCACGGCTGGATCGGCCGAGGGTTGGCCGCGATCCAGGTCTCGGCGAGGGTCATCATCTCGTCCACACTCGAAGCCAGCTCATCGACGAGCCCTTCGCCCAGCGCTTCCGCAGGCGTTAGACGACGGCCTTCGGTTAGGAGAGGGAGCGCCTTCATGAGGCCGAGCATGCGAACGGAGCGAACTATGCCTCCGCCCGCAGGCAAGATGCCCAGGCTCACTTCTGGAAACCCAAACTGATGTTTCGGATCGCCCAATGCGATCCGGTGATGTGTGGCGAGGGCCAGTTCCAATCCACCGCCGAGGGCGCTTCCATTGAGCGCCGCCACGACCGGAACACCAAAGGTTTCTAGCCGCCGGAACTGCGCCTTCAGCGATTGCACGAACGCGTAGGCAGCTTCCCCGCCCTGCCTGCGCAGCTCGAGTATTTTGGTCACGTCACCGCCGGCGGCGAAGACCCTTTTGGCCGAAGTCAGAATAACGCCGGTGAGCGAAGCTTTATCGCCTTCCAACCTAGCCAGGACCTCGTCCAGCATCGCGGAGAAGGTGTCGTTCATCGCGTTTACAGGAGAGTTCTGTAGATCAATGGTTACAAGCGCAGCTCTGCTTGGCCGGATCTCGTAGGTCGCATTTTTCATAATACTGCTCTGGTTTTCCTCAGACGCGCTCGATCAGCGTGGCCACGCCCATACCGCCACCAACGCAGAGCACGCAGACGCCCCGCTTGAGCTGGCACCGCTCGAGTTCATCGAGGAGCGTGCCCACAAGCATGCCGCCGGTCGCTCCAATCGGATGACCAAGGGCGATGGCGCCGCCATTGACATTGATCTTCTCCTCCGGGACGTGAAGCTCGTCACGGAAGCGCAGCACCACCGAGGCGAACGCCTCGTTGACCTCGAAGAGATCGATATCGTCGGTAGTCAGACCCACGCGATCCAGCAGCCTCTGAACGGCCGGAGCAGGCGCGGTGAGCATGATCGTCGGTTCGGTGCTGACCGTAGCCATGGCCACAATCCGCCCGCGCGGTGTCCCACCAAGCTCTTTCGCGATCGCTTCAGATCCGATCAGCACTGCGCTTGCGCCGTCCACGATGCCCGAGGAATTGCCCGGCGTGTGGACGTGATTGACGGCCGCGACCTGCGGATATTTGGACAGGCAGACGGCATCCATGCCCATCTCGCCCATCTTGGCGAAAGACGGCTTGAGCGCTGCAAGCCCTTCAAGCGTAGTGGATGGCTTGATGAACTCGTCTTCATCGAGAATGACCTGGCCGGTCGTATCGCGCACGGCGACAATGCTGCGCGAGTAATGCCCCTCCTCCCGGGCGACGGCCGCCTTTTGCTGAGACTCTAGGGCAAAAGCGTCGACGTCCTCGCGCGTGTAGCCACCCAAAGTGGCTATCAAGTCTGCCGAAACTCCCTGAGAGACGAAGCCCGTCTTGGTCACAAGCTCGCTGTCAGCGAAGAGTGGTCCGCCCGCCGAAAGGAGAGGAACACGGGACATCGACTCGACGCCGCCTGCGACAATCAAGTCGTCCATTCCGCTCATTACCCTTGCCGCTGCGATATTCACGGTTTCGAGCCCGGAACCGCAGAACCGATCGACTTGGCAGCCGGCTACGCGATCGTCCCACCCCGCAAGTAGGGCCGCGCTCTTTCCGATGGCGCCGCCTTGCTCGCCTAGGGGCGAGCTGCAACCGAGGACGACATCGTTCACCTTTGAGGTGTCGAGGTCGTTGCGGCTCTGCAGCGCGCAAAGCAGATCGCTGATGAGCCGGACCGGCTTGACCGAGTGCAGCGACCCATCCGCTTTTCCCTTCCCCCGGGGCGTTCGGACAGCGTCATAGATGAAGGCTGCGTGAGACATGTTGAGGCTCCGGAACGAGCTACGACCTAATGCTGTTTGGCCAGCCAGCGGTCTCGTAGGGTCTTCTTCATCACCTTGCCGACGCCGCTCAGCGGAAGCGGTTCCGTGGTGATCTCAATGCTTTTTGGACGCTTGTAGTCGGTGAGCCCCTCGGCGCAGAACGCGCGCAGCTCGCCTTCCCCGACCGTTGCCCCTGGTCGTAGGACAACCACGGCGTGAACCGCCTCACCCCACAGCTCGTGGGGCAATCCGATGACCGCGCACTGCGCCACGTCCGGGTGGCGCGCCAGGACGTTCTCCACCTCAGTACAAAAGACGTTCTCGCCACCCGTTATGATGACGTCCTTCAACCGGTCGACGATGGTGAGAAAACCGTCGCTATCCAGAATCCCAATGTCGCCGGTGTGCAGCCAGCCGTCTTTGAACAGTTCCCGTGTGCGCTCCGGGTCACGCCAGTACCCGGGCGGCAAAGACTCGCCGCGCACGACAACCTCGCCCGGCGTACCTATCGGGGTCGAATTGCCTGAGGTGTCGTGCGTCTCAATGACAAAGCCATCGCAGGGCTGGCCACAACTCGTCAGATGTCCAGCATTGGGGCCACTGAGAACGTGGTACGGCGGCCGCAGCACAGTGCCGAGCCCCGCCGTTTCGGTCTGACCATAGAATTGCCGGAAGCCAGCGTTCGGCAGGGCATCCAACAAGCGCTCGAGCAAAGCCTGAGAGATGGCGGTTGCGCCATAGGCGACCGACCGGACTTGCGCGAGGAGCGCGTCATCGCGGAGCGGTGAGTCGAGGAGCAAGGCGAGCGATGTCGGGACGGCGACAATTGTATTCACGCCCTCGTTGCGCAGACTGCTGTATGTCGCGGCTGGACCAGTCTCGGGATAGAATACGTGGCAGCCGCCTTTCCCTGTCACGCCAAGTAATTGACCCAGGCCACCGACGTGAAAAATCGGCATTGACTGAAGGTACACTGTATCAGTGGCGTAGCCCACTTCCCGGGCGAATTGATGCGCCATTGCGCACATGACGCTGTGAGTCAGCATCACCCCCTTCGGCGCGCCGGTAGTGCCACCCGTAAAGACGATCGCTGCAAGATCCGCATCCGACCAACGAGTGCATGGGCGGCTGACCCCGTTGCCGAGTTCGGCCAGCGCCTTCGCGTCAATCTGCACCGAAGACGCAGCCGCCGTGGCCCCAAGCACGTCGTCCGCTCGAGATTCGTGCGCCCGGTCCCAAAAGAGCACGTCCACGTCGGCTAACTGGACGACGGGCCGCAGTTCATTACTGCTAAGACGCGTATTAAATGGGACGACTGTTACACCGAGCCACGAGAGGGCAAGGGTCAGTTGCAGCTGTTCTGGAAAGAGACCCATTAAAACGCCGGCGCGGTCGCCCTGCTTGAGTTTATACCGTTCCGCCAGCCCCCCTGCGATCCGGGCCGTCTCCTCACGCACGTCCGTCCAACTGCGGGTCTCGCCGCCACTTACGACAGCTCTTCCAGCTCCGTTGAGCCGCGCTGCTTCACTAAGAAGGGTTGCGTAGGCCACCAGGCAGCTGTGTTCGCGAGTGTACTAGACGAGCACCGACGTGAGCCGATGACGGATGAGGCCCTCGGCTTCTGAGATGATGCGATCAATGAGCTCCTTGACCGTCGGAACATCGTGGATGAGTCCCGCGACCATGCCGCAGCTCCAACCGCCGGCGTCCATGTCGCCTTGTTGGAGAATGCGCGGATAAACGCCTGCCACCTCGGGCGCGATGTCAGCGAACGAGATCGCCGCGCCAAGGGTGCGCTCCTTCTCGAGCAGCCGCTCAACGCCAGCGTTGTTCAGGACGCGTTCGGTATTGCGTAGCGGGCGCATGATCAGCCGGGTGTCGAGCTCACTGGCGGCGAGCAACGCCTCCTTCACATGCTGATGGACCGGCGCTTCCCGGGTAGCGATGAAGCGGGTTCCCATGCTGACGCCATCGGCGCCGATAGCCAACGCAGCGACCAGCTGCGAGCCGGTAGCCACGCCACCACAAGCGGCAAAGGGAACTGTAAGTTCTTCAGCTGCACGGGGCAGGAGAACCCAGTTTCCGACATCATCCTCGCCGGGATGTCCGCCGCACTCGAATCCGTCGACGCTAACGGCGTCACAACCGATCGACTCAGCTTTGAGCGCATGACGGACCGACGTGCACTTGTGGATAACGGTGACGCCGTTTTCCTTCAGAACGGGCAGCCACTTCTGAGGATTGCCTGCGGTCTCCACGATCTTGACTTTGCTTTGAATCACCGCGTCGACCAAACCGGGATAGTCGGGCGGCGTTACCGACGGCAGAAAGGTAAGATTCACCCCGAACGGCTTGCTTGTCATTTCGCGACAGCGGGCGATTTCGTTTCTTAGATTTTCAGGCGTGCCCTGGGTGAGGCCGGTTATGATCCCCAGCCCCCCGGCATTCGAGACGGCCGCGGCCATTTCCGCGTAGCCGACGTAATGCATCCCGCCTTGGATGATCGGGTGATCGATCCCAAAGAGTTCGGTGATGCGAGTTTTAATTGGCACGCTGTTCTTCCTCGCCGATCGGCCACGACACGGCTCGCGGACTACAAGTGGGATTCACGGCAGGTCCCGCAGGTCCAGCTAGCGGGCGCCGCTCGCTGGCCACTCGCGACCTCAGAAACGCTCGCCGACCCACGTCTCACTCTTGGCCCAAAGGTCATTCGCTCTGTCCGGGTCGAGCGCAAAGGCGCGCACGCCCTCGCTCACAGCGGTGATCTGCTGGTCTTCCGGCGCGATGCGACCCACATGGCAATTTTCGCAGTACTGCCCGCCAATGGTATCGGCGGGAGCTGTTACAGCTGCCCAGACGGAAGTGGCGGCCCCCTGAGGAAGCGTCTTCCACGCAAACGGGCCTTTGCCCTGGGCGGCCAACCCAGCGCTCATCTCTTCGACCATTTTATCGAGCGTGTCCGCGCCAAGGTAACGGACCAGCTCTGTTTGAATGGCCCCGGGGTGGACTGCCGCCGCCCTCACGCCACGCGCCTTATTCCGGCGGTCGAATTCCACGGCGAACAAGATGTTCGCACTCTTGGATCGGCCATACGCGAGGAACGGGTGGTACGGGGTGCGCTCGAAGTTGGGATCCTCCAGGTCGGGGGGCCCGATACGGTGCGCCGAGGAGGCAAGCTCTACTACCCTGGCGCCGTCGCGGAGCAGCGGCGCTATACGGTTGATAAATAGAAAGTGCCCCAGGTGGTTGGTGGCCAGCTGAGTCTCGAAGCCATCTTCGGTGAGCTCGAAGGGCGCGGCCATAACGCCGGCGTTGGCGATGACGATGTCAATGGGCTGGGCCGCCCTCTTCAGAGCGTCAGAAGCAGTCCGCACACTCGCAAAGGACGCAAGGTCCATTTCCATCAGCTCGAAGACGCCGCCGCCTTCGGTGGCCGCGGCTATCACTCCGGCAGTGGCCGCTTTCGCCTTGGCAATATCTCTCGCCGTTCCGATCACGTGAGCGCCACGGGCGGCGAGCGCTCGGGCCGTTTCCACACCAAGGCCCGAGGAGGTTCCGGTAACTATCGCGCGCTTGCCTCTGAGGTCCGCGCCGGCAAGCACCTCGTCAGTGCTGGAAAGGGCTCCAAAGGCCTGCGCCAAGGCAGTGCTCCTTTTTTCCAACTCGTTGTAGCTTGAAGACAGTCTGCGAGCCTGCCCGCCAGAAATCTTGATGAAGGTGGCGCTCAGGACAAGCTCATATAATTCGCCTGAACAGATGAGCTGTTGTCACACATACGCGAACGCCCCGGAGATGGGACGGAGCTCCGGGCCTTACCTCTTCCGATGCTTGGCTATGTCTGAACCACCGAGCTTGAGTTCGTGCTGTTAGCCGCTCACGCTCGTAGAGCGGTGGTCAGATCTCAAGTATTAGAGGCGGCCTGTGTGATAGCTCCCAATCAGATCACTCCATCGGCGTAAGGCGCGTTCTACCTCCCGAATTCGCTCAGGCGCCGCAGCCCATCCCCCCCGAAACGCCAAGAACTTCGCCGGTGATGAATCCGGCCCCCTCCGTGCAAAAGAAGGCAATGGCGTGGGCGACCTCCTCGGGTCGGCCCAGCCGCCGCAACAACGTCATGGCGGCCATATCGGTCAGGATCTTCTCGCCGACTTCAGCTACCGCGCGATCAACCATCGGTGTGTGAGTTGGGCCTGGCAGTACGGCATTGACGGTAATTCCATAGCGAGCGTTCTCGCGGGCGATGGAGCGCGTGAAACCAACAAGCCCTGCCTTAGCTGCCGCGTACACGGAGCCGCCCTTGGACCCAAGCCGGCCCGCTTCCGACGAGACATTGACAATGCGCCCGTAACGGGCCGCTTGCATCGCCGGTAGGGCGCCGAGGGTGAAAGCGAAGGCGCTCTCCAAATTGACGGCCAGTAGGCTTCGCCAATCCTCTGGACGGGTCGCCGTAAAGAAACTGTGCTGATCAACGCCGATATTGTTAACCAAAATATCGAAGGCCTCGTGATTCTCAAAAACAGCTGCGACGGCTTTCGCATCAGTGGCGTCCAGTTGAACAAATTCGGCGCCTACCGCCGCCGACACCCGTTCGCCGCCCGTCGCGTCACGATCGCAGAAGGTGACCGCATGGCCATCATCCACTAGTCGCCGGACCGTCGCCTCGCCGATTCCGTTGGCGCCCCCCGTGACCAGCGCTCGCCGCATGGTCATTGGCCTTGGTAGACGGGTTTGCGTTTCTCAATGACCGCGGCAAGCCCTTCGCGGCTGTCGGCTGTGCCAGAAAGCGTCGAGACGGTGCGCGCTTCCTCCGGCAGGGCGCGCTCGACGTCGAGCGCATTCCACAACAGGCGCTTCGCCGCGGAAAGCGCCAGCGGCGCGCCGGCGGCGTAGAACGCCGCGGTCGCTGCCGCCTCGGCGACTAGGTCCTCATCCGGGACTTGTCTGGTGATCAGGCCAATCTGTTCGGCCTCGGGGGCCTCGACGATACGGTTCGATAAAATCATCTCGGTAGCTCGTCGAAAGCCGACGAGATGCGGCAGGATCACCGATCCGCCGCCATCTGGCGCCATGCCGACACGGGTTGCGCCGGCCAGGAACTTCGCGCTGTGGCCCGCAATTACGATGTCCGACGCGCAAACCAGACCCAGCCCTCCTCCGCCCGCAGCAAAGCCTTGGACTTCCGCCACAACCACTGCGTTCAGCCTAATCAGTGCGCCAACGGCCATTTGCAGCCAGGCCGTCACCTCGCGCAGAAATGCCGCGAGTTCGACCCCCTTGGAAGCGAACTCCCGCACATCGCCTCCGGCGCAGAAGTTCTTCCCCGCACCACGCAAATGTACAACCCGCACCTCTGGTTCGCGGTGGCAGCGCATCACAGCCTCATGCAGGGCCTTCATGAGGCTAACATTCATCCCATTCGAAGCTTCGGGACGATTGAGAGTAAGTGTGGCAATGTGATCAGCAAAAGCCAATAGAACCGGCCCTTCGCCCATCCAAACCTGTTGCTCGGGAGTCTGCACGGGCCGCGCCTCAGATCAGGAACGACAGAGTAAAGATTGGCTTGGCGTTGTTCACCAGCCCCACCTTTTTTCGCACCAGCCGAAAGCCATCGCTACCTTTCCGCAGACGGTAATCATTGTGAGATGCCCATAGCGTTTCACCGCGCAAATTGTCTTCGTACACTAGTGCGTTCGCTGCTACAGACACTTCATCCTCGGTAACTTCTGTCACCA
Organism: Caulobacteraceae bacterium; assembly: GCA_035946795.1. Taxonomy (GTDB): domain Bacteria; phylum Pseudomonadota; class Alphaproteobacteria; order Caulobacterales; family Caulobacteraceae; genus Acaudatibacter. Next base: position 23,284 of record DASYYX010000009.1, on the reverse strand, counting down.
TGATGTTCGAGATGAGGTGACATATTTCCGAGCGTGGAGTTTGCGTATGTCTTCTTCCAGTTTTTAGCTGCTCGATCCGGATGTGAATTCGTGATCTATTGTCACAAATGATAGACATTTGGCGCTCCGGATCGGTATCCTGGCCGTTCGCGGGCACCCAATAGATCGCGTCACTTTCCCACAGCGCCTCCCATCCGTCGTAGTCGTGAAGGTCTTGCAGTCGCGCTTCCAAATAGAGGAACTGCGCGACTTCGTGGTGCAGTTCAATAGCGGCGAGGGAGCGAAGATCATCGCTCACAACGCTCAGCGTGTTTCGGCGCATCATACCGGCCTCAGTCCTGCATCAACTCGAGGTAGTGCCGCCAGATGCCCCGCTGTGGCACCTCATCTGTAGCGTGAGCAACGAGGTAGCCATTTTCGTCCCGGCGCTCGCGATGCAGACCCCTCGTCAGCACCAGCCATTCGGGATCCGGTACCACGGCCCCCCGATGATTACGTTCGTACATCTCTGTATCGTCAGCAAGCAGCAAACCCGCCGGGCCAACCGAACCCATTGTCTGCTGGAGTAAGCGACGGTTGATATCGGGGGCGCCCCTGAACTGTATTGCTGTCACATGTTGGATGGACTCATCCACTGAAACGGGCTGCAGCACGAAGATCTGAATTTCCGCGATGAATAGGTTCGGGAAAATCATAATGTGCGGCGACCCGTCGATCATGATCTCTCGGGCGCGCTCGGGCCCGTAAGCCTCATTCATCGAGGTCACATAGTCAGGCAGTCGTTCCGGCGTCGTACCGAACCAAGTCAAAGGCTCTCCGAGCCGACGCCATTCTGGACGCAGGTCAAATTCCGTATGACCGTTGCCAAAGTCCCTGGTTAGAGCGGTCGACTCCGCGCTGTACAAGTTTGCGATGCCGCTCCTGGCCACTTGGAAGATCGACCTGTGCACGGAGCCCGGGTGATACCCGTCGGTCTCGTTCTCCGTCAGGAATTTCCAGTTCGCCTTGGTCCGATGCTGTAGGAAGCCCGCGGTAAGTTCCACCTCGCCGGTCGGCGAGTTGTTGCAAAGCTGGTCGATCGCGGCTTTCGCGCCTCCTAGGTGCTCTTCAAGCGTAGGACCATCGCCCGCCAGCGAGGCAAAGACGAAGCCTCGATAGGCTTCGACCCGGGGGGCCTTACCCAGTCCGACCCCAACTTTCGAGACGCCCTCATAGCCGTCGGGCATCGCGTAGCCGATCAGCTCGCCAGTGTTGGCAAAGGTCCAGGCGTGATACGGGCACGTAAACGTTCTCGCGTTGCCTTCCCTATACGCGCAGAGCTGATTTCCCCGATGAGGACATTTATTCAGGAGGACCCTAATCTCGCCGGTATGATCCCGCACCATTAGAACGGGGGTCGGTCCGATACTTTTCGTGACGTAGTCGTTCTTGTTTGGAATCTCGCTTGCATGGCCAACATAGACCCATGTGCGATACCAGATCTTCTTCATCTCCCTCTGGAAGATGGTCGGATCCGTGTAGAGGCGACTGTTAACCCGCGTGGGTTCGATCAAGCTGCTGAGATCGGCGTCCATCATGGCTAGGGGCACGTCGCCAAACTCCGAATAAGGACTCGTCGAATGACGAGGCTGGGTTCGTCAAAGCCCGCCAGCCGCCCTGGTGAGAAGCTTTGGCGAGGGCATCCCCACCGCCGATCTCGCCGGCATGGCCCCCCTTGGAAGATCCGCAATCGTCGGTGACGAGGCGCTCACGTTCAGAAGTTCCGCGTGATCCGCAGGCCTACGGTGCGCGGGCGCACGGTCAGGAGAGCGTGTGGGTCCTGGGGGGAATTGATAGCCGAGATCTGGGCGCGCGCATCGCTAACGTTGTCCAGGAAGGCCGTCGCAGTCCAGGTCCCGTTCGAAACGCCAGCGCGAAGATTCAGCAGCGTATAGGGGTCCAAAGTAATGTTGAACGGATTGGCCGCGAAATAGGCGTTTGCCCTGCCGCGGTAGGTGATGTCCGCTCCCAAGGTCCCGGTCCAGTTGCCAGGTAGGGCCAAAGGCGCGGCGTAGGTCAGGCCAAGGGCGAACTGGAACGGCGCGACGTCCGGCAGCTGGTCGCCAGTGGCGCCGAGCGTTGGATTGGCGGCCCGTTGGTCCGGAGGGGAGCCTTTCGTCAGATGGGCGTCCTGGTACGACCCCGCGAGGTCGACCGTCAGGTAATGGATCGGCCGGGCCTGGAACTCGAACTCGAAACCTTTTGAGACCGCGTCACCGGCGTTGCCGGTGTAATTGGCAGCTCCCGAGTTCGTAGTTAGATTCACCTGGATGTTGTTCCAGTAGATCAAATACGCGTCGACCTGATAGTCGAGACGGTGATCGAACAACGTCCCCTTAGCGCCGATTTCATAATTCCAAAGTGAGTCAGGGCCGAAAGACGGGGGGACGGGAAAGATTGGGCCCTCTGGATTCAAACCACCGCCCCGAAAGCCTGAAGACACAGTAGCGTAGAGCAACAATTCGTCATTGAACTGATAGTTAACGTTGAACTTGTAGGTGACCTTGCTGTAGGACGCGGGCTGGTTCGGCACAGGCACGCCGCTTTCGCTGGGAGGAAACCCACCAAACGGATGGGTCTGCTCCTGAACGCCCTCAAGATGTTCCCAGAAGTACCGCAGACCGCCCGTCAATTTCAGCTTCGGCGTGACCGTCCAGGTCGCCTCGCCGAAGCCAGCGTACTGAATGGTCCTGCGGAAATCCGTGCGGCCGAACAAGGTATCACCGACGCCAGGATGTTGAAACGCGTCCTCGGAGTTCAGCGGGCTGAACGGGCCGGTGGGGTAGCCTTGACCGTTGGTGGTGATGAGCGCGACTTGAAGGTAGTCGGTCTCGTACTCGCGGAAACCGCCAACGACAAAATTGACTGGACCGTGTAAGTCAGAAGCGAAGCGGATTTCGCTCGAATTCACCCTCCGCTCCGTTGGCTCCTGGGCTTCCGCGTTAATAGGAAAGCCGATGAAATTCAGGATCGTCGTGTTATCGATGTTGTATATGTAATGCCGATCGTACTGATTGGTCGTGCCGGTCAGAGTTCCCCACGGGGTCTTGTAGTTAATCGTCAGCCCCAAGACCCAGAGATGATCTTGCCATGGACTACGGTTGGCGTCCGTGTTGCAGAGATCGCATCCCTCGGTCGGCGGCGTCCCGGCAATCTGGAAGGCCATCACCCCCGGTGGCGTGTAACGGGACGAGCCAGCCGAGTTTTCTTGTTGATTGGTGTACGTCGCGTCGATGGTCAGGTTGTCGATCGGCTCAACTCTCAAGCTGACGCGGCCGCCCTGCACACGGTCGTTGTTGACACCCTTGACTAACCCGAGCGGATCCGGCGTCCCGGCGCCGACCCGGATCTGGTCGATATAACCGCTATCGTCGAGCTCCCAGCCGACAAGACGTAGGGCCGCCTTACCGGCGACAATCGGCAAATTGATTTCGCCGTCGGCGTCGTAGTTGGCCGAGCCGTGACTGGTGTCCGACACCTCGCCGGTGATGTAGCCGCCGAAGTCAGTGAGATTGGGCTTGTTCGTGATGAAGCGGATAGTGCCGCTCATCGACCCGGCGCCGTAGAGCGTTCCCTGCGGTCCTCGCAGCACCTCGATGCGGCTTAGATCATACATTCGGATGTCGGGCTCGAAGCCGCCGCCGTCGTTGGCGTTGGAGCCGCTGATCACTGCTTCGTCGTAATAGACGCCCGTTGTCGACTCGCCCACCGAGGTAATGCCGCGCATCACGTACTTGCGGTCGCCCGGACCAAGGTCCTCTATTGACAAGCCCGGGATCTCACCGGCCACGTCCATAAAGCCGGTCTCGCCCTCTGCCTGCAGCTTTAGGCCTGAAATAGCCTGAACGGAGATGGGCGCCTTGAGGACGGCCGTTGAACCCATCTTCGTGGCGGTAACCACAAGCTCGGCAACGCTGGGGGGGGCGCCGGTCGCCGCGGCGTCTGAGGTAGCGGCGAAACACGGCATGCCCGCCATGACGCTGGCGCCGGCCACGCCGGCGAGCAGCATCGCGCGGTTTGACCCGGGCTCGCGGAGCCCGCGACCAAACGATGGACGAGCCCTGGCTATCGCCCGCGTCAGATCTGGCAGATCGGACGAACGCACTGCGCGGACGCCCACTTCGATTTCGGCAGCCTGGCCGGCTCCAGCCAACAGATGTTTCATTTAGTGTGCCCCGGTTTACAGTTGAGCCGCCTCCCATTCGACGGCTCGAATATTATGGATCACGCAATTGGCTAATTATATTTGTGCTTAATTCACCGACAGCCGCTGTAGTATTATATCCGCGCATCAGTGAGGCTGTAGTGTGCTACCATCCGGCAAGCGAAGACCGTGAAAATATAGAAATCTACACGGATCTTACTTTACACGATCATGTCACGCGGTTAGATTTGCGCGCAAGCGCATATAATTCCTCCGGATTGGTGAATTATATTTGGGTGATCGGTGACGCGTGTGATCGCGTTCGACCTGGAGGGTGCTGTTGGAGAGCATGGTGTTCGCCGTAAGGGCCGCTAGTGTCTGTGAACGGCCTGCGGCTCCCCGTGCCTTTGGAGTGAATGCCTGAAAGTGAGCTCATCGAGCACATGAACTGGGGAAACCAGCGGGTCACTCGAGTTAGGCGTATCTGGGCGCAGCTGAATTCGCACTCGAACACTTTCTTCGGAGCAGAAACAACATGACCGCGGATGTGCTGGCCGAAGGACTCCAATTCCCCGAAGGCCCCATCGCCATGCCTGACGGCTCGATCATCCTGGTCGAGATCGCGCGTGGGACATTGTCGCGGGTCTGGGACGGCAAAGTGGAGGTGGTGTGCAATCTGGGCGGGGGGCCCAATGGCGCAGCACTTGGACCGGACGGAGCCGTCTACGTGGCGAACAATGGCGGCGGTGGCATAGCTGGGGGCCCGCGGCCAGCGGTCCAGGGCGGTATCGACCGGGTTGATCTGGCGACGGGCAGAGCCGAGCGCCTCTATGACACGATCGGTGGAAATCTCCTCTCCGCCCCCAACGACATCGTCTTCGACGCGCAAGGTGGGTTCTGGTTCACCGATTTCGGCCGAACCACCGGACGCACCCGTCACCTCAGCGGCATCTACTACGCGAAAGCCGATGGCTCGCGTGCCGATGAGATTTCGTTTGGCGGCACCGGCTACAACGGGATCGGGCTCTCGCCAGATGAGAAGACCGTCTACAGCGCTGAGAGCTATACCGGCCGGCTCATCGCCTTCGATCTCGTGGGCCCTGGTCAGGTCGTCAAAGGGGGCCGGGGCGGCCGCCTAGTGGGCGCGGCGCCAGGGCGTGCGTTCTTCGACAGCCTCGCCGTGCAGGCCAACGGCGACATCTGTATCGCTTCGCTCGCCCACGGGATCACGGTCATGACGCCGACCGGCGCGTGCCGCCAGACGCCGTTGCCGGACCGCATGACGACTAACATATGCTTCGGTGGCCCCGACATGTGTGAGGCCTTCATCACTCTGTCCGAGACGGGAAGGCTCATTCGCATGCGCTGGCCGGAACCGGGTTTGAAGTTGAATTTCAGCGCTTAGCTTCCGTGCGGCCCATGTCCCGAAAGACCCCAAAGACCATCTCCGCCGCCGAAGCCGCCGCCGAAAGAACCGCTCCAGCCCTGCGGGACCGCATCGGCCACTTGCTCCACGCCCTCACGCCACAGGACTGCGCCAACTACTTCCGCCACGCCGGATACGCACCGCAGTAACCGGGAAATGCTCTGGCCGGCGGGCGTAGCGGTCTTGCATGACCACAATGCCGGCCCCCCTACAGACCTCAGCTCACCCAGAAGCCGAGGTTTGTCCTCCTCGTTGTTGGTCGTCCGAACTCCGTCGCCACTGTCCGCAACCGCAGTTTAGCAGCTTGGCCCCGCGGCGCGCCGCGCATCTTCAAGAGCCGGCGCGTTCAACTGGGCAGCCGCTCCGCGCCGGGAGCGCGCAGCTGTGGCCAACGCCGGCCGTGCGGCCGCGGCCGCGCGTCGCCGAGCCGGCCCGCGCTCATTCCGCCGCTCGCAGCCGCAGGTGCGAACACCGTTTGGGCCGCGCTGACCGACAAAGGCAGGCTGGCGCAGTGGCTGGGCGACTTCACGGGCGATCTCGAGCTCGGCGGCGCCCATCACGCGCGCTACCATGCCAGCGGAGCGGAATGTGACAGCCAAACCGACGCGTGCGAGGCGCCGACCCACTTCCGGGTGACGCGCCTGGACGAGTCCGGCAAGGACGGCCGTCATCGATGTGACCGGCACCGCCGACGGCGACGGCGCCGTCGTGGCGCTCACCTAGAGGCGGGACTGCCGTTGAAGTGGATCGCCGCATTCGGCGCCGGCATGCAGATGCACTTTGAAGATCTCGCGCTGCACCTCGCGGGCAAGGAGCGGTGCAACTCCGATCAGCGCATGGACCAGCTGATGCCGTTGTACGAGAAGCAGGGCGTCGCGGCTCACCGGGGCGCCCGGTCTGGCTACGGGCCGTTCGTTGCCTGATGGTCCCTTGAAGACAAGATCTGCTCTTTGGCCGAAAGCCAATGTCGGCTCATGGCGCCGAGCTGCCTCAGAGATCGGACGATCCGATGGGCTGTGGTGGAGGATTGCGGACTATCGGGCGCGAAAGGTCTCGGCTCATCCCGAGGCGGCGCCGCCGCACGGCCGGCGTTGCCTGCGCCTGCCAGGGGCACAGCGCCCTCGGCGACGCGCCCGCAGAGACAAACAACAGAGGCCCATGCCCGCGCCGGCGGACGGGCCCGCCGGTGCTTAACCGGTCGTAACTAGGTCGACGCCCCATGGCGCCTTAGCGTCCGCAGTATGGATGACGAGCCGCCGCCGAACAGGCCGCCGTCGGTCACGCAACGCGATACCGGACCGGGGCGCGCTTGGGCGAAGCTCGGCGCTGCGCTTGCGCCGGGTCCTCAGGCGCCGGCGGGCGGCGCCGGCGCTCGCCGCCTGCGCCGCGCTCGCCTGGTGTGGCGCGCGCCGACCGATGGACGCGTGGCGCAGGCATTGACCGTCGCAGCCCTGCCGGGGCCGACAATGGACGAGATCAACCGCATCGCGTGCGACTGGATCGCATCGAGGCGCGCGGTGGGGACCGCTGCAGTCATCATGAAGGACCAGGCCGTCGTCTACGCGAGCGGCTTTGGGGTGCAGCGCCTCCCGAACGGTCCGCCCGTGACCGCCGAAACCCCGTTTCGAATCGGCTCCGTGACCAAGCCATTCACCGCGGCCGCAATCCTGAGACTGGCCCAACAGGGAAGACTTTCGCCGAGCGATCGCCTCTGCAAATACTTTCCCGCTTTTCCCCGCGCCGGCGAGGTCACCCTATACGAGCTGCTCACGCACACCTCCGGCATCCATAACTACACCGATGTGATCGGCTCCAATCCGTTGGCCGCCCTCACACTGATGCGGGCCCACACGACCGCTCGGTGGGTGGATCATATCGCCAGGCAGCGACCCCTTTACGACTTTCCGCCGGGGACCGCCTGGCGCTACTCGAACTCCGGCTACTTTCTTCTCGGCGCCATCGTCGAGAAGGTCTCCGGCGAGGCGTTGGGCATCTACCTGCGAGACCAATTCTTCGCGCCGCTGGGCATGAACGAGACCGCGATCGATGACGGCTCGGACGCGGCGCCCGGTCGCGCCGAGGGTTATGCGCAGGCGCCGTGGTCCGACCGGTGGTTCGTCTGGCCGTGGTACGTTTCGCTGACCAACGCCGGCGGCGCCGGCGCGCTTCGGTCCTCGGCGATGGACCTGGCCAAGTGGACGCAGGCGCTGACGAGCGGCCGGGTCGTGGACGCCAGGTCTTGGCGGGAGATGACGACGCCGGCGCGCCTGTCCGATGGGCGCCTGGCAAGCGCCAACAAAGTGAACAAGGACCCCTCCGAGCTTGCGGGCGACTACGGCCTGGGCATCAGGATCACGAGCTTCGAGGGTCATCGCCGGATCGGACACGAGGGCGGCATCCCTGGCTTTCAGGCGGCGCTTTCCATCTATCCGGACGATCGGACCACCATCGCCGTTGTGGCGAACACGTTTGGCGGGGCCTACGAACTCGAACAACGCATCGCCAAAGTGGTGTTGGCGGCGAGCCCGCCAGCCTGAAGGCGCCCGGGCCGATCGTCCGCGCCGGTCGGTCCCGCGCTCGTAACCCGGCGGGGCGGCCACCGGCGGCCAAGAGCGACCCACGCGGATCGCGGACGTTGTCCGAGTCGGGTGAAGGCGGACAATAGCGCCGCCGACGCCGAGGGGCCGAGGTCCATCCCCTTGCCTCACGGCGACAGCGCTCGATAAGGTCGCGCCGGCGACCAAGGCCGGGGTCGCGTGCGCATGTCGGACATCTTCATTTCCTACGCCCGCTCGACGGAAGGCCAGGCCAAGCAGGTCGCCGAGGCCCTGCGCGGGCTGGGCTACGGCGTCTGGCGCGACGACGAATTGCCGGCGCATCGCGACTACTCGGAGGTGATCGAGGAACGGCTGCGCGCAGCCAGAGCGGTGGTCGTGATCTGGTCGGCCGAGGCGGCGAAGAGTCAGTGGGTCCGCGCGGAGGCCGACATCGCCCGCGAGGCAGGTACGCTGGTGCAGCTCACGGTCGACGGCGCCGCGCTGCCCATGCCGTTCAACCGCATTCAATGCGCCGATATGGCCGGGTGGACGGGTGAGGCGGACCATCCCGGATGGCGAAAGGTCGCCAACAGCCTCACCGAACTGATCGGGGATTCGTCGCCGACCTCATCTACCGCGTCGGCAGAGGCCGCTGCGGCCACGGCGCTGCCGGACAAGCCCTCGATCGCCGTTCTGGCGTTCGACAACCTCAGCAACGATCCCGACCAGGCCTATTTCGCCGACGGCATGGCCACGGAGATCATCACCGCCCTGACGCGTTTTTCCTCTCTGTTCGTGATCGCCAGCGGATCGAGCCAGGGTTATCGGGGGCGCGAGCGGAACCTTGGGCAGATCGCCCGCGAACTCGGCGTGCGCTACCTGCTCGAAGGCAGCGTCAGGCGGTCGACGAACCGCCTTCGCATCGCCGCGCAACTGGCCGACGCCGTCGATGGCGCGCAGATCTGGGCCGAGCGGTTCGACGGCGACCTCGAGGATGTCTTCGCCCTCCAGGAGTCCGTGGCCACCGCGGTGGCGGCCCAGATCGCGCCCAGCATCGCCGAGGTCGAGACCCGGCGCGCCGTCCGGCGGCCGACCACCGAACTCGGCGCCTACGAGCTGTATCTGCGCGGATTGAATGTGATCGGGCAGTTCACCGCTGACAAGCTACGCGAAGCGACCGTGCTCGCCGATCGTGCGCTCGATCTCGACGCCACCCACGCCAGATCCCTCCAGCTCGGCAGCATGGCCAACGGCCTGCTGTGGATCTGGACCGGGCGCACGGATGCATCCCTTCGAGAGAAGGCGGTCGACCTCGGCCACCGAGGGTTGCGGGCCGGTCAGGGCGATGGCGAAGCGCTGGGCTGGATCGCCTACATCCTGGCGGTGATCGGCGAGGACGTGGAGTCCCTTCGTCCGGCCGCCGAGCGGGCGGTGGCCTTGAACCCCGGCGCTTCCATCGCCTGGGCGGCGCGAGGACGCCTCGGGATGAGCGCAGGTCGCCATGACACAGCCCTGGCGGACTCGCGGATGGGGCTGAGACTGGACCCGCGCTCCCAATGGCGCCCGGAGTTCCTCGCCGTGATCGGCGACAGCCTGTACATGCTCGGCCGGTACGAGGAGGCGGCCAACCACTTCATCGAAGCAGTCCAGTTGCGCCCGACCGCCAGGGGCTACGCACTCATGCTCCTGGCCTGCTACGGTCAGCTTGGACGCCGCGCCGAGGCGGGGGCCCTTCGCACCGATCTCGAAGAATTAAGGTCGTCCTCACTGATTTTCGATCACTTCCGCACTCAGGCCGACAAACAACACCTACGACAGGGCCTCGCGAAAGCCGGCTTCGAAAGCTGAAGCCTTCACTTCGACACACGCAGCCTCGCTTAGGGCCGAATGCAGCCGCGAGCCTCTGTCCCGCGAGCGGACATCCGGCTTCAGCTTTGAATGTCGGCTTCCGCGACACGCGTCAGAGCCGACCCGCCGAACTTCCGACTTGGGGTCGGGAGCGGGCTTTAGGCTCAGCACCGAAATCGGACGCGCCCGAGTCTCCGGCCAGGTGGATTGCATACATCGACGCTACCAATTCTCACGGCTCCGCACCCGCTGGCGCCCGACCCGCGAGCAGGACGATCAGAACAGTGGCGTTCAGAAGAAAGAACCGGGCGGCGGCATCGGAACCGCCCCAGGACCTCGATTGCCACATCAGGAACCATTCGCCGCCGACAGCGACGAAGCCCGCACCGTAAAGGAGCATCGCGATGGTGAGCCCCGCGACAGGCAGAGCAAGGGCCCGATCAAACCCGCTCTCGCCGCGCGCTTGGCGGAACAGGGCCGCCGCGCCGAGCATGAGCAGTACGCCGCTCAGCGCCTCGGTTGCGATGATCGCCACATAAAAGAAGTGCTGCAATTGCGGCGAATGGATTGCCCGCCACCGTTGAGTGGAGTCGGGGAAGACGGTGTCCATCCCCATGACGTGCTGCACGAAGGTCCAGTTGTCGCGGTAGTCCACGATGTTGTTGAAGGCGACGAGTCCCAGGAGCAGCCCCATAGCCGCCACCAGGCTCGCCTTGCAGAGGCGGATCACCGTCCCCGGATTGATCTTGTCCACGCCACCCCTCCCCAAACCTCTCGACAGCGAAGTTAAAGCAGTCGGCGAGGTCTGCTAAGGGTGGCAAGGGAGCGGGCTTCGGCGGCTTGGCCGAGAGCGGACGCTCGCCGACATGCGCTACCTCGGATCGTGGGCGCGCACGAAGGCGGCGATGGCCTCGAAGCAGGGGTCGGGGTGAACGGCCGGGCGGCCACGGCGCCGTGGCTGCGGGCGGGCAGGACGACGTTGGTGAAGCCCCTGGCCTCGCGCGCCAGCGGCCGGGTCATGGGGACCGGGGCGTCGAGCCGGCCGTTGATCGCCTGGACCGGAAGGCGATCTGCCGACGCCCCGCGCTCGCCTCACCACGCCTTCATGAGAGCGTTGCTGGGCAGGGTCTTGTCCATGGCCTTGCGGGCGGTGGCGACGCCCGCGACCGGCAATCCGTCGGGCGCGAGGACGCCGATCTGGACCAGGACCGAGGCCTGGTCCCAGTAGATGTGCTCGTGCGCCACCTTGCCCTCCTGGAACTGGACGATGGCGACGAGCGGCACCTCCACCGCCCGGCCGGTCGGGGCGAGCCCAGGCAGCATCCAGTCGATCTCGCAGGTGTGGGTGAAACAGAACAGCATCTCGTCGACCACCCGGTCGGCGCCCACCGTGCGGCTGATCGGCACGAGCCGGGTGTCGGGCGGATTGGCCCCGATGAAATGGCGCGCATAGAAGTGCTTCAGCTCATCGCGCCCGACGCCGCCGGTCATGGTGGGGATGTGATTGACGTACGGCTCGGCGACCATGGTCGCCATGGCGCCGTCCACGTCGCGGGTCTCGAACTCGCATCGGCAGTGCGCGTCCCACAGGGCGGCAAGATCGAAGTCGGCCACGAAGAGTCTCCTGCGATGTGAACGAGAGGGGCCGGATCATAGGACCAGCCGGGCGGCTGTCGGCTGCAGGTCACGACAAAGCCACGGACGTCCCGCTGTCCGTCGCGAGCGGCGCGCCCGGATTGCGGACGTTTTTTCGAGGCAGGGATCGGGGGTCGCCGGACGGTGTCGCATCCTGCGACCTCGCACCGACGCGCTACTTGCCGTCGACCGAGAAGGCGAGCAGCACGTTCGCGGTGGAACCGCCGAGCGAGCCCTGATAGCCCGACATCACGTAGAGCATGCCGCCGGCGACCACCGGTCCTGGCCCGTCGATGTTGCCGCCGGCCCGAGGGCCGCCGTTCACGGCGCCAAAGGTCCGCCCACCGGTGTCGATCTCCCAGACGACGCGCCCGTCCGCCGCCGAATAGGCCCTGAGGCGCCCGTTCAGGTCGCCGGCGAACACCAGCCCCGAGATGGCGGTCGGCGCGGCCGAGATTCCGTTCAGGCAGGGCGAGCCCCTGGTCCAGCCGCAGGCGAGATGCGGCGAGGGGGAGAACCACAGCCGGCGCCCGTTCGCCGGATCGATGGCGAAGAGGCCCGGCTTCCCGGGCGGGGAAGGCATGAAGGCGTCGGCGTTGCCGACAAAGAGACGGCGCCCGTCACTGGCCATGCCGAACTCGACCCCGCCCAGCGGCCCGCCCTCGCCCAGCCTGGCCTTCCAGAGCAGGCGTCCGGTGGCCGGATCGAGGCCGTACACAAACCCGGACTTCTGTCCGGCGAGAAGGATGTCCGCGCCGCCCGGCAGCGTCAGCAGAATGGGCGAGGCGCCGAAGTCGTAATCATGGCCGAGCGGCCTGGGGCAGTTGACGAGCGGCGCGGCCTCGCAACCGCTCATGTAGTTGTCGCCGGCCGTCACCCGCGTGCGCCACCTGACCGCGCCGGTGACCAAATCCATCGCCATGACAGAGTCGGAGCCATCGTCGCCGACGTCGGTGTAGGAGTCGCCGGTCGCGACGTAGAGCAGGCCGCGTTTCGGATCGATAGTGGGCGCGGACCAGATCGCCGCGCCCGCAGGCCCCATCATCTGCACGCCCGCACGGTTGGCGTGCGACGGCGCCGGCGGCGTCGAGATGGTGTGGGTCTTCCAGAGCACCTTGCCGGTGGCAAGCTGGAGCGCCACGACGGCGCCTTGGAAGGTGCAGCACCGATAGGTCGCGGCCGCAGCGGTCACTTCCTCCGCCGACGAGATCGGCTGATAGACCCGGCCGCCATAGATCGCCGGGGCGCCGGTGAGGAGGCTCAGCGGGTGGGATTCGATCTGCTGCTTCCAGATCAGCTTGCCCGACACCGCGTCGAGCGCGACTTCCTCATGGCTCGAGGCGCCGAAGCTGAAATCGCCGAAGACCGCCGCATAGCCGCTCGGCGCGGCCGCCAGCCGCCCGATGCTGATCGTGGTCCGGACCGGCGCGCCGTTGTCGTACCGCCACCTGAGGCATCCGGTCCTGGCGTCGAGCGCGTAGATCCGCCCGCTCGAGCCCCCCAGGAAGACGCGGCCCCCGACGATTGTCGGCTGGCCATACTTCCCGGACGCGAAAGCGAACGACCACCTGACCTTCAGCCGGCTCGCCTGGGCGGCGGTGAACCCAGGGGTCGGCTGGAAACGCCAATTGGCCGCATTGCGACCCCAGCCGTTCCAGTCGCCGGTCCGGATCGCGAAGCGATCGGGCTTGGCGCACATGGGCGGATCGGGCGGCTGAACCGAGGGGGCGGCAAGCGTCAGCGCGGTCGCGGCCGCGCCCTCAGGAGGCGGCGCAAGGTACGCCGAGACGGCCCCGATCTGGGCGTCGCTCAAGCCCTCGGCCATCGGCCGCATCGAGCCGTTCTTCAGCTCATTGTAGACTTCCAGGAGGCCGAGATCCGCGAGGCGCGCGCGGTCGGGGGCGCGGCCGACCGCCGGCTCGTGGCAGCTGGCGCAACGGGCCTTGAAGATCACCTCGCCCGGATTGCCTGGTGGAAGCGGGCGCGGCGTCGGTGGCGACTGGGCCGAGGCGGCCGCCGCGACCAGGGCCGAGGCGCCCACGAGCGCGGTCAGGCCGGCCACGGCTGTCGCGACCTTGGGCCCCGATCGGATCGGCTCTGTCATGCTTCGCGACACCCCCGCCCGCCCTCAAGAACCCGTGGGCGGCCGATAGCGGTTCGAGGACGGCCCAGGCAGTTAATTCGGCGCAATGTCGCGGTGCGCGCCGTCGTCCTCGAGCGGCGGGGAAAGGTCAAGGGCGCGCACGCGGAGCCTCGCCGACATGCGCTACTTCGGATCGTGGGCGCGCACGAAGGCGGCGATGGCCTCGACATAGAGGCGCGGGGTGAACGGCCAGGTGGTCACAGTGTTGTGGCTGCGGCCGGGCAGGACGACGTTGGTGAAGTCCCTGGCCTCGCGCGCCAGCCGCTGGGTCTTGGAGACCGGGGCGTCGAACTCGCCGTTGATCGCCTGGATCGGGAAGGCGATCGCGGTCAGATCGAGCGGCGGGGCGGTCGAGGGCTTGGCCAGACGCCCTTCGCGCACGCACTTCAGCGCCTCGTCGTCGCGGTCGGCGCGCTCGCGCAAGGCGCGCTGGCCGGCCGCCTGCTGCGGATCATGGCCCTGGGGATCGCGCGCGGTCGCCTGAGCCGCCAGGCCCTCGTCCTCCTCGCGCACCCCCGAGCCGCCGAAGCTGGCGGAGAGGAAACGTTCCGAATGGCGGGCCATCAGATGGGCGAGAATGCCCCCGCCCATGGAATAGCCGTGGAAGTGCGCCTTCTCCACGTTCAGATGGTCGAGCACCTCGACGACGTCGGCCGGCATGCGGTCGCCGGGGTATTTGGCCGGATCGAGCGGCTTGTCGCTGCGGCCATGGCCGCGGGCGTCGATGCCGATGACGCGGTGGTCGCGCGCCAGCTCCTTGGCGAGGCCGTTGGCAAACCAGGCCGCGTCGCAGCAGCTGGTGTAGCCGTGCAGCAGCACCACCGGGACGCCCGCGCCCGCCTCCATCCAGTGGATGCGCACGCCGTCCGAGACCACGAGGTCGCCGTGGGTGATCCGCGCCGGGGCCTCGATCGTCTTTTCCAGCACCGCCATCGCCCGTTTGCTCCGTTTCGCCGCCGTCTCGGGCCTGCTCCGATCATAGACCGCGATGGCCCAGGCGCCGCCACCAAACCGGCCGCTTCCCGCCGCCGAAGATGGACGCTAGAGCCGGCCCATGGAAATCATCATCGGCACCAAGGTGTGGTCGAGCTGGTCGCTCAGAGCCTGGCTCGTGCTCAAGCGCACGGGCGCGCCCTTCGAGGAGCGGCTCGTCACCCTGCACACGACCGCCTCGCCCGGCGCCATCCGCGCCGCCGGCTCGCCCTCGGGGATGGTCCCGGCGCTGAAGGACGGCGACCTTGTCGTCTGGGAGAGCCTGGCGGTGTGCGAGTACCTGGCGGAAAAGGTTCCCCAGGCCAAGCTGTGGCCGCAGGATCCGGCGGCCCGGGCGCTGGCCCGCGCCGCCGCCACCGAGATGCACGCCGGCTTCCACTCCCTGCGCGGCGAGTGCCCGATGGACCTTGGGGTGCGCACCACCGCCGACCTCACCGAAGCCACGGCCACCGACGTGCGCCGGGTGGTGGAGCTGTGGGGCGGCCTCTTGAAGCGCTTCGGCGGGCCGTTCCTTTGCGGCGACTGGTCGATCGCCGACGCCTTCTTCACCCCGGTGGCGACCCGGGTGCGCAGCTATGGCATCCGGCTGACCGACTATGGCGACGACGGCGCCGCCGGCGCCTATGCCGCGCGCCTTCTCGAGGAGCCCGAGTTCCTGGAGTGGGAGAAGGACGCCCTGGCCGCGGCGGCTTGAAGGCGACCGCCGGAGCACGCTCCACAGGTAACCGTGGGACGGGAAAAGAGGGCGTGCTCGCTGAGACCGTTGAAGCTGGTTTGGTCCACTAACCCTCCTCGGATTGGGTGGACGTCGAACCAGATTCGAACTGAGACACTACCCCGACAGAGCCCCGCTTGACGGCGAGAACAAAACGGGTACAGATGGGGGCGTCGGCCGCGACCCTTCGGAGCGCGGAATCATAGGATAGGATGGGAGCTTCCAAGGTGGGCGTCGGCAACACGGTTCTGAGACTGGTGGGACGGGACGAGGGCGACAAGCAGCGGGCGCTGGAGGCGGCGCTCAGCCAGATCGACCGGGCCTTCGGCAAGGGCTCGGTGATGAAGCTCGGCGACAAGGGCAAGGTGGTCGAGATCGAGGCGGTGTCGACCGGCTCGCTGGGCCTCGACCTGGCGCTCGGCATCGGCGGCCTCCCCAAGGGGCGCATCGTCGAGATCTACGGGCCCGAGAGCTCGGGCAAGACGACGCTGGCCTTGCACGTGGTGGCCGAGGTGCAGAAGGGCGGCGGCACCGCGGCCTTCATCGACGCCGAGCATGCGCTCGATCCCACCTACGCCCACAAGCTCGGGGTCGACCTGGACGACCTGTTGGTGGCCCAGCCCGACACCGGCGAGCAGGCGCTGGAGATCTGCGACACCCTGGTGCGCTCGGGGGCGGTGGACATCATCGTCATCGACTCGGTGGCGGCCTTGACGCCGCGGGCCGAGATCGAAGGCGAGATGGGCGATTCCCTGCCCGGCCTGCAGGCGCGGCTGATGAGCCAGGCGCTGCGCAAGCTCACCGCCTCGATCTCCAAGACCAAGACCCTGGTGATCTTCATCAACCAGATGCGCATGAAGATCGGGGTGATGTACGGCAATCCCGAAACCACCACCGGCGGCAATGCGCTCAAATTCTACGCCTCGGTGCGGCTCGACATCCGCCGCTCCGGCTCGGTGAAGTCGCGCGACGAGGTCATCGGCAACAACGTCCGCGTCAAGGTGGTGAAGAACAAGGTCGCCCCGCCGTTCCGCGAAGTCGAGTTCGACATCATGTACGGCGAAGGCATCTCCAAGCTCGGCGAGATCCTGGACCTGGGCGTCAAGGCCGGGGTGATCGAGAAATCCGGCTCGTGGCTCTCGTACGCCGACCAGAGGATCGGCCAGGGCCGCGACAACGCCCGCGAGTTCCTGAAGAACAATCCCGACATCGCCCGCCAGATCGAGCAGGCGGTGCGCGGCGCCGGCGCGGCCATCGACGAGGAGCTACTGATCGGCCCGGTGGAGGACGCGTAACGGCTCATCTCTTTTTGGGCGGCGGCCGAGCCGTTCGTAACGACGGAAGGCGCGAAAACCACGGGCTGGAGCTCCCAGGCATTCCGCTCATCCGGCAAAAGCTGGGGTCCAGGCTAGGGGGGACGCCGTAATCCGCGGCGGGCCCAGTCCTCACGGCGATTGGGCGTGGCTGGCGATGGCCAGCGTCGCCTGGTTCCAGGGCCGCGGAAAAAGCAGGGTCCTGGCCGCCTCGGCGCTTCCCCGCAAACCGGCCATGGCGCCGGCGAAGGCGGCCGGCGAGGGGCCAGGCGGGTCGCCGGCGATCATCCCGAAGTAGTAGCCCGATCCGGCTTCTTCGGTGGTGAGTGTGAGCGTGGCCACCAGGGTCAGGCTCGAGCCGCTCAGCGCGCCCTGGCCGATCGCGCCGAGGTTCACGGCGTTGTCGGCAAAATAGGCGTTAGCGGCGGTGACGCTGGAAAAGGTCTTGCTGATCTCGCTCGTCCCGTCCGCGGTCAGGGTGAATTGGACACTGGTCACGCCCGCCGCAGCGCCGGTGGAAGTCGGATCGAAGAAACCGACGACCAGATCGCCGAGGCTGGCAAGCTTGCTGGTGTCGATGGTGAGACTCGAACCGGCCGTGATCGTCTCCGATCCCGCGCCGTTCTTGGCGTAGGCGCCGCCGAACTCGTCGATGGAGAAGAACTCGGGCGAAGCGCCGAACGCCGACTTGATCTTGGCATTGGCCGCAAGGACGGCGTTGGTTGCGGCCGCTTCCGGAGCGGCGGTCTCGAGCGCGACGGCTTGCCCGGCCGTTACGAAGGCGGCTCCCGCACCGCCCACAAACGTCTCGGCCTTGGCCTTGCTGACGCCATCAACGACGCCGCTCGCCTGGGTGCTGACAGCGGTCACCAGCTCGCCCGGCGCGGGGGCGGTCTTTGCGTGAGCGCTGAAAGCGCCGCCAGTCCCGCCGGCCGTAGTCTTGGCCTTGGCCGCGCCGGCGGTGATCCCGGCCCCGCCGATGGCCTTTGACCTTGCGATGACGTAGCCGCCATAGACAGTGAGGCGCGCTTTGCCATTGGCCCCGGCCCCGTAACCCGAGCCGGCGCCACCGGCGCCGCCGTAGGCGTCAGCGTAGCCTTTGACACGTTGCGAGCCGGCGCCCAGCACCAGGGTGGCGTCGGCTGAGCCGCCGGCGCCTCCAACCGCGCTGAAGGCGCCGTACGGATGGCCGGCGCCGCCGGCCCCGCCGGTGGCGCTGCTGGTGGCCTCGAGGCTGCCGCTGAGGCTCAGGTAGGAGCTTGCCGCGCCTCCATTGCCGGCGTAGCCGCCATAGGTGGCGCCGCCGGCGCCGCCCTGGGCCTTCTGCGATAGGACAACGGAGATCGCCCCCGAGCCCGATACGGCGTTGGTGATCGAGCTGGCCGCGCCGTTGCCGGCGAAGGCGCTTTTCAGGCCCTTGCCGCCGGCGCCGCCGACCTGATCGGCGTAGGCCGCGGCGATGCCGCCATCGCCGAGAGCGGATTTGCCAGTAGCGGTCGCCGCGGACTTGGTGACGACGCCATAGCCGCCGTTGCCGGCGCTATAGCCCACGCCGCTCGCCGAACCGCCGACGCCCCCGACCGCGGTGGCGTAGGCATAGGCGTCGTAGCCCGTGACCACCGCTTTGGCTTCGCCGGTCGCGCCATTGCCGCCGCCGAGGTAGCCGGCGCCGCCGGCGCCGCCGGTCGCCTTGGACGTCATCTTGTCGTGATAGGCGCCTGTGAGCTCACCCTTGGCCTTGGCGAGGCCGCCAGCGGCGCCTTCGCCGGCGCCGGCCGTGCCCGTCCCGCCCGCGCCGCCCACCGCATTGAGGCTGGCGTGGACGTTGCTCTGGTAGAGGTTCTGGGTGTCGTTGAGGTAGAAGCCGGACTTGGCCTTGCCGCCCGCGCCGCCGACGCCCGAGCCGCCGCCGCCCGTCCCACCATAGGCGTTCTGGTTGAGGTAGAGGCCGGACTGGACCTCCTCAGGGGTACGAGCCTGGCCGTGGACGTCCAGCTCGTTGACGATCGCCGACCCGCCGGCGCCCCCGTCCACCCCAGCGCCGCCGGCGCCGCCGGCAAGATCGAGCGTCGCCGTCGGATTCCTGCTCAGCGGTGAGGAGACCACCACCCCGCCAATGGCCGCTCCGCCGGCGCCGCCGGTCCCAGTGTTGGAAGCGCCGCCGGCGCCCCCAGTCACAACAACCGTGGCTGTGGCGGCGCCAGAGTAGCTTGACGCGCCTTCGCTGACGGCCGTGCCGTCCGCGCTCCCGCCGGCGCCGCCGGTCCCGGCGTTGCAGGCGCCGCCGGCGCCGCCCGTCACGTAGAGCTTGGCGGCGGCCGTCCCGCCGGTGACATAGAGTTGGCCGCCGGCGCCACCCCCGGCGCCGCTCGTCCCTCCCAGGCCGCCCTGGACCTTGGCGACCCCCGCCGCCGCATCAGGCGATCGGACTCTCCCGGAGGCAGCGGCGCCGCCGCCCGCCGCACCCGCCCCCCCGACCCCGCCTGTCGTCTGCACGGTCGCCTCGGTGTTCTTGTACCCATAGCTGGCGCCGAAGGCGTAGGCGTACCCGCCGACCGCGTTTGCGCCGGCGCCGCCAACGGCAACGGCGGTCACGTAGGTCTCGTCCCCCCCGGTGATCTTGTTGACGGCTTTAGCGGCGCCGCCGGACGCGCCCAAGGTGTTGCCCTTGCCGGCGGCTTTCCCCGCCGGGCCGCCATAGGCGTAGGTGATGCTTACGGTGGAAATGCTGGTGGTCAGGGTTTGGTCCAGCCCGGAGTAAGCGCTTCCGCCTGCTCCGGGGGCGCCCTCATAGCTCGAACCGCCGGCGCCGCCGTGGGAAGCCTGGAAGAGGGTGAGCACATAGCCGGTGCGGGTCGAGCCATCGACCCGGTTCTTCAAGGAGATCGAGCCGCCCGCCCCGCCGGTCACGCGGTAAGCGCCATAGCCCCCTACCCCGCCGATGGCGGTCAGCTTGGCGGTGGCGTCGGCGTGCCTGTAGGCGGAGACGGCGTCCACTAAGCCGTAGGCTGTGCCGCCGGCGCCCCCGGCGGTCCCGCCATAGGAAGCCCCTCCGGCGCCGCCCACGGAGACACCGACGGCGTAAGCGGGCCCTTTGCCGCTGTCGTCGACGACAAAGACTTGGCCCTCGCCGCCCTTCCCGCCCGCGCCTCCCGAGCCATGGTAGGGGAACCCAAAACCGCCGCGACCCCCAGGCCCTCCGGCCCCGCCAACGGCGTAACCGTCGGCCTTGGTCAGGGCGGAACTCGAGTAGTAGTTCTCGATGTAGGCGAACGCGGCCCCGCCGGAACCGCCGGCCCCGCCCGATCCTCCCGGACCGCCCGAGTGCATTGCCGACCCGCCAGCGCCGCCAGCGCCGCCGGCCCCGCCGTAGGCTTGGGCGTAGTCAGCCGGAGACTGGGTCTTGTTATAGGCCTCTCCTGAGTAGGCGCCGTTGGTCCCGTTACCGCCGGGTCCGGACGGATAAGATCCCGGCGCGCCGTTGGTCCCGTTGGCCCCCCGCGTGGTCACGCTCGTCATCGCGTCGGCTCCCCTGATCCCGCCCACCCAGGTCAGCGATACTGCTCGCAGCTCACTCGACAGCCAAGGCAAATGTCGGCGACCGCCCCACGGTGGTCTCCGCGGTTAGCCTCGGCTGCGGGGGGATGCTAGAGCCGAGCTCATGCGCACCCTTGCCGACCTGCGCGCCGGTTTCCTGGACTTCTTCCGGGCCGCCGACCACCTGATCGTCCCCTCGGGGCCGCTGGTGCCGCGCAGCGACCCGAGCCTGCTGTTCACCAACGCCGGCATGGTCCCGTTCAAGAACATCTTCACCGGGGCCGAGAAGCCGCCGGCGCCGCGCGCCGCCTCGGACCAGAAGTGCGTGCGCGCCGGGGGCAAGCACAACGACCTCGACAACGTCGGCTACACCGCCCGCCACCTGACCTTCTTCGAGATGCTCGGCAACTTCTCCTTCGGCGACTACTTCAAGGAGGGAGCGATCGCGTACGCCTGGGCCTTCGTCACCAAGGACCTGGGCCTGCCGCCGGCGCGCCTGTGGATCTCCATCCACCCCTCCGACGAGGAAGCCGGGGCCCTGTGGCGCAAGATCGCCGGCGTCCCGGCCGAGCGCATCGTCCCGGTGGAGGAGAACATGTGGTCGATGGGCGACACCGGCCCGTTCGGCCCCAACACCGAGATCTTCTTCGACCACGGCGAGGGCGTCGCCGGCGGCCCGCCCGGATCGCCGGACGAGGACGGCGACCGCTTCGTGGAGATCTGGAACCTCGTCTTCATGCAGTTCGAGCAGTTCGCCGACGGCAAGAGCGCGCCTCTGCCCAAGCCGTGCGTCGACACCGGCATGGGCCTGGAGCGCACCGCCTGCGTGCTGCAGGGCGTCACCAGCGTCTACGACACCGACCTCTTCCGCGTCCTGATCGCCGCCAGCGAGGCGGAGACCAAGACCAAGGCCGAAGGCGAGCGCGCCGCTTCGCACCGGGTGATCGCCGACCATTTGCGCGCCAGCGCTTTCCTGATCGCCGACGGGGTCACCCCCTCCAAC
Source organism: Caulobacteraceae bacterium (assembly GCA_035946795.1). Classification (GTDB taxonomy): domain Bacteria; phylum Pseudomonadota; class Alphaproteobacteria; order Caulobacterales; family Caulobacteraceae; genus Acaudatibacter. The sequence continues at coordinate 1,951 of DASYYX010000009.1, read as the reverse complement.
GAAGGGCGGGGCTATGTGCTGCGGCGGATCATGCGCCGGGCCATGCGCCACGCCCATCTGCTGGGCGCGGAGGGGCCGCTGCTGCATCGGCTGGTCCCGATCCTGATCGCGGAGATGGGCGCGGCCTGGCCCGAACTCGGCCGGGCCCGGGCCTTGATCACGGCGACGCTGGAGGGCGAGGAGGAGCGCTTCCTGCGCACCCTGGGGCGTGGGGCCGAGCTGCTGGAGGAGGCGACCGCGGGCCTCGAGCCCGGCGGCGTGCTTTCCGGGGAAACGGCGTTCAAGCTCTACGACACCTATGGCTTTCCCCTAGACCTCACCGAGGATGCGGTGCGGGCCAAGGGCCTCAGCGTCGATAGCGCCGGGTTCGAGAGGGCGATGGCGCGCCAACGCGCCATGGCGCGCGAGAGCTGGGCCGGTTCGGGCGAGACGGCGCAAGGGGCGCTGTGGCTGGCTTTGCGCGACCGGCTGGGGCCCAGCCGCTTCACCGGCTACGAGGAGCTGGAAACCGAGGCCAAGGTTACCGCGCTCGTCAAGGGCGGCGCGGAAAGCGACGCCGCGGAGGCGGGGGAGGACGTCGAGGCGGTGTTCGCGGCGACCCCCTTCTACGCCGAGAGCGGCGGCCAGGCCGGCGACCGCGGCGCCATCACCTGGCCGGGCGGCGCCGCCGAGGTCCTGGACGTCAAGAAGGAAGCCGAGCTGCACGTCCATCGGCTGCGGATCACCGCGGGCCGCCTCGAGGTGGGCGCCGCGGCGCGCCTGACGGTCGACCCCGACTGGCGGGCCAGAACGCGCCTGAACCACTCCGCCACGCACCTGATGCACGCGGCCCTCAGGCACGTGCTCGGTCCGCACGTGGCCCAGAAGGGCCAGATGGTCGACGCCGAGCGCATCCGCTTCGACATCAGCCACGGCGCCCCGATGACCCAGAGCGAGATCGCCGCGGTCGAGGCGGAGGTGAATGCGGTCATCCGCCAGAACCTGCCGGCGCAGACGCGCCTGATGTCGCCTGACGCGGCGATCGCGGAAGGCGCGGTGGCGCTGTTCGGCGAAAAATACGGCCATGAGGTGCGGGTGCTGTCGCTGGGCGAGGCGCTGGCGGGCGAAGGCGCCTACTCGGTCGAGCTCTGCGGCGGCACCCATGTGGCCCGCACCGGCGACATCGCGCTTTTCCAGATCGTCTCCGAGCAGGGCATCGCCGCGGGCGTGCGCCGGATCGAGGCGCTGACCGGCGAGGACGCCCGCCGTTGGCTCACCGAGCGGGCCGAGGTCGGCCGCGGCATCGCCGAGGAGCTCAAGGTTCCGGTCGGCGAGGCGGCGGCGCGGGTGGCAGCGCTGGAGGCGCAGCGGCGCAAGCTGGAACGCGATCTGGCCCAGGCCAAGCGCGAACTGGCGGTGGGCGGGCGCGGCGCGCCGGCGGCGGCCGAGAGCATCGGCGGGGTGGCGTTCCTGGGCCGGATCCTCGAGGGCGTCGGCGGCAAGGACCTGCGGCCGATCGCCGAGAGCCTGAAGAAGGAGGTCCCGGACGGGGTCATCGTGCTGAACGGCGTCATGGACGGCAAGGTCGCCAACACCGTGGCGGTGACGGGAAAGGCGCGCGAGCGCTTCAACGCCGTCGAACTGGCGCGGGCGGCGGTGGCGGCCATGGGCGGCCAGGGCGCCGGCGGGCGGCCGGACTTCGCCCAGGGCGGCGCGCCGGACGCCGGCCGCGCCAAGGAAGGCCTGGAAGCCGTCCGCGCCCGCCTCGCGGGGTAGCCGCAGCTCCGGCCAGCTTGGATCGGGTTACAGCCTAACCCCTCAGCTTCCCATTGCTGCGCACCCCCCTCACATGGGGTTTTGCGGGTCAAGGGGGGTGGCGTGTCGGGTCCATGATTGTTTCCAGCTGCTGTGATCGATCCAGTCTGAGCCGGGTTGGAGAGCGGACGCCTGGTCCGCACAACCTCACATGCGG
>DASYYX010000008.1:0-82493 GCA_035946795.1 Caulobacteraceae bacterium | reverse complement strand
CGAGGCCCGCCGCCGCCAGGGCGCCCAGGCGCTCACCCGCGGCTTCCTGGCCGCCGCCGCCGGCGAAGGCGCCGAAGCGCGCCGCCTGGCGACCCGCGCGGCGGAGTTCGCCGACGAGAGCCCGCAGCTGGTGCGCCTGCTCGCGGCCCAGGCCGCCGAAGCCGACGGCGACCGCGCCGGGGCCCGCTCCGCCTACGCCGCCATGCTCGGCTTTCCGGAGATGAAGCTGGCCGCCCATCGCGGCCAGATGACCTCGGCCCTGGCCGACGGCGACCGCGCCGGCGCGCTGGAGGCGGCGCGCGCCGCCTATGGCCTGGCGCACACCGCCCCCTGGGCTTGGCGCGCCCTCTTCGAAGAGGCGCTCGGGCGCGCCGACTGGGCCGGCGCCCTGGCGCTCGCCGCCGAAGGGCTCGACCGCAAGGTCATCAGCCCGCTTGTCGCCGGCCGCGCCCGCGCCGCCCTGCAGACGGCCCAGGCCGCCGGGCCCTCGAGCCCGCGCGCCCCGGGACACGCCGGGGAGGCGCGCCTCATCGCCGACGCCGCCGAGGAGGCCTGCGCCGCCGCCAAGGCGCGGCCGGACTTCACCCCCGCCGCCACCCTCGCCGCCCGCCTGCTCGGGCTCCAGGGGCGCAGCGCCCGCGCCGCCCCGATCCTGGAAGCGGCCTGGCGCGCGCGCCCGCACCCGGCCCTGTGGCTCGCCTTCCGCGACCTCAAGACCGACGAGACCCCGGCCGACCGCGCCCGGCGCTTAGGGGAGTTCGCCGCCGCCGCGCCGGCCTCGCGCGAAGGGCGGATCCTCGCTTTGGAAAAGGCGCTGATCGCCGCCGACACCGCCGCCGTCCAGGCCGCGCTCCCGGCGCTGGCCGAAGAACCGACGAGCGCGCGCCTTGCCGGCGTGCGCGCCCGCGCCGCCGTCTTCGTGGGCGACCTCGACGAGGCCCGCGCCTGGATCGCCCGCGCCGAGGGCGCCGGCGCCGAACCGGAGTGGTCCGACATCGACGAGGCCGGCCGCGCCTTCGCCTTCTCCCCGGCCGACTGGGCCCGGGTCATTTCCGTCTATGCCGAAAAAGGCGAGCTCGCTCATCCCCGCTTCGAGCGCGGCGAGAAGGAGCTCTCGGTGCTGCCGCGCCTGCCGGCCGCCTACGCCGACGCTTCCCCGGCTTTCGTCGCCGCCGCCGCCGCCGGCGATCTCTATCCGCCGGTGCTGGACGACAGCGATTTTTCCGAGGACCTGCAGCCGGCGCCTGCCGGCGGCCCCGCCCCGGCGGCCCCGCGCGGCGGCTTCTTCCGCGGCCTTGGCGGCCGCAGCAAGGGGCGGTAATCAGGCTGCCGGCCCGGAGAGCCGCCTTAGCTCAGCTGGTAGAGCGGCGCATTCGTAATGCGTAGGTCGGGTGTTCGAGTCACCCAGGCGGCGCCGGTGAATTCAACGACTTAACGACTAGCAACCTACGCTCCGGCTACCATCGGGCTACCATCGCACCTTAGGTGCGGTCCCGCCGTCCCTTGGGTTGGCTTTCTCTAGGCGAACCGGACTGATGTAACGCACGGAACCGCGCAACGCGCGTCCGAGCTTCCTTATTAGGCGCGACTTTTCCGTTTCGATCTCGGCTACGAGCAGACAGGAACCACTTCCTAGCGGGTCCGCGGGCCGCGGCGCACGTTGGTGAGCGTCTCCTCGCGCCTCTGCGATAACCCCGGAGTGCGCCTCGATTGAGGTCGGGGTAGCGAGCTTAGCCAAGAGTTGCTGGCAGAAGCTCGCGAGCGGTTCTGGCTTCGGCCACCCGGTTCTGGGCGATGCGGTCGGCGGCCTCAGCGGTCGTCAGGCCCTGTTCGACCGCCTCGGCGAGGATCTGTTCACACGTGGACCGGATCGCCCGGACATCGGGCTCGATCCGGGCCGGATCGGTGCGATACCACTCAGCCGCGCAGGAGATTAGGCCGCCGCCATTGGCGACATAGTCCGGCAAATAGACGATTCCGCGCTTCGCCAGGGCCCTGCCGCAATCGGGATCAGCAAGCTGATTGTTTGCCGCTCCCGCCACCACTCTCGCCCGCAGCCGCGGGATGGTGTCCATGTTCAGCGTTCCGCCGACGGCACATGGCGCGAAAACCTCCGCTTCGACACTGTAGATCTCCTCAGGATCGACGGTGCGAGCCTGGAGTTCTTCGCGCGCGGCGTCCGCGTTCGGGCGGTGTGTATCGCAGATGACAAGTTCAGCCCCCTCTTGGCGAAGCAGGCGACCGAGGTTGCGGCCTACATTTCCGACGCCCTGAATGGCGACAATGGCTCCCTTCAGGGCGTCCGAGCCCCGCGCGTGAGCCATTCCCGCCTTTATGGCCTGCAGAGCCCCGAGCGCAGTCATGGGGGCCGGGTCGCCGTACCCCCCATCCTCGGGGCGGCGGCAGCTGACTGCGCGAGTTCGCTGGCCAAGTATGGCCATGTCGTACGGGTTCGTCCCGATGTCCTCTCCGACGATGTAGCGACCCCCAAGGCGCTCAATGCGCTCTCCCATTGCGAGCAGCAGCTCGCGGGTCTTGTCCGTGTGTGGATCACCAATGACGACAGACTTGCCGCCGCCGAGTGGCACGTCCATCAGCGCCGCCTTGTAAGTCATGCCGCGCGACAGGCGCAGGACGTCCTTGAGCGCGTCAGCCTCGGACGTGTACGGAAACATGCGACAGCCACCCAGCGCGGGGCCCCGCGCCGTGCTGTGGACGGCGATGATGCCGAAGAGGCCGAACTCGGGCTCTCTTAAGAAGGAAACCTCCTCGTGATCGTCGAAATCCGGGTGCGAGAACACGCTCATCGGGACCACTCGGCCGGCTCAGCCGACCGTCTCAAGACGATCGACGTGAGGCGTAACGAGGGGTGAAACCCCGGTCACGCTCACGCGCCAGAGCAGCCGCGCATGCGCATCGTCGGGACCGGCCTTGGGGACGACCGGCGCCTTGTGCAGCGTCGAATAGGTGTCCCAGGCCGCCAAGTCTCCCGCTGCGTAATCGACCTTGGCAAGGAACTCCGGTTTCGTGGCGTGCTGGGCGAGCTCGCCCAGGAGGTCGAGCGCCTCATCGTCTGGCATACCGAGGATCCCAAAGGAGCTGCCGGCGACCCCGTAGAGCGACCTGCGCCCGGTCACCGGATGGCGCATGACGAGGGGGTGATAGACGTTGGCGACCCTCCGCTTCTGATCGTCAGTCAGGCGTTCGGCAGCGGTGGGCGAGCCTTCCACGAGATCGTCGCGGTTTCCGTAATGGTGCAGGACCTGGAGGTCATCGATGCGACGTTTCGTGCGCTCCGGAAGCGCGTCATAGGCGGCGAACTGGTCGGCTAAGAACGTCGGGGCCGCGACCGACTTGGGCGTGCGGACGGCGTAGACGATCGTGGCGCTGTTAGGCGGATCCTCGTAGGCCACGTCAGTGTGCCAGAAGCAGGCGCCCTCATAGATGCCGATTTGTCGGCCGTCCTCGAAGATGTTGGACAGCATGAGAATGGCTGGATGCCCACGCATGCGCAGGTGGTCGAGGAAATGGGGCCGCTGCGTCCCGAACTGCTTCGTGAGTGCGTCGAAGGCTTCGAAACTGAGCGACTGGCCGCGCAAGACGACGACCTGACGCCGATAAAAGATCGAAGCCAATTCGCGGAGCTCGTCCTCGCTGGCGCGCGCGACGTCGAGGTCCGTGACCTCGACGCCAAACGATCCTGACAGGGGGCGGTAGGTCAACACGGCGATCAACTCCAAGCCCTAAAGCCCAGGAGGAGCGGGAAACCAACAGGACGGCGCCCCGATAGTATCAGCTGGATTGGGGCGAGAGAGATCATCGTCGGCCGGACCGTATTTGGCGGCCTCGAGCTCTGAGCACGAGAGCGCGCACACGTTCGACAATGCGTCGGCCGCATACGGCGACGGAAAATTTTGCGCAAGGGAAAAGGTCTTGCTAAATCCCGAAAATCGGCCAAAGCTTGCCGATCGCACGCGGCCCGCCGTCGCGTGCTCGGGAGGGGTACCGGAGGGGTCTTGGAAATGCAGGGGTTTTCAGCGCGGCATCCGCTCGAGCCATCGGCCCGACGGGTTCTCCTCGCCACGACGGCGAGCTGCGTATTGGCGCTCGGGACACACGGCGCCCAGGCGCAGACGAGCGCGACCGCCACCGCTTCGGAAAACAACTCGACTACGGTGGAGGCGCTGGTGGTCACGGCGCAGAAGCGCAGCGAACAACTAAAGAACGTGCCGCAGTCTATCAGTGTTTTGACTCAGACGTATCTGAATCAGATCTCCGCAGACAGCCTTGAGACTTTCGCAAATACGATCCCCGGTCTTCAAGTGCAGCAGCGTGCGCCCGGTCAAACCCGCATAACGATCCGCGGCATCTCTCCCGACGAGCAGACCGGCGTGACTGCCGTAAGCTACTATCTCGACGAAATTCCGATTGCGCAGGCCGACCAGCGTAGTCAGCCCGAAATCTGGCTCTACGACATCGACCGGGTCGAAGTCCTGCGCGGACCGCAGGGCACGCTGTGGGGCGAAGGCGCAATGGGAGGCACGATTCATATCGTGACCACTCGGCCCAACACCCACGACTTCGAGGCATCCGGCAGGGGCGATGTCTACACCATCGAGAACGGTGGCACGGGCTACAAGCTCGACGAGATGCTGAATCTGCCTCTTATCAAGGACACGCTCGCGCTGCGACTAGTCGTTGGGCATCGCTACAACGCCGGTTGGATTGACCAGACAATCGTCTCCATTCCAAATCCGACGACGCCACCGCCGGCCCGCTACGTGACCTCGTACATCGATAAGGACGCGAACCATTCCGAGAACGACTCGCTGAGGGCGATCTTACGATTCACGCCGACCAACCGACTCACCATCGACGGCGAATACGTCATCAACGACGTGGGCGTGCACAACGCAAGCTATGGCGAGATCGACGCCTTTCACAATAAAGACGTGGGCCTCCGACCGAATAAGGATGATATCCAATTAGGTAATATAACGGCCACCTACAACTTTGATCATTTCACCATAACTTCTGCCAGTTCCTACGAATTCCATAAGCTGTGGTTTATGGTGAACCAGGAACCGTTTCTCCTGGGACCGTTCTTCGCGCCTCTCGTAAACAATTTCACGACTGCCAACGGCAGCAGGGAAGAAACGTTCACGCAGGAGCTGCGCGCTACGTCCGACACAACCGGGCGCTTCCGTTGGACGGCCGGGTTCTTCTTCCAGAATTTCCGCCAAACGGGCGATACAGTTCTCACCGTAGCCGGGCCTACGGTCCCGCCAACAGTGCTGGTGCAAGAGGACGGCGCTTCGACGTACCAGACCTACGCCTTCTTCGGACAGGCCGAGTACGACCTCATTCCCAAGCTGACGCTCGTCCTCGGAGGGCGATACTTCCATGAAAAGGCTGGGTTGAACGCGACAATGCCGGTCGTGGTCTCCCTTCAACACAGCGACAATGGCTTCGTGCCGCTCGTGACTTTGAAGAGTCGGCTGAACAACGAGTTGATGGTGTACGCGACCTTCTCAGAAGGTTATCGAGCCGGCGGATTCAATGAATTTGTTCCGTCAAACCCCTCTTACAACCCGGACAGGACGAAGAATTACGAGATTGGCGCTAAGTACGTGTCGCCAGATAACAAACTGTCACTCGTCGGCGACTTCTTCTATATCGATTGGTCGAACATGCAGTATACGCAACTGGCCGCGAACGGTTTCAATACCTTCGTTGCCAATGCCGACAAGGCCTCGAGTCGTGGAATCGAATTCACCGGTGACTACCATTTCACCAACGGCCTCTGGGGCCGGCTGAACGCCTCTTGGATCGATGCGCATCTGGACGCGCCCGTTCCACTGACACTCGGTGAGATCGGTGGCGTTGCCAACACAGGCACGCCTCTGCCGGCGGTCCCAACGTACCAGGTCAGCCTCTCGGGAGGGTACCACCGCCCGCTGACTATGGACTGGGATCTCGATCTGTCGGGCGTAGTCGCTTTCGTGGGTCCGCAGCACACCAAACTGGAGGAGGGCGGAACCTACGTGGACTCGGTCTTCGGCGGACACTACGTCATCGGCTCGGCGCTGAGCGCGTACTCGTTCGGCAACATCCGCGCCGAGTTCTCAAATCGAAATTTCGCGGTGGCGCTTTATCTTGATAATCTCTGGAATACCACGAAGCCGATTTCAAACGATAACTTCCTGCCGCTGTTTGGCCAACCGGTCTACTACCTACAGCCCAGGACATTCGGCGTTCAGGTGTCAGCCAAGTTCTAGGCCCCCTGCCACCCAGTCAGAGGGCTTCACGGCGGCCGGAACCGACATTACCGCGAGCATCGCTTAGTGCGAGTCTTCGCCGCCGCCCTTGTGCACGAGTCCAGCGGCTTCTCGCCGATCCCGACGAACCTGGAGAGCTTTCGTCAGGGGCTGCTCCATAGGCCTTCGCGCGGCGAGATGGCCGAGGGCCGCCGGGGCGCTCTGGAATGGGCGCTTGCGGTCAAGGCGGGCGAGCGCGGCCATGAGGTTCTCGAGAGCGTCTGCGCAGCTGCGAGCCCGAGCGGTCCCGCAGCCCGCGCCGTCTATGAGGAGCTGCGCGACGAGATCGTTCGGGACTTGGCCAAGGCTCTCCCTGTCGATGTCATCGCGCTGTTCCTGCATGGCGCGCAACTGGCGCACGGCTATGACGACTGCGAGGGCGACCTCCTAGCCCGACTGCGGGCTCTTGCCGGTCCTGACGTCCCGATTGGGGTGGAGTTCGACCTCCACGGCAACGTCACGGCCGCGATGGCGAGGAACGCCGATGTGCTCGTCGCCTGCAAGGAATATCCCCACACCGACTTCGGCGAACGCGCCGACGACTTGCTGGACATCCTGGAGGAGGCGGCGACCGGGCGCGTGCGGCCCTTGAGCGCGTTCCGCAGGCTGCCGATGATCGGCATCTTCCACACCACGCGCCAGCCGCTGCGCGGACTTGTGGACCGGCTCCGCAAACTCGAGGAGCGCCAGGAGGTGCTGAACATCTCCATCGCTCACGGCTTTCCCTGGGCGGACACCCCCTTCACCAGCTCATCGGTCATCGTGACCACCGACGACAACGCCGCCCTTGCAGAGCAACTGTGTGATGAACTGGCGGCCGAGTTTTTCGCGATGCGGGAAGCCATCGCCGCGCCGCGCACGACCCTTGAAGAGGCCCTTTCGCAGTTAGGCCGCATCAGGGATGGCCTCACCATCATCGCCGACACCGCCGACAATGCCGGAGGCGGGGCCGCCAACGACTCCACCTTCTTCCTGCATGAGCTCGTGCGGCGCGGGATTTCCGACTCGGCTCTAGGCATGATCTGGGATCCGGTCGCCGTCGACTTCGCTTTCGCTGCGGGTGTCGGCGCGACGCTGCCGTTGCGCATCGGCGGCAAGACCAGCCCACTCTCAGGGGACCCCTTCGATGGCGAAGTCACGGTGACGGCGCTCAACGAAGAGCTCACGCAAATCGCCTTTGGCTCGCCGGATCGTCTCGGGCGAGCGGCAGCCGTGCGGATCAACGGGGTCGATATCGTCCTCTCGGAGGCCCGGTCGCAGACCCATAGCCCGGAATGCTTCACGGGTCTTGGCATCGACCTAGCAGCGAAGCGCCTAGTCGTTCTCAAATCGGCCCAGCACTTTCGCGACCGGTTCGGTCCGCTGACGGACCGGATCATCTATGCGGTCGTCCCCGGAACGACGAGCGTCGATTTCACCACTTTCGACTATCGCCGCCTCACGCGACCGATATGGCCGCTGGATCCGGAGGTGACGTGGACCTCTGCCTAGAGGGCAAACGCGCTCTGGTCTGCGCTTCCAGCCGGGGTCTGGGCTTCGCCTGCGCCGCCGCCCTCGCCGGTGAGGGGGCGGACGTTGTGCTCAACGGCCGTGAAGCGGCGGCTCTGGGGCGCGCAGCCGACCGCATTGTCGGTTCGACCGGCAGGCGGCCGCTCACCGTCGCCGCTGATCTGGAAACCGCAACGGGCCGCGCCGCTCTCCTCAGCGCCTGCGCGGCGCCTGATATCCTGGTGACCAACAATCGTGGGCCCGAGCCCCGTCCCATCGATCGCCTGTCGGGCGCCCACCTCGAACAGGCGCTGACGATGAACCTGAGCGCCCCTTTCGAATTGATGCGCGCGATCGCCCCCGGCATGGCCGAGCGCCGTTTCGGCCGCATCATAAACATCACGTCCATAGCCGTGATGATGCCGATTGCTGGGCTGGAGGCGTCGAGCGCCGCGCGGGCTGCGCTGTCAGCGCTGGCGGTAGGGCTCGCAAGGCGCTTCGCCGCCGAAGGCGTTACGGTGAACAACCTTCTACCAGGCTATTTCGCCACGGAGCGCCTAGCCGAAGTCTTCGAAGCCGCCGCACGGCGCACGGGCGGATCGGCCGACGACGCGCGGCGGCGTCAGGCGGCAGGGATTCCGGCAGGACGCTTCGGAGACCCGCCTGAACTCGGCGCGCTTTGCGCTTTCTTGGCCAGTCCGCTGGCCGCCTACACGACCGGTCAGAACTTCCTTGTGGACGGCGGCCTCTGCGACCGGATTTTTTGAGCAGACGACCGTCTTAGCGCGTCAGGCGCTCGGCAAGCTCGGCTTGGGCTTCAATGAGGGCGCGAATGTTCGCTGGCTCGAGACGGCTGTGGCCGGCGTCGGCCACGGTCACAAGCTTGGCGGAACGCCAAGCGCGAGCAAGCTCGACAGCCGAGCGGTAGGCGGTCGCCAGGTCATAGCGGGCATGGACGAGGATCGCAGGCAGATCCGCGAGGCGGTCCATGCGACTCAGGATCGGGGCCGCGCCGAGGAAACAGCGGTTCGAAAAGTAGTGGATGTTCATGCGCGCATAGGAGAGCGCGAAATCCCGGTCCTGAAAGGTTTCCAACACGGTCGCACTCGGCACGAGCGCTGCGATCGAACCTTCGAAAAGGGACCAAGCCTGCACCGCGGGGCCATGAACGGCGGGATCAAAGTCGAGGATGCGCCGAGCGTAGCCATGAAAGAAATCATCGCGCTCGTTCTCGGGCAGAAAGCCCACGAAGGCATCCCAGGCTTCCGGGAAGAAGTCGCGGGAGCCGGTGAAGAACCAGTCGATGTCCTGCTGCCGGCCAAGGAAGACGCCATTCAGGAGCAGCGCAAGGCAGACCCCCGGGTGCTCCTGCGCGTAAGCGAGCGCCAGCGTCGAGCCCCACGATCCGCCAGCGACGACCCAGCGTTCTATACCTAAGTGCGCCCGCACGAGTTCCAGATCCGAAATCAGCAGCTGCGTCGTGTTTCGCCGCGTCTCGCCTCGCGGCGTGGACCGCCCAGCGCCGCGCTGGTGGATATAGACGATCCTCCAGACGGTCGGGTCGAAGTATTGCCGCGCCACAGGCCCGAGCGCTCCGCCCGGCCCGCCGTGCAGGAAGATGAGCGGAACGCCGTCCGCCGCTCCGCTCTCCTCCCAGTAAATCGAGTGTAGGTCGTCGACAGCAAGCATGCCCTCGCGTCGCGTAACAATCGGAGGGAATAGGCCGCTGCTGGCTCGTTCCGCGGCGCCGCCCACCTCTACTTCAGCGCCCGATAACGCAGCAGCGCCACGATCTTGCGCGCAATTGCGGCCGGAGGGTCCCCATCGGGGCGAAACCAAAAATGGGCGTGGTTCATCGCACCTAGCAGCGCTAAGCGGAAGTATTTCCGGTCTGATTCAGACTTCAGCGGCAAGGCCGCGACGGCTTCGCGGAAGAGCTGCTCCCAACGATCGCGAATGGCGACGACTTGGCCGTAGAGCTTGCGATCACTCGGTAGCGCTCCGCTGACCAGCACGGCGTAGTCAGGGCGGCCCAGCAACGCTTCCATGTGCGCGGCGCACATCTTTTCCAGTCGCCGCCACGCTCGGTCTCTGCCCCCTCGCTCGCTCTGCGTCAGGATGGCCTCTGCCCAGTCTCGCGCCCGGGCGTGAACGGCGAGCAAAAGGTCTTCCTTTGAGTCAAAGTGGTAATAGACCGCGCCGGAAGTTCGACCGGTATGCGCCGCGACATCGCGCATGGTCGTCGCCTCAAACCCGCGGCTGGAGAACAGGAACGCCGCCGCGTCGATGATCTCTTGCCGCGTCTGGGCGACGTCTTCAGCCTCGGCTGGCGCGCGAAGGGGCATCTGGCTCACGAGCTCCGCCGCTCCCCCTCGACAAAGCACGCCAGAAGGCGGTCGGCCACGGTTACGGGACTGTCGGGCCCGTCGTGGTGCCAGACCGGCGCATAGCTCAGCGCCCCGAGCAAGGAGAGCCGCAAGTATTTGCGGCTCACGCCCGGCGCCACCGGAAGCTCGGCGATGAGCTGGCGAAAGACCTCTTCGTACTCGTCTCTCAGGTCCACCAGACGCCGATAGAGCAGGCGATCGTGGCGCGGCAAAACGCGGACCACGACCGCGGCGGCGTCGCTGCCGCCGAGCACGGCGCGGGCATGCGCGCGAGAGGTGGCCGCAAGGCGCTCCAGCGGCCGATCCGATGAGACCAGCGCCCCCTTGGCCCCGGCGAGGAGGTGGTCAATCCCGGCCTCGTAAACAGCGAGCAGGAGATCGTCCTTCGAAGGGAAGTGGTAATACACCGAGCCGGGCAGCATGCCGGCTTCCTGGGCGATATCCCGGATGGAAATCGCCTCGTAACCGCGGGTCCGGAAGAGTCTCGCCGCCACCTCCAGCAGCGCTTGCTGACGATTGTCCCGCCGCGGTCGACTTCGCCGCGCGGGCGCTGGGCTCACGCCGGCCATTGTCGGCCGAAGGCATCGAACGGCGGCCGATCGAGAGGCCAGAGCGGCCGGGCGATCCGTCTGAAGGGAAAAGTCGAAAGGTCGGTCGCCACGGTGCCCGCGCCTTCTGCATAGAGGATTTTCGCCGCGAACGGAGCGAAAGCCGCGTGGAAATGCTGCGACGACTTCACGACCAGCAGCTTCTGGGCGCGAGGGTCGACGCCCAGTTTCGAAAAACAGGCCGCGTCAAATACCTGGTTGCGCAGGCTGTTGACGATCACGGTGACGCCGTCGATCCGAAGAGCGGCCGCATGGCCAAGCGGCGCCGGCGCGCCGAACTGCATCTGGGTTGCCGTGTCCGACAGCGCCGTGACCTCGGCTTCGACATCGAGCGGGTCCCCCGAGCCCGGTCCCACCTTGCCGCCAACCCTCATGGGCAGACGCGCCCCCACGCCGGCGGCCTCCGCGATCCGCACCGCTCCCGGGTCCCAGAGCAGGGCGAGCGCGGCGTCGCCAACGCCACGCCGCAAGAGCGCCTCGAGTATTGTTGTGGAATCCCCGGCCGCGCCGCCGCCGGGGTTGTCCGAAGTATCGGCGATCACCACCGGGAAGGCACCGGCGCTCAGCGCCTCCTCGAGAGCCGTCACCAGCGGCATCACGGGAGCGGCGATAGCTTCGCGCATGGCGAAAAAGCGGCCTGCCAGGCTGTCAGCCAGACTATCCGCGCAACTGATATCGCGGTCGGCGACAACCATGATGGCCGCGCCGGTTTCCGGCGTGTCGCTGTAGCCGAACCCATGGGCGATCGAGACCGAGAGGATGCCGTCCCCGCCCTCGAGCGCCATCGCCTCGTCGACAAAGCCGCGCATCGGTTCCCGGGTCGTATGAAAGAAGCCTGTCATCGGAACGCGCCGCAACGCCGCTACTGGGCGCACCTCGCCTCTGGCTGTGCGTTCAATCAGATCGAGCAACTCCTTGGCGCGCTCGCCGAAGTCGACGTGCGGATATTCCTTGCAGGTCATAAGCACGTCGCTGTTCTCGACCATCGCGCGGGAGATGTTGGCGTGCAGGTCCACTTCGACGCCGATCGGGACACCCGGGCCGACAATGCGACGCACGCGACTGAGGACGTCGCCTTCGCAGTCGTCGTAACCCTCGGCCAGTTGAGCGCCGTGCAGATAGAGTAGCACCGCGTCCACCGGTGCGGCAGTTCGAAGGCTTTCGAGGAGCTCCTCGCGTAGGGCTTCATACGCGGGCCGCACCGTCGGGGCGCTTGGCGCTGCCCCGGCGTGCAGACCATCGACGAGTTCGTGCCCTGCTTCGCGAACCCGCAGGCGCAGATGCCCCGGCGGGGTCCTCGCCTCCAGCTGTTCTCTCCCTTCACCGGTGGAAGGACGGTAGAGGAAGAGCTCGCGATAGGAATCCAGGCCGGTGGGTATTGGCGAGAGGCTGTGGCTCTCGTGGACCAGGCTGGCGCAGTAGATCTTCATTTCCGATCGTCGTCCTAGGTAGGCCGCCTGACGCAGCGGCGATTGCCCGCGCCCCTCGTGGGCACTATAGCCATTAACCAAACGGTTGGTATTTGCCATAGGGCATTTGGGTGGCTCACATTGACGTTCGCGCGAGATCGGATGGGCTGTGGCGACGCCGGATGTCGGACGCCCTGGGCGACCTCGCCCCCCGCTGCGGCGTCCCCGGCGCAACGGTCGGCGTTATCAGAGATGGTCAGGTTCACTGCGCCGCCGCCGGCGTTCTAAACCTCGACACCCAAGCTCCGGTTCGGCCGGAGTCACTCTTCCAAATCGGCTCGATCACCAAGGTGTTCACGGCGATCTTGGCCTTGCAGCAGGTTGGCCTAGCGCGCTTGACCCTCGACGACCCGGTGCGTCGTGTTCTGCCGGGGTTCCACTTGGCCGACAATGCGGCGGCCGCCAGCATCACCTTGCGGCAGCTCCTTACTCACACGTCGGGCATGGATGGGGATCTCTTCGTGGAGTGTCCCGCAGGGCCGGATCGTCTGGCGCGGTATGTCGAGCTTTTGGAGACAACGCGTCAGCTGCATGCGCCGGGCGAACGCTTCTCCTACTGCAATGCCGGTTTCGTCCTGGCCGGGAGGATGATCGAGGCGGTGGGTGGGCGAAGCTGGCAGGCTGCGCTCCAGGCCGATGTGCTCGGGCCTCTCGGGATTGAGGGAGAAGCAGGAGAAGGCTCATTGGCGCGGGTTCCGTCTCGCGCGTCCGGTCATGAGCCAGACCCGGCTCGATCCAGGGCTCTCAAGGTCCAGGAGAGCGTCTACGCCTTGCCGCAGACCTGCGCCCCGGCCGGAACGACTCTGACCATGAGCGTCGGCGATCTGCTGAAGTTGGCGCAGGCTCTGATGGGGAGGGGCCGACTGGCAGCGGACCGTCGGCTACTGCCGGAAGAGCTAACGGCCGAGATGCTGCGTCGCCAAATGGCCTTGCCGGGGTACGCCTACTCGTTCGCCACTCACGTCGGCCTAGGGCCACTGATCTATGACTGGGATGGCGAACAGCTGTGGGGCCACGACGGCGACACGCTCGGGTTTCAGGCTTTTCTCAGGGTCCACCCGGCGAGCGGAACGGCCATGGCGCTGCTGACGAACGGCGGGGGCGCCGTTGATCTGGCGTTCGCGGCATTCGCCGCTGTCTTTCCGGAACTGGCTGGCATTCGGCCCCCGCCGTTCCCGCCCGCGCGGCCAGACCTCTCCGTGAACCCGAACGCCTATGTCGGTTCGTACGACCGCCTGACGCGCGCGATCTTGGTCGAGCGCGAGGGAGCGGGATTGAGCATGCGGCTCGCGGAGTCGGAAGAGGAACTGCCGAACGCGCCCACGATGGCCATGGCCCCGGTGGAATCGAACGTGTTCCGCTTCCAAAGGTCAAACCAACAAACCCCCAGCTACGTGCGATTCGACGATTTCGACGAAGGCGGCAAGGCCGGAACCTTGTTCTCCGGTTACCGCCTTTGCACCCGCACAGAAGACGGAGCTCTAAAGACGTGAAGGACATCGCCGGCGCCCTCTCGCGGTTTCCCAGGACGCGCCTACTGCACCTACCCACACCGCTCGAGCCGATGGAGCGGCTGGGCAAGGAGCTGGGGCTGAGCCGCCTTGTCGTCAAACGTGACGACTGCACGGGTCTTGCCGCCGGCGGCAATAAGACTCGCAAGCTCGAATATGAGGTCGGAGCGGCGTTGGCGCAGGAGGCTGATACCGTCATCACCACCGGGGCTATTCAGTCGAATCATTGCCGGCAGACGGCCGGGCTCGCCGCCCGCATGGGCCTGTGCTGTCATCTGGTCCTGCAGCACGCCGTCGCTGATGCTCCGTCGGAGTACTTGAATTCCGGCAACGTCTTGCTCGACCGGATGCTCGGCGCGGTCATCCACGAAATCGCAGCGCCGGAGCCCGCCAGCGGCTCCAATGAAGGCGAGGACGCTGTCGCGGCCATGTCGGACGCCGAGGCGATGGAAGAAGTCGCCGAGAAGCTGAAGAGCGAGGGCGCCAAGCCCTACATCATCAAGATCGGAGCCTCCACGGCGCTTGGGGCGTTGGGCTACGCCGAGTGTGCCGCCGAGCTTGCTGCTCAGGCCGAGGCTGACGGCGGTCCGCTCGAGTTTGTGGTGCACGCCACAGGCAGTTGCGGCACCCAGGCTGGTCTCGTCGCGGGATTCAAGGCGCTGGGGGCGCCGACAAAGGTCGTCGGCGTCGCCGTCAGCGGCGAGCGCCAGGACGTGCGCCAGGCGATCGTCAAGTCACTGGCCCAAGAAACCCTGCAGCTGCTGGGTTCCCACGCCGAGGTCGACGATGACGATGTCATTGTCGAGGGCGGCTATGTCGGCGCCGGCTATGGCCTTTTCGGCGAGGAGGTGCGCTGCGCCGTCAGTACGGCCGCCCGGAAGGAGGCCCTCCTGATCGAGCCGGTGTACACCGGAAAGGCGATGGCGGGGCTCATCGATCTGGCGCGCAAGGGGCGCTTCGATCGCGACGCGCGGATCGCCTATTTGCACACCGGCGGCCTTCCCGGCCTCTTCGCCTACGCCGGGGAAATGTCGCGGTAGGCTCGATTAAGCCCACTCACGTCCGAAACGGCGGAAGGGCGGCGTGTCTATCGGCCAGTTGGGTCGGCCGACGTTGCGATAGCGCGCCGAAGCTTGTTCTACGGTGCCGGGCGCCTTTGCATAGATGATCTTGCCGGCGAACTTGGCAAAGTGTTCGTGGAAGTGCTGCTGCGATTTCACGACGAGGTAGCGCTTGGCCTTCGGATCGATGCCGAAAGCAGTGAAGCACTCGGGCGTGAAGGTCTGATTACGGACGCTGTTGATCACCACCTCAACGCCGTCAACCGCGACAGCTGCTGCAAGGCCAAACGGACAGCGCATCCCCTGGCCCATCTGGAATCCATCGTCGCGCACGCGCAGCACCCTCGCGGTCACATCGAGTGGCGCGCCGGAGGTGGGTCCGCATTTTCCGCCCAGCCGCAGCGGCAGTATTGCGCCTTCCCCGGCTCGGCTAGCGAGCGTGGCCGCCTCCGGGTCCCAGATCATGGCGAGCGCCGCATCCTCCATGCGCCGGCCCAGCATTGCACGAAGGATGAAGGTGGAATCGCCGGACGCACCGCCGCCGGGGTTGTCGGTCGCATCGGCGATGACCACCGGCCGTTCTGCCGCGCCCTGAGCTTCATCCAGCGTCTCGACCAGTGACCGGAACGGCGGCGCGATGGCATCTCGGAGCGAGAACAGGCGCGCGGCCAAGCCGTCAGCGACCTGCACTGCCCTTTCGGGTTCGCCGTTGGTGATCGAAATGGTTGCCGCGCCGGCGTACTCGACGTCGGCCGGCGCGAAACCATGGCAGACGCTGGCGTTCAGAACCTCGCCGCGCCTCTCCATTTCATAGAGGGCGTCCACGAAGCCGCG
Organism: Caulobacteraceae bacterium; assembly: GCA_035946795.1. GTDB lineage: Bacteria > Pseudomonadota > Alphaproteobacteria > Caulobacterales > Caulobacteraceae > Acaudatibacter. Next base: position 66,818 of record DASYYX010000008.1, on the reverse strand, counting down.
CATCGGCTCGGCGGTCGTGAAGTAGGTTCCGGTCATGGGGACGCGGGTGACGCGCATCGCCGGGCGCACGCGACCCTCAGCTGTCGCTTCCAGCAGATCGATCAACTGCTCGGCGCGGTTCTCGAAGTCGAAATGCGGATACTCCTTGCACGGCAGGAGAATGTCCGCGTGTTCCGCCATCGCGTCGCTGATGTTGGCGTGCAGATCCAGCAGCACGCCTACGGGGACATCGAACCCCACCATTGACCGGATCCGGGCCAGGACATCACCGGCGCAGTCCTCGAAACCCTCGGCGACCTGTGCGCCGTGCAGGAAGAGGGCGACGGCGTCGAAGCGACCGCCCGACTGCAAGGCCGAGATCATCTCGTCACGCAGAAATTCGTAGACATCGCGCCGCGTGGGCATGCTCGGCTGAGCCGACGCGGCCAGGCCGCAGACGACGTCATGGCCGCGGCGCTTCAGAGCCGCGTAAAGGTTCACGCCTTCCATGGGGGCGTCGAGATAGTGCGCGCCTTCTCGCGTCGAGGGCAGGAAGAGATAGAACTCGCGATAAGATTCGAGGTTGGTCGGTAGGGGCGAGTAGCGGTTGGTCTCGTGCGACAGCGTAGCGCAAAAGACTCTCACGAGCCGACCCTCCGGTAGGCGCGGTCGAAGAAGTGGGCGTAGTTCGGCCGACCTTCCTCGTCGGGTTCGAAGAGCGCCAGAGGAATATCCGAGCTCGCGCCGGGCAACCGGGTGATGAACATGGTCGGGCCGATCGGCGTCAGCGGCGTGGTCGGCGCGGTGGGGTCGCCGAAGTCGCCGCCATTGCGAACCATCAGCCCATCGGCGACTTGCGTCACTTCGACGAAAAGACCAAGCCGCTCGTAGCGGCCGACGAACTTTGTCACATCGGCCGGCAACGAGTGCAGTGGTTTGGGCCTCGCCGGCGGTGCCTCGATGCGCAGACGATTGCCCAACACCCGACGCATCACGTGTTCGTAGAGAACCGCGTAGTCGGGGCCGTTGACGCACAGCGCCAGCGCGAACTTCGCCTTCGGCGCGATGCGCAGGAACGACGAAGTCCCGGCGACCCCGCCGTCATGGCCGAAGATCTCCTTTCCTCCCCAGTCGAAGCGCATCCAGCCCAAGCCCCAAGCACGGTTTCTGAGGCTGAAGGGCGTCGCCACAGCTCGGCGGCGCATTGCACGGGCCGCGGCGCGGGAGAGCAGCGGCGAACCGCGGTCCGCAGCCTCCAGGTGGAATCGGGCGAAGGCCACAAGATCGGAAGGCGACGCCGCCAAGCGCGATCCCGATGGCGTGTTCGAGCGCGGCCAGAGATCGACGATCTTCCAACCCGCCTCCGCGCGGGAATGCCCTTTGGCCAAGCCCTCCGCCCCGTAACGATCCAGCCGGGTCTGCATTGTTCTGAGGCCGAACGGCTCGATGACGCGGGCCTGCAGAACGGTGTCAAACGAACCACCGCGGAGAATTTCGATCGCTCGCCCGAGTAAGATGTAGCCGACATTGCAATAGGAGAAGAAGGCGCCCGGCCGATGGATAAAGCCGATGCCCTCGCATCGGCTCACAAATTTTTCGAGGTAATCGTCGTCCTCGCCGGTATCGACGATCAGATCGCCGTCGATACCGGCGGCGTGCCGTAGGATATCTCGTAGCCGAACGCGGGCGGACCAGGCAGGGCAGGCCGTTCGCAGCTCGGGAACGAGATCGGGCAGCGCCGTTTCGAGCGTCAGCGCGCCCTGGTCCACGAGCTGCATGGCGAGGGTGGCGGTGAACGCCTTGGTGATCGAGCCGACCTGGAACGCGGTCTTCGTGGTGACCGGGACGCGGGCGATCGCATCTGCAAAACCAGCAGCGGCGGAGATTATCTCTCCGTCGTCCAGCACAGCGGCTGCGGCGCCCGGGGCACCGGCGACTGCGACCGCCTCCTCCAGGATTTCCTGTAGCGGCTCCGGGCGCATCAGCCGGCCCGAGCCAGAGCGTTCGCAAGGCCCGGCAGGCGCCCCTCTCCGAGCGGTAGCCGGGCCTCGGCCCTGCGAGCCTCTTCTCCAAAAGGCTCGGCCGCGCCGCCCAGCCACTTTGAGAGAAAGGCCTCGATGCAGGCAAACGCGAAGAGCTCGTTAGCTGGTTGGAAGAAACTGTGGCCCTCGGTGGGAAAAAGGACGTAGGTCGTTTCGACACCCCGGGCCTGGAGCGCGGCGGCGATCTGCCGGGACTCCTGTTCTTTGACGCGCGGGTCGACGCCGCCCTGAAGGATGAGGACAGGTGCCTTGATCCTGTCCGCGGCGTTCAGCGGCGATCGACTGGCGAGGAACGAACGACCTTCCGCTGTGTCGACGTCACCCACCCGTCGGCGCCACATGTCCTTGAGAGCCTTCCAGTGCGCCGGGATGGCCTGGAGGAATGTGACGAGATCCGAGACGCCGAAGATGTCTACCCCGCAGGCGAAGAGATCGGGCTCGCGCGCCAGAGCCGAAAGAACCGAATAGCCGCCGAAGCTGGCCCCCATGGCCGCGATCCGTCCGGGCGCCGCTATGTCCTCGTCGAGGGCCCAGCGCACGGTGTCGATCACGTCATCCAGCATGGCGCCGCCCCACTCGCGGTTGCCGGCGTTGAGGAATGCTTTGCCCAGGCCGCTCGAGCCCCTGAAGTTGGTGCTCAAAACGGCGTACCCGCGGTTTGCCAGAAGCTGGATCCATGGGTCGAACTCCCATCGGTCCCGAATCCAAGGCCCGCCATGGATCAGCACAACCAGGGGAAGGGGGCCCGACGGTGCGCCCGGCGGCCGCGTGACGTAGCAGACGAGCTCGAGCCCGTCGCGCGCGCGCACAAGGTGCGGTGTCATCGTCGCGAGCGTCAGACCACCCAAATCAGGACGGCTGCTGAAGAGCGGGACGCCGGCGCAGCCGTCGCGATCGAAAAGATGGTAATTGGTCGGGCGATCGGCCGCAGGGTGCGCGACTATCCATTTCCGTCCATTCGCCGATTGGCTTACGGGCCAGACGTCCTCGCCGACTGAGGCGCGCAAAGCCGCGAAAACGTCCTTTGCGCCGGGAGCGGCGGTGATCGTCGGCCTGTCGTACTCGGCGGCCCAGGCCAGAACCTCCCGCGAGGTGGGGTCGATCGCAGCCGCAGCGATGTCGCTGAGCGCGTCGGCGGCTATCAGCCGAGTGCTTCCCGTCTCGAGGTTCCAAGCGGCCAGGGCGGCGGTGTCTCTGCCGCGGCTGTCGCGCGCGTAGACCTCCGCGTTGCCTGGTCCGAAGGCATACAAGGTCTCATAGATGCGCAGGGGCCGGCTGAGGGCCTCGTCGTCCGGCGGGATCTCGATTAGTGGCCGCCAACCGCCATCTGGGGCGCGACTGTGGAAAGTGACGCCGCCGTCTTCCCGCGGCGCTTCGGCAAGGCGCACGCTCAGGTTGCTGTCGGCGTAGAGCCAAGTGAACCGATCATTGCGCATCGCTTCTTGAGCCGCGCCGGTGCGCAGGTTGACGCGCCACACGTCGAAGAAGGCCGGATCGCGGGCGTTGGTCTCCGCTAAGATGTCGTCAGTACCTGACGGTCCGAGCGCAACGAGCCGGCGTTCGCCACCAGGAATGGCCGGAAGGCTTCGCCAGCGCTCGGCGCGGATGTCGAAAACGACTAATTCCGTCTGCTCGCTCCCGGTGGCGTCCTTCGAGGCGATCAGCATCCCACTAGAGCCCGACCACCAGATCTCGCGGATCGCCGACATTCTCTCCGAAGTGAGGCGACGCGCGAGCGCCGGGTCGCTGGCAGGCGCGAGCCAGATATCTTGCGCGCCGCGATCGGCGGCGAGCCAAGCGATATGGTCGCCGTCCGGACTGACGATCGGCGCCGTTCGTGCCGATTTGCTGAACAACACCGAGCGAGGAATCAGCCGCGGGACCGCCATGGGCTTAAGCGAGCGCTTGGTGCACCAGCGCCTTGAAGCGGCGCGGTATCGTCAACTGACTGCTCGGCTCTAGCTGCAGGAATAGAAGGGAGCTCATGTCTTCCACGGGGTCGACCCAGAAGTAGGTCGAAGCAGACCCTGCCCAGGTGTATTCGCCACGGCTCCCCAGGTTGGCGTTCAGCGCCGGATCGAGCAGCACGCCGAAGCCGAGGCCATAGCCGTAGCCTTTCATCCACAGGTCGGATCGCTGAGTTTCGCTCAATCGGTTGGCGGTCAGCAGCTCGACCGACTTGCGCGACAGGATGTGCGCGCCTTCGAGCTCGCCGCCGTTGCGCAGCATTTCGCAGAAGCGAAGGAAATCGGGGACCGTCGAGACAAGCGACTCGCCGCCGGCTTCGAGGGTGACCGGAGCGGCCCAGCGGCTCCTGTGCGAAGCCTCGTCGAGAATCTTGAGGCCGCCGCCCTCTCCTGGCCCGTAGAGCGTCGCCAGCCGCTGGACCTTGTCGTGCGGCACTTCGAAGGCGGTGTCGATCATGTCAAGCGGCGCGAAGATGCGCTCCGCCGTGAATTGGCCCAACCGCATGCCCGCCGCGCGCTCGACGAGGGCCCCTAACACGTCATGCGCGATGCTGTACTCGAAGCGCTCGCCCGGCTGCCGCTTCAACGGCAGGCCTGCGAGCCGCGCAACCATGTCCTGAATGTTTTCGCCGCGGCGAAATAGCCGCGCTTTCTGGTAGAGTCGGTCCACGGGATCCGTGGGGTCGCCAGCATAGGTAAGACCCGCCGTATGGGTCATGAGGTCGGCGATGGACATCTCGACCGCTTGCGGCTTAGGACGATCCGGCTGTTCGGGGTCGAAGACGCCCATGCCGCCGAGTTCCGGTAGGTGCAGGCTCACCGGATCACTCAACAGCAGCCGGCCTTCCTCGAGTAGGATCATGGCCGCGACGCTGACGACGGGCTTTGTCATCGAATAGATGCGGAACACCGTGTCCGCCTGCATCTGTTTGCCCGCGTCGATGTCCCGCATACCGATGGAGACGGCATAGGCGAGCACGCCCTTGCGCATGACAACTGCGCTAAGCCCAGCCGTATCGCCGCGCGTCACAGCCGCGCGCATCTCCCGATCCAGGACGGCGAGACGATCGGGCCGGAACCCGGCTGCTAAAGGATCGCAAGGCCGGAACTCAGGGCCGTCTGCGATCACGGCCGAGTTTGGGCCAACCGGCGCCTCGCCCATACGTCTCGGACCTTCCGTCACCTCTCGGGTTCAGCTCCCAAGAACCGCATTCCAGGTGCGTTGACAATACCAAGCGTTCGGTTAAGCCGTGCGGCTAGCTGTCGGTGTCGGGCGGCGTTCGACGAGCGAGGAACGGAATGAAGCCGCAGGGCCGGCTCTCGCGTCTAGTCGTCGCGGCGTATTCTGCCCCCACATTCGCCGAGCAGATCATGCTTGGACCAATCTTCGGGATTTTGCCGGCGCTCTACGCGCAGCACACCCGCGCCACGCTGCAGGTCACCGGCTTCATTTTCATGATCTCCCGGGTCCTCGACTCCTTTCTAGACCCAGCGGTCGGATACCTGTCGGACATCACCAAGTCCGCGTTCGGGCCCCGCAAGCCGTGGATGTTGGCTGGGGCAATCACCTGCGTCGCTTCGGTGTTGCTGTTCTACCAACCGCCGTCCACGGCTGGGGGCCTCTACTTCTTCGTTTGGTGCACTCTGCTGCTCGTGGGCTGGACCACGCTGGTCATCCCCTACAACGCTTGGTCAGTGGAGCTGACTGGCGACTATGAGGAGCGTTCCCGACTGTTTGCCTGGCGAAACACGCTCGGAGGCATCGGGGGCCTCGTCTTCGCTCTTTCACCGGTAATCACTGAGCCGCTCACCGGCCATACCGAATTCACGCCGAAGGTCATGACCCTCATTGCCTGGGCGCTGGCGGTGATCCTGCCGGCGACGACGCTCATGGCTCTCCTCTTCGTGCCCCGAGGCGAGAGCCGCGCCGTAGAAAAACCCTCGCTGAAGGCGTTGATTCCCGCCCTGCGCGCAAATCGACTGATTTGGTTGTTCGTCGGTATCACTCTCGTTGCAGGGTTTGGTCAGGGCATCGCAACTTCGCTGAGCTTCCTTTACATCAGCTCATACCTGGGGCTGGGCGCTTACATCTCGCTCTTCGGCGCGGTAAGCCTCTGCGTCACCGTTGGCTCTATTCCGATCTGGCTGGATATTGTTCGCAGATTCGGCAAGCACCTACCATGGGCGATCGCCTGCTTCGCCCAGGCATTTGTCGCCCCTATCCTGATCTTCCTGCCCCACGGCAAGGCGTCATTGATCCCAATGGCAGTCCTCTCGGCCGCCGGCGGCTTCCTTCAGGGTGTCATGGCCGTCGCGCCGCAATCGATACTCGCCGACATCATCGACTACGACACCCTGAAAACCGGGGTTAATCGAGCCGGAAACTACTTCGCCTTCCTGACCTTCCTCTCCAAAGCGACGACCGGTCTCGCCGGCGGCCTTGGCCTGATGATCGTCGGCCTATTCGGTTTCTCCCCGGCCCACGCGAACACTCCCACGGCGGTGGGTGGGTTCCTAGGTACGATCGCCGTCGCGCCCGCGGTTCTGGGCTTCATCAGCGGCTTTCTCGTCCGAATGTACCCGATCGACGAGCGCAGGCAGAGGGTGATCCAAAAGCGCATCGCCCAGCGCGCCGAACGCGCCCTTCGTCTGGCGAGCGGGTGATCACCATGGATTCGAAAGCCCTGCGCGACTGGATCGCCGGCGAAATGGCCTGGTTCGACGTCCAAGGCGCGGCCGTAGCTATCGTCGAGCCCAGTGGCGAAACAGCCCTCTCGTTCGGCGTGCGCCGGTTTGGGGAAGATGGCGGTGTCAACCCGGATACCGGCTTCTCCCTGGCCTCGTGCAGCAAAGCCTTCACCGCGTACGGGGTGGCCATCCTGGTCGACCAAGGGAAGATCGCCTTCGACGATCCGGTCCAAAAATATATTCCGGAGTTCGCGCTCGATACCGAGGAGCCGTCGGCAGCGGCGACCGTCCGAGATCTCCTGGCGATGCGTCTGGGGCTGAAGCCTCAAGGGGCTTGTCACTGGGCGACTAGTCGGAGCCTCAGTCCGGTCGCGATTTTCCGACGTTTTCAATACCTCCCGCGGATCGCGCCCTTCCGGGAAGCTTTCGTCTACCTCAATCCAGCCTACCTAGCCCTCTCCGTCATCATCGAGCGGGTCAGTGGGGCGCCGTTCGCGGAATTCATGAATCGCGAGCTCTTCGCTCCGCTGGGCATGGCCAACACCTTCATCGACGAAGGCGCGGTCACCGACCGTAAGAATGTCGCGATTCCGCACGTGAAACTCGCCTCTGGCGTCACGGCGCTCGCCAGTCCCCACTGCGCCGGCCGCCAAGGCGAGAGCTGCCAGTATATCAGCGCCTCCGATTATATCCCCTGGCTGAACCTCAATCTGGATGGCCTGCTCCCCAACGGGGGCCGGCTCGTTTCGGAGGCGGTCCAGGCCGAGTTCCTAACCATTCAGACGCCGGTTCCTCACCCAGCCGGGGACGCCGGCTACTGCATGGGCTGGATGCGCGGCACGATCGAGGGGCGAAAGCTCTTCAGCCATGAAGGCGGGGAGTTGGGTGCCTCGACCTTCGCCATAATTTGCCCGGACGAGGACATCGGCGTGGCCGTCCTGGCTTCACGTCGCGTTCCGACCTTCGTCCGCTCGCTCGCCTATGGACTTCGCGATCGGCTGCTTGGCGGACCGACTCCGGACCGCCGCAGCGAGTTCCTCGAAGTCGAGCGCATGGAGCGCGAGGGCGCGTTGGCGCAGCGCGAAGCGGACTTCCCGCTCGAGCCCGGCAAGGCCGCGCCGTCAGCCGACTCGATCACGGGCGTCTACCGGTCACCGCACACAGGGCTCTTGCGGCTCACCGGTGAAGCGGGGCTCGTCCGCGCGCGGTTCGAAGACGTCAACCTTTCCGACTGCCGGCTCGAGCCGCTGGGCGGCGAAATCTTCGGCGTGGTGGAATTCGACGAGCCCGCCATGAACCAGGAGGTCCAGGGCCAGGCGCGCATGCGTATCGTCCCTCAGGGGGCGATTGCCGGCCGGGTCGATACGCCTGGCATGGGAAGCTTTGAGCGGTTGGAGTGACCCGGGAACTGGCGAGTCGTTTCCGTCAGCATGACTCGTTTTTCTACATTGGAAAAACCGGCCGATTTGAATAGGACTTGCCCCTTCTAGGAGCGCGAGCGGTTGGCGGCCGATCCGATCGACATCATCAGGCGAAATGAGCGCTTCATCCCCGGCGGGACCGCGAGCAGCGCGCGCTATTTGCCAGAACCGATCGTCTTCGCCCGCGCCGAGGGCTCTCGCCTCTGGGACGTGACGGGCAGGAGCTACGTCGATCTCAACTGCGCATTCGGCGCCATCCTCCTAGGACACAGAGACCGACGCCACTTGGATCGCGTCGCCGAGCTCACCGAAGGCATCGACCTGATCGGCCTGGGTACGACCGAGATCGAGGGGCGCCTGGCCGAGCAGCTCTGCGACCTCATCCCTTGTGCGGAGCAGGTCGCCTACTGCTGCAGCGGGACGGAGGCGACCTTCCACGCAATTCGTGTTGCCCGCGCTGCTACCGGCCGCCAGCTAGTCGTCAAGTTCGAGGGCGCCTATCACGGCTGGCACGACTACGTGGCGCTCAATTTCCTGTCGCCGGCCGACCAGATCGGCCGCCCGGCCCCGATCACGGCTGGCGCTCTGGCGTCGTCTCTCGCCGCCACGCTGGTGCTTCCGTACAACGACGCGGAGGCGGTGGAGGATCTGGTTCGCAGGCGAGGGGGCGACATCGCCGCCATCCTGGTCGAGCCACAGATGCACAATGTGGGCGCGATCCAGGAAGACGCCGACTTCTTCCGCACGCTGAGGCGACTGACAGACGAGCGCGGGATCGTGCTGATCTTCGATGAGGTCGTGACGGGCTTCCGTCATGCCCTCGGCGGCTATCAGTCGATCTGCGGCGTTACTCCGGATCTAGCGACTTTCGGCAAGGCGCTGGGTAACGGTTTGCCGATATCCTTAATCGCCGGCCGCCGAGACCTGATGCGGCGCTTTGCTCCTCGGCAGATGGGCGGGGATGTTCTCTTGGGCGGCACCTACAACGGCCATCCCTCTTCCGTCGCCGCCGGGCTGGCGGTCATCGAGGTGATGCAGACGCCGGGAAGGTATGAGCGACTATTCGCCCTGGGTGACGCCATGCGCGCCGCTCTCACGCGAGCCGCCCAGAGAAGCGGGTCGGCTATGCAGGTCGTTGGCTTTGGTTCAGTGAACGCGGTCCACTTCGCGCCCGCCGGACCGAGGCGATACGAGGATCTCGTCGGGAACGATTCGGAACTCGATTCCGCTTTCCGTCTCGGCCTTATCGAGCGCGGCTTCGCCTGCTCGCCCACGCCCTTGCGGCGCTTCCACGTAAGCCTGGCGCATGACGAGTCCGATATCGAAAGCCTCGGAGCCGCGGCCGAAGAGGTGCTGCGGGGTGTTGGCGAGCGCCGCGCCCAAGCTCACCGCCGGAAAGCGCCAGCGACTGCAAGCTCAGTAACATGACAGAGGTGCTTGCCACCGCGCTGAAAGCGCCGGTCGACATGCTTCCGGACATCGTACGGGCAGGCTGTTTATCGCCAGAGGACGAGAACCTCTGGATCCCGCTCGGCAACGACACTTGGTCGTTGCCGCTCTGCCTCAACATTAGCGAGGGCTACTGGGTCCACCTGCTGAAGGCCAGGAAGGCTGGCTTCATCAATCGCCACCGCCATTCGTCCCCTGTGCATGTGTTCACGCTCAAGGGGCGGTGGCACTATCCCGAGAAGGATTGGACCGCCGAGGCCGGCACCTACGTCTTCGAGCCGCCGGGCGACACCCACACGTTGCGCGTGCCCGAGGGCGGGGCCGAGATGATCTTCCTGGCGAACGTCAAGGGGACTCTCCTTTACGTCGACGATTCCGGAAACCCTACCGGCTTCGATGACGTGTTCACCCGAATCGAGTCGGCGCGCGCCCATTACGAGGCGATCGGCCTCGGCGGCGACTACGTCCGCCACTTCATCCGCTGATCAAGGCTGTGGTGACGCCGCAGGACTTCCCCCGCTTTGATCCCGAAAAGCCAGTCGCGATTATCGGCGCGGGCGTCATGGGGACCAAAGTGGCCTGGGCCTGCGCCCGCGCCGGCATTTCCACCCGGCTCTACGACGTCGAGCCGGGTAAGGCCGCATCTTCGATCCGTCTTGCGCAATTGTGGAGCGCGGGCGCGGAAGCCGACCGAGTGAGGCAACTCCTCGCTGCTGCCCCATCTCTGAAGGAGGCCCAAGCGGATACGCAGCTCTGCTTCGAGAACGTGCCCGAGCGCCTGGAGCTAAAGCGCTCGGTATTGGCCGACATGGGCGCCGTGGCGCCCGCGGACGCTTATCTTGGGAGCAACGCCTCCTCGCTCCTCTGCACCCCATTGGCAGAGGCGTCCGGCCGGCCCGAACGCTTCTTCAATCTCAACTTCACTGACCCCCGCTACGGTCGCTTGGTCGAGTTGATGATCTCGCCGACGGCCGCGCCGCAAACCATCGCGTTTGCCAAGGCATGGGCGCGCGCCGTCGGCATGGTCCCCATCCGCACGCGCAAGGAGCAGCACGGCTACGTGTTCAACCGCCTCTGGCGGGCGATCAAGAAGGAGGTGCTGCGTCAGATCAGCGAAGGTTACGCCACGCCGCAGGACATTGACCGCGCCTGGATGCTGGCCTTCGGTACCGATATCGGCCCATGCGGCTGGATGGACGACATCGGCCTGCACTCAATCCTCGCGGTCGAGAGGGTCTATTTCGAGCTTTCGGGCCAGGAGAGCGATCGGCCGCCGAAATTCCTCGTCGACATGGTCGAAAGGGGCGAGCTCGGGGCCATATCCGGCCGCGGCTTCTACCAACATCCGGGGGCCGCCTATCATCAGCCCGGCTTTCTCGAAGCGGAGGACCAAGCGTGACGACCGAGGCGTCGGAGCGAGCGCGGGCCCTCCATGAAGACGCTCTCGTATGGGACATGGTCTGGCCGTGGGAGCCGTGGTGCGGCAACGATCTGGACAAGCTGCCCAGGTTCAAGGCCGCCGGCCACGATGTCGTCTCGATCACGGTAGCCGGCGATAACCACAACATCTCCGAAGCCGTGCAGCGCGTCGCCCAGGTGCGGCGCTTAATCCGCGACATGGCGCCGGACGTCCGCCTCTGCGGGACCCTGGACGAGATCGCCGCCGCGAAAGGCGATGGCGTGCTGGCGGCCTTGCTTCACTTCGAAGGCACGCGCTGCTTCGAACGCAACCTCGACATGATCGCCGCCTTCTATGACCTCGGCGTCAAGCACACCCTGCTCGCGTTCAACAACGCCAACTCCGTAGGCGGCGGCTGCATGGAAGCGTCCGATGGCGGCCTGACGGCCTTCGGCCGCAAACTCGTCGCTGAGATGCGGCGGGTGGGAATGCTTCTGGACCTCAGCCACACCGGCCATCGCACCGCGCGCGAGGCCATGGATGTTTGGGAGGGGCCGTGCGTTTTCTCGCATTCGAACGCCGCAGCCGTCTTCGCCCACCCTCGCAACCTGGCCGATGACGAGATCAGAGCTTGCGCGGCCACCGGCGGCCTCGTGGGCGTCTCGGGCAGCAGCATGTATCACGGCGATCCTGAAGCCCGAGCCGAGTCGCTGTTTGCACATCTCGACCACATGGTGCAGCTCGTTGGTCCGGAGCACGTCGGCATCGGCATCGACGCCGTGTTCGACGGCGAGGCGATCAGCGACTGGATGCGGGGCCGGCCTGAGGAATGGCCCGACGCCAGGCGTCTCAATTGGCCCGGCGTTCGCTTTGTCATTCCCGAGGAGCTTCCGCGGCTCACCGATTGCATGCTGGGGGCGGGCTATCCCGAGCCGGCGATCCGGCAAATCCTCGGCCAAAACTATATGAGGATATGTCGCGAGGTCTGGCGATAAGCCAGTCCGGCGCATTTCGAGGAGAGGTGATGAACGCCCCAGCACGCGGCGAAATCGGCCAGCAAATCCGGCGGCGCCGGCGCGCCCATCGGATGAGCCTGCAGCAGATGAGCGACGCCACGGGCCTTTCGATCTCGACATTGTCGAAGATCGAAAACGACCTCGTCGAGCTCAGCTATACGCGCATGATCGCGATCAGCGAGGCTCTTGGGGTCAATCTCACCGAACTCATGACGGCGGCTGACGTCGGCGTCCCTTCGGTCGTCACGGGCCGGCGGAGCATCACTCGGGCCGGGGAAGGCGCTCTGAGCGAGGATGACAACTACATCTCGAGCTATCTCAACACCGACATTTCCAAGAAGCAGATGATCCCCGCCATCGTTACGGTGAAGCACCGTAGCTTGGAAGAGTTCGGCCCGATGTCGCGGCACAAGGGCGAGGAATTCATCCTCGTTCTAAGCGGAGAGATCGAGCTGCACACCGAATACTACAACCCCGTGGTCCTTACGGAAGGCGAGTCCGTCTATATCGACAGCACCATGCCGCACGCTATGATCTCGGTCGGCAAGCGGCTCGCCCAGGTCCTTTCAGTCTGCACGCACCAGATCGAAAGAGAGGGCGTGACGGTCGGAGCGGCCGCGATGCCGCCTGGCAAGGCAACGAGGCGGGGATCCAGGCCCTCTCCGGTCACGGCAGAAGGCGTTCGCCGGAGGGCGACAGCGCAGATCTGACAGTCCGCTGCTGGCTCAGAGCGGTCATTGGGAGCGTCCGGTCTGTGGCGCTCAACCTTTGCCACCGGACGACCGGGCCTGACTCTCCTCATCGGTTAGGAATTGTCAGGTTCCTGGCGTCCTAGTTGGGTGCGATCGCCGCGACGTCGCGCGAGCGGGGCGGCAGTTCGGCAGAGGGGCTCGGACTCTCGGATCACCGACCGGGTGTATGTTCGCGCGGCATGCCGACCAGTCGAAACAACCACTATGTTCCACAATGGTATCAGCAGGGCTTTCTCGAGGCCGGCTCGCAGACGCTCGCCTATCTGGACCTGCATCCACCCGGCCACGCGCTTCCTGACGGAAGGATTGTACCGGGCCGCTCTCGGTTCAACAGCCCGACCTCACGCTGTTTCGTTCAGCGCGATTTGTACTCGACATTCTTCGGCACAGCGGTGAACGACGAGATCGAACGTCGCCTATTCGGGGCGATGGACACAAGCGGCGCGCCAGCGCTGAAGGCCTTCACCGAAACAGACGCCGGCGAATGGCACCGCCACTTCGAAACTTTGTTCGGTTTCATCGACCTCCAAAAGCTTCGGACTCCGAAGGGGCTGGACTGGCTGCGGGCGCGATATCCCCGTTTGAGCCAGAACGAGCTCATGGAGGAGATGCAGGGTATCCGTATGATGAACTGCTAGGGTTCCCCTTTTTCTCGCTTGGCCCCGTGGAGGTCGAGGTGCGGGCAACCACCGGGCTACCACAGCACGCCCTAATCTGTGAATCCCTGTGCTAAGTCCTGCAAACCTTGAGCGTGATGGTAGCCACTCTGGCGGTCTCGTAAAATATTGAAATACATAACCTATGCAAGCCCATGCACTGTCGCGATAAGCCTGTGCAAAGAATCGACGCGAGCGGGCCCCGGAGGCCCGTTTTGTCATTCGTAATGCGTAGGTCGGGTGTTCGAGTCACCCAGGCGGCGCCGGCGGCGCTTGAATCGTTTTGACCCCCCCACCATCCTTCGCGCTGCGCGCTCGGACGGTCCCCCTCCCCCACGCTGACGCGTGGTGGAGGAGTAAAGAATTCATCGCTCCTCCACCGCGAAAGCGGGGGAGGGGGGTGACGAGCGCGAAAACGCGCTCGCGTTTTCGATGCGATCGCCAACAGCTTGGCGATCGCCGCGAGGAACGCCCGCGGCTATGCCGCGGGCTGGGGCCGAGCCCTTGCGTCAGCAAGGGCGAAGAGACGCGGTGGAGGGGGTCGCCCAATTCCGCCTGATCGCAACCCGCTCCAGGGCCGAGTTGGGGGGCTCATTGTCCTTGGCTACCCGCCGGAAGGCCGCCCTTCGCGGCCTCGGCGGGCCCGCGCGAGCGTCCGATCGGCGCGCGGCTCCCTCTATTGGGGCGGCGTTGTCGCTGCGCCGGCGACGGCGCCCGTGCCGCCACCCACGGCGGCGCCAACCGCGGCGCCGGGGGCGCACCCGATCGGAAGCGTCACAAGACACCCGATTGCCGCGCCGAGACCGGCGCCGGCCGCTCCGCCCGCCAAGGCGCGCGCGCCCGGATCCGCGTGCCAACTCCCATACCGGTCGTAATAGCCACGGTCGTTATCCGGGTCGTGGAGCCAGTGCACATTGGGGTCGGTTTGGTGGGCGGCATACCAATCGGAATTGTAATAGATGATCGGCGCGTCGGGCCCGTAAGCATACCTCTGGTGCACCCGCCAGCAGTCGCCGTATTGGTTGCACGCGACATAGGTCCTTTCGACCGGATCGGCGTTCGCCACCGTCGGCATCATCGAACTCAAGCTCATGGCGCCGAGTAACGAACTCAGTGCGAACGCAGCAGTTACAGTCCTCATGGCATCAACTCTCTTAAGCGATGGCGGCAGGCCCGCCGGCTTGTCGTTCGCTACAAAACGGAGCGGGAAGGGCCTTGGTTCCAGCTACGGCCGGGCGTGAGGGGAACCCGACGTTCAGTCCGGTGAGCAGAGCGATCGTGAATCCGCAGCGGCCCCGAGCGATCAGCTTGCCGGTATCGGCGCTTTGCCCGGCGCTGTTCGACGCCCCCTTCCATTCTGATTCCGGAGCTTGCGCGCGTCTCACCCCCTCGCAGGAACGACCGCCACCGTGAGCCGGGCGATGCAGGCCAGCCGCCCTTGCCCATCCCGGATCTCGATCCCCCACACCTGGCTCGTCCGGCCCAGGTGGAACGGGCTGGCGCGGCCGGTGACCCATCCCTCCCGCACCGCGCCCAGGTGATTGGCGTTCACGTCCTGGCCGACGCAGAAGAACTTCTCGGGATCGACGGTGTGGCCGGCCGCGGCGCTGCCCAGGGTTTCGGCCAGGACGACCGAAGCGCCGCCGTGCAGCACCCCGGCGGGTTGGCGGGTGCGTTCGTCGACGGGCATCCGGCCTTCGAGCCAGTCCGGCCCCACGCCGGTGACCTCGATGCCCAGGCGCCCGTTTATGTCCCCGCCGTGCAGGGCGCTGAGCTCGCCGAGGTCGACGCCCTTGAACCCGATCGACTTGTCCATGAAGCGCCCCGCTGGATTCCGCCCTTCCCGGGGATGATCCGATAGCAGACAAGCGGCCCTCGATGAGGATCGTCATCGCCGGCGCGGGAAAGCCTCTGCTGCTGGCTGGCCACTCAGGTGGCGCGGGAGCAGGATCGCGCCGGCTCGGGCGAACCGGGCGCGCGCCAGGTGGCGGGGAAAATGACGCCTCCGGGACGGCCCGAACCGCAAGCGGATCGGGCGGCGCGGATCGCGTTCGGCGACGGGCCGCGCCAAGGAAGCTAGAATTGCTTCGGCAATCCGGCTTGAACGAGAACCGCGTTGGCCGTGTGCCGGCTCTTGCAGCGCGGGACGATCACCACCCGCTCGCTGATCGCGTGGCGCCACTTCTCGTGGCTGCCCTTTCCGCCGTCAGTCTTGCGCCACCCCGCCTCCAGTAGGATGCGGGTCACCGCCCGGTAGTAGGTGTCCGCCACACCTAGGCGTCTTCCAATTCAAACCTACGCCGCGACACAAGCTCGATTGACCTCTTGCCCTCTCTTCCGTGATTGTCGGCGAGGACTTCCGGCGCCAATTCCTGCATCAGCGCTTCAAACTCCTGAAGCGTCTCGGCCTCTATGACGAGACCGGGAATGTCGCTTTCCGACACCCAAACCTTGGCCTCTTGGTCCCACGTTGCCGTCACGTGGTAGACCTTGTCCTTCATACCGGACCTCCGGCGTCGATATGGAAACGCCCTCCCTAGGGAGTCAACGAATCACTTGACATTCAGTTGATTCGAAGTTCGGCCCTTGGGTGTCAAACGGGCTGAACCACTACATATTGAGTCGTTCGCTGGCGGGGATCAAGCACGCCCCCGCACGGCCAGCACCGGTGCGCGATGGTCTTGTCGGCGCCGTGCAGGGCATTGAGCTCGCCGAGGTCGACGCTCTTGAACCAGATCGACTTGTCCATGAAGCGCCCAGCTGGATTCCGCCCTTCCCGCGGGTGATCCGATAGCAGACAAGCGGCCCTCGATGAGGATCGTCATCGCCGGCGCGGGCATTTCGGGGCTGACCGCGGCCCTCAGCCTGCATGCGGCCGGCTTCCGCCCGGTTCTCTTCGAAGCCGCCGGCGAACCCGCGCCGCTGGGGGTCGGCATCAACCTGCTGCCGCCGGCGGTGCGCGAACTGGCCGAGCTCGGCCTCCTCGAAGAGCTGTGCGCCGCCGGCGTGGCGATCGACGAGCTGCGCTACCTCACCAGATACGGTCGCGAGATCTGGCGCGAGCCGCGCGGCCTCGCCGCCGGCTACGCCTGGCCGCAGGTGGCGATTCACCGCGGCGCCTTGCACCTGCTGCTGCTCCACGAGGTGCGCCAGCGGCTGGGGCCGGAGGCTGTCCGCTTCGGCGCGGTGCTCGAGGACTTCGCGGTCGAGGGCGGCGAGGTTGCCGTCCGTTTCGTCGACCGGCGCGGCGGGCGGCCTCTCGAGACCGTGCGCGCGGACCTGCTGGTGGGCGCCGACGGCATCCACTCCGCCGTCAGGCGCAGGTTCTACCCGAGCGAGGGCATGCCGAAGTGGAACGGGGTGACGCTGTGGCGCTCGACCACGCGCCTTGCCGCGCCGCTGGCCGGGCGCAGCATGATCTGGGCCGGCCATTCGCGGCGGAAGTTCGTCGCCTACCCGATCGCGCACGACCCGGCGACGGGAGAGACCCTGCTCAACTGGGTCTGCGACCTGAAGGGCGAGGGCGGCGAGACCCCGCCGCGGGAGGATTGGAACCGCAAGGGCGACCGCCGGATCCTGTTGCAGCGGTTCGCGGACTGGGCTTGGCAGGGCATCGATGTGCCGGCGATCGTCGGCGCCGCTGGCGACATCTTCGAATTTCCGATGGCCGACCGCGATCCCCTGCCGCGCTGGAGCTTCGGTCCGGTCACCCTGATCGGGGACGCCGCCCACCCCATGTATCCGATCGGCTCGAACGGGGCGACGCAGGGCGTCATCGACGGTCGCGCCCTGGCCTTCCATCTGGCCCGTACCGGCGGCGTCGAAACGGCTCTTGCCGCCTACGAGGCCGAGCGCCGGCCGGCCACCAGCCGCATCGTGCTGATGAACCGCGAACTGGGGCCGGACCAGGTCATGGAGCTGGCCGAGCAGCGCGCCCCGACGCCGGCGCACGATCTGGACGCTCTGCTCCCCATGGCCGAGCGGGCGGCGATCGCGGCCCATTACAAGCGCGTCGCCGGTGTCGACCCCGCCGCCCTGGCGGCGCGGGCGAGCTACTCGGTTTCGCCCAAAGAACCGGCGGCCGAGTCGTGATTGGCGACTTTGCATATTGACAACTTTGGCTGAGGTGTTATTGCATTGCGCAATCAGTCGCATACGGCGGACGAGGGCGCCCCGGCCCGCCGCCCCCCGTGCGCGGCGGATTTCCGCCGGGGACCAACTTCCATGCCATCCCTCTCCGATCTCCATGCCGAGGTCTTCGCCGGCAGCCTTGCCTGCGGGCGCCCCCAAAGCGCCCCTCGCGCGCCCTCGGGCAGCCGCGCGGCAGGGTTGCGGAAACGTGCCCGGGCGTGCCGGATCGCGCCGAGGCGTGCGCCGACGTGTCGGATCGTGCCAAAACGTGCGAAAACGTGCCGGAACGTGCCGGAACGTGCCGGAACGCGCTCAGGTTCGCACGCAGGAGCCGGCCGTAGGCCACTGGAAATATTGTTTATTTCCCAAGCCTAGCGCTACAGCGCCCCGTCTTTCCCTCTCTGCAATTCCCGCCACGAGGCGCTCGCCCAGGCGCGCGCCCGCGGCGCCGGCCCTCAGCCCGCGCCCGCCCGGCCTTTCTCCATGGACGCCAGGAGGCTCGGGTCGCGGTGATAGATGTCTGGCCAGAAGACGAGGCCGTCGGGTCCGGGCCAGGCGGTCAGATAGACGATGTAGACCGGGACCGGGGGCGCAAGCGCGACGCGGTCCTCGGGCGGGCGCCCGGGCGGAGGGGCGAGCGGCCTGCCGAACAGCCATGCCGCCAGCCGCGGGGCGTCCTGGAGCCGCACGCAGCCGTGGCTGAAATCACGCTGGCGCGCTTCGAAGAGGCCCTTCGATGGCGTGTCGTGCAGATAGATCCCCAAGGGATTGGGGAAGACGAACTTGATCTGGCCCATCATGTTCGCCGGCCCCGGCGGCTGGCGCAGGAAGACCGCGCCCGTTCCCGCAGCGACTGCCGCCCAGTCGATCGAGGCCGGGTCGATGACGGCGGCGTCCGCCGAGGGGGACGAGACCGCCTGCAGGTCCTGGCGGGCGAGCGCGCCGGGGCCGCCGCGCAGCATCTTGGGAGCCACGTCCTGGCGCGCCATGTCCGGGGGCACCCACCAGTAGGGGTCGAGCACGGCCCAGCGGATCATCCCGTCCATCACCGGCGTCTCGTCCACCGTGCCGCCGTCGGGGAGGGTCTTGCCGACCACCACCTTCATCGAGCCGACCGCCTTGCCGCCGTCGTAGAACCACAGGGTCTGGGCCGGGATGTCCACGAGGACAAAACGCTTGCCGAGGCTCGCCGGCAGGGCCCGGGCGCGCTCGAGGTTGGCGCGGACGAGCGCCGCCTTGGGTCCGCGATAGCTGGAGAGGTCCGCCGCCAGGCGCCGGTAGATCGGGTTGACCGCCGCGGCGCTGGTCAGCCAGGCGCCCAGGTCCGGGGCGGCGGCGGCCTCGGCCAGGATGGCGCCGGGCGCGGTCGCCGGCGGCTTCACGGCGGCATCGACGAACATCGGCTGGGCCTGCGGCGGCGCTCGGCGCAGGTCGCCCACGAAGGCCCCCAGGGCGCGCGAAAAGGCGATCTCGGCGCGCGCCAGGTCGGCCGGTTTGCGATCGCCGGCGCGCGCCGCCAGGGCCTGCAGCCTATCGGGGTGATAACGCGCGGGATCGAGGTCGTCGGCGCGCGCCCCGCGCACCATGGCGATCAGCCGCCAGGCCGGCGGGCGGACGCCCTGCTTGCCGACCCACAGCGGGCGCCAGTCGCGGGCGCGGTAGACCTGCGCCAGGGCGGCGCTCGCGGCGTCGGCCGGTCGCCGCGCCAGATCGTGGTCGATCGCCCGAGCCACCGCCCCGGCCGGATGGCCGGGCAGGCGCTGCGTCACCGCCGGCGCCAGCGCCAAGCCGATGCCGGTCCCCAGCGCAACGGCGAGCGCTCCGCCCCCAAGGGAGCGGAGTCGCCCGCGCTTTTGCGGCGCCTCCCCTGCGCTTTTTGGTGTCAGCCGCGTTCCCCGGCCGTGTTGGCCGAGGCGTTGGTCCCGTTCTGGTTGGCGCTGTAGGCGCCGTTGTTCTGGTCGGCGCCGTTGGCATTGGCGCCGTTGGCCGAGTTCATGCTGGCCGCGCCGTTGTCGTTGGCCGTTTGGGCGACGGCGACCGAACCGACGGCGAGCACGGCGGCGACGCCGGCGAGCGCAAGGTACTTGAGCATTTCGATGGTCTCCTGAGGGTGGAATACCCCTGAACCCTCCCGATGGACGCAGGTTCCGAGCGTCACTATTGCGAAGCGGCCATCGGCAGCCGCGCAGGCCCGGTCGCCTTTGCCGGCGATTTGGTGAAATCAGCCCTTCCGTTGGCGGGGAGGTCCGGGATGAGAGAGTGGTTGTGGGCGGTCGGCGGCTTCTACGTGTTGCTCGGCGCGCGCTTCCTGCCGGCGATCAACGGCCGGCAGGTGCTTTCCATGCTGCCCGGGTGGACGGCGCCGCGGGCGAGCGTCGAGTTCAAGGCGCTCGTCGACTGGCAGTGGTGCTTCGGTCTCGGTGATCATCGCCCGCGAGCTCCTCGGCGGCATCATCCCGGATATCTGGCTCATCGTCCGCGGCTATACCCGCAGCGCGTTCTACGTCGCCTTCATCGTCGTCCACGCCGCCGTCATCGCCTCGGGCCTGTGGGCTGTTGCGATAGGCACGCCGGGGCTCCGTCCTCCAGTGGACTAGCGCCGGCGACGGAAAGGCGAGGCCTGCCGGCCGAGCCTCGCCCTGACCGGCGCGCCCGCGCGCTCCCTAGCGCGCGTGCGTGGTCAGGAGGTCCAGCATGTCGCTGGCGTGTTCCTCCTCGTTGGCGAGGATGGCCTCGAGCATCACCCGGGTCACCGGATCGTCGTCGCTGAAATAGCGGATGAGCTCGCGGTAGTGGTCGATGGCGATGCGTTCGGCCACCAGGTTCTCCTTGATCATGGCCAGGAGATCGCCCCCGGTCTGGTATTGCGAGGCCGACCGGCCGGTCAGGCTGTCGGGGTCGAAGTCCGGTGTTCCGCCGAGCTGGTTGATGCGCTCGGCTACCCGCATGGCGTGCCCCTGCTCCTCGCCGGCGTGGGCGGCGAACTCGGCGGCGACGCTCTGCCGCGCCAGCCCGGTGGCGACCACCGAGTGCTGGGTGTAGCGCAGCACGCACACCAGCTCGGTGGCGAGCACGCTCTGCAGGATGTCGATGGTGCGGGCGACATCGCCGACCAGGGTCGAGGTGACGACCCCGGCCTCCATCTTCTCCTGCGCCCGGGCCCGGAGCGTCTCGACGTCGGTGAGAAAGGGCTTGTCGCTCATGAGGCGCTCCTCTTCGGCTGGCTCGCCGAACCGCTGGGCGGCGCGCCTTGGGATCGGGGCAGCGGCCGCAGACCCCGGCGCCGCCGCAGTGTTAGGCTGAGGCATAAACCAACATGGCGCGACGCTCGTTCCGCCGGCCCCTGAGAAGTCCCCCTTGGCCACGGCAGCGCCGACATTAACTCTGCCCAGCCGCCACAGGACGCGCGATCGGGTGCTGCAGAAGCGGCGGAGACACGGGCCGTGTTCGAAGGTTACGACTACGAAGAGCTGAAGCGGCGGGCCAACACGCGCCTTTCCGAAAGCATTGTCGCCAAGCTCGAGGCCCGCGGCGAACGCCGCTCCATCGCCGCCGGCGAACGGCTCTACGAGGTCGACGATCGCGGCTACCCGCTCGCCTACGCGGCGACGGCGACCCTGGAGGTGCGCGGCGGCGACGGCATGAAGCTGGGCGTCATGGAGCCGGGCCAGTTCACCGGGGAACTGGGCCTGCTTCTTGGGCAGACCTCCTTTTCCGAATGCGCCGCGCTCGAGGCCGGCGAGATCGTGGTCGTCGGGCCGCGGGCGCTCACCGAATTGATCCAGATCGATCCGGAGGTCAGCGACTGCCTGCTCCCGGCGCTCGCCGCGCGGCGCCTGCTGCTCATGGAGCGTCAGGAGGGCGCGCTGATCCTGGTCGGCGAAGAAGGGGCGCCCAGGCTCCAGCGCATCAGCGCCTATGCCGAGCGCAACCGCATTCCCTGGCGCTGGCTGGATCCGGCCGACCCGGCCCATGCCGAAGAGATCTGCGCCTGCGATGCCGGCGGCGCCGGCGCCAAGGTGGTGGTGCACGGCCGCCACGTCCTCACTGATCCGACCGTGGCCGAGGTCGCCCGCGCCCTGGGCCTGGAGCTGGATATCGGCGACGGCCAGCCGGTCGACCTGGTCATCGCCGGGGCCGGGCCGGCCGGCCTTTCGGCCGCGGTCTACGGCGCTTCCGAAGGCCTGCGCACCGTGATCGTGGACGACGTCTCCATCGGCGGCCAGTCGGGCGCCTCTTCGCGCATCGAGAACTTCCTTGGCTTTCCGACCGGCGTCTCCGGCGCCGACCTGGCCTTCGCCGCCGAGCTGCAGGCGGTCAAGTTCGGCGCCCGCCTGGGCGTTCCCCGCAGCGCCCGGCGGCTGGCGCCGGGCGACGAAACACATGCGATCACGCTCGAAGACGGCTCGGTGCTGCGCGCCCGCGCCGTGGTGCTCGCCACCGGAGCGCGCTACCGCAAGCTGGGCCTCGCCGACGAGGACCGTTTCGAGAGCGCCGGCCTCTATTACGCCGCCACCGAACTGGAGGCCCGCGCCTGCCAGGGAAAGGACGTGGTGGTCGTTGGCGGCGGCAACTCCGCCGGCCAGGCGGCGATGTTCCTCTCCGGCCGCGCCGCCTCGGTGCGCCTCGTCTGTCGCGGGCGCGCCCTTTCCCAGACGATGTCCGACTACCTGGTGGGCCGGCTCGAGCGCGCGCCGAACGTCACCATCGAGATGCGCGCGCAGGTGGTCGAGCTTCTGGGCGAGGAAAGGCTGGCGGCCGTCCACATCAGCGGCGGCGACGGGCAAACCGCCGAGCACGCCGTCGGCGGGATCTTCGTCATGATCGGCGCAGATCCTTGCACCGGCTGGCTCCAGGACGTGGTGCGCCTCGATTCCCGCGGCTTCGTGCTTACCGGGCCCGACTGCGGCGTCACCGACCATCAGCCCGGAAGCCAGTTCCAGACGAGCGTGCCCGGCGTTTTCGCCGTGGGCGATGTGCGCTCCGGTTCGGTCAAGCGCGTCGCCTCCGCCGTCGGCGAGGGATCGGTGGTGGTCCAGGCGATCCACGCCCGCCTCGCCGCCCTGCGTCAGGCCGAAGGGCGCGAGCCGGTCACGCTCTAGAAGCGTTGCGATGTGGAGCACGGGATGAGTTGCACCCACCTTGGCATGTTCACCGCGGTCACGCCTTCGGCCGACGGCTGCGAGGAGTGCCTGAAGATCGGCCAGGAATGGGTGCACCTGCGCATTTGCCGGGTGTGTGGCCACGTCGGCTGCTGCGACCAGTCGATCGGCCGCCACGCCACCGGCCACTTCCACGCCAGCGGCCATCCGGTGATGGAGGCCTACTACGAACCCGAGGGCTGGGGCTGGTGCTATCTCGATGAGGTGATGATCGACCTGGGCGGCGACGTCACGCCCCATCCGCGGGGCTGGGTGTGGTGAGGCTGCTAAGCGGCGTATCGGCCTCGAGAACGGTTATTGCCGCTCGCTGCGAACCTGACCTTGCATGAGCGCGAAAGCAGCGGCCGCGGCGGCGAAAGCCGCGACGGCGAAGGCCAGCATCGCCAGCCGGAACCCGGCCGTCAGCGCGCCGCCGCTCGACGCCAGCACCCCGCCGATCAGCGCGGTGGCGATCAGGCCGCCGGCGCGGGCGACGGCGCTGTTCAGCCCCGAGGCTTCGCCGGTGTGGCGCGCGTCCACCGAATTGATCACGGCGTTGGTGAGCGGCGCGGCGACGCCGGACATGCCCATCGCCACGATGAGGATCGCCGGCAGGACGGTGGTCCAGTAGCCGCCACCCGAGCCGATCCGCACCGCGAGCACCAGTCCCACGCCGACGATGACAGACCCGGCGATCAACGGGATCCGCGAGCCGAAGCGGCCGGCGAGCCGGCCCATGTACGGCGAGGCTGCCGCCATCAGCAGCGGGAAGGGCAGCAAGGCTGCGCCTGCGGCCGTCGCTGAATAGCCGCCGGCGCGGATCAGCTCGTACGGGATCAGCACCAGAAGGCCGCCGAGCGCGCCATAGTCGAGCAGCGTCAGCAAGGTGAGTCCGACGAAGCCGGCCGAGCCGAACAAGGAAAGGGGCGCCATGGCGGCCTCGCCCAGCCGGCGTTCGACGACGACGAAGGCGGCGAGAAGCACCCCGCCGCCGACGGCCAGGGCGATCGCGGCCAGGGTCCAGCCGCCCGGTCCCTCTCCGATCGTCAGGCCCCAGGTGAGCGCGCCCAGGCCCGAGGTGGCCAGCACCGCGCCCAACCGGTCGAGCGGGGTTCCATCGTCGGCGCGGCTCTCGGCTACCGTCCACAGCGCCAGGGCCACGGCGCCGGCGGCCACCGGCAGGTTGATCAGGAAGATCGATCGCCAGCCGGCCGTGTCGATCAGCCAGCCGCCGAGCACCGGGCCGATGGCGGCGGCCATGGCCGAGACCGCGGCCCAAGTCCCCACGGCCCGACCGCGCTCGACGCCCGAAAATGCGCCGCCCAGGATGGCGAGGCTGTTGGGCAGCAGGATCGCCGCGCCGGCGCCCTGGACGGCGCGACCGACCAACAGCAGCGTGATCGTGGGCGCCAGGGCGCATGCCGCCGAAGCCAGGGCGAAGATCACGATGCCGACGACCAGCAGGCGCCGCCGACCGTACTTGTCGCCGGTCGCGCCGCCGAAGAGCAGCAGGGCGCTGAGCGGCAGGGTGTAGGCGTTCATCACCCACGGCAGCAGTTCGCCCGGCGCACGCAGGCTCAGCCCGATCGCCGGCAGCCCGACGTTGGTCACCGAGCCGTCGATGAAGGCGAGGCTGGAGGCCAGGATGCACGCGGTGAGCACCAGCCGCGGGCGCTGGCAGGTCCCTTGCGCGGCGGCGACGATGGCGGCGCGGTCGCAGGCGATGAAGGGCGCGCTCACGCCGAGGTCACCAGGGGCTGCAAACGGCCGCAGATCGCCCGAGAGCGGACATGAACGGGCGCCCGGAAGCAGGCTCGACCGGCGACAGCCCGGCGAGAATGTCAAGTTTGGCCTTCCGGATCGCCGCCGCGCTCCCCATCGTGATCAGAGGCCTCGCCACCTTCGCCGCGTTACATCGATCTCACCGGGAACCGAACATAGTATTCTGTCCCCGCGATGATCTCCGGCGGCTTGCGATGAACGAGCATTCTTCCCTGGGCGGCGACGCGCCCACTCTGGGCTGGAGGCAGGTCGTTGGCCGCCTCTCGCGTCTTGTCGACCACGAGGATGTCTACCGGGCCGTCTGCGAGGCGGGCGGGACGAGCGGCGGCTATCTGATGATGAGCGTGCTGTCGTCGGCGATCGCCACGCTCGGCCTGCTGCTCTCCTCGCCGGCGGTGGTGATCGGCGCGATGCTGATCTCGCCGCTGATGGGGCCGATCATCCTGCTCGGCTTCGCGTTCTGGAGGGTCGATCCGCGCTCGACCCGCCGGGCGATCGAAAGCCTGGCCGTGGGACTCGGCGGCGCGCTCGCCGTGGCGCTGGTGCTCACCTGGCTCTCGCCGCTCAAGGAGCCGACGACCGAGATCCTGGCCCGGACACGGCCGAATCTGTTCGATCTGGCGGTGGCGGCCTTCTCGGGGATCGCCGGCGGCTACGCCGTGATCCGCCAGCGCGGCGAGACCGTGATCGGCGTCGCCATCGCCACGGCGTTGATGCCGCCGATCGCCACTGTCGGCTTCGGCATCGGCGTCGGCAACTGGGCGATCGCGCTGGGCGCGCTGTTGCTCTTCGCCACCAACCTGACCGCCATCGCCCTGGCGGCTGGGCTGATGGCGGCGCTCTACGGATTTCGGCCTCACCTGGCCCGGCGCGGACTCTTCGGCCAGGCGATCGTCATCCTGATTGTCGTGGCCTTGTGCGTCCCGCTCAGTCTGTCGCTCAACACCATCGCGCTCGAAAGCCGGGCCAGCGCCAGCGCCCGTGGCGCGATCCAGGCGATCTTCGGGCCTAAAGCGCGTCTGACCTCGCTGAGCGCCACGAGCGGCAAGGACGGCCTGGAGGTCACCGCGCTCGTCGCCACCCCCAAGTACGTGGCATCCGCTTCTTCGACGGTCGAACAGCGGCTGAGGCGCGTCACCAACGCGCCCGCAAAGGTCGTCCTCGATCAAGTCGTCCTGGCCAATCCCGAGCGCTTCGTATCGGAAGAGAAGACGGCGCCGGCCGCGCCGGACCCGATCGCCCTCGCCGCCCAGGCGTTGAAAGACGCCGTGCCCTTTGCGACGACCGCCTTGGCCTATGATCCGGATGCACACCGGGGCGTGGTCCTGCTGGCCGCCGACAGCGGGCTCGGCCTGGGCCCCGCAATGAAGCTGGAGCAGGGATTGCGCGCCCGGCCGGGCCTGGAAGGGACGCTGGTCGTTCCGCCGGTCCAGCCGCTGGTCCCGGTGCCCATCACCTTCGCAAACGGCCGCGCGCCCGCCTTCGGCGCTGCGCTGGCCGCGGACAGCTGGGCGCTGGCGCGCTGGCAGGCCCGTCCGGTCGCGACCTTTTGTGGTCTGGGCAGGCGCGGGGCGCGGCTCGCCGCCGCCGAAAAGGCGCTCGGGGCCGCGATGGGATCGCAAAGCGTCGCCATCGAGACCGGCGGCTGGCGGGCCTGCCACGGCGCCGGGATGACCGGCCCGTTCCTGCTGTTGAGTCGCCACTGAAGCTCTGAGACCCGTTCAACCTGTCTCGAGCTGGATCTGGGTCGGGCCGGCTACCCGACGGGAGGTCCGGGCAGCGCGGGGACCAGGGACGTGTGACTTTGCGGCGACGGGCACGCCGAAGTAACGGAAGGGTCTCGGCCGAGACGGTCGGGCAAGTCACCATCGCCGCCAACTTCGGACGCGAGGCCCATGCCGCTTCAGCCAAAGCCGCCGACGGAGATCCTCTCGACCGTCATCGCCAACCTCGGCGGACGACCCATCACCCTGGGCGGGCTGATCGCGAGCCTCGCCATCCTCGTCGGGACCTGGCTGATCGCGCGGTTGCTCGTGACGGGCGTCAAGCGGCTGCGGGGCCGCATGGCCGGCGGCGGCGCGTCGCTGTACATAGTCGAAAAGCTCGGCAGCTACGGCGTGGTCGTCGTCGGCGCGGGGTTCGCGCTGTCGACGCTGGGCCTTGATCTGAGCTCGCTGGCCGTATTCGCCGGCGCCCTCGGCGTCGGCGTCGGCCTCGGCCTGCAGGGCGTGGTCAAGGAATTCGTCTCCGGCCTGGTGCTGATTTTCGACAGCGTCCTGAAGGTCGGCGACTACGTTGAACTTCCGGGGGGCGAGGTGCGCGGCCTGGTGGCCGAGATCGGACCTCGGGCCACGCGCATTCGAAACAACGACATGGTGGATGTCTTCGTCCCGAACTCGAAGCTGATCGAAGAGCGGTTCGTGAATTGGACCATGCATGGCCAGACGCGGCGCATCCACATCCCTTTCTCGGTCGCCTACGGGGTGGACAAGGCCAAGGTGCGGGACGCCGTGATCGCGGCCGCCCGCACCGTGCCATTCACGCTGCCGGACGAGGGCGCGCGGCGCACCCAGGTCTGGATGGTCGGATTCGGGGACTCCGCCCTCAACTTCGAACTTCTGGTCTGGCCGACGCTCGAGGCGGTCAAGCGGCCGGCCGCAATGCAGGCCGCCTACGTGTGGGCGATCGAGGATGCGCTTCGGCAGGCTGGCATCGAGGTCCCCTTCCCACAGAGAGACGTGCGGGTGCGCGCCGTCATGGGACGCGAGGGCGACGCGGCTCTCGCCGCCCTTGGGTTGAAGGCGCGCCCGAGCGAGGCGGCCGAAGGGCGCAAGGGAACCGGCGGAGAAACGCCCAACGACGCGGCGCGAGATCTGCTCGAATCGGACGAGCCCAAATCAGGTCCGGCGGCCGACACCGGCCAATAAGCCGCGGCCCTTCTGAGCCCGGGCGTATCGGCAGGTCGGCCGGGAGGTCGAAGATGAGCCCCCTTCCGGCAAGCTCAACGGATCGAGACGGCTCGGCTCACCCTGCCGGGGCCGCAGCCAGCGCGGCGAACAGCGACAGGACGCCCAGCGACGCGAAACCCAGCACGGCGGCCGGGCCGCCGACGCCTTGCCGCCGCGAGGCCATGAGCGCGAGCAGGCACTGCATCATGTAGAAGACGGCGAAGAACCGCGATGCGACCGCCACGACCTGGAATGGGTCGGTGAGCCAGGTGACCGCGACCGCGAGCGCGGCCGAGGCCATGAAGCCGGCCCGGACTCCGATCCGACCGCGGCTGGCCTCGCTCGTCAGGCCGGCGGAGCCGATCGAGTCGGCCACCGCGGCGCTGAGCTGGCTGGACGCGGCGCCGACCAATACCAGCAAGCCCATGAACGGGGCAGCGATTTCCATGACCCGCAGGATCCCGGCCACGTCTCGCACTTGCGCGGCCACCCCCAGCAACGGCGTCAGCAGCAGCAGGAAGCCGATGTAGATGGCCGACGAGAGCCATTGGGCGTAGCGCATCGAGCGGATGCGCAGCTTCGGCGAATAGGCGTGCCCGAGATAGCGCGAGGTCTCGAACCCCTGCACCGTCACCAGCAGGCCCAGAACCAGGCCGATGCTGGCCGGCGTCACTCGCGCCTGGGGGACAACCACCGGGGAGGTCCAGCGGAAGAGCCAATAGAGCGCCAGCGCCGTCAGCATACCCGCGATCACCCCGATCTTCAGCGATACGCTCAGGTGCGCCAGCCGCTCCATCGGCCGGTGACCCCCGCTCATGCCCACGATCGCGAAGACAGCGATCAAGGCGGTCACCGCCCAGTGAGAGATGAACAGGTGGAGGGCCGGAGACACCGGAAACGGCTCCAGGCCGAACTCCGCCAGCAGTTTCAGATAATAGGCCACCGAGACGGCGTAGGCGGCGGCCAGCACCGCCTGCGCGCCGCGCGCCGTCCAGGCGATCGGATCGTGAAAGCCCACCTTGGCCAGCAGCGGCTCCAGGTGGGCGATGTTGAACCGGACGGCCGCGCCCAACCCGTAGGCCAGGAGGAGCAGCGCGGCCATCGCCAGCGCGGCGGCGCCGCCGAACTCGCTGGCCAGCAGCGGACCACAGATCAAAAAACCGCTGCCGATGATCGAGGCCAGCGGCGTGACGGTGGCGCGCCAGACGGCCGAGCGCGCTATCCGCCCGTAGCTCAGGGCCGCAGCGACCAAGGCGGCCACCGCGACCGCGGCCCATAAGATCAGCATCGCCCCGGTTAACTCTCCTTCGGCGCCTGGGGAAGGCGGCGCGGCGGTCGCGTGACCTCTGAAGGGGAAAGCCTGCCCTTGACTCCCGTCGCCGTCCCGCCGCGAGTGCGCCTCTCATGAACCGCTTCTGGACATTGCCCGGTGCGCCGAGCGGCCCGTGGCCCGACCCGGCCGACTATCGCCTCAACGAAGCGCCGGTCCCGGCCGCGGCGGCGGGTCAGGCGCTGGCGCGCACCATCTACGTCTCCCTGGATCCCTACCAGTGGGGCTACCAGAAGCGCGGCGCGGCCGCGCCCGGCGGCGCCTGCCACGCCCGCACCGTGGGCCAGGTGGTGGAGAGCCAGCTGCCGGGTTTTGCGGCCGGAGACTTCGTCTTTTGCACCAGCGGCTGGGCCGAATACGGTCTTTTCGGCGAGGGCATGGACAGGCCCGCCTACATGATCCCCCGCCGGCTCGATCCCCAGATCGGCCCGATCTCCCTGGCGGTCGGGGTCCTGGGCATGCTCGGGCTCACCGCCTGGTCGGGCATGTCGCTGCTGGCGGCGCCCCAAAAGGGCGAGACGGCGGTGGTCTCGGCGGCTTCCGGCGGTGTCGGCCAGATCGCCGGCCAGCTGGCGAAGATCGCCGGCGCCCGCGTCGTCGGCGTCGCCGGGCGAGAAGAGAAATGCCGCTTCGTCGTCGACGAGCTGGGCTTCGACGCCTGCGTCTCGCACCTTTCTCCCAACCTCGCGGCCGAGCTGGCGGCTGCCTGCCCGGGCGGGGTGGACGTCTATTTCGAGAACGTCGGCGGGGCCGTGTTCGGGGCGGTGCTGCCGCTTTTCAACCCGGGCGCGCGGATGACCATCTGCGGCCTCATCGCCCATTATGGCGAGACCGGCGACGCCCGCGCTGCGCTCAAGGCCAAGGGCGCGGAGGTCTTCGCTGAGCGCCAGGTCTCAGTGCGCGACCTCTTCGTGGGTGACTTCGTCGCCGGCCACGAGGCCGAGTTCCTTCGCCACATGGCGCCGCTCGTCGCCTCGGGCGCGGTGAAGTATCGCGAGGACATCAGCGAGGGCATCGAAGCTGTTCCGGCCGCCTTCGCGCGCATGATGCGCGGCGGCAATTTCGGCAAGACCCTGGTGCGCGTCAGCCCCGATCCGACCCTCTGACCCCCTCCACCCTGTCTTGCTGCTTCACCCGCGTCAGCGTGGGGAAGCGGTGAAGGGGCGGCCACCCACCGTGACGCCACGCGGCCCAAGCAGCCGATTGCCGTTCGCGCGCGAAATCGCCACGCTGCCGAGGCGAAGTTCGTCGCGTCCGATTCGTGATCCCTGAGAGGAAGGCGGGTGCAAGGGCGGGGCTGGTGGGCGGAGCCGGCGGCGGCCGCTCTTGCCGCAGTGGGCGGCAACGAGACCGGGCTGAGCTCGGCCGAGGCGGCGAGCCGCCTGAAGGCCTTCGGCCGCAACGACGCGGCGACGCCTCGTCGTCCCGGCGCGCTCGTTCGGTTCGCCGGCCGCTTCGCCAACCCGCTGGTCGCCATCCTGCTCTTCGCAAGCGCCCTTTCGGCGCTGACCGGGGATGTCGCGAGTTTCGTCGTCGTCGCCGCCATCGTGGTGCTGTCGGTGAGCCTCGACTTCCTGCAGGAGAGCCGGGCGCAGGAGGCGGTCGACGCCTTGCGCGCCCAGGTCGCGCTCCGGGCCATGGTGACGCGCGACGGGCGGGAGACGAGCCTTCCGGTCGCCGAGCTCGTTCCCGGAGACATCGTTCGCTTGGCCGCCGGGGATCTCGTCCCCGCCGACGGCCTGGTGCTCGAGGCCAGGGACTTCTTCCTCAACCAGGCCCTGCTGACCGGGGAGTCCTACCCGGTGGAGAAATCGCCGCGGCCCCAAGGGGATGCGGCGGCGGCCATCGGCGAGGCCGCCAACGCCGCCCTTGCGGGCGCTTCGGTGGTCTCGGGCTCGGCGCGCATGGTCGTAATCGAGACCGGCAAGCGCGCCGCCCTCGGACAGATCGCCGCGAGTCTGGCGGCCAAGGCGCCGCCGACCGATTTCGAGGTGGGCCTGCGCCGCTTCGGCATGCTCCTCATCCGTATCACCTTGGTCCTTGTCCTGGTGGTGATGGCCGAGAGCATGGCCTTCCATCGCCCGTGGCTCGAGTCGCTGCTGTTCGCCCTGGCGCTCGCTGTCGGCCTCACGCCCGAGCTGCTGCCGATGATCGTGACCATCACCCTGGCCCGGGGCGCCATCCGCCTTTCCAAGGAACGGGTGATCGTCAAGCGCCTGCCCGCCATCCACAACCTGGGCGCGCTGGATGTCCTGTGCACTGACAAGACCGGCACCCTCACCGAGGCGCGCATCAGCCTCGACCGGCACATCGAGTCGCCGGCCAGGAGAGCGAGCGGGTGCTGACCTTCGCCTTTCTGAACAGCCATTTCGAGAGCGGGCTGAAGAGCCCGCTGGACGAGGCCATTCTGGCGCACGAGCAGATCGACTGCTCCGGCTGGAAGAAGATCGACGAGGCCCCCTTCGATTTCGAACGCCGCCGCGTCTCGGTGCTGCTCGAGCACGACGGCCAGCGCAGCCTGATCATCAAAGGGGCGCCGGAAGATCTCATGCGGCTCTGTGTGGCCGTCGACCTGCCCGACGGCGGCGTCGCGCCTCTGGATACGCCGCGCCGGGCGGAGCTCTTGTCACGCTTCGAGGGGCTGAGCCTCGAGGGCTATCGGCTGCTCGGCATCGCTCGCCGGGACGAGGGCCCGCAAGCCACCCGGGCCGAGCCGGCGGACGAGCGCGACCTCGTCTTCGTCGGCTTCGTGGCCTTCGTCGATCCGCCCAAGGCCTCCGCGGCGGCCGCCCTGAAGGGATTGGCCGAGGCCGGCGTGGATCTGAAGATCCTCACCGGCGACAACGAGGCCGTGGCGCGGCACGTCTGCGGCCAGCTCGCCTTCGAACCCGGGCGCGTGATCAATGGCCCCGAGCTCGCCAGGCTCTCCGACGAGGCGTTGATGGCGCGGTTGCCGCACACCCGCCTCTTCTGCCGGGTGACGCCGCAGCAGAAGCTCCGCGTTATCCTTATGCTCAAGCGCCTCGGCCGGAGCGTGGGGTTTCTGGGCGACGGCATCAACGACGCGCCGGCCTTGCACGCCGCCGACGCCGGCATCTCGGTCGATACCGCCGCCGATGTCGCCCAGGGCGCGGCCGACGTCATCCTCTTGGAGCAGGACCTGGGCGTGGTCTGCCGGGGCGTCCTCGAGGGCCGCCGGACGATCGCCAACACGTCGAAGTACATCCTGATGGCCAGCAGCGCCAATTTCGGCAACATCTTCTCCATGGTGCTGGCGGGGCTTTTCCTGCCCTTCCTGCCGCTGCTGCCGATCCAGGTCCTGCTGACCAACCTCGTCTACGACGTCGCCCAGACCGGCCTGCCGCTCGACGAAGTCGATCCGGAGGCGATCGCGCGGCCGATCCATTGGGACCTGCGGCTCATCGAGCGCTTCATGGTGGTCATGGGGCCGGTGAGCACCCTCTACGACGTGATCACCTTCGTGGTGCTGCTGCGCCTCTTCCACGCCGGCGAGGCCCTCTTCCGCACCGGCTGGTTCGTCGAAAGCCTGGTCACCCAGATCCTGATGGTGTTCGCGGTGCGCACCCGGCGCAGCCTCTTCCGCACCCGCCCCCATCCGCTCGTCGCCGGCCTTGCGGTGGGCGCCGCGGCCCTGACTGTCGGCCTGCCCTACTTGCCGTACGTCTCGACCTGGTTCCAGTTCGTCCGCTTCGGCTGGGCTTATCTCGCCTATCTCGCCATCGTCACCACCGCCTTCCTGGCCACGGTGGAGGCGGTCAAGCGCGCCTTCTACGCGCGCCTCGCGAGCTCGCGCTCGCCTCGCGCACCGCGACGCGCATCGGGAGCAGCGCCGAGGCCCCGAGCGAGATCCCCTCGGGGCCGCTGACTTTCAATCCGCGGCCCCGATCCTGCGAGTGGCTCGCCGGTCGGGCGAATCGATTTGACTCCGTTGGGGGCCGGCGTAACGATGGTGTCTGGAAATTGCAGCCGTCGGAGGGCGCGCGGTGCAATTCGTCAGTGTCACTGGCAAAGCCGGGTACAACGGCCTTCCCGGCAAGTATCCTGGCGACCCCGGGTCTGCCGGGACGGCCGGCGGTCCGGCGACAGCGAGCAATCCCGGTGGCGGCGGTTATCCCGGCTATTACGCCACAGCCCAGGGCGGCTATGGCGGACGGGGCGGCGACGGCAACCAGGGGGCGAGCGACTCTGGCGGGGCTGGCGGCGCCGGAGGGGCGGGAAACGCCAGCGTTTCCCTTAATCACGCCTCGTCCGGGTCCCTCTCGGGGACCGCCACCGCGCTCGGGGGAGCAGGCGGCGCCGCGGGCGTCGGCGGCTACTACAATCAGGCCGGCAAGACCCTGGGCGACGGCGCAGCCGGCGGCGCCGGTGGGGCGGCCATGGCTTCGGCCGGCGTCATCAATGCGGACGGGACCGCGACGGCGAAGGCCTATTCCTCCGGCGCCCTGGGCGGCGACGCCGTTGGCCCTAAGGGCGCGGGGGGAGCGGGCGGCCTGGCGAAAGGCGCCAACGCCTCGGCCAAGGGACAATCGGCGTACGCGATCGCCAGTGAGCAGGGCGGGTCCGGAGGGAACGGTCGCCTTGGTTCGTCGGCTGGCGCCGGGGCGAACAGCAACCTCACCAACGCCGTTTCGGGAGAAGCTTACAACGGCACGCTCGGCCTGAAGCAGAAAGCCCGAGGCGGCGCCGGCGGCGCCGACGACACCCTCGCCGGAGGGGTCGCCGGATACGGCAAATCGAGCCTCACCTTCACCGACGGCGCCGCCCAGACCCTGCAGGGCGCGAGCTACGCCTATGGGGGATCGGGCGGCGCAGGCAATGGCGGCGCGGTCGGCGGCGGCGGGACCGCATCGGTCACTCTCACCGGCGCTCACACGGTGAGCGCAACCGCCTACGGCGAAGGTGGGCGCGGGGGGTATGGCTCGAACGCGAACAAGACAGTGTCGGCCGGCGCCGGCGGGAGCGCCAGCGCCGCCGCTGCGGCGACCTCGACCACCACCGGCTCCGACCGGGTCACGGCTGCCAGCCACGCTACCGGCGGCTCAGGCGGAGCCAACCTCTATAACCACACGGGTGCGACCGGTGGCGCGGCCACGGGCTCGTCGGCAAGGGCGATCCAGACCGCGGCCACGGGCGGTGGGGCCTACGCCTACGCCTACGGCCTTGGCGGGGCCGGCGGCGCGGGCGCCGACGGCGGCAAGGCTACGGGGACGACCGCCTACGCCAAGGGTTTCGCGGCCACCGCCAAGGCGACCCAGACTGGCGGGGCTGGTGGGGGCGCCGGATACGGTATTTCGGGCGGCCGGGGCGCGCACAGCAAGCTG
Organism: Caulobacteraceae bacterium; assembly: GCA_035946795.1. Classification (GTDB taxonomy): domain Bacteria; phylum Pseudomonadota; class Alphaproteobacteria; order Caulobacterales; family Caulobacteraceae; genus Acaudatibacter. The sequence continues at coordinate 32,775 of DASYYX010000008.1, read as the reverse complement.
ATCAACGCCGTGTCGGGCAAGGCGCCGGGCGGCCAGATAAACCTCGCTCAGACGGCGACGGGCGGCGCTGGAGGAGGCAACTTCGCATTCGGAGTTGGCGGAACCGGCGGCAAGGCGGTCTCCGCCCTGACACTCAGCGATACCACGGCCGCAGCCCTGACGGCCCAAACCAACGCCAACGGCGGCGAGGGCGGAGCTGTCGCGTTGCCGAACATGGCTGCGGCTTACGGCGGTAATGCGAAGGCGAGTGACTATCTGACCGGGGCGCACACCGTCGTCGCCGCGGCGACCGCGATCGGCGGCGCCGGCGGTTCCAACAACTCGCTCGACCGGGGCCCTGCGGCGAAGGGCGGTGATGGCGGCGACGCGACCTCGCGGGTGACGGCCACCAGCAATACCGCCGGCAGCGACAACGTCTCGGCCAAGGCGGTGACCTATGGCGGGGCGGGCGGCTCGGCGAGTCATGGGACCGGCGGTGGCGGCGGTTACGCAGACGGTGCGACGGCCGTCGCTACGGCCGCAACCGCCACCGGCGGAACAGCCTACGCGCTTGCCAAGCAAACCGGCGGGGCCGGCGGCGCGGGCTATGGCCAGCTTTACGCCGGCGGCGTCGGGGACGCTCCCAGCTACACTGAGGCGAGCGCCACGGGCGACAACGCCACCGCCGTGGCCATCCAGACCGGCGGGGCTGGCGGCTTTGGCGGCGGCCCCGGGGGAGCGACCGGCGGCGCTTCCGGAGGCCGCGGGGGCGACAGCCATCTCCACAATGCCGTCACGGGCCAGGCCGACGGCGGGGTGCTCTACCTCAAGCAGGACGCGGTCGGCGGCGCTGGCGGCGCGTCGGTCGCGAATGGCGGGTCGGGCGGCGAGGGCTACTCTCTGCTCGTTTTCAATGACACCCGAGCCGGCGGCCTCAAGGGGGTCAGCCGGGCGACCGGCGGGGCTGGCGGCGCCGGCCTGACGGGTGGCAACGGAGATTTGGGCTTCGCGAAAGCCGACCTCTCAGGGACCGGAGAGGTCACCAGCGACGCCTATGGAACTGGCGGCGCCGGCGGCGACGGTTACACGGCGGCCGCTGGCGCCGACGGGAATGCATACGCCACCGCGACGACCTCGAGCGCGACCGAGAACGCAACCGGCTATGCCAAGTCCCTCGGCGGCGCCGGCGGAACGGCGTCGGCCGGCGGCGCCGATGGCGCCGCTGGTGGGAGCGCCGTTTCCAGGGCCGCCGCGAGCCAGACAGGCAAGGGGGTCGCCCTCGCCTACGCCCGATCCTACGAGCGCGGCGGGACGGGCGGCGGCGGATCCGGCCGCGGGTACGTCGGCGGCGCCGGCGGGACTTCCGACGGCCTCGCGGCCGCGAACGGCTACAACGCCCGCGCCATTGTCGACCAGTTCGGCGGAACCGGCGGCTACGGCGCAGACGGCGCTGATGGCGGCGCCGGCGCCAACAGCGCTCTGTCGGACAGCGCCGTCGGGACCGCGGCCGCGAAGGGCTACATCATCCTTGGGCAGAGCGTTACCGGCGGCGATGGCGGCGGATCCAGCGAAGGCGCCGGCGGTGATGGCGGCAAGGGAAAATCAAAGCTCGTATTCAGTGATCTCGTGACCGGGTCGATCACCGCCTATGCCACCGGAACGGGCGGGGCCGGCGGCGCCAGTCGGGGCGGGTTCGTCGGCGCGTACGGAGGCGAAGGCAAGGCGGTCAGCGACATCTCCGGCCCTGGAGAGGTCAAGAGCACGGCCACCGCGACCGGTGGCTCTGGCGCCGACGGCTACGCCAGTTCCGGCGGGACCGGCGGCGAAGCAGCCAAGGCCAAGGCGACCGCCACCGGCCAGGCGCCGAGCGCCTATGCCGTTGCCGCCGGGGGCTACGGCGGCGCGGGTCAGGGCGCGGGCAAATTTGGCGGCGCCGGGGGAACGATTGGTGTTGTCGACGCGGTCGCCACCGCGACCGGCGCCGGCAAGGCGGTCGCCATCGCCACCGGCGTTGGCGGCGTCGGCGGCAACGGAGCCCAGCACAATTTCGCCGGCGCCGCTGCCGGCGGTGGCGCGGGCGCGCCCGCGTATCTCCTTGACGCCGTCTCGGGCTCGACCAAGGGCGGCTACCTGGAACTGGAGCAGATCGCCAACGGCGGCCAGGGCGGCCAGAGCTTCGGGCCGGCGAAGAGCGGCTATGCCGCCAGCGCCGGCGGGGCCGGCGGCGCGGGAACCTCCATCCTGACGGTTGACGACACCACCAGCGCCACGGTCTACGCCCTCACCACCGCTAAGGGCGGCGCCGGGGGGAGAGGGACCGGCTTTTCGACCGGCGGCGTCGGCGGTAACGCCGCGGCGGAGACCGATGGGACTGCCACGGGCGCGTTTACCGCCACCAGCGTCGCTTTCGGCGGCTCGGGCGGGGCGGGCTTCACCACCGGCACGGCGGGAAACGCCAAGGCCAAGACCAACGCCGATTCCGCCAAGAGCCTGAACGCGGCTTCGAGCGCCACCGGCGGCGTCGCCGCCGTCGCCGGCCATGCTTCGGCCAAGACCAAGGCCGACGCCCCCGGTGGAAACTTCTCGGCCAAGGCCAACACCTCCACCACGCCCGGTCGGTTGGTCACGGCGGCCTCGGCGTTCGCCTTCGGCCTGCTCAATGGCAAGGAGAAGGCCTCGGCCCTGGCCTATGTCGGCGATGCTTCCGGCGCCATCTTCCCGCTGACTACCACCGGCCAGGCGGTCGCCCACATGGATGGGGCCCCGGACAGCGAAACCACCCACTCCGTCTTCGCCGTCAATCCGGAGATCTCGTCGGCCATCGGAACAGGCGCCGTGTTCGGCATCGCCGAACTCGGAGGCGGCTACGCGAGCGCCGGCGGGACCGGGTCGCAGACGATCACCAGCCAGGTGAGCGTGACGGTCGATACGACGCAGCTCTCCGGATCTCCCAGCCTCGTCCTGGGTTTGTGCGACCTGAGCTTGGTCGGCTCGTTCACCAGCGCGAACTTTCAGCTGACTGCGAGCAGCGGCGGCAGCCCGACCATCTTGCAGAATGTGACCTTCACCACCACCGCGGCCCTCCAGACCTATTTTCTCGATCACGCCATCACCCTGGGAACGCTGGGCTCGGGAGCCCTCGGCGGCAGCGCCCTTATCCTCACCGCGACCCTGACGGTCACCACGGGCGCGGTCGGCTCGTTCGTCTCCGGCCACCTCATCCTGGGCGATCCGCCCGCCCAGAGCCGCTCCGGCTTTGCGCAGGCCATGGCGGCCATGCGGACCGACGGCGGTGCGCGCCTGGCGTTGACTGGCGCTCGCCGCGCAGAAGAGCAGCTGCTCCTCGCGGCGTCCCGAAGCTTCGCCTGAGCTGCAGCACAGCGGTAGCGGGCGCCGGCGGCGCGACTCGCAACGCGCCGCTCTTTGCGATTCGCGTAGATTGCATATTGACATTCCCAATGAATGTTGCAATATGCGTAGGTCATGAAGACCGACCGCTCCGATATGACCCAAACCGCCCCAGATGGCCCCGAAGCGCACCAAAACGCCTCCAGCGCGCCCCGATCGGACCCGTTTGGCCCCGAAATGACCCGATCGGCCCCGACCGGACCGGCGGCGGAGCACGTCGTGGGTGAGGATAAAGATTTGAAATACCCGATGAATCCGGTTGTCGCGCGCGAGTCTTGCCCACTGGATGACGCCCGGCGCGAGCGCTTCGCCCACGCCGTAGCCTCGGGTTTGAGCCCCAAGGCGGCGGCCGCCGAGGCCGGCTTCGCCCGGCCGCGTCAGGCCTTCCGGCTGTTGGCGTCGCCGGCGGTCGCCCGCCGCATCGCCGCGCTCCGCTGCGAGCGCGCCGGCGGCGGCTCGCGCGACTTGGGCCCGCTGATCGACAAGCTGCTCGGCATCTTCGATGCGGGCCTCGCCCTGAAGAACGCCCAAGCCCTGGTCGCCGCCCGCGGGGCGCTGGTCGAGGCCGCCCGGCTCAAGCAGCTCCTGCCGTTTGCGCCTGGCGAGGCGCCGCCGCCCGCGGCGCCGGTCGCCACCGGCGAGCCCTTCCATTGGACCGACAAAGAGATGTCCGACGAGGAGTGGAACGCCCACTTCGGTCCCGAGGCCCCGGGCGGCAAGATTGGCTGGAAGCCGGCGGAAGGAGACTGACGAAGGCTCGCCGCCGCCGCTGGCGGCTCGCCTAGATCCGTTCGATCGCCACCTGGTCGAGGTCCTCGTCCAGCACCCGGAAGCGATCCGGGGCCCGGGCGCGGTTGCGTTGCAGGACGTCGGCCGCCATGCGCCGGGCGCAGGCGACCACCTGGGCGAGTTCGGCCAGATCGCTGGGAGCGCGCTCGACGATCTTCGCTCCGGCGACCCACTCGATCATGAACATGCGCGCCGCTCCGCAAAGGAAAGGGACGAAGGCCGCATCAAAACAGCACGAGGTAACGCGGAGGTTTCCGCCGCATCGCCGCGGAGAAAAAAGAGATCAGACGCGCAAACTTCCGGCGGCCGAGCTGTGTTCCGCCCAAACGAAAGGCGCCGCCCGGGTTCGGCCCGGACGGCGCCTCGTTTCAGTAGAAGCGGGTCCTTTAGATCAGGCCGCGGCCAAGGCGCGGCGGCGGCTGCGCAGCGACCCGCCCACCAAGCCGACGCCCATCATCAGCAAGGCCCAGGTGGCCGGTTCGGGGACGGTGGGAACGCCAGGACCGGTGACCGCCTCTTCACCGGTGCTCCCGGTCGGTCCGTAGACGTCCAGGCCGAAGATGTTGCCCTTCGAATTGGCGGTGAAGCTGCTCACCGTCAGGCCCGGCGCGCTGATGTCGAAGTTCAGCGTACCGATGCGCGCGCCGCCATTGTTCCCCTTGGTGTGGGAGACAACGAACTGAAAATCGCCCGCGCCGTCCTGCGCCACGCTACCGGCGGTTTCGGGGTTGGCCGGCACGAAAAATGGCGTCGTGCTCGTTCCTACGCCATCGGAGAAGCTCAGCGAGGTGATGCCGCTGAGATCGAAGGCCACCGCGTCGTGCTGCTTGCTGCCGCCGGCGAGGTTGAAGGAGCCAGCCGTGAACTTGACGCTGACATCGACCGTGTTGGCGCCTTCCTGCGCCACGGTGACGGTTCCGGTCGCTCCACAGCCGCAGATGTCGTTGTTGATGGTGTAGACGACCGCCGAATGCGCCGCGCCCGCCATCATGATCGCCGCAGCTGCCGCGGCCGCAATCGAAAGCTTGGTCATTAAAAGCCCCTTCGCAAAAACCTTTGTAAACCGTTAACCAGTATGGCGCGCCAATAGCAATTCAATACAACCTACACGCGAGCGCGGCCAACCCTCGGGAGAGCGATCCACCTGCAATCGCGGTGCCAAGCAGGAGGTCAGACCGCCAGCAGACGGCCGAAGAAGGAGCGGTAGCGCTGCAGGGCCTGGCGCAGGTCTTCGGTGGAAACATCGCCGCCCTTGTCCCACTGGCCTTCGAGTTTGGCGCGCTCGGAGGCGAACACCTCGGCCAGCCGCTGCATGGCGCCGGCGACCAGCTTGTCGGCTTCCTCCACCGCCGTCCGCGGCTCGTCGACGAAGCGGGCCTGGATGCCGTCCCAGCGCTGTCGCAGGCCCCCGGCCTCGTCAGCCGGCAACAGCGGAGCGCGCTCATCGCTGGTCTGGGCTGAGCCGGCGCCGGCGAAGCTCCGCGCCTCGGCCGCCGGGGCTTGGGCTTGCGCCAGCGAGGCGGTGGTGAGCTCGCCTTCGGCCCTGCCGCCGCTCAGGGTCTCTGGAGACGTGCGTTCAGTGTCGCTCATTGTTTCCTCTCCTCAGCGCTGCGCCGCACGCCTGGGCGCCTCGGCGGTCTCGATGTGCTCCGGCTCTCCGACGAGGTCGTCGAACAAGACGCGGTAATGCACCATGGCCTGACGCAGGTCCTCGGTGCTCGTCTGGCCCTCGCCGTGGCGGGCCGCGATGTCGTGCCCGGCGCGGTACTCCTGCACCACCATCGGATGGTCCACGGAAAGATCGGCGGCCTGGGCCTCGAAGTCGGAGACCGGATAGCCGCGCGCGCTCATCGCCTCGCCCAGCAGCTGGTCGGCGCGCGTCACCGCGTCCCTGGGGTTGTCGACGAACTGGGCCTGCACCCGCCGCCAGGCGGCGAAGAAGCGGTCACGGTCGGGGGCGCTCAAGGGGCGGATGTCGAACTTTTGCACGCGCTTGGCGCGGTCGCGGAGCTCGGCTTCGGCCTTCTGCTTGTCGCCAGTGGTCTCGACGGCGCGAGCGTATTCCGGGCCAAAGCGGGATCGCAGCCGGTGCGAGCTCTGACGACGCGCGATCAGCACCGCGGCGATGACGAGGGCGACGACGACGAGGGCGATGATGATCGCGGTCGTCGGGGCGATCACTAGGGCAAGGGTGGTCATGGAAGAAACCTCTCGGCGCAACGGCGCCCTGCCGGCCATCAACGGCGCGCGCCGGCCGAGGTTCCGTCGCGGGAGGCTTGGGGTTTTCCTCGGCCTCGGATCGCGGCCCCGCTCAGTGGTTGTCCCGCGGCAGGCCTTTGGTCTGGGCCACCCGCTGGTAGGCCTCCGCGCCCTCCAGGATGGCGCCCTCGCCGAGCTGGCCCACAAGTCGCCGGTGCAGTTCCTGCCACGGCGTCTGGCTCGCCGGGAAGGCGTAGCCGCCCTTGGCCTCGAGCTCGCGGCGGCGGCGGTCGAACTCCGCCTCGTCCACCAGGGCGTCGACGCGGCGGGCGTTGAGGTCCACGCGGATGCGATCGCCGGTGCGCAGCAAGGCGAGCGCCCCGCCCACGGCCGCCTCGGGCGAGGCGTTGAGGATCGCGGGGCATCCCGAGGTGCCCGACTGGCGCCCGTCGCCCAGGCACGGCAGATCGTGCGCGCCGGCGCGGATGAGCGCCGCCGGCGGGCGCATGTTCACCACTTCGGCCGAGCCGGGATAGCCGATCGGGCCGACGCCGCGCATGATAAGGATCGAGTCCTCGGTGATCCCGAGCGCCGGGTCGTCGATGCGGGCGTGGTAGTCCTCCGGCCCGTCGAAGACGACGGCGGTAGCGGTGAAGGCGCCGGGCGAGGCGGGATCGGCAAGATAGCGGGCCGCGAACGCCTCGGAGATGACGCTCGTCTTCAGGATGGCGCTTTCGAAGAGATTGCCGCCCAGCACCAGGAAGCCGGCGTCCTGCTTGAGCGGGCGCTCGATCGGCCGGATCACGCGCTCGTCGGCGATCTCCGCCCCGGCGCAGTTCTCGCCCAGGGTCTTGCCGTTGGCGGTGGGGGCGCCGCCGTCCACGAGGCCGGCTTTCAGCAGCTGGGCGATCACCGCCGGCGCGCCGCCGGCGCGATAGTAGTCCTCGCCCAGGTACTCGCCGGCCGGCTGCAGGTTGACCAGCAGGGGCACGTGGCGGCCGGCGCTTTCCCAGTCGGCCAGGGTGTGCTCGACCCCGGCGTGGCGGGCCAGGGCGGTGAGGTGGATGGGGGCATTGGTCGAGCCGCCGATCGCGCTGCACACCGCCACCGCGTTCAGGAAGGCCCGGCGCGTGAGGATGTCCGAAGGCTTGAGGTCCTCGGCTACCATCTCGACGATGCGCACGCCGGAACGGTACGCGGCTTCCTCGCGATCGCGGTAGGGCGCCGGGATCGCCGCCTGCCCGGGCAGGGTCATGCCGAGGGCCTCGGCCAGGGTGTTCATGGTGGTGGCCGTTCCCATGGTGTTGCAGAAGCCGGCCGAAGGCGTCGACGAGGCCACCAGGGCGAAGAAACCCTCGTCGTCGATGTCGCCGGCGGCCAGCATCTGGCGGGCGCGCCACACGATCGTTCCCGAGCCGGTGCGCTCGCCGCGGAACCAGCCGTTGAGCATCGGTCCCACCGACAGCGCGATCGCCGGAATGTTCACCGTCGCCGCCGCCATCAGCGCCGCCGGGGTGGTCTTGTCGCAGCCGATGGTGAGCACCACCCCGTCGAGGGGATAGCCGTAAAGGACCTCGACCAGGCTCAGGTAGGCGAGGTTGCGGTCCAGGGCCGCGGTCGGGCGTTTGCCGGTCTCCTGGATGGGATGCGTAGGAAATTCGAAGGCCACGCCCCCGGCGCTGCGGATGCCCTCGCGGATGCGCTGGGCCAGGAAGAGATGCCGGCGGTTGCAGGGCGCGAGGTCGGAGCCGCTCTGGGCGATGCCGATGATCGGCGCCCCCGAGCGCAGCTCCTCCATCGACAGGCCGTAGTTGAGGTAGCGCTCCAGATAGATCGCGGTCATGTCCGGGCGCGCCGGATTGTCGAACCAGGCGCGCGAGCGCAGCGGTGTCTTGGGTTTGGGCATGGCGGGCTTCTTAAACCGGCTGCGCCGGCCGCGTCAGGGCGGGGTTGGGCCCTTGACCGTTGTGTAGCGATCCACAATTTTAGCGCGGGGCGCTGTGGAGAGATGGAATGAGCCCGCAACCCAAGAGCACCGTCGTCTTCGCCGCCGTGGTCAGGAACGATCCCGCCGGCGGCTATCAGGCCAGTTTTCCCGATGTGCCCGGCGCCAGCGCCCACGCCGGCGATTCGGCCGACTTGGTGCGCGCCGCCCGCGAGGCGCTGCTGGAGCGGCTGGCGGCGCTGACGGAGTCCGGCGAGGCCTGGCCCCAGCCGTCGTCGCTCGATCGCGTCCGCGAGATCGCCGGCGCCGAAGGCGCGATCCTGATCATCGAGGCGAGCGCCGAGGACGCCCCCATCCGCATCAACATCTCGCTGGGCGAGCGGCTGCTCAAGCGCATCGACGCCGCCGCCGCGGCCCGGGGCATGACCCGGTCGGGCTTCATCGCCGCGGCCGCGCGGGCGCAGCTGGGCGAGGCCGCCTTCAAGAGCGGGCCGCGGGCCCAGGTGGACTTCGAGGCGGCGGCGCGCCGCCTGCAGGAGGAGCTGACGGCGTTCGGCCGGCGCATGAGCGACAGCTTCGGGCCGGAGTCGGCCTTCAGCCGCAACCTCGCCGACTGGGACAAGCGCGTCTACGACACCATCCAGAGGGCGGCCGACAACGTCTCGGCGGCCATGGCGCGGCGCAAGGATCGCTCCGGCGCCCCGCCCGACCGCGGCGGCGCCCCGACCGCCTAGCCCCTTTTCGGCCGCCGGCCCTGGCCCGGAGGGAGGTCAGCGCGCCGGCGAGGGCGTCACGACAGCGGCCGGCTGATAAGGAACAGCGCGCAGCCCACCAGCGCCCCCACCACGGTGCCGTTCATGCGGATGTACTGAAGGTCGCTGCCGATCACCACTTCCAGGCGCGAGGCCAGCGTCGCGGCGTCCCAGCTGCGGATCACCTCGGCGATGAAGCCGGCGATCTCGCCGCGCCAGGAGAGCGCCCGCCGGGCGGCGCGCTCGATGGCCTCGTCCAGGCGCGCCTGCATCTCTTCGTCCGCCGCCAGGGCCGCGCCGATGGATACCAGCGCCCTTTCCAGCAAGGCGCGGGTGCGCGAAGCAGGGTCGGCGATGTCTTCCAGGACGGCCGATGAGGCCTGCGTCCATACGGCGTTGATCCAGGCCTGCAGCTCCGGGTGCGAGAGCAGCCGGTCGCGGGCGGCGTTGAGTTCGCGCCCGTGCTCGGGCGAGTGGATCAGGTCGTCGATGAAGGCCGCCAGCGCCTGATGGAAACGGCGGCGCGTGTCGCTGTCGGGCTGGCGCAGGCCGTCCAGCAGTTCGGCGGCGCCTTCGACTATGGCCTTGGCGATGCCGCGGTTGACCACCTTGGGGATCCACCAGCGGCTCTTCTGGGCCACCAGCCGATCGATCTCCGCCTGGTTCGCCGACAGCCATTGGAGCGCCGCGTCGATGGCGCGCTCGAACAGGACGTCGGCCTCTCCGCTCTGCGTGAGGACACGCAGCGAGCGGCCGATCACCGGCGCCAGGTCGATCTCCTGCAGCTGCTCGCGCGCCACGCGGGTGAGGAAGCCGCGCAGCTCCGGGTCGTTGAGGCCCCGCACCAGTTGCGGCAGCACCAAGACTACCGGGCCTGCGGCGCTGGCGGCGTTGGCGGGCTGCGCCAGCCACTGGGCCAGGCGGCGCGCGGCGCTGGCGCGCTTCAGGCGCGGCAGCAGCACCGCCTCGGTCAGGAAACTGCGCTCGACGAAGCTGCCCAGGGCCCGGCCGATCCGGTCCTTGTTGTTGGGCAGCACTGCGGTGTGTGGGATCGGCAGGCCGAGCGGCCGGCGGAAGAGGGCGGTGACCGCGAACCAGTCGGCAAGGCCGCCGATGATGCCCGCCTCCGAGGCCGAACGGGCCAGCCCTATCCAGAAGCCGGGATGCGGCTGCAGCCAGGTGAGCGCGAAGGTGGCCGTCATGAAGGCCAGCAGGCCGCTGGCCAGGGCCCGGTTGCGCGCCAGGGCGGCGCGGGCGGCCGCTTCCTCGTCATCGCCCAGCCGGGGGATGTCGGCGGTGGCGAGCGCCAGGCGCGACTCGGGCGCGTTCATGACACGGCGCCCGAGATCGAGGGCGGACGGCGCGGCGGGGGTTCGAACATCGGCAGCCTTCCCATGGCGGTCTCCGCACGCCCGCCGGCCCACGATCTGGAAGCGGACCGGCCTATTTCGCCGATCTGGCCCACAAGGTGAACGGCGAGGGCCGCGTCGGGGTCCTTGCCGCCGGGCCGTTGGGATGGCGACGCCGGTGGCGGCGAAAGCGTGGAATGGCTGGCGGGCGCCGGCGCCGCCGGCGATGGCGCGCCGGCCGCCCAGGGCGGGCGCGTGCAGGATCACGTCCTGAGTTGGGCTGGCAACTTGATGTCTTGGTTCGGCGCTCGCGTGGGCGCCAGGGGAAATCCCGAGGCCACGAAGGCCTGAAGCGTCTCTAACGGGATCGCGCGGACCCTGCGGACGTTAGCTCTTTGGGTAAGAGAGGGCCTGCTCGAGAGGGGCGGGAAATCCCTTCACCCCTCTCGAGGTCTCGATGGGCCCTTTCCATCGTTGGACGCCTCGATCCTTCTTAGATCGTGACGCCGGCGATGGCGGTGGCCCCGGCGACGATCATGCCGAGGGAGACGAGGAGGACCGAAACGGTCCGGTCAAACAGGGAGAAAAGCTTGGAAGTCATGGCCTGGCTCCTTAGAGGGGTGGAACCCGCCGGGGCGGGGTGTCCGATCTGGACAGTGCTTAGATAGTCCCCCATCTAAGCGCTGTCAACATTCTTTACAGCGTTTGGATTCAGATTTATGGTGACCGCTATGAGGGAAGCTGAAAGCGCCGTGCTCGAGCCCCATTCCGCCTCGAAGCCCTACCATCACGGCGATCTGTCGCGCGCCCTTATCCAGGCCGGCCGGCGCATCCTCGAAGCCGAGGGTCCCGCCGGCCTTTCCTTGAGGGCGGTGGCGCGCGAGGCCGGCGTCAGCCCGGCCGCGCCCTATCACCACTTCAAGGACAAGGGAGAATTGCTGGACGCCATCGCCTCCGAGGGTTGGCGGGAGATGGGCGCCGCCATCGCCCAGGCCCGCGCCACCGGGCCCAGCGCTAGCTCCTCGACCCTCAACATCGGCGTCGCCTACGTCTGCTTCGCCCGCGACAATCCGGCCCTCTACCGGCTGATGTACAAGATGGCGCGCGACAAGCAGACGATGGAGGGCCACGCCAAGGACGCCGAGAGCGGCTGGAGCCATGTCCGCGAGGCGCTCAAGGAAGCCGGCGCCGACGTCTCGGACGAGCGCGAGCTCACCTTGGCCACTATCGGCGCCTGGTGCGCCGCCCACGGCGTCGCCGAAATGGCCGGCTTCAAGGAGTTCGAGCGCCTGAAGGCCGAGCTCGGCGGCGAGGAGGCCTTCGTCCGCGCCGTCCTTTCCCACATCGTCGTCTTTCCCCGTCAGACGATGCGCTACCCCTGCCCCGACGAAGCGGTCCGCTAGGCAAAGCGCGCCTGGGCCCCTTCGTCACCCGCTTCGCCCCCTCGCCCACGGGGCGGCTCCACCTCGGACACGCCTTTTCCGTCTTGACCGCCTTCGCGGCCGCCCGCGCCGCCGGCGGCCGTTGCCTGCTGCGCATCGAGGACATCGATGCCGGCCGCTGCCGGCCCGCGTTCGAGGCTGGCGTTTATGAAGACCTCGCCTGGCTCGGCCTTTCCTGGGAAAGGCCGGTCCGCCGCCAGTCCGAGCATCTGGCCGACTATCGGGCGGCGCTCGAACGTCTGCGCGCCGCCGGCCTGCTCTACCGCTGCTTCCGCACCCGGGCCGACATCCTCGCCGAGATCGGCCAGGCGCCTCATGGCGACGCTCCGGTATTCCTCGGCGCGCCGCTCGATCCGGCGACCGAATCACAGCTCCTGGACGAAGGCGCGCCGTTCGCCTGGCGCCTCTCGCTCGCCGCCGCGCGCGCCGCGCTGGGCGGCTTCGAGGGCCTCGCCTTCGTCGACGAGGAACGCGGCCGGTTCCGCGCGCGCCCCGAGCTGGCCGGCGATGTCGTGCTTTCCCGCAAGGACGGGGCGGTGGCCTACCATCTCGCCGTCGTCGTTGATGACGCCGCCCAGCAGATCACCTGCGTCGTCCGCGGCGAGGACCTGCTGGCCGCCTGCCATGTCCAGCGGCTGCTGCAGGCGCTGCTGGGCTTGCCGACGCCGCGCTATCGTCACCACCGGCTGATCGCGGACGCGGACGGCAAGCGCCTGGCCAAGCGCACCGGCGCCCAGACCCTCGCCGCCCTGCGCGCCGCCGGCGTCACGCCGACACAGATCCTTCAGCGCCTCGGCTTCGGCTGATCCTCGCGGCTGCCGCTACTCCATATGCCAGCCGTGGCTGACCACGAGCGACTGGCCCGTCAGCGCGTTCGAGGGGAAGGCGGCGAACAGCAGCGCGACTTCGGCCACGTCCTCGAGGGTGGTGAACTCGCCGTCGACGGTGTCCTTGAGCATCACCTTCTTGACCACGTCTTCTTCGCTGATGCCGAGGGTCCGCGCCTGCTCGGGAATCTGTTTTTCCACCAGCGGCGTGCGCACGAAACCCGGGCAGATGACGTTGGCGCGGATGCCGTGCGCCGCCCCCTCCTTGGCCGCTGTCTTGGCCAGGCCGATCAGGCCGTGCTTGGCGGTGACATAGGCGCACTTGAGCACCGAGGCTTCCTTCGAATGCGCCGAGCCCATGTAGATGACCGACCCGCCGCCCCGGCGCTGCAAGTGCGGCCAGCACGCCTTGGTGGTGAGGAAGGCGCCATCGAGGTGGATCGCCAGCATCTGCTTCCAGTCGGCGAGCGGGAAGGCCTCGATCGGATGCACGATCTGCACCCCGGCGTTGCTGACGAGCACGTCGATCCCGCCCAGCCGGCGCGCGACCTCCTCGACCCCGGCGCTGACCTGAGCCTCCTCGGTCACGTCCATGGCGATGGCGACGGCCCCGGCAATATCTGCGGCCGCAGCCTGAGCGGCCTTATCGTTGACGTCGGCGATGGCCACCTGGGCGCCCTCGGCGGCGAACCGCTGCGCGATCGCCTTGCCGATGCCGCTGGCGGCGCCGGTGACGATGCAGACCTTGTCTTTCAGCTTCATGGGTCCTCCCTTGGTTGCGCGGCCTCTACCCCCGCGCCCTTTCGTCTTCCGCCGTGCGCAGCAGCGCTTGCGCCGGCGGCGTCGGCTCGCGCCAGTCCAAGGTCCGGCGGAAGGCGTGCGAATCGAGGATCAGCGGATAGCGGAGGTCGAGGCCCGCGATCGGGCTGTCGGCCGGGGCCGGGCTCTCCTCGACCTCGCCTTTCCAGCCGAGCGCCGCGGCGAACCGCTGGATCCAGGCCCGGTGGTCCGGCGGCTCGGCTTCGCCGACATTGAAGGTCCGGCCGCCGGCCTCAGGGTGGATCGCCGCCGTCGCCAGGGCGTCGCCGACATCGTCGACATATCCATAGGTCGTGCGCCACCCAGCCCAGGCGGGATCGACGCGAAGGCGCGCGCCCCCGGCCAGCATCGGTCCGAGGATCCAGCGGAAGCGCCGCTGCCGGTCCTTGGGGCCGAAGATCATCGGCAGGCGCAGGATGGTCGCGCCGGCGCCGAAGCGCTCGCGCGCCGCCGTTTCGATCGGGATCTTGTCGTAGTCGTCGAGCCAGGCGTCGGGCGCGTCCTTCGCTCGGCGAGGACGGCGGCGATAGGGATGGCGGCTGCGCCGCAGGGCCGAGGTCTCGTCCACGGGTGTGGTGATCGGCTCGGGGTGGGCGCGGCGATGCAGGCCCTCGTAGTTGCGATAGACGTCGGCCGAACTGGCAAGGACATAGCGGCCGACGCGGCCCTCGAGTGCATCGATGAGCGGCGCGGTCCCCACCGTCGTTAGGGCCAGCATGTCGATCACGACCTCGATCCTTCGGGCGCGGACGAGGCGGACGACCGCGGCCGGATCGTCCCGGTCCAGGGCCTCTCCGTGCGGGCCCGAGCCGCTGCGTCCGGCGGCGACGACTTCGACGCCTCGGCGCTCCAGGGCCGCGACCACATGCGGGCCGATGAAGCCGGCCGCGCCGATCACCAGCACTCGCACCGCCGAAAGCCCGCGCCGCTTATCTGCCGGCCAGCAAGGCGTCGATCACCGCGTGCGCGTCCTTGCCGGACCAGTCCGCCCCGCCCATGAGGCGCGCCCGCTCGCGCCCGGCGGCGTCGTAGAGGATCGTCGTGGGCATGTCCTCGATCGGCGGCTTGAAGGCGTAGGCCAGACGGAAGCTCGGCTCGGTGTAGAAGGTCAGCGGCGGGTTGCGGGCGATGAAGGCGCGCCCGGCGGTTTCGTCCGCGCCCTGGCCCACGCTCACCGGAACCACCGCGACCGGTTTGCCGGCGTAGCTCGCCTGCAGCTTGGCAAGGCTCGGGATCTCCACCTTGCACGGGGCGCACCAGTTGGCCCAGACATTCACCAGCGTCACCTTGCCCTTGAATTCGCCGATGGTGTGCATGCGCCCGGCGGCGTCGGCGAAGGGGATGGTGGGCGCGGGCGCCGGGTGCTCGGTGACCTTCAGCTTGGCCATGTCGCCGCGCGCCAGGGCCTTCAGGCCGCCCCCCGGGTTGGAGCAGGCGCAAAGCGCGGCTAGAAGCAGGGCGGCGCCGAGGCGCGCGGCGCGAGCGCAAGCCTGGGGCCACGCGGCCGGCGGGGCCCCGAGGATTTTCCGATGAGCGGCGAGGATCACGGCCAATCCATATGGGGCGGACGGTTCGTCGCCAAGCCGGCCGAGACGATGGCGAAGATCAACGCCTCGATCGACGTCGACAAGCGCCTGTGGGCCGAGGACATCGCCGGCTCGCGGGCCCATGCCGCCATGCTCGGAGCCCAGGGCGTCATCTCGGCCGAGGACGCCGCCGCCATCGACCGCGGCCTCGAGGCGATCGCCGAGGAGATCGCCGCCGGGAAATTCGTCTTCCGCCTCGAGCTGGAAGACATCCACATGAACATCGAGGCCCGCCTTGCCGAGCTCATCGGCCCGGCGGCGGGTCGCCTGCACACGGCCCGCTCGCGCAACGACCAGGTGGCGCTGGACCTGCGCCTGTGGGCGCGCGCCGCCTGCGCCCGGGTCGAGGCGGCCCTTCTCGCCTTCCAGCGGGCGCTGCTGGCCAAGGCCGAGGCCCACGCCGAGACCCTGGCGCCCGGCTTCACCCACCTGCAGCCGGCGCAGCCCGTCAGCCTGGGCCACCACCTGCTGGCCTATGTCGAGATGGCCGAGCGCGATCGCTGCCGTTTCGTCGACGCCCGCGTGCGGGCCGACGAATCGCCGCTCGGGGCCGCGGCCCTGGCCGGGACCGCCTTTCCGATCGACCGCGACATGACCGCCCGCGCCCTCGGCTTCGCCCGGCCGACCGCCAATTCGCTCGACAGCGTCTCGGCCCGCGACTTCGCCCTGGAGGCGCTGGCGGCCGCCGCCATCTGCGCCGGCCACCTCTCGCGCCTGGCGGAGGAGATCATCCTCTGGACCTCGCGACAGTTCGGCTTCGCCGCCCTCTCCGACGCCTGGTCCACCGGCTCCTCGATCATGCCGCAGAAGCGCAACGCCGACGCCGCCGAGCTCGTGCGCGCCAAGGCGGCCGTGATCGCCGGCCGTTTCTCCGCCCTGGCCGGGGTGATGAAGGGCCTGCCGCTGGCCTACGCCAAGGACATGCAGGAGGACAAGGCGGGCCTCTTCGCCGGCTTCGACGACCTCGAGCTGTCGCTCGCGGCGATGACCGGCATGGTGACCGACCTGACCTTCGACGCCGCGACGCTGGAACGCGCCGCCTCCGAGGGCTTTTCCACCGCCACCGACCTGGCCGATTGGCTGGTCCGCGAGCTCGATCTGCCGTTCCGCGAGGCGCACCGCCTGACCGGCGGGGCCGTGCGCCGCGCCGAGGCGCTGGGCTGCGGTCTCGCCGACCTGCCGCTTGCCGAGCTGCAGGCGATCGATCCGCGCCTCACAAAGGCGGTGTTCGCGGTGCTTTCGCCGCGCGCCTCGGTCGCCAGCAGGCTAAGCTACGGCGGAACCGCGCCCGCCCAGGTGCGCTCCCAGATCGCCCGCTGGAAAAAGAGGCTGGCATGAAGACCGTCCGAATTCTCCTCGTCGCCCTGATGCTCGCCGCCTGCGCCAAGGTCGGGACGCTGGAGCGCCCGGCGCCGCTCGTGGGCGCCCGCGCCAAGCAGCAGTACCAGGCCGAAAAGGCCGCCGCCGCGCGCGCCGCCGCCCGCAACCCCGACACCCAGCCCGAGCCCCTGCCGGATCCGAACGATCCGGCGACCTGGCCCTCCACTCCCAAGGAGCCGCCGGTGCCGGGGCAGAAGACCAACCCCTTCGGCAATCCACCGGCCGGCGTGCTGCCTCAGCCGCTCACGCAGCCGGGCAATAATGGACCACTTTGAGCGCCGGGCCGGCGCGCTCTGCTGCGAGGACGTCCCGCTCGGCCGCATCGTCGAAGCCGTCGGCGCGCCGGTCTACGTCTATTCGACGGCGACCCTCGAGCGCCATTTCCGGGTCTTCGGCGAGGCCCTGCGCGCCCATCCAGCGCTCGGCCGCCCGCTGATCGCCTACGCCGTCAAGGCCAACTCCAACCAGTCGGTCATCGCCACCCTGGCGCGCCTGGGCGCCGGGGCCGACACCGTCAGTGGCGGCGAGATCGCCCGGGCGCTGGCCGCCGGGGTGCCGGCGCAGAAGATCGTCTTTTCCGGCGTCGGCAAGACGCAGGCCGAGATCGCCCAGGCGCTCCTGGCCGGCATCCTGCAGATCAACGTCGAGAGCGAGCCCGAGCTGGAAACCGTCGCCGCCATTGCCGCTGAGCGCCGCGAAAGTGCGCGCGTCGCCATTCGCGTCAATCCCGACATCGTCGCCGGCGGCCACGCCAAGGTCGAGACGGGGGCCGCCGCCAGCAAGTTCGGCGTCGCCTTGGCCGACGCCGAGCGTCTCTACGCCCTCGCCGCCCGCCATCCCTGGCTGGAGCCGGCGGGCCTTGCCTGCCATATCGGCAGCCAGATCACCGGGCTGGCGCCGCTCGAAAAGGCCTTCCGCCGCCTGCGCCAGCTCGGGGATGGCCTCGCCGCCGCCGGGCTGGCCGTGCCGCGCTATGATCTGGGCGGCGGCCTGGGCGCGCCCTACTTCCAGCAGCCCGATCCGCCGGGACCCTCGGCGCTGGCCGACCTGGCGGCCCGTGTCTTCGCCGGCGCGCAGGCCGATTTCATCTTCGAGCCTGGGCGGGTGATCGCCGCCAACGCCGGCGCCCTGGTCAGCCGGGTGATCCTGATCCACCAGCGGCCCGACGGCCGGCGCATCGCGGTTTTGGACGCCGGTATGAACGACCTCGTCCGCCCAGCCCTCTACGACGCCTATCACGACATCCGCCCGGTCATCACCCGCGCCGGCGCGCCATCGCCCTACGATGTCGTCGGCCCCGTATGCGAGAGCGGCGACACCTTCGCCCGCGAGCGGCCGCTGCCGCCGCTCGCCGCCGGTGACCTGGTCGCCTTCATGACCGCCGGCGCCTACGGCGCGGTCATGGCCAGCGAATACAACAGCCGCCCGCTCGTGCCCGAGGTCCTGGTTCGCGGCGCCAGCTTCGCCGTCGTCCGCCCGCGCGGGGCGGTCGAGGAAATGATCGCACGCGAGCCGCTCGCCCCCTGGCTCGGCGGCGGCTAAGGTGAGGCAGAGGCGCACCGAGCGCCCGGCAGAGAAGGGAGGGACCTAATGCTCAAGGACTTTCGCGACTTCATCGCTCGCGGCAACGTCATCGACCTCGCCGTCGCCGTGATCATCGGCGCCGCCTTCGGGGCGGTGGTGAAGAGCCTCGTCGACCAGGTGATCATGCCGCCCATAGGGCTGGCCACCGGCGGCCTGGATTTCTCGCAGCTGAAGATCGTGCTCAAGGCCGCCGATCCGGCCCACAAGGCCGCCGAGGTGGCGATCGCCTACGGCGCCTTCATCAACACCATCATCACCTTCGTCATCGTCGCCGCGGTGGTGTTCCTGCTGGTGCGCGCTATCACCGCCCTGCGCCGCGAGAAGGCCGCCGAGCCGGCGCCGCCGCCGGCGCCCACGCCGATCGAAACCTACCTCGCCGAGATCCGCGACCTGCTGCGCCAGCAGCGCGGCTAGGGCGTTCCCTCCCCCGTTTGCGGGGGAGGGGGACCGGCGGAGCCGGTGCAGGGGGCAAGAACATGCGCCGGCGCTCCTCACTCAACCACTGCGAAGCGGGGGAGGGAGGATCCGTCCGGCTCAACCTGGCTCGCCGGCCGCCCCGATCCACGGGAGGTCGCGGAAGCGGCCGCCCAGGTCCATGCCGTAGCCGACCAGGAATTCGTCGGGCGCCTGCCAGGCCGCAAGGTCCGGCTCGATGGCGCGCCCGCCGGCGGCGGGCTTGAGGGCGAAGACCGCGGTGAGCACCTGGGCCGCGCCGGCCTGGTGGGCGATGGTCGCCGCCGCCGCCAGCGACACGCCGGTTTCCACCACCTCGTCGAGGATGAGCACCGGGCGGCCGGCGATCGGCCGCTGCAGCGAGGCCACGATCCTGGCCTCGCCGCTGCTGGCGCGCTTGTCGCCGTAGGAGGCGAGCCACAGGGCGTCGAAGCTCGGCGAGCGCCCGCGCCGGGCCAGGGCCCGCGTCAGGTCGGCGGCGAACCACATGGCGCCCAGGAGGATCGGGGCGATGATCCAGTCGTCGTCGATCAGCGGCGCTAGGCGCTCCGCCAGCGCCTCCACCCGCGGGGCGATCTCTGCGGGGCCGAGCAGGACCTTCAGGCCCTGCCGCGGCTCAACCATGGCCGGCGTCGGGCGGCGGCGGCGGCGGGTCGAGCGGCCCTTTGAGGTCCAGCGGCGCGGCCGGGGCGCTCGGGGGCGCCGCCAGCGGCCTGATCCTGGCGCGCTCGCCGGGCCGGGCCTTCGGCGCGAACGAGATCTCCAGGTCGTGGGCCGCCATCGGCGGGTCGAGGATGGCCAGGGCGAAGCGACGGCTGCCGCCGGCGGGGACGTTCAGAGCGCCCGGGGCGGCGATACGCGAGGTCAGCGGCGCGCCGTGGGCGTTGAGGAGGGTGATGCGCAGCGGCGGCGCCGGCGCGCTCGCGCCGATGACGCTGCGGATGGTGCCGGTGACCGCCAGGGCGGCGTGGCCGTTCTGCAGCGTCGGCTCGGCGCGCACCCCCTCGATGACCAGGCCGATGCGGTTCACCGGCAGGCCGAGCAGGGCGTAGACGCCGGCCGTGGCCGGGACCGCCCGCGCCACCGGCTCGCGCCAGATCAGGCCCGCGCCGACCAGAACGACGCCGGTGAGCGCGGCCGCCCCGGCGGCCGCGCCCGACAGCGCCGCCGACTTGAGCCGCCGCCGCCACAGCAGCCGCCGCCGGACTTTCTCCGCCGGTCCCGCCCCGGTTCGGCCGCTCGCTTCCTCCTGGGTCGCTTCCCTGTCGGCCGCCGGAAGGGCGCTCTTCAGATGCGCCCGGTCGGCGCGCCATCGCCGCCCGCAGGCGGCGCATCGCACCTGGCGCCCAGCCGGCCCGAGCGCGCCGTCGGCGATGAAATAGTCCGTGGCGCACGAAGGGCAGGACAGTATCATGGCCGACGAATCGACACCTTCGAAAGTCCCCCGCCGAGGTCGCCGATTTCAGCGCCAATGTCCAGGAAGCCGAAAGTGGGAGCCGGGACGAGAGCCGCGGCGCCGGCGCCGGACCAAGGCGCGCCCGCAGTGGTCTTCGACGACGTCGTCGTGCGCTTCGACGGCGGCGAGCCGGTGCTGGCCGGCGTCTCCTTCGCCCTGGCGCCCGGTTCCTTCCACTTCGTCACCGGCGCCTCCGGGTCGGGCAAGACCACCGTCCTGAAGCTCATCGCCATGGCCGAGCGGCCGAGTTCCGGGCGCATCCGCCTTTTCGGTCGCGATGTCACCGCCATCGGCAAGGCCGAGCGCGCCCCGCTGCGCCGGCGCCTGGGGGTGGTGTTCCAGGAGTTCGGCCTCCAGGACCACCTCACCGCCTTCGACAACGTGGCCCTGGCCTGCCGCGCCGCCGGCCGCCGCTGGCGCGACTACCGCGCCGAAGTGGCCGAGTTGCTCGGCTGGGTCGGGCTGGGCGGCCGCATGGCCGCCTTGCCGGCCGCCCTTTCCGCCGGCGAGCGGCAGCGGCTCGCCCTGGCGCGCGCCGTCATCAACCGCCCCGAACTGCTGATCGCCGACGAGCCGACGGGGGCCGTCGACAACGCCCTGGCGCTGCGGCTGCTGCGCCTCTTTACCGACCTGAACAAGGTCGGCGTCACCGTGCTCATCGCCAGCCACGACGAGGATCTGGTCGCCCGCTCCGGCGCTCCGCGCCTGCACCTCTCCGACGGCCGCCTGACCGCGTTTCCGGCGCCCACCCGCGAGGTCGGCGCATGAGCATCGACGCCAGCCGCTGGCGCCCCGCGCCGCTGCTGCCGCGGCGCCTGCCGGGCCGGCTCTGGCTCGGCCTCACCATCGCCATCCTCACCTTCATGGCGGCGCTGGCCGCCATTGGCGCCCAGGCCTCGCTGCGCGCCGCGCGCGGCTGGGCCGGAGAGCTCGCCGGCTCGGCCAGCGTGCTGGTGCGCGCCTCCGGCCTGGAAAGCCCCGACGCGGCCGCCGCCCGCGCCGCCGAAGCGCTCGCCGGCGTGCCCGGGGTCGCCGAGGCGCGCGCCCTTTCCGCTTCCGAAGCCGACGCTCTGCTCTCCCGCTTCATCGACCCCAAAGACCTGCCGCCGGGCGTGTGGACCCCGCGGCTGGTCACCGTGGCCTTCAATCCGGATCGGCCCGCCCGCATCGCCGATCTGCGCGCCGCCCTGGCCGCCGAGGGCATCAACGCCGTGGTCGAGGATCATGCGGTGTGGACCAACGAGGTTCGCCGCACCGGAGAGGGCGCGCTGGCCGCGGCCCTGACCCTGGCGGCGCTGATGATCGCTGCGGTGGCGGCGCTCTCCGCCTTCGCCGCGCGCCAGGGGCTGGAGGCCGCCGCCGGCCTGGTGGGCGCGCTGCGGCTCTCCGGGGCTGCCGACGGCTTCGTCGCCGGCCTCTTCGCCGGCCGCTTCGCCGGCTTGGCCGCCGCCGCGGCCGTGGTCGGGGCGCTGGCAGCGCTCGTCGCCGCCGCCGCCTTCGTCGGCCTCGGCCCCGACGAGACCTTCGCCGCCATTCTCCCCGTCCGCTGGAGCGACCTGGCGCTGGCCGCGCCGGCGCCGGTGCTGGCGGTGGGCGCGGCGGCGCTCGCCGCCGGCCTTGCCGCCCGCCGGGGCCTGAGCCGCCTTCCTTGAAGGGGCTTGCCATTCTGCTGCTGGCGCTGACGGTCTGGGCCGCCGGCCTCTTCGCCTTCGCCGGCCGCGTCGCCCGCCTGACCCCGCCGGCGGACCCGCCGCCGGCGGACGGCATTGTCGTGCTCACCGGCGCCTCGGACCAGCGGCTGGTCGCCGCCGCCGACCTGCTGGAGGAGGGCAAGGGCCGCCGGCTGCTGGTGTCGGGCGTGAACCGCAAGGCGCGGCGCGGCGATCTCCTGGGCCTCACCGGCGCCCCCCGCCCGATGTTCGACTGCTGCGTCGACCTCGGCTTCAGCGCCGCCGACACCATCGGCAACGCCCGCGAGACCGCCCGCTGGGCCCGGGCGCTGGGCTTCAGGACCCTCATTCTGGTGACCGCCGACTACCATATGCCCAGGGCCATGCTGGAGCTGCGCTCGGCCATGCCTGGCGAGACCATCACCCCCTATCCGGTGGCCACCGACGCCCTGGACGCCCGCCACTGGGCCTCCAGTTCGAAGAGCGCCCGCCGGATGATCGTCGAGTACGCCAAGTACGTCGTCATCCTGGCGCGCGAGGCGGTGCTGAAGGCCGGACGCGGGTGACCGCCTTCCGCTCCTGGCTCTTCGCCCTCCTCTTCTACGCCTTCTCGGGCGTGGTGGCGCTGGCGATCCTGCCGCTGCTCCTCGCCCCCCGTCGCTGGCTGATGGCGGTGATCGCCGCCTGGTCGCGCGGCCTTGTCGTCCTGCTGCGCCTCGTCTGCGCCATCCGGGTCGAGTTCCGCGGCCTCGAGCACCTGCCCCGGGGCGGCGCTCTGATCGCCGCCAAGCACCAGTGCATGTTCGACACCATGGCCCCCTTGGGCGTCTTCGCCGACGCCTGCTACGTGCTGCGCCGCGAGCTGCTCCGCATCCCGGTCTACGGCTGGTACGCCCGCAAGACGCGCATGATCGCGGTCGACCGCGCCGGCGGCGCCTCGGCCTTGAAGCGCATGGTCGCCGAGGCCGCGCAGCGGCTCGGTGAGGGCCGGCAGGTGGTGATCTTTCCCGAGGGCACCCGCACCCCCGAGCCCGGCGCCCCCTACAAGCCCGGCGTCGCCGGCCTCTATCGCGATCTGGGCGTTCCCTGCATTCCGCTGGCCACCAACTCCGGCGCCCACTGGCCGGCGCACGGCTTCACCCGCCGTCCCGGCCTCATCGTCTACGAGTTCCTGCCCCCCATCGCCCCCGGCATGCCCCGCGCCGCCTTCATGCGCGAACTGCGCGACCGGCTCGAGGGCGCCTCGGCCGCCCTGGCGGCCCTTTAATCGGATTCTCCCCCGCAACGCGGGGGAGGGGGACCGGCGGAGCCGGTGGAGGGGCGCGTGAAGGAGACCTTGCCGCTGGGGCGGCGTGGTCCAGCGCGGCCGCGCCCAGAGCCGGCGCGTTCTTCGACGCGCCCTCGCGGTCAGGCGTCGGCGCCGGCCTTGCCGGCATGGATGGCGAGGAACAGGTCCACGCCTTCGTTGGCCTGGGCGCGCACCTGCGCCGCCGACGGCTCGGCGATCACCCCCCACATGCGGCGCTGGTAGACATCGCCCAGCACGAACATCTTGAAGCGCCGCGCCATGGTCATGGGATCGGCCCCGCGCAGCGTTCCGGCGGCGATCTCCCTGGCGAAATAGTCGGCCAGGCGCAGGTCGCCGCGCATCGGCCCGTTCTCGTAGAAGAGCCGGCCGACCTCGGGGAAACGACCGATCTCGGCCACCACCAGGCGATGGATCGCCTGCACCTTCTCCTGGGCCAGGAACCCCAGCAGGCGCTCGCCGGCCTCGATGAGGCGCCCGCGCAGGGCCCCGCCGCCTTCGGCCAGGTCGGCCAGGATGGCGTTCATCGGCCCCTGGCAGACGTCGTTCATGAAGGCGACGAAGAGGTCCTCCTTGGAGCGGAAGTAGTTGTAGAGGGTGCCCTTGGAGCCGCCCAGGCGCTGGGCGATCTCGGACATCGAGGCGCCGGCGTAGCCCTGCGACAGAAAGGCTTCGCGCGCCACTTCGAGGATGGCGCGCCGGCGCGCCTCGCTGCGGGTCTCCGCGAGCGGCGGTTGAGCCGGGCTGAGGGCGTCCTTCAGCATTTCTGAACGTACCGTACGGTCGATTCAGCTTGACTGCAAGAGGGCGGGGCCAGAATATTGGCCGTACGGTACGGTCAGGACATGAGAGCTTTCCCTGCAATCGCCATCCTCGCCGCGGGCGCCGGCTTCGTCCTGGCCGGCTGCGCCGCCATCCCCGAGCTCGGCCCGGCCCCGCAGCCCAGGGCCCAGGCGGCGCTGGCGAGCGCGGCCAGCCTGACGGCGCCGGCGGCCGCCTGGCCCTCCGACCGCTGGTGGGAGCGCTATGGCGATGCGCAGCTGGACGCCCTCGTCGCCGAGGGCCTCGCCGGCTCGCCCACCTTGGCTGAGGCCCGGGCGAGGCTCGACGCCGCCGCCGCCCAGGCCCGCATCGCCGGAGCGGCCCTGTTGCCCAACCTCGAGGGCCAGGCGAGCGTCTCCGAGACCGAGCAGAGCCGCGCCGAGGGCTTTCCGCCCTTCATCCAGGACCTGCTGCCCAAGGGCTACCAGCCCAACGGCCGCTTCGCCCTCAGCGCCGGCTACGATCTCGACCTCTTCGGCAAGAACCGCGCCGCCCTGGCCGCCGCGGTCTCCGACCGCGCCGCCGCCGCCGCGGACCTGGCCCAGGCGCGGCTGACCTTGTCGACCGCCATCGCCCAGGCCTACGCCGATCTGGGCCGGCTGGCGGCCGAACGCGCCGCCGCCGCCGAGGCCCTCTCCAATCGCGAGGCCACCGCCGGCCTGGTCGCCCAAAGGGTGAGCAACGGCCTCGACACCCAGGCCGAGCTGAAGCAGGCGCGGGCCGCTGCCCCGACCTCGGCAGCCGATCTGGAATCGCTGGACGAACAGATCCTGCTCGCCCGGCACAAGATCGCGGCGCTGCTCGGCGCCGGCCCGGACCGTGGCCTTGGCATCGTCCCGCCGACGGCCGAGCAGCTGCGCCCCTTCGGCCTGCCAAGCGACGTTCGCATCGGTCTTGTCGGCCGCCGCCCGGACCTTGTCGCCGCCCGCGAGCGCGTCGAGGCGGCCGCCCGGCGCATCGCCGTCGCCCGCGCCGGCTTCTTCCCCGACGTTTCGCTTTCCGCCTACCTCGGCCGGCAGGCGATCGGCCTTGCCGATCTCGCCCACCCGGTCTCGGACATCGGTTCCATCGGCCCGGCGGTCACCCTGCCGATCTTCGAGGGCGGCGCGCTGCGCGGCGCCTGGCGCGGCGCCCGCGCCGGCTACGACGAGGCGGTGGCGAGCTATGATCAGACCCTCGTGCAGGCGGTCCAGGACGTCGCCGACACCGCCGCTTCGGTGGAGTCGGCGCAGCGCCAGCTCGCCGATCGCCGCGCCGCTTTTTCCGAGGGCGAGGCCGCCTGGCGCATCGCCGAGCTGCGCTATCGCGGCGGCCTTTCCGACTATGTCTCGGTGCTGAGCGCCGAAGACGCCGTGATCGCCGAGCGCCGCGCCCTGGCCGACGCCCAGGCGCGCGCCTTTTCGCTCGACATCGCCCTGGTGCGCGCGCTCGGCGGCGGCTTCTCGGACGACAAACTGGCCCTGGCGGGAGGTGACTGATGGACGCGCGCGCGAGCGAGGACGCCAGGGCCGCCGCCGGGCCGCGAGACGCGCCCACCCAGGGAGCGCGGCGGCGCGGCGATCCGGCGGCGCGGCGGCGCCTCTTTCTGCTCTTCGGCCTCGCCGTTGTCGCCGTGGCGATCCTGTGGGGGGCCTGGCAGCTGCTGGTGGGGTCGCGCCGCGTCAGCACCAACGACGCCTATGTCGCCGCCGATTCGGCCCAGGTGACCCCGCTCGTCTCCGGCCAGGTCGTCGACGCCCCGTATTCCGACACCTATCCGGTGAGAAAGGGCCAGGTCCTGGTCGTCATCGATCCGGCGGACTTCCGCCTCGCCGTGGCCGAGGACGCCGCCGCCCTGGGTCAGGCCGAGCGCAAGGTCGAGGGCTACTTCGCCGATTCCGGCATGGACGCCGCCACGGTCGCCGCCCGGGCCGCCGATGTCGAGCGCGCCCGCGCCCAGCTGGCCTCGGCCCAGGCCGACCTGGCGCGCGCCCGCACCGATCTCGCCCGCCGCCAGGCCCTGGCTCCGGTCGGCGCGGTTTCCGGCGACGAGCTCACTGCCGCCCAGAACCGTTTCCGCGAGACCGACGACGCCGTGGCCGCCGCCAGATCGGCGCTGGCGACGGCGCTCGCCACCCAGGCCGCAGCGGCCCAGCAGCAGCGCGGCGCGCAGGCCCTGGTCGCCGGGACGACGCTCGCCGACAACCCCGAAGTCGCCGCGGCCAGGGCGAAGCTGGATCAGGCCCGGCTCGACCTTTCCCGGACCGTGCTCCGGGCCCCGATCGACGGCGTGATCGCCAGGAACGCCGTCCAGGTCGGCCAGAAGGTCGACGCCGGAACCGCCCTGATGACCATCGTTCCCATCGAGGCGGCGTACGTGAACGCCAACTTCAAGGAGAGCCAGGTGCGCCGCATGCGCATCGGCCAGGCTGCGCGCCTGACTTCCGATCTCTGGGGCCGCGGCGTCGTCTACCACGGCCGGGTGAGCGGCTTTGCCGGCGGCTCGGGATCGGCATTCGCCCTCATCCCGGCGCAGAACGCCACCGGCAACTGGATCAAAGTGGTGCAGCGCCTGCCGGTGCGCATCGACCTCGATCCGGGCGAACTCCGCGCCCACCCCCTGCGCGTCGGCCTCTCCATGACGGTTACGGTCGACCTCTCTGCTCCGCCGCGCCGTGGGGGAGGGGGAGCGACGCTGGCCGACCATGTCGGCGGCTAGCCCCACGCCGGCCGAGCCGCCGCCCCTGCAGGGAGCGGCCCTGATCCTCGCCGGCTTCCTGCTGGCGGCGGGCAACTTCATGGTCGTGCTCGACATGACCATCGCCAACGTCTCGGTGCCGACGATCGCCGGGGGCCTGGCGGTCTCGCCCAGCGAAGGCACCTGGGTGATCACCTCCTATTCGATCGCCGAGGCCATCGTGGTGCCGCTCACCGGCTGGCTGGCGCAGCGCTTCGGCGCCGTGCGCACCTGGATCGCCGGCATGGTCGGCTTCGGTGTCTGCTCGGCCCTGTGCGGCCTCGCCCCTTCGCTGGGGGCCCTGGTCGCCTTCCGCGTTCTCCAGGGCCTGTGCGGCGGCCCGATCATGCCGATGAGCCAGACCCTGATGATGCGCGTCTTCCCGCCGCAGGCCCGCGCCCAGGCCATGGGCGTGTGGTCGATGACCATCGTCGTGGCCCCGATCGCCGGGCCGATCCTCGGCGGCACGCTGTGCGACACCGTCGGCTGGCCGTGGATCTTCTACATCAACGTGCCGGTGGCCGCGGTCTGCGCCTTCTTCGCCTGGCGCATGTTGCGCGCTCGCGACACCGCGCCTGAGCGCCGCCGCATCGACCTTGTCGGCCTCGGACTGCTCGTCACCTTCGTGGGCGCCACCCAGGTCCTGCTCGACCGCGGCAAGGAGCTGGACTGGTTCGGCTCCAGCTCCATCCGCGCCCTTGCCGTCATCGCCGTGCTGGGCTTTTGCGCCTTCCTGATCTGGGAGCTGACCGACGCCGAGCCCATCGTCGACCTGCGCGTCTTCCGCCACCGAGGCTTCGCCGCGGCGGTGATCACCATCACCCTCACCTACGGGGCCTTCTTCGCCTCGATCGTGCTCATGCCTTTGTGGCTGCAGACCAACATGGGCTACACCGCCACCTGGTCCGGCTACGCCGCCGCCTTCGGCGGCGTCCTGGCGGTGGTCGCCTCGCCCATCGTGCCGCGGCTGATGGGCCGCTTCGACACCCGGGCGCTGGTTTCCTTCGGTATCGTCTGGATGGCGGCGATCTCGCTCCTGCGCGCCCGCTTCGCCAGCAACGCCGACTTCTGGTCCATCGCCGTGCTGTTCCTGGCCCAGGGCCTGGCGATGCCGTTCTTCTTCGTCCCCACGACCCAGCTCTCCCTGTCATCGGTGTTGCCGCAGGAGACCGCCGCCGCCGCCGGCCTGCAGAACTTCCTGCGCACCATGTCGGCGGCGTTCTCGACGTCGCTGATCACCACCTTCTGGGATGACGCCGGCGCCCGGGCCAAGGTCCACCTCGCCGGCGCCCTGAACGATCCGGCCGCCGCCGTGGCCGCCCTGCGCCGCGCCGGCCTCGGCTCGGCCCAGGCGCTGGGCCAGCTCGACGCCCTGGTGCAGTCCCAGGCGGTCATGCTGGCCACCAACCACATGTTCGAGATCACCACCGTCATCTTCCTGGTCGGCGCCGCCGCCATCTGGTTCGCCCCGAAGATGAAGTGGCCGGTCGTCATGGCCGGCGGCCACTAGCCCGCGCGCCTCCTCGCGACCGCGGGCCTGGGATCTCTGATCCGCAGGTTTCGGCAGGTGCGCGCAACACGTGGGGCGTCAAAGCGAGACCCGTTCCCAATCCCGCTCATCCCCGCGAAAGCGGGGACCTAGGTTTTTTGCTCGCCCGGCGCCTGTCTGTCCCGCTGGCGACCCCGCGGGACGGACAACCGAATCTCTTCTGCCAGAAAGCACCCAAAACGCCTGGGTCCCCGCTTTCGCGGGGATGAACGGTATGGAGAAAATCGGGCATCGACTCCGAGAGCAGCGCGGTTCGCGGGAGCCCAGCGCATCTGCTCCCATCGGCGTAATCTGCGGATACCCTCTTTTGATCGCTCATCCCGGCGGAAGGGCCCGCTCGCGCGCCTCCACCATGGCCAGCAGCCGCTCCAGGGCCCGGTCGACGATGCCCTCTTCCTCGAGATGCGCCACCAGATCGCGTAAATAGTCGATGTTGCGCCCGGAGAGGCCGCGCGCCCCGGCGATGAGGTCGGCCTGGGCCTCGAGGCTCAGCTTCCCGGCCCACTGCGGGTGGCGGCGGTTGGAGAGGAAGGCCAGCGCCTCGATCGCCCGCCCGCCCGCGAGCCTGGCCTTGATGCGCGCCTCCACATAGGTCTCGGTCGGCTGTTCGCGCTCCATCAGATAGGCGCGGGCGGCCTCCCAGTCGGGCGCGGCGACGCGGTAGGCGGCGCCCCGGGTGGCCCCGCCGGGCGCCAGCCCCAGCACCAGGCCCGGGCGCTGCGGCGTGCCGCGGTGGTGCACCGAAAAGATGCAGAAGGCGCGGTGGCGGCCAGGCGCGGTGGCCGCTTGCCGCTCGACGAAGGCGAACCCCGGCCGCCACATCAGCGAGCCGTAGGCGAACACCCAGTGCTCTTCGGCGCCGCCGGAGGGACCCACTTCCCCGACCGGGGGAAAGGGGGAAGGGGGCCGACTCATCGCCCCTTTTTGCCTTATCAGGCGAGCCGATGGCCACCGCCCCTTCGCCGCCGCGCGCCAGCCGCGCCCTCCTGATCGCGCCGCTCGTCCTGCTCGCCCTCTTCGCGCTCGCCTGCAGCATCGCCTGGCTGGCGCTGCGGGGCGAGGCGCTGCGCCGGCTCGATGATGCGCGCGCCGCCCTGGCCGCCCAGGGCTACCGGCTGACCTGGGCTCGGCGGCGCGTCTACGGCTATCCCTTCCGGCTGGACCTCGCCTTTGCCGGCGCCGCCGCCGGCGAGCCCACCGGCTGGGCCGCCTCCGCCCCCGATTTGCGCGCCGAGGCCTTCGTCTTCGCTCCCGGCGACTGGGTCATCGTCGCGCCCGAGGGCCTGACGGTCCGGCGCGGCGCCGCCGCCCCGGCCCTCGTCGCCAGGATCGCCCGCGCCAGCCTGTCGCACTTTGCCGAGCGGCCGCCGAGGCTGGACATCGAGGCCGAGGACGTCGCCTTCGGCCCGGCCCGCGCCTCGGCCCCGGTCGCGCTCCGCTCGGCCCGGACGCTCCTTATCGACACCCGCGCCGGCCCGAACGGTCAAGGCGCCCTCTTCGTCGAGCTGGATGGGGCCAGGGCGCGCCTCCCCGGACTCCTCGGCCGCATCGTCGCCGGCGGCGACGCCGATTTTTCCGCCGCCATCGCCTTCTCGCGCGCCGCCGAGCTTGCCGGACGCGACTGGCGCGCCGCCCTGCGCGCCTGGAGCGCCGCCGGCGGCGTCCTCGAGTTGCGGGACGTGAAGCTTCAGACCAGCCAGTCGCTTCTGCAGGCGACCAGCAACGTCCTTGCCATCGGCCCCGATGGCCGCCTCGCCGGCGCCATCGAGGCCCAGCTCACGCCGCCCTCCGGCCCGCGCTCCGGCTCGCCGCCGCCGCGGGTCCGCATCGACTTTGTCGGCGGCCAGACGCGCCTGGGACCGGCCCTGATCGGCCCCGCCCCGCGCGTCTTCTGAAGAACGCCACCCGCTCATTCCCGCGCGGCCCCGCCCAGAGCGTCTTCTGGAAAACACAGCCCGCTCATTCCCGCGCAAGCGGGAACCCAGGCTTTTTCACGTTATCCTCGCGAGCGTGGCTTTCGACGTCTACATGCTGGCAAGCGGGCGCAACGGCACGCTGTACATCGGTCACACCGATGACCTGATCTGGCGGGCGACCCAACACCGGGACCATCACCGGCCCGGCTTCACCGACAAGTACAGTGTCACCCGGCTTGTCTGGTACGAGGCTTACGACAGCCGTGACCAAGCCTTCGTGCGCGAGCGGCGGATGAAGAAGGCGCCGCGCCTGGAAGCTGGAGTTGATCGAGCGCTTCAATCCGGGCTGGAGGGACCTGCTGCCGGACCTCATCGAAGCGCACGAGAACGCGTTCAAGACCGCGGACTCACCGCTCTGAACCCAAGAGAGCCTGGGTTCCCGCTTGCGCGGGAATGAGCGGGAGGTTGGGTTTTTCCCGAGTCCAAAAACCCTCCTGGATTCCCGCTTTCGCAGGCATGATCGGAAATTTGGGTTTCACGCTGCCCCACGAAATCGGGGCGAGCTGCGCGCGCCGCCAACTCAGCGTCTCTGCGTGTCCCCGCGATCTCTGTGGTTGATTCTTGGCCGCGCGCCCCGGAGAACACGCTCACTTCGAATCCGCCGCACGAGACGTGTATGAGGCGGCCATGGACGATGCCCGCCCAGACGCGCGCCGCCGGCCGGTCGCCAAGCCCGGCATCGAGGCGATCCGCGCCTATGTGCCGGGGCGGGCCAGCGCCCCCGGCGTCGCCCACCCGGTCAAGCTCTCGGCCAACGAGAACATCCTGGGGGCCGGGGAGAAGGCGCGCGCCGCCTATCTGGCCGCCGCCGGGAGCCTCGGGGTCTACCCCGACGGCCGCGGCGGGCCGCTGCGCGCTGCGCTCGCCGATCGCTACGCCGTCGAGCCCGAGCGCATCATCCTGGGAACCGGCACCGACGAGATCTTCGCCCTCCTCAACCAGACCTTCCTCGAGCCCGGCGACAACATCGTTCAGGGCGAGTTCGGTTTCGGCGCCTACGCCATCGGCGCCCGCGCCAACCAGGCCGAAGTGCGCATGGCGCCGGAGAAGGACTACCGGGTGAGCGTCGAGGCCCTGCTGGCCGAGGTCGACGAGCGCACCCGTCTCGTCTTCATCGCCAACCCGGCCAACCCCACCGGCGCCTTCGTCACCGCCGACGAGGTCCGCTTCCTGCACGAGCGCCTGCCCGCCGACGTCGTCCTGGTGCTGGACGGCGCCTACGCCGAGTTCAACCGCGATCCAACGTATACGGATGGTCTCGACCTGGCCCGCGCCGCGCCCAATATCGTCGTCACCCACACCTTCTCCAAGCTGCACGGCCTGGCGGCCCTGCGCGTCGGCTGGGCCTACGCGCCGCTCGAAGTGGCCGCGGCGGTGGACCGCATCCGCCTGCCGTTCAACACCTCCAGCTGCGCCCAGGCCGCGGCGGTGGCGGCGCTGGCGGACGTCGCCCATCAGCGGGCCTCGGTGGAGCACGTCGAGCGCTGGCGGCCGTGGCTGGCCCAGCAGCTGGGCGGCCTGGGCCTGGGCGTCGTTCCGCCCTCGGCCAATTTCGTCCTCGTCGGCTTTCCGCAGACGCCCGGGCGGACCGCCGCCGACGCCGAAGCCTTCCTCGCTTCCCGCGGCCTGCTGGTGCGCGCCGTCGCCAACTACGGCCTGCCGGACCATCTGCGCATCACCATCGGCCTGGAGGAGCACAACCGGGCGCTGGTCCAGGCGCTGGCGGATTTCCTGGGGAAGGACCGCACTGCGTGAGCGATGCGATCTATCCCCGCATGGCCGTCGTCGGCTGCGGCATGATCGGCGCCTCGGTGATCTTGGCCGCCCGCCGCGCCGGGGCCGTGGCCTCGGTCGCGGTCGCCGATCCGGACGCCGGCGTGCGCGCGCGCGTCGAGGCGCTCGGCCTGGCCGAGGCCGTGTTCGCCGATCCGGCCGCAGCGGTCGCGCGCGCCGATCTCGTCCTTTTCGCCGCCCCGCCGCTGGCCATCGAGGGCGCCGCGCAGGCGGCCGCGAGCGCGCTGCAGGCGGGCGCGACCGTGACCGACGTCGGCTCCGTCAAGGCCGCCATCGCCGAGGCCTTCCGCCGGGTGCTGCCCCAGACCGTCTTCGCCGTTCCCGGCCACCCCATCGCCGGCACCGAGGAGAGTGGACCCGACGCCGGCTTCGCCGGCCTCTTCTCCGGCCGCTGGACCATCCTCACCCCGCAGGCGCGCGCCGACGCGCCGTACCTGGCCGCGGTCGCGCGCCTCACCGACTTCTGGCAGGCCCTCGGGGCCCAGGTGGAGCTGATGGACGAGCGCCACCACGACCTCGTCTTGGCGGTGACCTCCCATCTGCCGCACCTCATCGCCTACAACATCGTCGGCACGGCCGCCGACCTGGAGGAGGTGACCCGTGGCGAGGTCATCAAGTACTCGGCCGGCGGCTTTCGCGACTTCACCCGCATCGCCGCCTCCGATCCGATCATGTGGCGCGACGTCTTCCTCGCCAACCGCGATGCCGTGCTGGAGATCCTCGGCCGCTTCACCGAGGACCTGCAGGCCCTCTCGCGCGCCATCCGCTGGGGCGAGGGCGACAAGCTGCAGGAGCTCTTCACCCGCACCCGCGAGATCCGCCGCGGCGTCATCGACGCCGGCCAGGAGAGCGCCGAGCCCGACTTCGGCCGCGACCGCAACCGCCGCTGACCGGGATCGATCTCCTCCCCCCTCTTCCCCCTCTGGGGGAAGTCCGGCCGAAGGCCGGGAAGGGGGTTGGGGGAGGGTCGACTC
>DASYYX010000007.1:0-70346 GCA_035946795.1 Caulobacteraceae bacterium | reverse complement strand
ACCCGCGATCGCAGATCCACCGAACGCGCCCCGCTCATGTCCGCCTCCCGAATCAGAGACGGTCATCGATTCACATCCGACCCTTCGCTTGAATCCCCCCGACGATCACATTCGATTCATCGGCGCCGGGAAACGCTCTAGCGTGCCTGAACGCCTTCATAGATGGGATCAGCGGCGGACTGAACGCGAAAGCGCCTCAGATTCGCTCCGCCACCTTGATCGCGGCCCGGCAACCGGCGCTGATGACGGCGGTCAGCAGGCCGTGGCCCAGGGCTCGTCGCGCGCCTTTGTCCACGGCCTCGTCGCGGTGGGCGCGTTCTTCGGCGGAAAACCGCGCGAGTTCGGCGGAGAGTTCGGGGGCGGGCCCCTCGAGCTCGGCCGCTTGGCGGGCGTAGTGCTCCTCGATCACCCGTTCGACCGCCTCGGTGCAGGCGTGCGCGGCGCTCTCGCCGACGAGCGCGGTGGCCGCGCCTAGTGCGAAGCCGGCGGCGCGCCACAGCGGCGAGAGCAGGCTGGGGCGGCTCTTCGCCTCCAGGATCATGCGCTCGAAGCGTTCCAGGTGGACTCGCTCCTCCGCCTCGAGGCGGGCAAAATCGGCGGCCGCGCTGCCTCGGCCGGGCGCGGAATCCAGCACTGCCTTCTGGCCGCGATAGATGGCCACCGCCGCCAGTTCGCCGGCATGATCGACGCGCAGGATCTGGGCGAGGCGCTGGGCCTGGGCGTGCGGTCCGGGCCGTGGCGGCAGGGGAGGGGCGCTCATGCCGCCGGCCGCCGCGAAAAGGCGGCCCAGCCGCTCAACGCGGCCATGGTCAGGGAGATCAGGGCGTTCCAGCCGGCCATGGAAATTCCGAGAAACACCCAGGCGGGTCGGTCGCAGGCGGGGAGACCCAGCGCGGCGCCGCGCAGCAGCGCCTGCATGGCGGCGGCGCTCACCTGTGTCACCACGCCGGTGCAGGAGGCGGGTCCGGGCCAGAACTTCCACTCCACGCCCGCGTGGTACCCGGCCAGGACCGCTCCGTAGAGGAAGGCGGCGGCGAGCGCGATCTCGGCCACACGCCGCCCGCGAGCGGCCACCGGGCTGAAGCCGAGCGCCAGGCCCACCAGGGCGACGGCGCCGGCCGTCCACCATACCTCACGCTCTTTGAGACAGAGCTCGCACGGGGCCATATGACCGAAGGTCTCGAAGGCGTGGGCGGCGCCGAGCACGGCGGCGCAGATGATCAAGGCCGCCGCCGGCCACCACTGCTGGAGCGCGCGCATGGGCCCGGTATGGGCCGGCGCGAGGTTCAATGTAAGAGCCGCAAGGCGGCGATGACGCCGATGACGGCCAGCGCCACCACGCTCGTCACCAGCACAAGCCGCGTTTCGATAAAGGCTCGGATCGGCTCGCCGTAGGCGCGCATCAGGCCGGCGACGGCGAAGAAGCGGATGCCGCGGATGAAGATCGAGGCGACGATGAAGATCCAGAAGCGCAGCCGGAACATGCCCGAGGCGATGGCGGTGATCTTGTAGGGAATCGGCAGCGCCAGCAGCAGCACGCCCCACTCACCGTACCAGTGATGGAAGGAGATCGGATCGCCGCCGGTGAAGCGGATGAGCCAGACGCCGACGGGCGCCAGGAAATAGCCGATGGCATAGCCGATGGAGCCGCCGAGGACCGAAGCGACAAGGCAGATGAGGGCGAAACGCCAGGCGCGCTCGCGGCGGCTGAGCACCAGGGGCATCAGCAGCACATCCGGCGGGACCGGAAAGAAGATGCCCTCGATGAAGGCGAGCCCCGCCAGCCATCGCGCCGCGTGCGGCGAGCCCGAACGGGCCATCACCCAGTCGTAGGTTCGGCGGAGCATCGGGCCGTTGTTAGCTAAGGTCCGGCGCCTTGTCGCGCAACCGCGGCCGCCTCGACCGGATTTGGGTTGATAATCGGAACTCCCGGCGCAAGTTTCCAGCCATGACTGTCCAACCCAAACGCGACCTTTTCGACAATCCCCTAGGCACCGACGGCTTCGAGTTCGTCGAGTTCACCTCTGACGAGCCCGAGCGCCTCAAAGGCCTCTTTGAGATGATGGGCTTTTGCGCCGTCGCGCGCCACCGCTCGAAGAACGTCCTCCGTTTCGTCCAGGGCGGGGTGAACTTCATCCTCAACATGGAGCCGACCGGCCAGCCGGCGGCTTTCCGGGCCCAGCACGGGCCTTCGGCGAACGCCATGGCCTTCAGGGTGCGCGACGCCGCCCGGGCGCTGGAGCTGGCGGTTCAGCGCGGCGCGAAGCCCGTCGCTGGCCGGGTAGGGCCGATGGAGCTCAACATTCCCGCCATCGAGGGCATCGGCGGCTCCAACCTCTATCTCGTCGACCGCTATGGCGCCGCCGAGATCTACGACGTCGATTTCCGTCCGATCGAAGGCGTCCCGCAGACTATTCCAGGCCTGGGCCTCACCTACATCGACCACCTCACCCACAACGTGCACCGCGGACAGATGGCGAGGTGGGCCGAGTTCTACGAACGCATCTTCAACTTCCGCGAGATCCGCTACTTCGATATCGAGGGCGCGCAGACGGGCTTGTTCTCGAAGGCGATGACGAGCCCGGACGGGAAGATCCGCATTCCCCTGAACGAGAGCCAGGACGAGCATTCGCAGATCGAGGAGTTCCTGCGCGACTACCGCGGCGAGGGCATCCAGCACATCGCTCTGGGGACCGGCGACATCTTCGCCACGGTCGAGGCGATGGCCGGGCAGGGGGTGAAGTTCCAGGAGACGCCGGACACCTATTACGAGCAGCTGGACGGGCGCGTTCCTGGCCATGGCGAGAGCCTGCAGCGCCTGCGCGCCGACCAGATCCTGGTGGACGGGGCGCCGACGGAGGGTCAGGGGCTGCTGCTGCAGATCTTCACCCAGAACATGATCGGGCCGATCTTCTTCGAGATCATCCAGCGCAAGGGAAACGAGGGCTTCGGCGAAGGCAACTTCCGGGCCCTCTTCGAATCCATCGAGCTCGATCAGATGCGCCGCGGCGTGTTGCCGGAAAAAGCCTGAAGTCGATGGCGAAAGGCAACTGGATCCCGGTCCGGGGCGCCCAGGGGCGCTATTCGCGGCAGGCGCACGCCGACCTGCCGGAAGGCACCTTCGAGCGCGAGGTTTCGAAAGAGGGATTCTTCGGCCCCGCCGCATTCTTTCACCACCGCCGTCCGCCGACCGGCTGGAGCCGGTTCGAGGGGCCGTTGCGGCCACGCGCCTTTGATCTTCCGGCGCTGAACGAAGCCGCTTCCTCGCCCTGGCGCGCGCCCAAGGTGCTCGGCAACGCCCACCTGGAGATGTGCTTCTGGAAGCTCGGCGGCCCGATGCCGGCGCTGGCGCGCAACGCCGACGGCGACCAGTTGCTGTTCGTGCACGAAGGCGCGGGCGACCTTCTATGCGACTACGGCCGGCTCGCCTTCGGAGCCGGCGACTATCTGTATCTCCCGCGCGGGACGATGTGGCGGCTGCGACCCGGCGGACCCGCCGCATTGCTGACCATCGAAGCCACAGGCGGTCATTATTGCCTCCCCGAGCGGGGGCTCTTGGGCCCGCACGCCCAGTTCGACCCGGCGATGCTGGAAACGCCGGTCATGGACGAGGCCTTCGAAGCCCATCAGGCCGAGCCTGGCGAGCACGTCGTCGAGGTGAAGAAGCGCGGCGAAGTGAGCATCGTCACCTACGCCTACAACCCGCTGGACGCAGTCGGCTGGCATGGTGACCTCGCTCCGGTCCGCCTCAACGTGCGCGACATCCGGCCCGTGGCCAGCCACCGCTATCACCTGCCGCCGTCGGTCCACACCACCTTCGCCGCCGACCGCTTCGTCGTCTGCACATTCACGCCACGGCCGTTCGAAACCGATCCGGGCGCCCTCAAGGTGCCGTTCTTCCACAACAACGACGATTACGACGAGGTGATCTTCTACCACGCCGGCGACTTCTTCAGTCGCGACGAGATCAAGCCCGGGATGATGACCTTCCATCCCAGCGGCTTCACCCACGGGCCACACCCAAAGGCGTTGAAGAACATGTTGGCGCCGGCCAAGCCGACGACCGACGAGTACGCCGTCATGATCGACGCCCGCGATCCGCTCGACATCGGCGAGGGCGCGGCGGCGGTGGAGAACCCGGCATATGTCGACAGCTGGAAGGGCGCTTGAAGCTCGCCTCCTTGAGGGGCGGGCGTGACGGAGCCCTGGTGGTCGTTTCCGACGACCTCGCCTGGCGCGCCGAGGCCTCTGCCATCGCCCCTACCCTGCAGTCGGCCCTCGATGATTGGGAGCGGTGTGCGCCGCTGCTCGAGGGCTTGGCTCAGAGCCTGGAGCACGGCTCCGTCCCGCGCGAGCGCTTCCACGAACACGAGGCCGCCTCGCCCCTGCCGCGCGCCTACCAGTGGGCGGACGGATCGGCATATGTGAACCATGTCCATTTGGTTCGGCGCGCCCGCGGCGCAGAGATGCCCGAGAGCTTCTGGACGGATCCCCTGATGTACCAGGGCGGCTCCGACGGGTTCCTTTCGCCGCGCGAGGCGATCCTGTTGCCGGATGCGGCCTGGGGCTGCGACTTCGAGGCCGAGGTCGCGGTCATCACCACCGACGTCCCCCAAGGCGCGGCTCCGGATGAGGCGCTGGGGGCGATCGCGCTCGTGATGTTGGTCAACGACGTCTCGTTGCGGAACCTTATTCCGGCCGAGCTCGCCAAGGGCTTCGGTTTCTTCCAGGGCAAGCCGGCCAGCGCCTTTTCGCCGGTGGCGGTGACGCCGGACTGTCTTGGCGAGGCCTGGCGCGAGGGCAAGCTCCACGGTGTGCTCGAAGTCGACCTCAATGGCCGCCCCTTCGGGCGCGCCGACGCGGGCCTCGACATGACCTTCGACTTCGGCGCGCTCATCGCCCACGCCGCCAAGACCCGTTCGCTGGCCGCCGGCTCGATCATCGGTTCGGGCACCGTCTCCAACCGCGGTCCGGACGGCGGCCCCGGGAAGCCGGTTGCCGAAGGCGGCGCCGGCTATTCCTGCATCGCCGAGCAACGCACAGTCGAGACCATCATCGCCGGGGCGTCCAAGACGCCGTTTCTACAGAACGGCGATGTCGTCCGCATCGATATGCGCGACGCCCGCCGGCGCTCGATTTTCGGCGCCATCGAGCAGGAGGTCACTTCGCGGCGGCGGCCGTGATCGGTCTCAGGCGATCCCCAGTCGCACCCTTTTCATAGCTGAGGCGCGGCCCGGCGACGATCAGGGTGAGGATCGCAAACGCGTAAACCAGGGCGGTGCGGGCATCACCCAGCCAGGCCCCCTGATGGACGACCCCGACGTCGAGCGCCTTCGACCAGAGGTTGGTCCCGCCGTGGATCATGATCGCGGGCAGCACGCTGCCGCCGGTCATGTTGACGAAATTGGTCGCCAAAATTGCGAGAGCCACGATCAGAGTGAAGAAGGTGACCTGGCTCTCCAGGTAAACGGCCAGACCGCGGCCCAACAGCAGATCAGGGACGTCACGCGGCAGATGCCAGGCCCACCAGACCAGCGAAAGCGCCAGGGTGGCCTTGAGCGGGCTGCCGAGCTTCTCCTGCAAGATCGGCAGCATGAAACCGCGCCAGCCGAGTTCCTCGAAGGCGCCGCCCTCGTCGATGAAAGCTCCCACGAGGGCGAAGATCGGTATCAGCAGCCAGGAGCCTCCGAGGTTCCCGATGGCTCCAGGCCGCTGCGCCGCGGCCGTGCGCCAGACAGAGGTGTACGGCGATGCCGAAGGCGTAGCCCGCCAGCAGCAGGGCGTAGGCTTTTCAGGGCCCGGTCGCGGTCCTGCGGGCGAGTCCAAGGCTTGAGCCTGGCGAACAGTTTCGCAACTCCCCTGCGGCCCCACGCCAGCGCGGAGATGACGATCGCCGCCAGCGCCGGCGCGCCGGAATAGAGGAAGATCAGAAAAGCTGCGGGATGGCCCTCGATGCCGAAGCGGCCGATGGTGAGGGCATTGGTGTAAAGGTGGTTGAGCGCCAGCCACTTCAAATAATCCGGTATCATGTGGAGCAACGCCGGATTGCGTGTCGATAGCGCCACCTGCCAGGCGATCGACAGCGAACAGATCACCGTCGCCAGAACGGCGTAGCTGACCAGCGGCCGGCGCTGAATGATCCCGCGCAACACCATCCCCTCCTTGGCCGTCGAGCACACGTTGACACGAGGCGGAAGATCGCGCAACGAGAACATAATTACATTATTTAGCGACGGCGCCGGCAGCGGCCTCCTCGCCTCGTTCACTTACGCTCCGCTCGCCGGAGCGGGCCGGCCGCACGCCAGCCTTCCGGTCGCGCCGCCCGCTTGACCCTCGCTCGGCCCCCGGGCTATGTCGCCCGCCTTCGCGCGCCGGCCGATGGCTCTACGCGCCGCCAAGCTCTTTTGGGGAAACGGTCATGTCGCGGCGTTGCGAACTCACCGGCGTCGGTCCCATGGTCGGGCATCACGTCAGTCACTCCAACGTGAAGACCAAGCGGCGTTTCCTGCCGGCGCTTTCCAAGGCGAGCCTGCAATCGGACGCGCTCGGCCAGACCTTCCGCCTGCGGATCTCCAACGCCGCCCGCCGGACGCTCGACTTCCGCGGCGGCCTCGACGTCTTCCTGCTCAAAGCCAAGGACGAGCAGCTTTCCGCGCGGGCCCGCCGGATCAAACGTCAGCTGAAGGCCAAGTTGACGACGCAGGAGGCCTGAGCCCCGCTTCTCAAGGCGCGAGCAGGGCGCGGTCGGCCGCGTTGACGTCGGTGCACCCGGTCAGTGACATGGCCATGCGCAGTTCCTGGCGCAGGATCGTCAGCATCTGAGCTACGCCCGGCTGGCCCGCCGCCGCCAGCGAGAACGCCCACAGCCGACCGACCAAACAGGCTCGGGCGCCGCATGCGAGCGCCTTGAGCACGTCCAGACCCGAGCGGACGCCGCCGTCCATGAGCACGGCGAGGTCGCTTCCCACCGCCTCGGCGATCGCCGGCAGCGCCGCGATGGTGGAGGACGCGCCATCGAGCTGGCGCCCGCCGTGATTGGAAACGACGATGCCTTGCGCCCCGCAGCGGACCGCCTCGCGGGCGTCCTCGACATCGAGGACGCCCTTGAGCACCAGCGGCCCCGGCCAGCGCTCGCGCACCCAGTCGATGTCCTTCCAGGTCACCGACGCGTCGAAGTTGCCGCCGATCCAGCCCCAGAACTGGCCAAGGTTGGTGAGGTCGCGGGCGATACCGGCGATGTTGCCCGGAATGTGCGGCCGACCGCGGCTGTACAGCGACCAGGTCCAACCGGGATGAGCAAGGCCGTCGGCGATCCGCCGAAGCTGGCCAGCCAGGGCGCCGCCCACCATGGCGTTGCGCACGTCACGGCGGCGCGCCCCCGGCACCGGCAAGTCGATGGTGAAGATGAGCACCGGGCAGCCGGCCTCGCGGGCGCGCGCCAGCATCTCGCCGACAAAGCCGCGGTCGCGCAGCATATAGAGCTGGAACCACGGGGGCGCGGCGGCCGCGGCCACCTCGGCGATGGTGCACACCCCGACGGTGGAGAGGCTGAAGGGCACGCCGGCGGCCTGGGCGGCGCGCGCCGCCAGGGTTTCGCCGCGGGGGGCATACATGCCGCCGATGCCGATCGGCGCCAGCACCACCGGCATCGCGAGCTGCTGGCCGAACAATTCCACGCCGAGCTGCAGGTTCGAGACATCGGCGAGCACGCGTTGGCGCAGCCGCAGCGAGCGGAAGTCGTCGACGTTGGCGCCGGCTGTGATTTCGTCGTACGAGCCGCCGTCGATGTAGTCGAAGAGGAGCCGCGGCAGCCTGCGCTCGGCCGCAGCGCGGAAATCCTCGAAGGCCGCGAACCTCATGATACCGCTTCACGCGCGCCCCGGACGGGGGTGGTCCTTGCCGGTCCGCCCTGAACAGTCAGGGGCGGCGCCAGGAGCGCGGCCGAGGCGCGCGAAGGTGCTTTCGGCTCCTCCTCGAAAAGCGCCGCCAGTTGTTCGGTGATCGCCCCGCCCAACTGCTCGACATCGACGATGGTGACCGCGCGCCGGTAGTAGCGGGTGACGTCGTGGCCGATGCCGATGGCGATCAGCTCCACCGGTGAGGCCGCCTCGATCTCGGCGATCACGCGCCGAAGATGGCGCTCCAGATAATGGCCGGAGTTCACCGAGAGGGTCGAATCATCGACCGGCGCGCCATCGGAAATCACCATCAGGATTCGCCGCTGCTCGGAGCGGCCGATGAGGCGCTGGTGCGCCCAGAGCAGCGCTTCACCGTCGATGTTCTCCTTCAGCAGGCCCTCGCGCATCATCAGGCCCAGGCTTTTGCGCGCCCGTCGCCAGGGCGCATCGGCGGACTTGTAGATGATATGGCGAAGGTCGTTGAGCCGGCCCGGCATCGGCGGCTTGCCGGCCTTGAGCCAGTCGTCGCGCGCCGATCCGCCCTTCCAGGCCCGGGTAGTGAAGCCCAGGATCTCGACCTTCACCCCACAGCGCTCGAGCGTCCGCGCCAGGATGTCGGCGCACACCGCCGCCACCATGATCGGGCGCCCGCGCATCGACCCGGAATTGTCGATGAGCAGCGTCACCACGGTGTCGCGGAATTCGGTGTCCTCCTCCTGTTTGTACGAAAGCGGCGCGGTGGGGTCGACGACCACGCGCGTCAGACGGGCCACGTCTAGCATCCCTTCCTCGAGGTCGAAGGTCCAGGCGCGGTTCTGCTGAGCCAGCAGCTTGCGCTGCAAGCGGTTGGCGAGCCGTGAGACGACGTTGGAAAGACTGGAGAGCTGCTGATCGAGATAGGCGCGCAGGCGCCCCAACTCCTCGCTCTCGCACAGCTGGTCGGCGGAGACGATCTCGTCGTGGGCGGTGGTGAACACCCGATACGTCGGCTCGGGCCTGCCGCCGTCCTTCAGGTCCGGGCGCGCCGGGCGATCGCCCTCGGCGATGTCGAGCTCGTCCTGGGCGTCGTCGGCGTTCTCGTCCTCCTGTGCTTCGGCAAGCTCGCTGTCGGTTTCCTCACCTTCGCGGCGGCTGGCCTGGGTGTCGTCCCGAGAGGACTGGTCCTGTTCGGCCTCGTCGTCGCTTTGGCCCTCGCTGGCGGCCTCGGCTTCGCCCTCGTCGGTTTCGTCCTCCTGGGCGTCCTGGTCGGGGGCGTCGGAAAGGTCATCGCCCATGGAGAGATCGCGGATCACCGAGCGGGCGATCCGCGCGAAAGCCTTCTGATCGGTGATGGCGCCGGTCAGGCGGTCCAGATCGGTCCCCGCCTTGGCCTCGATCTCGGCGCGGAACGCGTCCACCAGCGCCTTGGCCGACGGCGGCGGCGGCTCGCCGGTCAGGCGCTCGCGGACCATCAGCGAAACCACGTCTGCGACCGGGGCCGCGGCGGGATCGAACACGCGCGACAGCCCTTTGCGCTGAGCCGAGTATTCGAGCACGGCGGCCAGATTGTCGCGCACGCCGGCCAGCGCGTTGGCGCCGATGGCCTCTATCCGGGCCTGCTCGAGGGCGTCGTAGACTTCGGCGCCTTCGGCGCTCCTGGGCTTGGCGCGCGCGTGGACGGCGTCGCTGTGGTGCGCCACGCGCAGCGCGATCTGGTCGGCAAGGCCGCGGATGCGCATGGTTTCCGGCCCGGATAGCTCGCGCGGCGGATGCGGCAGCACCGCCCGGCGGCCGGCCAGGCTCGGCCCTTCGCCCGAGAACACCACCTCCAGGTCCGGCTGTTCGGCCAATGACCGGGCGGCGTGCGCCAGGGCGCGCTTGAAGGTTTCGCCAGGGCTCTCCTTCTGGGCCATCAGCCTTATCTACGGCATTCGCCTGGCGCCCCAAAGCCGACCCGTGATCGTCTCCAGACGCTTCTCGTAGGTGTGGTCGGCGACCACGCGGCGCTCGCCCGCGGCGGCGATTTTGGCCGCATACTCGGGCTCGGCGATGAGACGGGCATGGTGAGCGTTCATCTCTTCGGGCCCGGCAAAGACCAGGGCCTCGGCGCCAGGTTCGAAGAGGAGCGGCAGGTCGGGCTGGTCGTCCGAAAGCACCGCGGCGCCGGCAAGGTACGGTTCGAAACTGCGTTGATTGAGCCCGTGCACCACGTTGGCCTCGTTGCGGATGTTGAGCACCGCGCGCGAACCGCCGTAGACGGCGCGGACGGCCCTCGCCGACAGCTTGCGGGCGTGAATCTCGTGGCGCACCGAAGGGAATGGCGTCCAGCCGGGGCCATAAAGCGCGATCGGGCGCTCGAGCGCCCCGACCAGGGCGCGCCGGTGCGGCGTCGGCACGGCGACGAAGCTCAAGGGGCGCCTGGTCCCACCCAACCGCGGCTCTCGTCGGCCGGCGTTGGCGGCGTGGGGCAGGAACACGGCCTCGGCCTTGAATCCCAAGTCGCGATGGCGCTGCAGAAGCCCGGTGTCGGTGTAGCCGACGAGATCGAAAGCGCCGGCCCATGGGCCGGCCTCGGGACCGAAGGCGTCGCCGACCCAGGCCGCGAGCGGCGGCCGGGAGGGCGCAGAGGCCAGCGCCTCGAGGATGCTCATGGGCACGCTATAGCCGCCGATGGCGAGCGCCAAGTCAGGGACGAAGCGCTGCGCCAGGGCGCGGATCGCCCTGGCGCGGAGGGCGCCCAGGCGCGGGTTTGTCAACGCGGCGTCGATGGCCGGATGCAAGGCGGGGTTGCGGAAGGGCGCGGTTCGGACCTCGTGGCCGGCGGCGACGAAAGCCTCGCCAGCGTGCTCGAGCCAGTGGGTGATGCTCGAGCGTTTGCCGATCAGCAGCAGCCGCACGCTCGCGCCGTTCTTCTTCAGGCGGCGCGGAGGAAGAACATCATCTGGTCGCCGCGGCCCTCGGCGTTGAGCGCCGCGGTGCGCGCCCGCCACCGCGCCAGCTGACGCCGCGAGAACAACCGTCGGTCCTTGCGCCGGTCGCTGGCGGGAATATCGCGCAGGTAGCGCTCCGAGCCGACAAACTGCGACAGCGTTCCCACGCAGCGGCTGCTATCGACCTGCAGAGCGGCGCTGCCGGAGAGATTGGCCATGGCCGTGGGTGTCAGCAAATGCAGGTGTCGCGGCGGGTCGAGGTTGCACCAGTACTCGCGGTAGTGCTCCCAGGCGTACGAACCGGCCACGGGAATCACGACCAGGATGCGGCCGCGATCGGAGAGCAGGGAGCGCGCCGCGGCGAGGGCTCCAGCCGGGTCGGGCAGGTGCTCCAGCGCATGGTGGAACATGATGAGGTCGAACGGTCCCGCCTTGGAGGCGG
Source organism: Caulobacteraceae bacterium (assembly GCA_035946795.1). GTDB lineage: Bacteria > Pseudomonadota > Alphaproteobacteria > Caulobacterales > Caulobacteraceae > Acaudatibacter. The sequence continues at coordinate 59,097 of DASYYX010000007.1, read as the reverse complement.
CAAACGCCTCCAGACTCGCCTTATGCACCGTGACGCCAATTTCGTAGCTCAGCGGCGCCTGGACGAAGGCGTCCACGCCCACCGGGCTGCGAAAGCCGCCAAGCGCCATGACGATCAGGGTCTTGCCGGCGCCGCAGCCCACGTCGAGGACGCGGGCGTCCCAGCCCAGGCCCGCTTCCCTGATCCAGCCGAGATAATCCAGCGGGCGGCTGACAGCGTCGGCGACGGCGCCGATCAGGCTTGGCCTGCCGAAGGCGCGTCCGGCCCGCTTGGGATCGATCCATCGCCGCACCGGGTGGCGCGCCAGGCCGCGCAGGTCGCGAAAGGAAAAGTAGTCGTGCGGATAAAACCGCGACAGATCCTCGGGAATGGTTGTGATCTGCACACAGCCACAAGCGGCGCACTCGAAATACTCGAAGCTCTCGCGGGTGCCGTGCAGCATCTCGCGGACCCGGTAGAGCTTGGCCGGCGCCGGCGCCGAGCAGATCCGGCATGCAAGCGCCGCGCGCGAGAGCGCTGGGTCGGCGGCGCGGTTGTTGGTCGAGGTGTTCAGGCTTCGAAGGCTCTGGCGGCTATGCGGGCGCCGGGCCGTGGCTTGGCCTGCAGCCGCCACAGCGCCCCCGAGGCGGTCTTGGCTTCGTAGGGGCCGCCCGGCTGGCCGGCGAAGACGACGATGGCCTTGCCGCCCGCGTCAGAGAGCACGATGTCGCCCTTGTCGTCCAGGCGCCAGGCGGCAAGGGTCTGCAGCGGCGGAAAAGCCTGGCGACATGCGAACGGCGCCGGGGCGGCGCGCGCCCCTTGGCTTTGCTCGTCCGTCAGCTCGAGGGTGCAGGCAACCTTGCCACCGACCTCGCTCAGCAGCCACTGCCCGGCGGCGGCCCTGACCGAGGCGGTGTCGTTCTGGGCTGTCCCGGCTCCGGCCATCGCGGCGGCGGCGAGCGCGAGCAGTGGCATGGCGAAAGGCGCCTTCACGCGCGGGCCAGTCTAACGGCGGCCCCGCCGAGCGGCAAATTTGACCCAGCTCAGCGCCCCGCGCCGGCGTGCGCGCCCTCCCAGGCCCGGGTCTGCTGGCGGACATCATCGATGAGATTGCCGATGGTCAGATTGGCGTCGATGAGATGCAGCCCCCACTCGGGGCGCACCGCGCCGCCGACGACGACGTCGCCGACAATGTCCTTCACCCGTGGTCCGGGCAAGGCGTTGATGCGGACCGCCAGGTAGTTGAACTCCGGCCCGGTCACGCAGCGCGCGCTCAGGAGGCCAGGGACGGTGACGAACGGCGTCGTGACGGTCTTGCCTTGGACCCACGGCGGCGGCGTCAGGGCGGCAGCGACGATCTGCTGGGCGCCGGAGGCCAGGTAGGCTTCGAGCGGGCCCCAGCCTCCCTCGAGATTGGCCGGGTTGACGCAGGCGGCGACCATGCCGGGCATGGGTTCGCGCGGCCGGCCAAAGAGGGAGTTGGGGGGCGGCGGGCTGGTTTCCCGGAACGAGGCGAACGCGATCACGCACCCGGTTTGGCCGACGCCGTGGCAGAGCGGCACGTGCTTGAAGGCGCCGCCGACGTCGGCGCCGGCCGGGACCGGGAGGCTGGCGCCCATCAGGATGGCCGAGACCAGGCGGGCCTGCTCCGGCGTGCCGTCGATCTCGCTGGCGATCAGCTCGGCGAGCACGCCAGAGCCCTGCGAATGCCCGATCAGGACGACGCCGCGGCCGTGGTTGTCATGGGCGAGGTAGTAGTTCCAGGCCGCCAGGACGTCGCGATAGGGGATGGTCGGGTCGACGGCCGCAGGCATGGGGCGCCCGGTCTGGCGCGCGACCACGCTGGTCAAGGTGAACTGGCGATAGACCGGCGCGAAGGTGCGGCAGACGGCGCCGAAGCGCGCAAACTGCTGCTGTACGACCCGAAGCTCCGGCGGCTCGATCGCGTCGCTCGCCAGAACGCCCCGATCGAGGGACACCGTCGGATAGACATAGAAGCAGTCGATCGGCGGATGGCGCGCTGGCCGATACGGCTGAGGGCTCATGGAGCCGTCGGCGGCGACCCTGGTGGCGTCGAGATCGACGTCGCAGGCATCCGGGGTGCGGCCAGGCCAGCAGAGCCAGTGGGCGGCGTCGGCGTAGTCGAGCGGCGGCGCCCTCTCCGGCGACGGGGAGGGCGCCTGGGCTTGCGCCGAGAGCGCGGTGAGGAGACCGAACAACAGACAGGCGGCGGCGGATCTGAGAGGCATGCGTGCATACCCGGATAACGCACTGCAGCGCACGAACCATAGCCTTGGCCGCGCCGGGCGCAAGCGCCGGGCGCGGGTCCTAGAGGCGGAGGCTGGTCGGCCTCAGTAGGTGTTCGGATGGTCCCGGCCGCGGCGCAGCTGCAGCTGGACGCCGGAATCGCGGCTGGCGACGAGCAGGCTGTTGCTCCAGCGGTCGAAACGCAGCGAGCCTGAAGGTGACATCAGCACCATGCCGCCGGGCGAGGGCCGCCATGCGATGGGACCGGCCGGCAGGGCCTGCCCACAGTTGGGGCCCGGGCGCACGGCATAGTCGCCCTCGGCAGTTCGCCGCGCCGTGAGTTGGACCATACAGAGCCCCCGGCCCTGCTGCTCCAGGGTCCAGACGCCCACGGCCTCGCGCGGTACGAGGGTGACGCCGGCGTCGTTGTCGGCGGCCAGCGCGCAAGAAGCGGACAACAGCGCGCCGAGGGCGAGGGCCGCCCCGGCGATAAGGGTTTTCATCGATGCGCCTCCTTGATGACGCGGAGGCAAGGAAAACGGGCCGGTAGGGGTAATGGTTGCGGCGGGCGCGTGGGCCTAGGCGACCTTCACGCGAGCGGCGCTCTCGGGCAGGTCGCCGCCGAAGGCGCGCTGATAGAACTCGGCCACCGTAGGCCGTTCGAGTTCGTCGCACTTGTTCAGGAAGGTCATGCGGAAACCGAGCGCCAGATCACCGCCGAAGATCTCGGCGTTCTGCGCCCAGGTGAGCACCGTCCGCGGGCTCATGACGGTGGAGATATCGCCGTTCATGAAGGCGTTGCGGGTCATGTCGGCCACCCTGACCATGGCGGCCACCTGGCGGCGTCCCTCGGCGGTCTTGCCGTAACTGGGCGCCTTGGCGAGCACGATCTCGGCCTCGACGTCGTGCGCCAAGTAGTTGAGGGTGGTGACGATGGACCAGCGGTCCATCTGGCCCTGATTGATCTGCTGGGTGCCGTGATAGAGGCCGGTCGTGTCCCCGAGGCCGATGGTGTTCGTAGTCGAGAACAGCCGAAAATAGGGATTGGGCCGGATCACCCGGTTCTGGTCGAGCAGCGTGAGTTTGCCTTGCGCCTCCAGCACCCGCTGGATGACGAACATGACGTCTGGGCGGCCGGCGTCGTACTCGTCGAACACCAGCGCCATGGGCCGCTGCAGGCACCAGGGCAGCATGCCTTCGCGGAATTCGGTGATCTGCTTGCCCTCGCGCAGCACGATGGCGTCCTTGCCCACGAGGTCGATGCGCGAGACATGGCTGTCGAGATTGACCCGGATCATCGGCCAGTTGAGACGTGCCGCCACCTGTTCGATGTGCGTAGATTTCCCGGTGCCGTGGTAGCCCTGGATCATCACCCGGCGGTCGTAGGCGAGGCCGGCGCAAATCGCCAAGGTCGTCTGCGGATCGAAGCGGTAGGCCTCGTCCAGGTCCGGGACGTGACTGTCCTTGTAGGAGAAGGCGGGGACCTTCATGTCGCTGTCGACGCCCAGGGCATCCCGCACCGACACGGTCTTGTCGGGGACGAGATGCAGCAGGGTGTCTTCGGCTTCGACGAGGGTGCTCATGACCTTCTCGGTTCCCTATCGCGGGGCCGGCGCCGAGGCAAACGTCGGAGCGACCGTCGGGAGTCAGACGAGCTTGGCCTTGGCAAGTGTCTTGTAGGCCTTGATGACCCGCGTCAGCTTGTGCTCGGCCGAACGGTCGCCGCCGTTGGCGTCGGGGTGGCAGCGCTTGACCAGTTCGGTGTAGCGGGCGCGGATGGCGGCGGCGCCGGCGTTGAGGTCCAGATCGAGATCGGCCAGGGCCGTGCGCTCCAGTCGGCCCAGGCGCCGCTCGGAAGTTTGCGCCTCCGCGTTCTGGCGGGCGCGCGAGAACAGGCCGAAGGGGTCACGGAAGAACCCCCGGGCCGTCGCCGCCTCCCGTGTCCCGGGCCCGGCCTTGAAAGCCCACGTCGGCCGGCCGCCAGTTGTCTGGTCATCGACCATGCGCTTGCGGATCTCGGCCTCGGTCATGCCGGCGAAGAAGTTCCAGCCGCGGTTGTACTCGGCCGCATGCGCCTGGCAGAACCAGTAACGCTCGCCCATGAGCTCGCGTGACTTGGGGGCCGGGGCGGTGGCTGGACGCCGGCATTCGGGGTGGTCGCACAGGCGCTCGTCGGGAGCGGCGTCGATCGCCTCCGCGGCCTCGCCTTCCGGCTTGGGCGGCCGGACGCGGATGTCGACGAACCGTGGGCGGTATTGGAAGACGTGCGCCATGGATGCGCCAAGTATGAGGATCAAAAATTACCGTTCAAGAATTGACACGAGGCGTTTTGGGGGGTCCCATTGAACGGCCCGATCAGCCGCGCCATTGAAGCCAAATTGCGCTCGGCGCTGTCGCCCTCTCGGCTCGAGATCATCGACCAATCCGACGCTCACGCCGGCCATTCAGGCGCCCGTCCGGGCGGCGAAAGCCATTTCGCGGTGCGGGTCTGTTCAGCGGCCTTTGCCGGCCTGAGCCGGCTCGAGCGCCAGCGGCTCGTGAACCACCTGCTCGCCGACGAATTCGCCGCCGGCCTGCACGCGCTGACGCTCGAGGCGAGGACGCCGGACGAGGCCTAGCGCGGTCCTAGCCGCCGCTCCACGCCAGTTCGAGCGCTTTCGCCAACTCCTCGGCCCGGAAAGGCTTGCGGACAACCGGAACGCCGCGATCGACTTCGCGCAGGCCTGCGTCGCCGTATCCCGTCGAGAAGATCATCGGCACGCCCTTGGCCCGGAGTTCATCGGCGATGGCGTACACCGGCTGGCCGGCGAGGTTCACATCGAGCAAGGCGGCGTCCACCGGTCCGGCTCGGCGCGCCAACTCGAGCCCCTCGTCGAGGCCATAGGCGGGGCCGATGACGGCGCATCCGAGATCAGACAGCATGTCCTCGATGAGGAGCGCGATCATCGCCTCGTCCTCGACCACCAGGACCCGCCGTTCCTTGCCTTCGTCCATGACCGTGAAGGCCATCCTTTCGTCCGCCCCGAGCACCGTATCCTAGGGCTGCGGACCGGGCAGGCCAAGCCTCTAGCCCGCGGGTTCGGCGCTCGCCCTCTCATCGGGGCTGATACGCAATAGTGTGATCTGGTGCCGCTGGCGCCGCAGGATCTGGAAGCGGCGGCCGAAGAAGCGGAATTGCTGTCCGACCTCGGGGATCGACCGGGCCTCGTGGATCACCAGCCCGGCGATGGTCACCGCCAGGTCGTCGGGGAGGTCCCAGTCCACCGCGCGGTTGAGTTCACGCACCGTCACCTCGCCGGCGACCAGCACCGAGCCGTCGCTCTGCCGGCGCACTCCTGCCGGGGCAGGCGCCTCGTCGTATTCGTCCTCGATCTCGCCGACGATCTCCTCGAGGATATCCTCCAGGGTGATCAGCCCCTGGAGCGCGCCGTATTCGTCGACCACCAGGGCAAAGTGGCTCTGGCGCCTCAAAAAGGCGTTCAACTGGTCCTTGAGGTTGGTGGTCTCGGGGATGAACCACGGTTCGCGCATCACTGCGGCGATCGCCACCGCTTCGGCACGACCGCCCGCCTCCACCAGGGCGCGCAGCAGGTCGCGCGCGTGCAGAACCCCGACGATGTTCTCGGGCTCGCCGCGGAACAGCGGCAAGCGCGTATGTTCGCTCTCCAGGGCGCGGGCGACGATGTCGGCGCTTGGAAGGTCGGCGTCGACCATGGCGATGTTCGTCCGGTGCACCATGACCTCGGAGACGTCCATTTCGCGCAGGTCGAGGACACCGCCCAGCATCCGCCGGTCGCGGCTCTCAACCGAGCCTTCGGCGTGATGGTATTCCACCGCCCCGCGGATCTCCTCGTGGGCGGCCAGGACGTCGGTGGCCATGTCCAGCCGGACCCCGAAGAACCGCAAGGTGTGCCGCACGATCCACTGGATGGCGAAGATCACCGGGCCGAGCACGCGCACCGTCGCCAGCATCGGCGCCGAGAGCCGGCGCGCCACGTCGTCGGCGCGCAGGATCGCCAAGGTCTTGGGGAGCACCTCGACGAACACCACCACCAGGACGGTCATCAGGGCGGTCGCCAGGGCCACGCCCCAGGCGCCGGGCACGAGCCGCTGGAAGACGCGCGCCGCCAGCACCGAGGAGAGGATGTTCAGGACATTGTAGGCGATCAGCACCGCCCCGATCATCATTTCCTGATCCGAAATGAGCCGGTTCACCCGCTTGGCCGCCTTGTCGCCGTCACGCTCGAGCTGATGCATGCGACCGCGACTGGCGCGGGTCAGGGCCGTCTCTGCGGCCGAAAACACCGCCGAGACGGCGAGCAAGGCGAGGATGATCGGCGCGGCCGCGAGCAGGGCGGCTTTCACGGCCGGGCTCCGGCGCCGACCAGGAACGAGCCAAGGCGGTCGCGGTCGATATCGCCCGCGACAAACGCCTCGCCGATTCCGCGGACGAGCACGAGGCTGATGGCGCCCCCGAGGGCCTTCTTGTCCTGGGCCATGTGGGCGAGAAGGCGCTGGGCGGAGAACGGCGCTCCGGGCGTCTCGCCCAGAAACGCCGGCAGGCCCGCGGCTCTGATCGCCGCTTCCGCCCGCTCGGCGTCCGCCGCTGGGCACAGCCCCAACTCGGCGGAAAAGCGGAAGGCCAGGGCGCACCCCAGCGCCACCGCCTCTCCGTGCTGGAGCGTCGCCGAAAATCCGGTCTCCGCCTCCAGCGCGTGGCCGAAGGTGTGGCCGAGGTTCAGCAGGGCGCGCCTGCCGCCCTCTTTTTCGTCCTCGGCGACGATTGCCGCCTTCATCGCCACGGCCCTTACGACAGCGTCCTCCAATGGTGTCGGGACCAGCGACAGAACCTCATCGCCACGCTGTTCGAGCCGGGCGAAGAAATCCGCGTCGCCCAGGAGCGCGCACTTGAGGATCTCGGCGTAGCCGCAGGCGACTTCGCGCCGAGGCAGCGACGACAGCAGGTCCAGGTCGGCGAGCACCAGCCTGGGCTGATGGAACGCCCCGATCAGGTTTTTGCCGCGGGCGGTGTCGATGGCGGTCTTGCCGCCGACCGAGGCGTCGACCTGGGCCAGCAGCGTCGTCGGAAGCTGGACGAAATCGATGCCGCGCTTGAAGATCGCCGCCGCGAAACCAGCAAGGTCACCGACGACACCGCCGCCGAAGGCCAGCAGCACGTCCTTTCGATCGAGCTCCAGGGCGAGGAGGCGGTCGCACAGCGCCTCGAGGCCAGCGAAGGTCTTGGTTCCTTCGCCGGGGGCAAGGACGATCCAGTTCGTCTGGATGCCGGCGGCGCCGAGCGCATCGGCGAGCGCCTGGCCGTGCCGACCGCGCACCGTTTCATCGGTGACGACCACGACGCGCGGGCGCGCCAACAGGCGCCCGATGCGCGCTCCAGCGCCCGCGATCAGCCCCGGGCCGATGACAACCTCGTAGGCGCGGTCGCCGAGCGCCACGCCGACCTGGCAGGTCACGGATCCGCCTTCTCCGCCGCCTCCTGGTTCGCCAGGGCCGCCAGGATCGCCTGGACGGCGACGTGGTGAGCGGTCTCGCCGGTTTCGACGACGATGTCGGCCTCGGCGTAGAGCGGATAGCGCTCGGCGGCCTGAGCCTCGAGCACTTCCAACGCATCCTTGCCGGCCAGCAGCGGCCGGTGGTCGCGGCGGCCGACGCGCTTGGCGAGCAAGCCGAGGTCGGCTTTCAGCCACACGGTGATCGCTTTGCCGGCGAGCGCCTGCCGCGTCTGCGGATCGCAGAGCGCGCCGCCGCCGGTCGCGAGCACATGCGGCGGCCCCTCGAGCAGACGCGCGATGACCTTGCGTTCCCCGTCGCGGAACGCAGCCTCGCCGAAGGCTTCGAATATCTCCACGATGGAGCGCCCGGCGGCGGTCTCGATCTCGGCGTCGGCGTCCTTGAAAGGCATCGACAGCGCCCCGGCCAGGCGTCGGCCGATGCTGCTCTTGCCCACCCCCATGAGGCCGACCAATGCGATGGTCTTGCGCGGCGAGCGGTAAGCGACGGCCATGGCGCAGGGGGCTTTACACGAGCCCCGACGCACGCGCCATGTTCGCCCCCCAAGAGCCGGTCTCAGCAGCCGGGAGCGGATCAGCATGCCGGGCGCGGACTGGGCCGAGGCATTCCTGGAGATGATGGCGGCCGAGCGCGGCGCTTCGGCCCACACCGTGGTCGCCTATGGCCGCGACCTCGCCGACGCCCAGGACTTCCTTGGCCGCCGCGGGACCGATCTGGCCGCCGCCAGCGCCGCCGACATCGAGGCCTGGTTTTCCGATTTGGCGGCGCGCGGCCTCGCCGCGGCGACGGCAGCGCGCCGGCGTGCCGCGGTGCGGCAGTTCTTCGGCTTCGTCCTGGCCGAGGGCTGGCGAGCCGATGATCCCTCACGGCGTCTGGAGGCGCCTCGCCGGGGCCGCCCCTTGCCGAGGGTGCTCAGCCGCGAAGAGGTCGAGGCCCTGATCGGCGCGGCGGGCGCGCGCGAGGCCGCCGCCGGCCTGCGCCTGAAGGCCATGGTGGAATTGGCCTACGCCGGCGGTCTGCGCGTCTCCGAGCTGCTGTCTCTGCCCCTTGCCGCCGTGGTTCGCGATCCGGCCTTCCTGATCGTGAAGGGCAAGGGCGGGCGCGAGCGCCTGGTCCCGCTCGGAGAAGCGGCCCGGACCGCCCTGAAGGCCTACCTCGAGGTGCGAACGGGCTTCCTCAAAGGCGGCGCGCCGAGCCCCTGGCTCTTTCCCTCGCGCAGCGCCCAGGGGCGGCTGACCCCACGGCGCTTCGCCCAGCTGCTCGCCGGCGCCGCCGCCCAAGCCGGCATCGATCCGGCCAGGGTCAGTCCGCACGTCTTGCGCCACGCCTTCGCCACCCATCTGCTCGAGGGCGGGGCCGACCTGCGCGTCGTGCAGACCCTGCTCGGGCACGCCGATATCGGCACCACCCAGATCTATACCCACCTCACCCAGGACCGGATGCGCTCGCTGGTGGAGGCCGGGCACCCGCTCGCCCGCCGCCGGCCCGGGCCGAGGTCCTAGCGTGACCGCATTGTAAGTTGCCGTCAGGCCCGCACCGGTGTTTGCTCGGCGACAAGGCAACGGGAGGACATGGCATGGCCGATGGCGCAGCCGGGGCGCTGGAAGCGGCGCGGGCGGAAGCCTGGTCGACGCCGCTCGACGAGATCGACGTCACCGTCGGCGAGCGCTTCGCCGACGACACCTTCTGGCCGTTTTTCGAGCGCCTGCGCGCCGAGGACCCGGTCCACTACACGCCGGCTTCCGAATTCGGCCCCTACTGGTCGGTGACCCGCTACCACGACATCGTGGCGGTGGAGTCCAACCACGGCGTCTTCTCCTCGGCCGAGGGCATCTCCGTGCAGGATCAGGACGAGGAGTTCCTGCTGCCGATGTTCATCGCCATGGATCCGCCCAAGCACGACGAGCAGCGCAAGGTCATCGCGCCCATCGTCGGCTCGGAAAACCTGAAGACCATGGAGCCGCTGATCCGCGAGCGCGCCGGCAGGATCCTGGACGAACTGCCGATCGGCGAGACCTTCGACTGGGTCGACAAGGTGTCGATCGAGCTCACCTGCCAGATGCTGGCGACGCTCTTCGACTTCCCCTTCGAGGAGCGGCGCAAGCTCACCTATTGGTCGGACCTGGCCACCACCGACCAGAGCGAGACCAAGACGCAGGACGAGGTCAAGGCCGAACTGATGGGCTGCGCCTTCTACTTCAAGAACCTGTGGGACGAACGCGCGAACGCTCCGCCCAGGAACGACCTCATCTCCATGCTCGCCCACGGCGAGTCGACCCGCGACATGCCGCTGATGGAGTTCCTCGGCAACATCCTGCTGCTCATCGTCGGCGGCAACGACACCACCCGCAATTCAATTGGCGGCGGGCTGCTGGCGCTCAGCAGGAGCCCGGATCAGTACGCCCGGGTCCGTACCGACCCTTCCCTGATCGCCAGCATGGTCCCGGAGATCATCCGCTGGCAGACCCCGGTGGCGCACATGCGCCGCACCGCCACCGCCGACACCGAGGTCGCCGGAAAGACCATCCGCAAGGGCGAGAAGGTCGTCATGTGGTACATCTCGGGCAACCGCGACGAAACCGCGATCGAGAACCCGAACGCCTTCATCGTCGACCGGGCGCGGCCGCGGCAGCATCTCTCCTTCGGGTTCGGCATCCATCGCTGTGTCGGCATGCGTCTGGCGGAGATGCAGCTGAGGATCGTCTGGGAGGAGATCCTGAAGCGGTTCCCGACGATCGAGGTGGCCGGCGATCCGGTGCGGCTGAAATCCTGCTTCCTGCACGCCTTCCGCGGCCTGCCTGTCCGGATTCCGGCGCGCGCCTGAAACCGACCGGCCCCGACCCTTTGGGACCCGGTCGATCTTGGCGGCGGTCCGCCGCGCCTTGCCCGGCCAAGTCGACGCCCCTAGGGTGCGCGCCCTTCTATCCAGGGATGGGGCGTTCCTCTCCAAGGCATGGCGGCGCACTACCTGGAATTCGAGCGGCCGATCGCCGAGCTCGAAGCCAAGATCGAGGAGCTCTCGAAGCTCTCCGAGTCGGCGGGATCGGGAGCATTCGACGCCGAGATCGAAGCCCTGCGCGAGCGCGTCGCCGCCGTGCGCGCCGAGGCCTACGCCCATCTGGACGCCTGGCAGAAGACCCAGATCGCCCGCCATCCCGGGCGGCCGCACTTCGTCGATTACATCGCCAGCCTGATCGAGGGCTTTTTCGAGCTTCGCGGCGATCGCAAGTTCGCCGACGACCAAGCGATCATCGGCGGCGTCGGCCGGTTTCGCGGCGTCCCGGTGATGGTCATGGGTCACGAGAAGGGCCACGACGTCACCACCCGGATCAAGCACAACTTCGGGGCGGCGCGCCCCGAAGGCTACCGAAAGGCGGTTCGGCTCATGGACTTGGCCGAGCATTTCGGCCTGCCGGTCCTTTCCTTCGTCGACACCGGCGGCGCCTACCCGGGAGTGGGCGGCGAGGAGCGCAGCGTCGCCGAGGCGATCGCGCGGGCCACGGAGCGGTGCCTGACCTTGGCGACCCCGATGATCGCCGTCATCACCGGCGAAGGCATGAGCGGCGGGGCCATGGGTATCGCCGCCGCCAACCGCGTGCTGATGCTGGAGCATTCGATCTACGCCGTGATCTCGCCCGAGGGCTGCGCCTCGATCCTGCTCCGCGATCGCGCCCTCGCGCCCGGGGCGGCGAACGCCATGAAGATCACTGCGCAGGAGCTGATCGGCATGAAGGTCATCGACCGCATCATCGAGGAGCCGGTCGGTGGCGCCCACGCCGATCCGGCGCTCACCATCCGGCGCGTCGGCGACGCTCTCGAGGAGGAGCTGAAGCCCCTGCTGGCGATGTCCGCCGAAGCCCTGCGCTGCCAGCGCGCCGAACGCTTCGAGGCCATCGGGCGCGGTTAGGCGCGTGCCCTCCAGGACCGCGTTTGAAGCCGCGGTGCGCGCGCACGATGCGGAGGCGGTCGGGGCCGGTCTGGCGGCTTCCCCACAGCTGCTCGGATGCCGCAACCAGCGTGGTTATGGCTGGCTGCACCTCTGCTGCAGCGTCGACATCGGCAAGCCGGGGCGTTCGGCCGCAGCTTCGATCGCCACCGCCGAGGCGCTCGCGGAGGCCGGCCTCGGTATCGACGATGTCGCCTTCTTCGAGGGCGAGTGGAGAGCGACGCCGCTGTGGTGCGCCATCGGCCGCGGCCGCAACCTGGCGCTGGCCGAATGGCTGCTGCGGCGCGGCTGCAATCCGAACTACAGTCTCTACGCCGCCGCCTTTCGTGACGATTTCGCCGCCATCCGTCTGCTTTGCCGATACGGCGCCGAGGTCGATGACCGCTCGGCCGGCGAGACGCCGTTCCTGGGCGCGGTCGCCTCGAGCCACTTCGCCGCCGCCGAGGTCCTGCTGGAACTCGGGGCCGATATCGACGCCATCGCTCCGGACGGCCGCACCGGGCTGCACATGATGCTGGCCAAGGGGAGCGACCCAGACTGGATCGTCCGCGTCGTCGGACGGGGCGCTGGGCTCGATATTCCCGACCGCAGCGGCGCCACCGCCCGCGCGATGCTGGCGCGCAAGAAGGAGCCGCGGCTTCGCCGTCTTGCCGGCTGAGGGATTATGGCGCCCGCCGCGCCGGGCAGAGCGTGCGCCGGTTCGAACTTCGACTGCGCGCTCCAGGGGTCATGCATTTGGCCATATGCCTTCGCCTTGGCGCTGCCCTGGCGACGCTGGATCGGCGCCTGGCCGCGGCCGCCGTTGCGATCGCAGTCCGCTCCGGCGCTTGCCTGAGTCTACGGACCGGCCGTATAGCTGATTTCAAACATCCGTTTGAGGGGACCCCATGATCCGCACCCGCTTCACCGAGCTCTTCGGCGTCGAGCACCCGATCACCCAGGGCGGCATGCAGTGGGTGGGGCGCTGGAACTTGGTTTCGGCGGTCGCCAACGCCGGCGCGCTCGGCTTCATCACCGCGCTGACCCAGCCGACGCCCGAGGAGCTGCAGAAGGAAATCGGCCGCTGCCGCGACTGGACCGACAAGCCCTTCGGGGTGAACCTGACCATCCTGCCGGCGATCAAGCCGCCGCCGTACGCGGAGTACCGGCAGGCGATCATCGAGGCGGGCATCAAGATCGTCGAGACCGCCGGCTACAAGCCGCAGGAGCACGTCGAGGCGTTCCACAAACACGGCATCAAGGTGATCCACAAATGCACCTCGGTGCGCCATGCGCTGTCGGCCGAGCGCATGGGGGCGGACGCCATCTCCATCGACGGTTTCGAGTGCGCCGGCCACCCGGGGGAGGACGACACCCCGGGCCTCATCCTGATCCCGTGCGCCGCCGACCAGGTGAAGATCCCGATGATCGCCTCGGGCGGCTTTGGCGATGCGCGCGGACTGGTGGCGGCGCTCGCCCTGGGCGCCGAGGGCATCAACATGGGCACCCGCTTCATGGCGACCAAGGAATCGCCGATCCACGAGGCCATCAAGCAGCAGATGGTCGCCAACGACGAGCGCTCCACCGACCTCATCTTTCGCACCATGCGCAACACTGCGCGGGTGGCGAAGAACTCGATAAGCCAGCAGGTGGTCGAGCTGGAGCGCGGCGGCGCCACCTTCGAGCAGGTGCGCGAGCTTGTGGCCGGCGCCCGCGGCCGCGTGGTCTACGAAACCGGTGATCCCGAGCACGGCATCTGGTCGGCCGGCCAGGTGCAGGGCCTGATCCACGACATCCCCAGCTGCGCCGAGCTGGTGCATCGGATCGTCGCCGGGGCCGAAGCCATCATCCGCAGCCGTCTCGAGGGTTTCATCTACACGCCCACGGCGGTCGCCGCCGAGTAGTTATGGGCGAGTAGAGGTCATTATTCGGTGAGAATTCGCGCCAGACGCGAACAGGGTTGACGAGGTTCAGCGTTCAGATACTGTTAAGAAACGCCGGCGCTGGGACGCCGTTGGGAGGCTCGGAATGTTTTCCAAGGTTTTGGTCAGCGCGCTCTTGGCCAGCGCAGTTTCGGTCGTCAGCCTGGGAAGCGCTCAGGCCAGCGCCATTCTCGGCTCGCTCTGGATCAACGACTCCAACAGCGGCAACGCCTCGATCGTGCCGGCTGGGACGCCGGACGCGACCTTCAACCCGGGCGCGATCAATTACGACAGCCGCGTCACCAACTATACGCTCGCGGGTTTCCTGAACAATCCGACGTTCAACAACCAATCGTCCGCCTTTGTCACCAATGGCGGCGGCGGCGCCAGCGTAGACAACACCTTCATCCAGATCACCGGCACGGTTGGGCTGAACGCCGGCGCCAACAGCTTCGTCGTCGAGCATGACGACGGCGTGGTCCTGACCATCCAGGGCATCGGCGCCGTGGTCAATCAGCCCGGTCCGACGGCGCCGACCACCACGCCGTTCACGGTGACCGCCCCGACGAAGGGCAACTACAATTTCACTCTGAACTACACCGAGTGCTGCGGGCCCCCCGCGGTGCTGGTGTGGAAGATCAACAACGTCCAGGTCGGCGTCCCCGAACCGGCCACCTGGTCGATGATGATCCTGGGCGTTGCCGCCGTCGGCTACACCTTGCGCCGGCGGAGGATGCAGGCCGCATTCGCCGCCTGAACGCTCCGCGTTTCGATCAACAGAGGGGCCGCCGCGCGCGGCCCCTCTTCTTTTGTCTTCAGACCGCGATCAGCCGGCAGTAGGCGTCCATGTCGACGTTGCCGCCGGAGACCACGGCGACGATCGGCCCCGGCCCCGCCTTGCCCGTCAGCGCCGCGGCGAGCGGCAGGGCCCCGGCCCCCTCGGCGATCACCCGGGCTTTCTCGGCCATCAGCCGCATGGCCGCGCGGGTCTCATCGAGGCTGACCACCAGCGCCCCCTCCGCGAGCCCGCGCATGCGCTCCCACATGCGTGGGATGACGCTGCGCCCGCCGGCGCCGTCGACAAAAGAGGCTTGCCATTCCGGGAATTCCTCGGCGCGCCCGGCGGCGAGCGAGCGGGCGAACGGCGCGGCGGTTTCCGGCTCGACGCCGAAGACCTTGATGTCCGGGCGCAGCGCTTTGAAGGCGCTGCCGAGCGCGGTGATCAGGCCGCCGCCGCCGATGCTGGCGATCACCGCTGCGGCGTCGGGCGCATCCTCCAGGATCTCCAGGGCCATGGTCGCATGGCCGACGATGAAGTCGTGGTCGTCGAACGGGTGCACCAGCGTCGCCTCTTCCAGCCCGGCAAAAGCGTGCTCCTCCAGCGCCTTCCAGGCGACATCGAAGGGGACCGGGATCAACGTGGCGCCCAGGGCGCGCATGCGCTCCAGCTTGGATTGCGGCGCGGTTTCGATCACCACCACGCTGCACGGGACGCCGGCGGCGCGCGCCGCCCAGGCGACGCCCTGGCCGGCGTTGCCGGCGCTGATCGTCCACACGCCGCGGGCGCGCTTGTCCGCGGCAAGCATAGCCACCGCGTTCACCGCGCCGCGCAGCTTGTAGGCGTTGATCGGCTGCAGGTTCTCCAGCTTGAGGCGGATGTCGGGAAAGTCCGGGCCCAGTTCGAGGCGGACAAGCGGCGTGCGCGCGATCTTGCCGGCGATGCGTGCGCCCGCGGCCTCGACTTCGGCCAGGGTGATCGGTCTGACCGCTGGCAGGTCGGCGGCGCTCATGGGGCCGCTCGCGCCTTGGGCCTGGCGCCTGTCTCCTCGGCGATGCGCCCCAAATCCGCCGCCAGCGCATCCACGGCTTCGGCGGTCGTGGCCCATGAGCACATGAAGCGCACGCTGCCGTCGGCCACCCGCCAGACGAACCAGCCGGCCTCTCGCAGCCGCTTGTAGGCCGCCCGGTCCATGTCGGCGAAGACGGCGTTCGCCTCCACCGGGTGGGCGATGCGGAAGGGCATGGCCTCGGCCAGTCGCCGCGCCATGGCGTTGGCGTGGACGGCGCGCGTCTGCCAGGCGCCTCCCTCCAGCATGCCGATCCAGGGCGCGGCCAGAAACCGCGATTTCGAGACCAGTTGGCCGGCGTGCTTCAGGCGCGCGCCGAAGCGGCCGCCGAGGGACTTGTCGAGAAGGACGATGGCCTCTGTCGGCGTGGCCCCGGCCTTGGCCCCGCCGAGCGCCAGGGTGGCGACGCCGGCGCGCGCCAGGCTGGCGGGTTCGAAGCCGGCGGCGACGGCGTTCGCCAGCCGCGCCCCGTCGAGGTGGATCTTCAGCCCGCCGGCTCTGGCTTTCGCGGCGATCGCGGCGAACGCCTCCGTTTTCCAGACGGCGCCATACTCCGTGGCGTTGGCCAGCGAGATCGCCGCCGGCGACTGCCAGTGCGGGTCCTCGCCGCGGCGCAGCGTCTTTTCCAGTGCGGCGGCGTCGATGCGGCCCGATGGCCCGGGAAGGCCGATGAGCGCCAGACCGGCGCCGTAGAAGGCCGGCGCCCCGGTCTCGTCGACGACCACGTGGGCGTGCTCGTGGGCCAGCACCGCCTCGTGCGGGGCGGCGAGCGCCGAGAGGCAGAGGGCGTTGGCGGCGGTGCCGCAGGCGACGAACCAGACCTCGGCGTCGGCGTCCAGAAGCTCGCGGATGGCGTCGGCGGCGCGCGTGCATGCTTCGTCCTCGCCGTAGCTGGCGGCAAAGCCGTGGTTGGCGCGGCACAGCGCCTCCAGCGCCTCGGGCATGGCCCCGGCGACGTTGTCGGAGGTGAAGTCGTGCCGCGTCACCTCAGCCGGCCCGCGGCGGCGCGGTCTCGAACTGCGCCGCGCCCTCGTGCGGCTGGTGCCAGGGCTGGGCGCTCTTCATCCAGATGTCCGCCTGCGGCCTGAAGGCCGAAGGGTCGTCGAGACTGCCCACCTTGACGGCGACGATCTCGCCGATGGCCTTGGGTTCGGAAAACACCGGCGCGCCGCACTCGGGGCAGAAGCTGCGCCCGACATCGGCGCCGCTGTCGCCTTTGCTCCAGTAGGTCCTGGGCTGGCCCCTGGTGATGCGGAAGGCCGGCTTTGGGACCACCGCGATCAGGGCCGGCC
Source organism: Caulobacteraceae bacterium (assembly GCA_035946795.1). GTDB lineage: Bacteria > Pseudomonadota > Alphaproteobacteria > Caulobacterales > Caulobacteraceae > Acaudatibacter. The sequence goes on along the minus strand of DASYYX010000007.1, from coordinate 42,353 downwards.
CGCCGCCCGAGGCGTACTGGCAGTCGCGGCAATGGCAGGCGACCTGGAACACGGGCGCGCCCTCGAAGGCGTAGCGCACCGCGCCGCACAGGCAGCCGCCTTCGGATTCGGCCATGGCTTGCTCCTTCCCTATGCCGAGGCTCAGACTTCGCGCGCCCAGGCGCGCACATCCTCGACGAAGAGATCCGGCTCCTCCATGGCGGCGAAATGGCCGCCACGGGGTTCCTCGGTCCAGCGCACGATATTGTAGGCGCGCTCGGCATAGGAGCGCGGCGGCGCCGAGTACAGCGCCTCGCCGGGGAAATTGGCGAAGGCGGTCGGGACCTCGCAGCGCTGACCCTCGTTCAGGACCACGCCGCCTTCCTCGAAGAGGGCGCGATAATACCAGGCGCCGGTGGTGAAGCTCCCGGTCATGACGTAGAGCATCGCATTGGTGAGCAGCTGGTCGCGGCTGAAGGTTTCCTCGAACGGCCGTCCGCGCCGGTCGCACCAGTCGTAGAAGCGCTCGATGATCCACGCCGCCTGGCCGACCGGGTTGCCGGCCCCGAGCCAGGCGAGCGACTGGGGCTTGGACGCCTGCAGGCGGAAGTAGGCGCCCAGCTGGTCCATGGCCGCGCCCTGGAGCGCGGCCCAGGCGCTTTCGGTCTCGCCCTTGGGGCCGCCGGGCGGGCGCAGCCCCAGCATGTTCAGGTGGATGGCCTGCACGTGGTCGGCATGGTCGAAGCCCAGGCACGACGTCACCAGAGCCCCCCAGTCGCCGCCCTGGGCGAGGTAGCGGCCGTAGCCGAGCGTCTGGGTCATCAGCTTGTCGAACAGCCGCGCCGTCGCCCGCTGGCCAAACGGCCTCGCCGGTTTGGACGAGAAGCCGAAGCCCGGGAGCGAGGGGATGACGAGGTCGAAGGCGTCGCTTTGCGCCCCGCCGTGTCGCGAGGGGAAGGCGAGCTTGTCGATCACCCCCCAGAACTCGAAGTGGCTGCCGGGCCAGCCGTGCGAGAGGATGAGCGGGCGCCGCCCCTTCGCTTCGCCGACGACGTGGATGAAATGGAGCTCGAAATCCTCCACTTCGGCGGTGAACTGCGGATAGCGGTTGAGGTCGGCGACGGCGGCGCGCCAGTCCCAGGTCTCGGCCCAATATTGCGCCAGCGCTTTGAGGTAGGCGCCGTCGCAGCCGTAGGCCCAGCCGTCCTCGACCTGCGGCGCCGGCGGCCAGGGATAGGCGCGGACGCGGCCCAGCACCTCTTCCACCGCGGTTTCGCTCCAGGCGACTTCGAAGGGCTTGGGTCTTGCCATCGGATCCTCCTCGTTGCGGTGGATCCGCGACGCTCATCAGGGTGAGGGAGCAAGGTCAAGGCGCGGGGAGCGAAAACCCGCTGGTCGGCGGTGGGCTCAGGTCGCCGGCGCCGGCGCCAGCGCCGGTTCGGCGGCGGCGGGCAGGCTCGTCCACAGGGCCCGAGTCAGGGCGCTGATCACCCGCACCGCGTCGTACGGCGCCTCCAGCTTGCCGGCCAGCTGCAGCATGATCGGTCCGTGCAGCGCCGCCCAGTAGACGCGGCCGATCAGCTCTCGGTCAGCGCCTTCGCCCTGGGCCCCGGGCGGCGGCTCGACATAGAGGGTCATGGTGCGCCGCGCCCGCTCGCCGGCCCGCGCCAGCTCCGGATAGTCGGCCTCGTTCGGCTGGCGGGTGTCGAAGATCAGCCGGTAGGCGTTGGGATGCTGCAAAGCGAAGCGGACATAGGCCTCGCCCATGAGTTCGGCCTGCTCGGCCCGGGTGCGCCCGCGCGCATGTGCGGCCTCGAGGGTCTGCGCGAAACGCTCGTAGCCGCGGGCGCGCGCCGCCGCCAGGATCTCCTCCTTGTCCTTGAAATACCGGTACGGCGTCATCGGGCTCACGCCCACGGTGTCGGCGAGCTGGCGCATGGTGACCGCCTCTGGGCCGTGCTCGGCAAACAGGCGTTCGGCGGCGTCGATCAGTCGTTCGCGGAACTTTTCGATGTCCTCGTCGGAAAGGGGGCGGGGCATTTTGCACGGGCTCGAAGCGATTGGACTTGCGCCAGGATATAGCTTACGGCATAAATTTACAACGTCACGCAAACCGGAGGCCCGTCATGGACGGCTCGCAACCGATCAACCCCTACATGGCCGGCAACTTCGCTCCGGTGCGCACCGAAGACGACTTCGATCTCGAGGTGACCGGCGCCCTGCCGAGCGAGCTGCGTGGGGCCTTCTACCGCAACGGCCCCAATCCGCAGTTCGACCCGGGTCCGGACCATCACTGGTTCTTCGGCGACGGCATGGTCCACGCCTTCTTCGTCGAGGACGGCAAGGTCCGCTACCGCAACCGCTATGTGCGCACCCCCAAATGGCTGCTGGAGAACGAGGCCGGCCGGCGGCTCTTCGGCGTCTTCGGCAATCCGATGACGACCGATCCGGCGGCCATCGGCAAGGACGGGGGCGTGGCCAACACCAACATCGTCTGGCATGGCGGCCGGCTGCTGGCGCTGGAGGAGGGCCATCCGCCCACCGAGCTCGATCCAGCCACCCTCGAAACCATGGGCTACCGGGCGGAGTACCGCGGCAAGGTCACCGCCCATCCCAAGATGGATCCCAAGACCGGCGAGATGGTATGGTTCGCCTATTCGGCCGGGCCGGCGCCACTCAATCCCACGCTCGCCTACGGCGTCACCGACAAGGACGGGAATCTGCTCAGGCGCGACGATTTCGAGGCGCCCTATACGAGCATGGTGCACGATTTCCTGGTCACCGACCATTACGCCCTGTTCCCGGTCCTGCCGCTCACCGGCAGCCTCGAGCGCGCGATGCGCGGCGGCCCGGCCTTCGCCTGGGAGCCGCAGAAGGGGGCCTTCGTGGGCGTCATGAGAAGGGACGCCGGCGTCGACACCGTCCGCTGGTTCGAAACCGACCCGGCCTACGTCTTCCACCCGATGAACGCCTTCGAGGCGGACGGGAAGATCTGCGCCGACGTCATGGAGTATCCGTTCGCGCCGCTGTTCCCCAATCCGGATGGCTCCCCGGGCGGCAATGTCTGGGCCAGGCTGGTGCGCTGGACCTTCGATCTGGCCAGCAACAGCAACCGCATTCGTCGCCAGGTCGTGGACGACATGGCCGGCGAGTTCCCGCGTTTCGACGAACGCCACGCGGGCCTGGGCTACCGGCATGGCTGGTTCGCCGCCAATACTAGGGAGAGCGGGCCGGTGGCCTTCAACGCCATCGCCCATGTCGACCTGAAGACCGGCGCGCGCAAGGTCTTCCAGCTGCCGGCGGGCGATGTCGCCGGCGAGCCGATCTTCGTGCCGCGCACCGAGAGCGCCGACGAGGGCGACGGCTATCTCTTGGCGCTCGTCTACCGCGGCGACGAGGACCGGAGCGACTTCCTGGTCTTCGACGCCCTCGGCATCGAAGCCGGGCCGATCGCCACGGCCAAGCTGCCGCGCCGGGTTCCGTTCGGCTTCCACGGCAACTGGCGCCCGTCATAAGCGCCCTCCGCCGCTCCTCCGACGCGGGCGGCTGCGGGTCGAGACTCGCCGCACGCCGGGTGGGACCGCGGGCGGGTGGCGCCGCGCGCGATATGCGCCTATGCTTGGATGATCGAAGGCACACGGCCTCGGCGCGTCTTCGGCTGAGAGAAGACCGGGCTTGTCGCCAGGCGCACTCCCGTCGCAACGGGAGTGGGATCATGGTGGAGCCCCGGCTTTGCGCGCGCGAGCAGGACCAGACCCGGCGCGCCATCGACAGCCTGAGGGCGCACGTGCGGATGAACCAGGAAATGATCCGACAAAGCCGCGCCGCCATCGAAGAGAGCGCCGCGGCGCTTCTTGCCGCGGGGGTCGCCAACCGCCCGCTGAGCCCGTCGGCGGGCGCGGCGCGCAAGACTGACGCCTGACAGGAGTTGCCATGGATCCGAGAGCCGGTCTCGATCGAGCGGTGCTGACGGTATCGCCCCACGAGGGCGCCTGGTCCGTGGAGTGCGACGGCGAGCGCTTCGGCCATTCGTCCGACAAGGAAGTCGCCAAGGCGAGCGCCGTCAAACGCGCCCGCCAACTTCTGGACGGCGGCCGCGCCTGTCAGGTTCGGGTGTTCGGGGAAGACGGCTTCTACTTCCGCTGAGCGCGCGGCCTAGGAGCCGCCGGAACGAGCGGATCGGCCTGGCGCGCCCAGCTCTCCATGCAGCGATTGCGCACGAAGCGCGCGCCTTGGTCCAAGGCGCGGGCCTGGATCGTTCCGCGTCGGAAGCTTCTCCGCGCTTCCTGTGCGTCCGTGGTTCGCTTCCTCGAGCGTCGCCGCGAGCGTCGACCGCGATAGCCTGGCTTCTGCCCTATATTCGGCCCGCTCTCCGCAGCAACGCGCGCACGTCCTGGTGCGGCAGGGCGTGGACCACGTGGCCGTCGCGCCCGGTCATGGTTTCGTTGGCGACTAGGGCGTTCAGCACCGCCTCGTCGGTCGCTTCGATGGTCGCGGCGAAGAACGGATTGAGCGCCACGTCGGGGATGAACTGCGCCGCGGCGAGGTGGTCGGCGGCCTCCAGCGCCTCGCGATTGGCGGTGGAGAAGGCCAGGAAGATATCGCCCGAGCCGTGGCCGCTGATGGCGCCGCCGCGGCCGATGCCCAGGGCGACACGACGGGCGAGACGGCCCAACTGGTGCGGGATGAGCGGCGCATCGGTGGCGATGACGGCGATCACCGAGCCAGTTTCGGCGCCGGCGCGCGCCTCGGGGCGCCAGTCCTTCAGCGCCTCGCCCACAGGAACGCCGGCGATGGTCAGCTGCTCACGGACGCCGAAGTTGGCCTGCACGAACGCGCCGACCAGCCAGCTCTCGCCGGCGAAGGCGAGCCGCCGCGAGGCGGTGCCCGAGCCGCCCTTGAAGCCGTAGCAGATCATCCCGGTCCCGCCGCCGACGCTGCCCTCCTCGATGGCCCCGCCGGCCGCCGTATCGAAGGCGGCGAACACATCCTCCTCGGTCACGTGGAAGCCGTTGATGTCGTTCAGCCAGCCGTCATAGGTCTCGCCGGCGACCGGCAGGCTCCAGCCGCCCAGCCCCGGGAAACGCCGCGCCAGCCACTTGATGGCAGCGTCGTGCGCCACGCCCACCGAATGGGTGTTGGTGATGGTGATCGGTCCCTCGCAGCGGCCGGTCTCGGCGATCCAGTGCGACCCGGTGAGTTCGCCATTGCCGTTGAGGCTGAACATGGCGGCGAACACGGCCGCATCGGCCGCTTCCTTTCCTCTGGGCAGGATGGCGGTGACGCCGGTGCGGACCGGACCCTTGCCCGCCTCCAACTTTCCCTCGCCTCGGATCAGCGTCCGGTAGCCGACCTCGAGGCCGGCGATGTCGGTGACGGCGTTCAGCGGTCCGGGCTCGCCCTTGAAGGGAATGCCGATGGCCCGCGCCCGCGGTTTGCCCGAGGGCGTTTCCAGCGGCGGCTCGCGCGTGCTCATCCGGCTACGTTACATCCGCCCAGACCGAATTCATCCGCAGATTTCCGCAGACGGGATCGGGGCGCGACGATCATTCCGTTTATCCGCAGATGGCCGCAGATGCCGCAGATTGGTCGAAGCGGGGCGAAGCTCTCCGCCCTGAGTGAAAATTGCGCCCGAAGCGCGCTCCTTGCCATCGGCGCCGGCTAGGTTCCGCGATCGCGCCGCGACGCCGGAGCATCTGTGTCAATCTGCGGCCATCTGCGGATCTCTTGCCCTTCGCCCCGACGCAGAAAGGCCGCCCGAAGGGGCGGCCTTTGCCGTCTTTCGAAGCGCCGTGGATGCGGGTCACATCGTCCGGCGGCGGAACAGGGCGTGGTAGATGAACAGCACCACGATCGCGCCGATTATGGCGACGAACATGCTCCATATGTTGAAGCCGGTGACTCCGGCGGCCCCGATGAGGCTGAAGATGAATCCGCCGACGAAGGCGCCGATGACGCCCAGGACGATGTCCATGACCAGCCCTTCGCCCCTCCTGTTCACGATCTTGCTGGCGATGAACCCGGCAATGAGACCCAGCACCAGCCAACCGATGATCGACATTTGGTCACTCCATCCGCTGCTTAGTTGCGGATGAAGGAACGCCGGCCTGGGCCAGGCAGTTCCGGTCTGCGATGGGAGGGGCGCGGCGCCCCTCAGCGCCGGTGGCGCGAGCGCCCCAGGTGCTCCTGGACCACCGCGAGCAGGCGGTAGGCCGGGGCGCGCCCGGCGAAGATGAAGACGCCCGAGCCAATGATGGCGCCGATCAGAAAGGTGAGATTCATCATGCCTCCAAAGCAGGCGGCGATGGTGGGCTGAACTTCTTAATGGAATGTCCAGGCCGGCGGGTTGGCCCCGGCGGCCTCGGCCTAGCAACGAATCGCTCCCTAACCAAGTCCGGGCGCCGCCCTTGGCGGGCGGCGAGAAGTCGCAGGCGATGCAGGTCGGCCCGGGCCTTATCCCGAACCGCCGTCGCCCTGCGCGGCGCGCGTGCCGTGGGCGGTGGGCGGCCCTTTGAGGATCCACTCGAAGCCCACCGCGATCAGCGCCCCCACGAGCGGCCCGGCGATGTAGATCCAGGTGTGGCTGAGGTCGTCGCGCAGGAGGTCGGGGGCGAGCGAGCGCGCCGGGTTCATCGAGGCGCCGGTGGCGAAGCCGGCCCACAGGCCCGCAAGCGCGATGTAGCCGCCCACCGCGATGGCGGCGTTCGGGCCGACGTTGCGCGCCCCCGAGCTGGCCCCCAGGATGGTGGTGACGAGGCCGGTGGTGAGCATGGCCTCGATGAGCAGGGCCTTGATCGGCGCCAGGCCCGGTTCGGGGATGGTCGCGCCCAGTCGCCCCTCGGGGCCGAAGACGAACTTCAGGAAGGCCGCCGCCGCCGCCGCGCCTAGGAGCTGGGCGACGACGTATCCCGGCGCCCGCGCCCAGGGAAAGTTGCGGCGCAGCGCGAAGGCCAGGGTCACGGCCGGATTGAGGTGCGCCCCCGAAACATCGCCCAGCATGTAGATCACCACCATCACCGTCGCCCCCGGAGCGACCACGGCCATGGCGAGGCTCACCTTGTCTGGGTGGGTGGCGAAGCCGAGCGCGCCGCCGGCGCCGGCGGCCACCAGCAGGAATGTCCCCCAGATCTCGGCGAAGATGCGCCGCCACTCGCGCGAGGAATCGACGAACGCCTCTTCCGGATCGGTGGGCGCCTTGCCCGCGGGATGCGTGCGCCTGGGCATGTGACGGTTGCATGAACCTCACAGCCTCGCTGGGCGTTCCCACGTGATGGTCGACCTTACCAGCCTGCCCAACAAGCTGGACCCGAAAGCGCTTACCTGCCGCGCCGTGATCGAGACGCCCAAGGGCCGGCGCAGCAAGTACGATTACGATCCCAAGGCCCGCGCCTTCCGGCTCCACTCGCTGCTTCCCGACGGCATGAGCTTCCCGCTGGATTTCGGCTTCATCCCCTCGACCCTGTGCGAGGACGGCGACCCCATGGACGTCATGGTGCTCTCCGACGAGGCCAGCGAGATGGGGGCGCTGCTCGAGGTCCGCCTGATCGGGGTGATGGAGGCCGAGGAGTCGGAGAAGGGCGATGATTCCGAACGAAACGACCGCGTTCTGGCGGTGAACTGCGTCTCCAACCTCTATCAGAAGGTCACGACGTCGACGATCTCGAGCCGACCTTCATCGACAACCTTTCCCAGTTCTGGATCCAGAAGCATGCCCTGGAGGGCAAGCGCTTCAGGGTCCTGGGCGTGCGCGCGCCCGGCCAGGCCGCCAAGCTGATCCGCAAGGCCGCCAAAGTCGCCAGGAAGCACTGACGGCTCGACAATCCGGTCAATCCCAACGAACGCCGGGACCCACGCTCTTTGGATCCGCAGATCACGCGGAATAGTCGCAGCTGTGTTCTTGCGCGCAGTGCGCCCAACTGGAGCGCGGCGGCCTGCGGACGAGAGCCCTAGGCCGGGTACTCCAGCGACGGATAGAAGTCCGCGCCCCGGCCCTCCGGGGTCATGTCGAGCACCGTCCACATCGGCGCCGGATCGGGCGCGCCGCGCGGGTCCTGACCCGGGTCGCTGGCGATCATCTCTTGCGACCAGAAGTGGCGGATCGAACCGTCCCTGCGGGTGAAGACCGACGGCCCGCCGCTGTCCAGGCCGCCGTCCGGGCTCGCGGCGTAGTCGCGGGTGAAGTCGTCGCCAACAGCGCTTGCCATCCGAAGGTTCTTCCAGCGCCGCTGACGCTTCACCGCGACCAGCCGCTCCAGCGGCGAGCGCGCCACCACCACCATGGACACCCTCTGGGCGATGTCGTCGGCGTTGCCGTCCCAGGCATCGAGCAGGTTCGTGCACATCGGGCACGGCCGCTTCCTCTCGGGGCCGAACATATAGTTGTAGACCACCAGGGTCTGTTTATCGCCGAAGAGGCCGGCGAGGTCGCTGGGGCCATCCTCCGTGTCGAAGCGGTAATCACCGGTGACCAGTCCCCCCGGCGGTAGCGCCCGGCGCATTGCCGCCACCCTCTCGATGTGGCGGCGGAGTTCGAACTCCTCTGCCAGCAGTTCCCGACGCGCCGCCCGGTATTCGGCGCTCTCGTTGGGCATGCGGATCGGGCTCTCGGCCGCGAACTGAGTGGCGGGGACAAGGGTCTCGGTCTTGGCGTCCATCGAGGGTCTCCGAAGGGGCTTTTTCCAAGGACGTTTCTAGCGCCGCCGACCCGACACCGCGCGCGCAATTTGTTCCGGGGCGCTAGATCCGCACGATCCCCTCGAGCGCGTCGTCGAAAGCCTCATCCGTGGTCATCGCCCGACCCTCGTCCCGGGCGGCGCGCGCAGCCTCGGGGGTGAGTGCGGCGCGAATGAAGGGCAGGTAGTGGCGATAGAGCGCCATCGACGCCGGGGTGCGAAAAGCCATGACTTCCTGGTCGGCGCCGCCGGCCGAACGCGCCGCGCCCATGAGCCGGGCGCTGCGCTCCGGCTCTCCACGCAGGTACTCGATGATGGCGGCTGCTTCCAGAAGTTGGTTCGGCGCCAGGTCGACGCCGTTGCGACGCATGGCGGCGACGCCACGGCTGAGCACCTCGGCGGCGACCTCGCGCCGGCCGCCGGCGTAGAGCGCCGGCGCCAGCTCCACTCTCCAGCCGTCCGCCATCGCCTGGCGCGAAAAGTCCGGCACGTGAAGCTCCTCCAACGCACGCTGCGCCGTGGCGAGCGCGCTTTCCGCCCGGCCGAGCAGGTGCTGCGCCACCGTCAGCTTGGTCAGCGCCGAGCCCAGCACCCAGAGGCGCGAACCTGCCCGCTCGCAATTCCGCACTGACGCCTCGGCCCAGCGGGCGGCCGCGTCGTGATCGCCCAGGTTGATCTCGGTGTCGGCGGCGATGCTCTGGATGAAGGCGCGCCAGGCCGGCGGCATCGCCTGCGCCTGCTGCGTGGCGTGGTCGATGTCCTCGCGCGCCGCCGCCAGCAGACGCGGCTCGGCCCCGGGCAGGGAGGCGCGCATCGAGCGCGCGAAGCCGCGGTAGGCCCGCGCCATCACCTCGAAGCCGCCGGCATGGTTACAGCTCAGCTCGACCCCGCGCTGGCCATGCTCGAGGGCGGCGTCGACGTCGTTGGCCAGCATGTGCATGGGCAGCAGCGCCGCGTGGCAGGCGACCCGCTGGCTCGTGGTCAGGCCCTGTGGGCGGCTCAGCGCCTGCTCGAGAAACGCCAGCGCGGTGCGGTACCAGTTGCCGGTCAGGCAGAAGCCCACGAGCGGGCTCGCCAGGCGCGCCAGCAGGTCGGGCCGGTCGTCGACCATGCAGGTGGACGCCGCCGCGCGCACCTGGTCGATGTCTCGGGCGACCGCGCCGATCGCCCCCACATCGAGCAACAGGCGCTCCAGCGGCGCCGCCTCGAGCCACGCCACGCAGGCGTCGCGGTAACGCGCTCGCGCCTGCGCTTCTTCGCCGGCCGCCGCTAGCTTCTCGGCCGCGTACATCCGCACCGTCTCGAGAAGGCGGTAGCGTGTTTCGCCGACCTCGTCCGGGCTGGCGGTGATGAGGGACTTGGCGACCAGCGACGCCATCAGCTCGAGCACGTCCGCGCGCGCGATCGCCTCGTCGCCGACGACCGCCTCGGCCAGGCCCAGCGTGAAGCCGCCCGCGCACACCGAGAGCCGGCGAAACGCCGCCTGCTCGTCCTGCCTCAGAAGATCGTGGCTCCAGTCCAGGGTCGCCGCCAGCGTCTGCTGCCGGCCGATCCGCCCGCGGCCCCCGCCCAGCAGCTGCAGCCGGTCGTCCAGGCGCGCCGCGATTTCGGCGGCCGAGAGGTGGGCGGCGCGCGCGGCCGCGAACTCGATGGCCAGCGGTATGCCGTCGAGGCGTCGGCATATCTCCGCGATGCGCTGGCGCGCCGGCGTGTCGAGCGTAAGGCCCGAGCCGACCGCCCGCGCGCGCTCGACGAAGAGCCGCATGGCGTCCGTCAACTGCTCGCCCGGCTCACCCGCCGGAAGCGCCAGCGGCGGGACCGGGAGCACCTGCTCCCCTTCGAGCGCCAAGGCTTCTCGGCTCGTGGCCAGCACCGCCAGCTCCGGGCAATGCGCCCGCAGCGCGCCCACGAGCTCGGCGCAGGCGTCCAGCAGATGCTCGCAATTGTCCATCACCAGCAGCGCCTGGCGCGACGCCAGCGCCGCCACCAGGCGCCGGGCCAGCGAGCGCGGCGAGTCCGGCGGCGTGTCGCCGGCGAGAATTCCACAGGCCTGCGCCGCCGCCTGGGCGACTGACTGCGGGTCGGTCACTTGCGCCAGATCGACAAAGTAGACGCCATCCTTGAAGCGCGGCAGTTCCAGCTCGGCGGCCTTGAGCGCCAGCCGCGTCTTGCCGCCGCCGCCGATGCCGGTGATCGTCACCAGACGATGCTGTTGCAACTGCCGCCGCAGGGTCGCGATCTCGGCCTCTCGCCCGACGAAGCTGGAGCGCTCGGCCGGGAGGCCGTGCGGCGCCGGCCTTGTCGGTGTTTCCGAATCCCTCAGCGGCAGGGTGAAGCGGTAACCGCGCCCCGCGATGGTGGCGATGGCGTCGGCGCCCAGCGCCTTGCGCACCGCGGAGATCTGGACGGTGAGGTTGTTCTCCTCCACCGCCAGGCCCGGCCAGACGAGCTCCATCAGCTCGTCCTTGCCCACCACGCGGTCGCGCCGCTCGATCAGGGCCATGAGGAGGTCGAAGGCGCGCGCCCCCAGGGCCGCCGCTTCGCCCGCGATCAGCACCCGTCGCTCCGACGGCCGCACCTCGACGGCGCCCGCTGTGTAGGTCTGCGCCACGCGCTTGCTCGCCCGCCCGCTGAAACGATCGCCATTCTGACCCGGAGGGGCGCAATTAGGAACGTTTAGGACGCGCTTAAGTACGCCCCGGCCCGCGACCGATACCGTCCTCCCCGAACACACGAGCCAGGCCGGCCGTCCGCGCCGCGCCTTCGGGAGGAACAATGGAAAAGACACCCATCAAGGTCGGCATGATCGCCGAACTGACCGGTCCGCTGTCGTTCATGGGGCTGGCCAACGCCAACGTCGCCGCCATGGCGGTCGAGGACATCAACGCCCAGGGCGGCCTGCTCGGACGCAGGCTGGACCTTGTCATCGAAGACGGAGAGACCACCGACAGCGTCGCCGCGGCCGCTGCCGCCAAGCTCGTCGGCGAGGACAAGGTCGACGTGCTCTTCGGCGGCATCTTCAGCTCCACCCGCCAGGCCATCAAGGGACCGGCGGTGGAGGAAGGCGAGACGCTCTACATCTACCCCGAGCAGTACGAGGGGCGGGAATACCACCCGTTGCTGTTCTGCACCGGCCCGGTCCCCTCCCAGCAGGTCGAACCCCTCGTGCCCTGGCTGATGCGCGAGACCGGCGCGAAGAAGGTGTGGCTGCCGGCCGCCGACTACATCTGGCCGCGCGTGCTCAATGAGCGGGCCCGCGAAGTCGTCGCCGCCAACGGCGGGACGATCGTCGGCGAAGCGTACTTCCCCCTCGATCACGACGACTATCGCGGCGCCGTCGAGGCCATCATGGCCAGCGGTGCTCAGATCGTCTTCAACACCACCGTGCCGCCGGGCGTCGCCTCCTTCCTCGCCCAGTTGCACGACGCCGGCTTCACGCGGCGCGGCGGCCATGTCATCACCACCTATTTCGACGAAAACATGCTCGCGGCCCTGCCGGCGGCGCACACCGAGGGGCTATTGAGCTGCCTCGACTACTACCAGACCGTCGCCGAGCCGTTCAGCGCCCTGCTTCTGGCCCGCTACAACCGGCGCTTCCCGGGGGCGCAGCAGTTCACCGGCGGCAGCGCCTGCTCGGGCCTGTGGCGCGGCGTCAAGCTCTGGGAGACGGCGGTCAGGGAAGCCGGATCGGTGGCGCCGTACGACGTCGCCGCCGCCCTCGACCACGCCAGGATCCCGGAAGGACCGGGCGGCCCGGCGCAGATGATCCCCGGCCAGCACCATGTGCGCATGAACATGTACATCGGCCGCGCCAAGGGCGGCGCTTTCGAGATCGTCCGCAACCTCGGCGCCATGGACCCGAAGGAGCGGTCGTACGAGCTCGAGGCGGTCGCCTGACCGCCCAACAGTTTATCCGGGCAGGCCAGGATCGGCCCCCTTTACGGTCGGTCCTGGCCCTGCTTGTTCGGCAAGCGCCACCTCTTGTTCCGCTGGCGCACCATCACCGCCTGCGGCGGCCGCGAGAGCTGCGGAAGACACGGAAGGAAGAAGGTTTTGTCACGGATGACACGGGTTTGGCAGGTGTCGCTGGCCGACCGGTGATCCAACGACGACGGCGCGCCCTGGGCGCGCATTGACGGCCGCGGCCGCGCCGCCCCGCCTGGCATCTGTGTTCAGCCGCGCAAACCGTGGATGAACCCTTCCTTCGGCGCTGTCCGTGGTCCTCTTCAGCGCCGGCCGCGCCCGCTCGTGGCCACCGGCGCGTGCGGCGGCGCGCCGGAGGCGGCGCTGGCGACGGCCTCGTCGTAGAAGGCCGAAAGGTCGGCGTGCATCTGCACCAGCACCTCGGGATTGAGGTAGGCCATGTGGCCGGAGGGGTAGTAGCGGAACTCCACGTTCGCCCGCTCCGCCGGCTCCAGCATCATGTGGGAGAGGTCGTACTCGGTGATCGAGAACGGCGTGGCCATGTCGAAGTAGCCGTTCAGCGACAGCACCCGAAGGTAGGGGTTGGTGCGCATGGCTGCGGCCAGGTCCACGGCCACGTCCGGCGTCGTCTGCTCGAAGCGCTCCTGCTGGCCCGGGGCCTTGTGCTTCCAGTCCCACTTGAAGCCTTCCATGCCGTAGATCGTCGGCCGATAGGTCATGTCGGTCCGGTAGCCGAGCACCGGGCCCAGGTAGTTGTTGATGGCGGCGATGAAGGCGGCGCTGATGGCCGCGTCCGAGGCGTCGTAGTCCGGCGTCGCCCCCACGGCGCTGGCGTCGACGCCGGTGTAGCGGGAATCGTAGCGGCCGATGGTCAGGCGCTGATCGCGCAGCAGCTCCTTGCGGAACAGGGCCGGCTCGACCCGCAGGTTGGCGTCCTCGATGAAGGTCGGGGAAAGACCCGTCAGCGCCGCCATCTGGGTGGCGATCTCGTTGCGCTCGGCTTCGGGAAGGGCGTCGCCCTTGGCCAGCGCCGCCGCGTACGGCCCGAAGGCGAAGTCGCGCGCCGCCGCGATCGCCTGCTCGACGTCCGCCGGCGGGTTGGCGAGCTTGTGGTGATACCAGGCGGCGGCGGCGTAGGTCGGCAGATAGCCGATGAACTGTTCGTCGTAGCCCGGCTGGCGGATGCCGAAGTTGAGGATCGAGGAGAGCAGTACGACGCCGTTCAGCGCCATGCCGCGGTCCTGCAGCTTCCAGGCGAGCAGGGCCGAGCGCGTGGTGCCATAGGATTCGCCGAACAGGAACTTCGGGCTGCCCCAGCGCTGGTATTTGTCGACGTAACGGAAGATGGCGCGGGCGAAGGCGTCGCAGTCCGCATCGACGCCCCAGAAGGTCTTGGGCTCGGTGTCGCCCAGCGCCCGCGAATAGCCGGTCCCGGGCGCGTCGATGAACACCATGTCGGTCTTGTCGAGCAGGGTGTGCGGATTGGGGCCGAAGCCGTACGGCGCCGGGCGGATGAATTCGGGATTGCCGGTGGTCACCCGCACTGGCGCAAGCGATCCCATGTGCAGCCACATGCTCGAGCTGCCCGGGCCGCCGTTGTAGAAGAAGGTCACCGGCCGCGGCCTTCCCGCCGGCGGGTTCTCCAGAGTGTAGGCGACAAAGAAGATGCTGGCCGTGGGCTTGCCCTCGTCGTCGCGGATGGTGAGCGTGCCGGCCGTCGCCGCATAGCGCAGCTCGCCCTCGGGCGTGGCGACGCTGTGATGGGTAATGACCTCGCGCTCAGTGACCGGCGCCCGCGCCCACCCGGCGGCGACCTCGGCCGTGGCGGTCTTCTCGGCCTCTTCCTTGGCCGAGCGTTCAGCCGCAGTCTCATGGTGCGCGGCGGCGGCCGGCTTGCCCTTGTCGCCGTTCTCGCCCTTGTCCGGCGAGGTTGACGCCGCTTGCGCCAGCGCCCCCGCGGCGGCGGTGACTGCGATCACAAGGGCGGCGAGGGGGGCGGCCAGGCGCACGGGCGCGGCTCCTTTGTTCGATGATGCCGGTCCCATAGCAGGTTACCCCACCGAGCCAACCGCTCCTGGGTGGACCTCCACCTGAACCCGCTCGTCCCCGCGGACGCGGGGACCCAGGCGTTTTCCGTTCGATGCCAGCAATGCCTGTCTGAGGGATCCGAGGCGGAGCGGGACAGTCGCGGACCACGCCGCCTCTGCGCGGACGATGAAGCTTGGCCTTCAGCGTCACCTGATGAAGCTCGCCGGGCTGACCGTTCCGATTTGTCAGCGGGCTCCGACCTATCCGGGCATCTTGGCGAACTTCTGGCTGGCCTCCGGGATCGACGTCCAGCGCTGGGCGCTTGCGCAATAGACGTGCATCTTCGGATCGAGCCAGTCGGTGTCGTCGAGCGTGCCGGCCTTGATGAAGGTCAGCTCGGGCATCACCTCCACATCAGAGGTGATCGGCGAGCCACACTCGGGACAGAAGTTCCGCAGCACCGCCTGGCCGCTGTCGCCGCTGTCGCGATAGGTCTTCAGCCGCCCCTCGATGGCCATCGCCGACTTCGGGATCCCGATCACCACCGAAAAGGCGGTCCCGGCCTGTTTCTGGCAATTCTTGCAATGGCATACGGCCAGAAACGCCGGCTCCGCGTCGGCGAAATAGCGAACCTGTCCGCACAGGCAGCCGCCGCGCATTCGGGGCATTCCGATCCCTCCCACCGGTCCGATGAGGACCAGCATAGCATTTGTCTGTGAGCCGTACGCCCTGGTCGTCTCCGAGGGCGCCGCGCCGCCCTCAGCCCCCCGCCGCCAGCGCCTTGGCCAGGGCGATGCCCTCGTCGTAGAGGGCGCGCGCCGCGGGCCAGCGGACGTAATAATCCCCGAACCTCTCGATCGGGAACGCCGTCTGCGCCGCGATCTTCTCCAGCGCCTCGCGGGCTTGGGCGGCCTCGCCGAGATGTCCGCAGCACGCGGCCAGTAAAGCGTAGCCGGCCGGACTGCCCGAGACCTCCAAAAAGCCGCGCAGGACCCGCGCGGCCTCGCGGAATCGCTCTTGTTGAAACAGCGCCAGCCCCCGCGCGAGCTGCAACGGGCTAGACCGGCCGACCGGCTCCAACCGGTCGACGGCGTCGAGCACCTTCATGGCCGCGTCCGTTTCCCCTCGCCCCAGGAGACCGCCGGCCCGAACCAAGAGGGCCATCGCCGCCCCCGGATTGACGGCGATCGCTCGGTCCGCCAGGCGCTGCGCGTCATCCGGGTCGCCGAACGTCATCACCACGACGGAAGCGCTGGCCAGCACCTCGGCGTCGTCGCCTGAAGCGGCCACGGCGCGCCGGGCCAGGGCCAGCGCCTGGCGGGCGTGGTCCTGCGGATCGTCCGACCACCCGAAGACCGCGATATTGCGATGGCACGCCGCCGCCAACGAGAGAGCCGGGCCGAACGCGGAGTCGATCGCCAGCGCTCGTTCGAGGAGCTCCAGGACCTCCGTGACGCGGAGCCGGTCCATCGTCCGCAGCTCGGCGTAGGCCCTCAGGTAGAGGTCGTAGGCGCTCAGGCTCTCGGTCGGCCGCGCCCGCGCCCGGCGGATCTCGGCCTCCCGCACCTCCGGCGCGATCACGCCGGCGACGCGCTGGGCCACCCTGTCCTGCAGGGCGAAGACGTCCTCCAAAGTGTCCTCGAAGCGCTCGCTCCACAGCGGCGCCCCGGCGGCGCAGTCGACCAGCTGCACCCCGATCCGCACCCGGCCGCCGGCCTTGCGCACCGTGCCCTCGAGCACATAGCGGACGCCGAGTTGGCGGCCGGCGGCGGCGGGCGCGAGGCCCTTGCCCTTGAGCGCCAGGGTCGACCCCGATGCGATCACGGCGATCGAGCGGAAGCGGGCCAGCGCCTCGACGATCTCGGCCACCATGCCGTCGGCGAAATACTCCTGCGCGGGGTCGCCCGAGAGATTGGCGAACGGCATCACCGCGATGGAGGGCTTGTCCGGCAGCGGCGGTACGGACGGCTGGGCGGGCGCCGGCGCGGCAGGGGTCGCCGCCCGGCCGGCGAGATCGGCGACCGAAGCGATGACCTTGCGCCAGCCCGGCGCATCGCCATCGCCCTCCCAGCCTTTCATATCGGCGCACTGGATCTGGTTGAACGGCATCGGCGGGGTCGCGCCGTCGATGCTGAGTTGCACCAGGGTGCCGGCCTCCCGGGCGGCGTCCGCCTCGGCGCGCACCCAGTGCGACCGCACCGCTTCGGCCGACCAGATGACGACTACCGCCTTGGCCGCCTTCAGCCGCTCCTCGATGACATCGGAGTAGGCCCGATGCGCCGGCAGCTCATCGTCGCGCCACACCCCGTAACCCAGCGCCCGCAGCGCCTCGGCGACCTTCTGCGCCTGGCTCTCGCTCGAGCGGGCGTAGGAGATGAAGATTTCGGCCATGCGCCCGCCGCCGCCCAGTCGGCCCGACGAACCCTAGCCAGACCATCGCGCGGGCGGCAAGGCAAAGCCGCACACCCTGAAGCCCGATCATTCCCGCGACCTCGGGAATCCAGGCGTTTTCTTGAATTCGGCCTAGGCGCAGGGGGCCGAACAGGTTCGAGCGCCCGGCCCCTCATTACCCCCAGCCGAATCTCCGACCTGGGGCCCGCTCACCTTTCGGAAGCGCACCATCCTCGCCTGCGCGCGAGCGCGCCCGGCGCGAGGTCAGGGGAGGGGGTCCGGCGAACATCGGCGCCTCCTCCGGGTTCTCCATCCGCCCCAAGGGAGGTATTTCCCATGCAACCCCGCATGAACCAGCCCGCGATGGTGATCCCGGAGGGCATGCAGGCCCTCCTGGCGCTCGGCAAAGCCTCGATGAAGTCCGGCGTCTCCAGGCGGCTTCTCGATCTGGTCAACCTGCGCGCCAGCCAGATCAACGGCTGCAGCTACTGCGTCGACATGCACGCCCGCGACCCGAAGCAGGCCGGCGAGACCGACGAGCGGCTCTGGGGCGTCGCCGCCTGGCGCGAGTCGCCGCATTTCTCCGAGGCCGAGCGCGCTGCCCTGGCGCTGACCGAAGCGGCGACCCGGCTCGCCGATCGTTCCGATCCGATCGATGACGACGTCTGGAACGAGGCGGCGCGCCGCTTCGACGAGCGGCAGCTCGCCGGCCTGCTGCTCGGCATCGCCCTCATCAACACCTGGAACCGGCTCAACGTCGCCACGCGCCAGGTCGCCGGCTCCCACCGCGAGGCGGCGCGGCGCGCCGCCCAGGCCGTAGCCGGCTAGAGGACGCCGAAAAGGGGGGGCCGGGAAGAGTTGCGATCGGCCCGCCCGGGGCCCGAACCCCTTTTCCTCGCTGGATTTTGCAATCCGATGCGCGATCATGGGGCATGCTGCTGGCGCGCGCCTTCGCCGGATTCGTCTTCCTCTTCGCCGTCATCGCGATTGTCCTCTTCGGCGCGGCGGGAACCCTCGACGACGGCCGCGCCTGGGCCATGCTGGGGGTGTTCTTCGGCTGCGCCGGCGCCATCACCGTGTGGCTGTGGTTCCACGACAAGGCGCTGCTCGAGCGACGGGTCAAGGCCGGCCCGGGCTCGGAGGCTGATCCCACCCAGAACCTCGTGCAGGCGCTGGCCGGGCTGGCCTTCCTCGCTGTCTTCGCCGCGCCCGGCCTCGACCGGCGCTTGGGCTGGTCGCACGTCCCGCTCGCGGTTTCGATCGCCGGCGATGCCGCCGTCGCCGCCGGCTTTGTGGTCGTCTTCCTCACCTTCCGCGCCAACACCTTCACCGCCGGCACGGTCGAGGTCGCGGAAGGCCAGCGCGTCGTCGACACCGGCCCCTACGCGCTCGTGCGCCATCCCCTGTATGCCGGCGCCCTCGTCATGATCGCCGGCATACCGCTGGGGCTGGGCTCCTGGTGGGGGCTCGTCCCGGCCGCCCTCTTCGCTCCCCTTCTGGCCTGGCGGCTGAGCCGCGAGGAGGCCTTCCTGGTCGCCAACCTTGCCGGCTACGACGACTACCGCGCCCGCGTGCGCCACCGGCTGGTCCCGCACGTCTGGTAGTCGCACGAGCCCACAATGCGCCGATCGAAGCGTTCCGGGCCCGAGGATCGAACTAGGACGCTACGGAATATTTCCCGCCTGGTCGGCCGCGACCGCCCGGCGGCGCCGAAAATCGCCGCGCTGAACCCAGCCTTTTTACGCCGCCCCATGTGGATTCGGCTTGCTCCCCAGGCCCGGTCGTTATCATGTGCCCGGCCGCCTATGACGGCCGGGCGAGCCGCCCTCGGCCCGCTGCGACGGCCCCTGCGAAGGCGAACCTGATAGGCATGTTCTCTCCACGCCGGGGCTGCCGCTGCTGAAATAGCTCGGAGCATGACGCGGCTTAATCTGAGGCAGGCGCTGAGCCGTTCGCCGGATCGACCCACCGCCTCGACGCCGACAGGCGCGGCGGCGGGCGCGGCGATCCCGGCGGCGCACGCGCCAGTGGTGTCGCGCCCCCAACTGCTCGTCGGGTTTCTCCTGCTGCTGTCGTTGCTGGGCGCCGCAAGCTGGGGGGTGACGCGGCAGATTTCCGCCGATCGATGGGTGCGCCACACCATGGCCGTCGAAGTCAGGGTCGACAGCCTCTGGGCCAACCTTCTCTACCGGCGCGCGAATGAGCGCGCCTTCCTGCTGACAGGCAGCGCCGCCTACTCTCGGCTCGGCCAGCAGGCGAGAGATAACGCCGTGGCCGATTTCGACCGGCTCGCCGCCCTCAGCGCCGAGAATCCACGACAAAAGCCGCTGCTGCAAAAGCTGCGCCCCATCGTGGTGGCCCCCACGATCGCCGCCGAGGGTGGCGTGAATCCCTCCACGGCGGCCCGGGAGCTGTCGCCGCGGGCGCTGGCCGACTTCGATCGCGGCGCGGCCGACATGAGCCAGGCGCGCGCTCTCACCGCGCGGATGCTGCAGGAAGAAGAGCGCTTGCTCGCGGAGCGCGAAAGCAGCGAGCGTCGGGCGGTGGTCGTGACCGAGATCCTCCTGGGCGGTCTGGGCCTGGCTCTGGCGGCTCTGGCCTGGGTGATCCTCGACAGCCTCGGGCGCCAGCTCGGCGCGCTCAGAGCCTCCGAAGGCCGCCTCCTGGAAACCAATCAGCGGCTGGAGGCCGAGGCGGGGGCGCGCGAGCGCGCCGAGACCCAGATGCGCCAGATGCAGAAGCTGGAAGCCGTCGGCCAGCTCACCGGCGGCATTGCTCACGACTTCAACAACATGCTGGCCATCGTCATGGGTTCGCTCGAGCTCGCCAAGCGTCGGCTGGCCTCCGACCAACGCAAAGCCGAGGCGTGCATCGAAGCCGCCATGGATGGCGCCGGCCGCGCCGCCCAGCTCACCAGCAGGCTGCTCGCCTTCTCCCGTCGCCAGGCGCTCGAGCCGCAGATCCTCGACGTCAATCGCTTCGTCGGCCGCATGTCCGAAATGCTGCAGCGCACCCTGGGCGAGCACGTCATGGTGGAGACGGTGCTGGCGGCCGGACTGTGGCGCGTCTACGCCGACCCCGGCCAGCTCGAGAGCGCCATCGTCAACCTCGCCGTCAACGCCCGGGACGCCATGCCCAGCGGCGGCCGCTTGACCATCGAGTCGGCCAACGCCCATCTGGACGACGCCTACGCGTCCGCCGTCGAAGGGGTCGCCCCGGGTCAGTATGTGATGGTGGCCATCACCGACACAGGCGTGGGCGTGCCCGCCGACGTCCTCGACAAGGTGTTCGAGCCCTTCTTCACCACCAAGGGGGTGGGCAGCGGCACCGGCTTGGGTCTGTCACAGGTGTACGGCTTCATCCGCCAGTCCAAGGGACACGTCCGGATCTACTCCGAGCCGGGGCGGGGGACGACGGTCAAGCTCTACCTGCCGCGCCGTGTCGGCGCCGAGGCGGGCGCGGCGCCGGAAAAAGCCGAGCCGACGCTCAGCCGAGCGCGCGGCGGCGAAACCATCCTGGTGGTGGAGGACGACGACAGCGTGCGCGGTATTTCGATCGAGAATCTCGAGGAGCTGGGCTACGCCGTGCTCGCGGCGACCCACGCGGACGAGGCTCTGGCGACGATGGCGCGCCAGCCAAGGATCGACCTTCTTTTCACCGACGTGGTGATGCCGGGAATGAACGGCCGTCAGCTGGCTGACGAGGCGCGGCGGCGCTGGCCGCAGGTGAAGGTGCTCTTCACCACCGGCTACACCCAGAACGCCATCATTCACAATGGCGCCCTCGATGCCGACGCGCCCCTGCTGGCCAAGCCTTTCACCTTGGAGCAGTTGGCCCGCAAGGTGCGCCAGCTCCTCGATTCCGAACCCCCGCTGGACCGGCCGCAGGTGGGCGCGGTCGAGCACGACGAAGACCTCGCGAGCCGATGACGAGCCGCGCGGCCGCGCTCGGCGCCCGTGCGCGTTTTCTTCTGGAAGGGGCCAATTGCGGAGCAATGGGAAGGTGGGGGTTTTACGGCGCCGAGCTGCGCGCGACGGGCCAGAAAGTCACCGCGCAGATGACGCGCGGGGACGTGATACTTATCCCTGACCCGAACTGCTCCGAGTCTTGTCCCCATTCCGGCCGTCTGCGAGTCCGGCCGAAGGCCGGGAAGGGGCTCTGGGGGAGCCCCCGGGAGGGGAGAAGGAAATAGCTGGTCTCTCCCCTCCCTACGCCTCTCGGAGTTCAGGCCGCCCGGAAGGCGCCGCGATCCCCTTGCAGGCTGAGCTGGGTGACGCCGCGCGACAGATCGAGGCCGGCCGCGCCCTGGTCTCTGACGGGCCGCAGCGTGATCTGGTCATCCGATCCGCCGACGAGGGCATTGGCCCCCGTGGCGGCGGCGCCGGAGCCACCGTATTGGCCGGGAAGGTCGCTCGGGCCGGTCATGCCGTAGGGGGCGTAGACCTTCCATGCGATGTCGCCCGCACGCCGATAGGCCCGACGAAGACCGACGCTGGTGATCCGCCCGTCATAGTGTCCCGAGCCGTTGTCGCCCGAGAAGAAGCACGTCACCGGCCGGGACGAGCCTTGGACGCCGCCCCTTCGCACGTGGCAGGAGAGCACGCCGATCTTCATGTTGGATGGCGTCTGCGCCGCGGCGTGCGTGACCAGGGCGAGCGCTCCGAGAAGAGACGCGGAGAGAAGAAGTTGTTTCATGGGTGACCTCATCGCCCCACCCCCGACGCATAGGGCGTTCGCCCGGTCCAGGTTCCTTTGATGAACTTTAATTAATGGCTCACCGTCGGGCCTCTGCGCGTTGTTCGGAACGATGGGCGCCGGGGCGACCCGGAAGCTTCTCCAGGCGCCGATGTCATCGCCAGCCATTGAGGCGCAACCGGCCCCGGCCGAGGCGTCGCCCAGCCGGCGCGACTTCATCTACATCGTGACCGGCGCCATGGCGGCGGGCGGCGCCGTTGCCGCCGCCTGGCCGCTCATCGACCAGCTCGCGCCGGCGGCGGACGCCATCGCCGGCGGCCTGCCGGTCAAGGTCGATATCTCCAAGATCGAGCCGGGCGCCCAGATCACCGTCATTTGGCGCAAGAGCCCGATCTTCGTGGTCCGTCGGACGCCGGCCATGCTGGCCCAAATCAGGAAGCCGAGCGATCTGAAGATGCTGCGCGACCCCGACTCGACCAGCAAGCAGCAGCCCGCCTATGCGCAGAACTGGTCGCGCTCGATCGACCCCGAGTACCTGGTGCTCGTTGGGGTGTGCACGCACCTGGGATGCACCCCCGATTTCGAACCCGGAGCGGGCGCGCTGGGTCCCACCTGGCCAGGCGGGTGGCTCTGCCCTTGTCACGGCTCGCGCTATGACCTCGCCGGGCGGGTGTTCAAGTCGGTTCCGGCGCCGTTGAACCTGCCGGTGCCGCCGTACAGTTTCGAGAGCCCTGCTTTCCTCTTGATCGGCCAGAACCCGTCCGCCCAGACCTGGTCGATGTCGGACATCGCTACGCTCTGAGCCCGGCTGAGATACTCCCGGAAGCTCGAAGCGCCTCAGCCCGCTTCCGCCGCGCCGGTCTTTGCGACCACGATGGCGGCGATGAACGAATTCATCGGCGCCGGGCGTTCGGTCTGGCGCCGCTGGACGCTGGCCTCGAGCGCCTCGAGGAAGGCCCGCCGGCGTTCCGGGGCCGTCTCCGGCGACAGCGCCCCGGCCAGGGTCGGCCCGTAGGTGACGCGGAAGAAGGCGGCGCGCTTGGCGGCCAGCGCCCCGGCGTCGCCGTCGCGCTCGAAATCGCCCCAGGCGACATCCTCCACCGCGTAGACCTCGCAGTGCTCCGCCGTCAGGCCGCCGAACGTCCCGCCTGAGAAGGGCGCCAGCAGATCGCGGGCCGATCGCAGCATCGCCCCGTGCACCATGCGGGCGCGCTCCTCGGCCTTGACGAGACCAGCCTCGACGAGTTCCCCCAGCGTGGCGTTGGCGTCGTCCAGCACGGGGCCGAAGCCGAATTCGCCCTCCGCATTGATGCCGGGGACGGCGACCACCAGCCTGCCGCCAGCCCGCAGCTCCTGCGCGCGCAGGCCAAGAAAGCGCTCCCAGTCGCTGGCCGCCTGGGCCGCGAACTCGGCGCGCACCTCGCGCGGCGCGCGCTGGATCCAGAAGTGCCCCGGGATCGTCCGCGGCACGGCGCTCAGCCACATCGCCGCATAGGCGCTCCAGCCGAGGTGGACAAAGTTGGCCGGCAGGACCGGCTCGTAGAAGGAGCGCCCGATGGCGCTGGCGAAGACGTTCGGCCGGCCCCTGAGATAGCTGCCGGGGTCCGCATCGAGTACCGAGAAGAGGGCGTTGAAGTCGTTGAGCGGCAGGTCTTCGTGGAAAGTCAGGATCGGCCGATCCGAAGGGGCGCGCGAGCGCAGCACGTCGATGGCCGCCCCCAGCGGCGCCAGTGAGTTGCGCCCTTGCGAGGCGCCGTAGTCGACCAGCACGATTGGGCGCTCGTCCGGCCCGAGCGCGACCTCTCCGGCGGCGGCCTTGAGCAGCGTGGTCACCGCGACCGCGCCGGCCGACTGCAACAGCGCGTGGGCGTTGTAGGCGCCGCCTCCCTCCATGCCCCCGGTGGGCGGCGCGGTGACATCTGTCATGGTCGTCTGCCGGACGGTGGTCCGGGCCCCGTTCGGAGAGCGGTCGACATACCACTCTTCGCCTGAGCCCCGTAGGGGCATCGCGGGCGGGGCCTCGCAATCCTTGCTAGATAGGCCCCATGAAGAGCCCGAGCGCCGCCGCGGCCGTGGTCGAGCGTCTGGCGGCCGCCTACGAGCGGTCCGTGGCCGCCCTCAGGCGCGACCTTGGGAGATTCGCCGCCATGAGGACGCCGCCGGACCCCCGGGCCCGCGGCCGCGGCGCCTACGCCTATCCCAAGCTGCGCCTCACCTACGCCGGCGAAAGGCCCTTGCCGCGGCTGCCGCGGGCCTTCGCCCGCTTCAGCCAGGGCGGTGTCTACGAGACCACCGTCACCCGTCCGCGCCTGTTCGAGGCCTACCTGACCGAGCAGCTGTCGCTTCTGATGGATGCCTACGACGTCAAGGTCGAGGTGCTGCGTTCCGAAACGGAAATCCCTTTCCCCTACGTTCTCGACGGTCCCGGAGGGCTCGAGGTCGGCGAGGTCTCGGCGGCGGATATCGCGCGCTACTTTCCGGCGGCCGAGCTTGCCTCGATCGGCGACGAGATCGCCGACGGCCTGTGGACGCCGCCGCCGGGCGGCGTGCGCCCGCTCACCCTTTTCGACGGGCCCCGGACCGACTTTTCGCTGGCGCGCCTGGCCCACTACACCGGCGGCCCGGCCGAGCACGTCCAGGCCTATGTCCTGTTCACCAACTATCACCGCTACGTCGACGAGTTCGTCCGCTGGGGGGCCGGGCAGCTGAAGGATCCGCACGCGCGCCATCAGAGCCTGTGCTGCCCCGGCGGCGTCGTCATCACGCCGGACACCCGCGATCCCGAGCGCGCCGCCGCCGAAAGCTCCTGGCGGCGCCACCAGATGCCGGGCTATCACCTCACCGCCGCCGACCGCCGCGGCGTCAGCCTGATCAACATCGGCGTCGGCCCCTCCAACGCCAAGACCATCACCGATCACCTCGCCGTCCTGCGCTCCGAGGCCTGGCTGATGATCGGCCATTGCGGCGGCCTGCGCTCGACCCAGACGATCGGCGACTATGTCCTGGCCCACGCCTATCTGCGCGACGACAACGTCCTGGACGCGGTGCTGCCGCCGGAGATCCCCATTCCGCCGCTGGCCGAGGTGCAGGTCGCCCTGCAGCGGGCGGCGGAGATGGTCACCGGCGACAGCGGCGATGCGCTCAAGGCGCGCCTGCGCACCGGCACCATCGTCTCCACCGACGACCGCGACTGGGAGTTGCACTACGCCCGCAGCGCCTTGCGCTTCAATCAGTCCCGGGCGGTGGCCATCGACATGGAGAGCGCCGCCATCGCCGCCCAGGGCTACCGCTTCCGCACCCCCTACGGCACCCTGCTGTGCGTGTCGGACAAGCCGCTGCACGGCGAGATCAAGCTGCCGGGGCAGGCCAACGCCTTCTACGAGCGCGCCATCTCCCAGCATCTGCAAATCGGCATCGTCGCCATGGACCTGTTGCGCCAGGAGGGCCAGCGCCTGCACTCGCGCAAGCTGCGCAGCTTCGACGAGCCGCCCTTCCGCTAGCGCGACCGAAGCGCGCCCGCCCTCGGCCGCGCCCCGCGCGCCTGGCCGCGAAGTGCATGAAAGGCGGCGCCAGGCGCCTTGTCAGCCGGCGCGGCGGCCCCTGGGAAAGCCGGGCGCCGACGACGGCTGCGGCTCGACGTGTGGGCGCGTCGAGTGTTTGTGGCTCAGTGCGCCATCCATCTCCGGATGCGTGAGACTGAGGTTGGGTGCGCCGGGTCTAGCGTACGACCTCCGCCAACTTGTCAAACATTGTCGACCAGCCTTCTTCCAGCCCAGGACGGGCGTCGGCTGGCACAGGCTTTTGGGTAAGCGTGAGCCTACAGCCTGCGCCATCGGACTCGATTTCCACCGTGACCCGGCAGAACTCAGGCGAGAACTGCGGCATTCCAAAGGTGAAGACCAGCAGGCCAGGGCGGTCGATCTCGAGATATTCGCCAAGGGCGACAAAGTCGACGCCCTCGCGCCGGTCGGCGATACGCCATGCGCCACCGACGCGGGCGTCGATTTCGGTGCTGTGCGACTGACTGGCCGGCGTTGTGAACAGCCAACCCCGCGCCGTCTCTGGATTCAGCCAGGCGTCGAACACACGTTCCGGAGAAGCCGAGAAATGCCTGGTAAGGGTCAGGGACACGAGGTGTTCGGGGTTCATGGGCGGGGTCCTTTTGGTGCGTTCGGGGTGTCGGTCGGCTGGCGAGCCGCTGTCGCGGCATCCTCGGACTTCAAGAGAGCGTCGAGCACAGCAAGCTGTTCGCTCCAGAGGTCCGCGTAGAAGCGAAGCCAAGCGTCCGCCGAAGCGAGCGGTGCGGCTTGGATGCGGCACAGGTGGGCGCGCCCCTCGACCCGACGGCGCACGAGCCCCGCCGTCTCGAGAACGCGCACGTGTTTTGAGGCGGCCGGGAATGACATTGAAAACGGCGCGGAGAGCTGGCCGATCGACTGTTCCCCCGACTTGAGACTTGCCAGCATCGCGCGCCGAGTCGGATCGGACAGCGCGTGGAAGACCCGGTCCAGGCCGATATCCTGATTTGAAACCATATGGTTTAATATCGCGGGCAAGGGGACGCGCTCGCCGGCCGCCCCGCCGCGGCGGGCATGCTCATCCCCGGCATGCTCGCGCCCGCCTCCTGCGCCGCGGCGGCCGCCGCCCAGAGAAGCGGCGGCAGGCTGGCCAGCGCCAGGCGCGCCATGCGGCGCCTCATGAGGTGGGGCGCACCGCGAACACCTGCATCATGCCCGCCTCCATGTGGTAGAGCATGTGGCAGTGGAACGCCCAGTCGCCCTGGACCGGCGTGAAGTCCCAGCTGACCTTGCCGCCCGGCAGTACCTTGACCGTGTGCTTGCGGGGCCTGCGGTCGGGTGGCGCTCCCTGGACGAGCTCGAAGAAGTGCCCATGCAGATGGATCGGGTGCGCCATCATGGTGTCGTTGACCAGCGTCACCCGGACCCGCTCGCCGGCCCGGAACGTGTAGGGACTGGGATCGTCGCTGAACTTCCGGCCGTCGAACCCCCAGATGAACCGCTCCATGTTGCCGGTGAGGTGGATCTCCAGGGCGCGGGTCGGTGGGGCGTAGTCGTCATTGGGCTCCAGCGCCATCAGGTCGCGATAGGCAAGGACCCGGTGGCCGACGCTCTCGAGCCCCTGGCCGGGCTCGCCGGTCCGGTCCTGCGGCATGGGCGCGATCATCTGCACCCCGGGACCGAGCCTGACCTGTGGCGCGTTCAGCGGGTCGCGCATCGACATCTTCATCCCGCCCATCGATCCCATGACGTCCGCGCCGCGGGGCCTGGGCGGCGCCATGCCGGGTGCGGCGCCGCCCGCGCCCGGCCTGATCGGGCCAGGCTAGAGCGCCGTCTTTAGGCAGCCTGAGGAGAGCAGGCTATGACCGTCCACGCCCGCCCGCAGCCGCCGCGCGATTGTGGCGGCGGCGTCTGGTTGAAAGGCCCCGTGATCGGCCGCCGCAATTGGGTCGCGGGCCTCGTGGCTGCGGCGCTTCCGCTCCCGGCTTCCGCCGCGTCAGCGGAGCCCGCGGTCAAGGTGGTCGATATCGGCGGCGGCGTGGGTCTGCACTACCTTGAGGCCGGCCGCGGGCCGGCGCTCGTCTTTATCCACGGATCGCTGGGAAACCTGTTCTACTGGAGCGACCAGATCGGCCCCTTCTCGGAACGGTTCCGCACCATTGCCTACAGCCGCCGCTACAACTATCCCAACACCAATGCCGCCGTGAGCGGTTACTCCGCGATCGTCGACGCGGAGGATCTTGCGGGCCTGATCCTGAAGCTCGGTCTCGCGCCCTGCCACGTGGTCGGGCACTCGTACGGCGCCTTCACCGCCTTGGTGCTGGCGACCAGACGACCCGATCTGGTTCGTGCCGTGACCCTGGCCGAGGCGCCGGCGATGTCGCTGCTGCAACACGTGCCGCCTCCCGATACCGATGCGGGGCGCGCCATGTTCGCGGACGTAAACGCGCGCATGGTCGCTCCGATGGTCGCCGCTTTCAGCGAAGGCCGGCGCGAGGACGGCGTGCGCGTCTTCATCGACTACGTGCTGGGGCCTCGCGCCTGGGAGGCGATGTCGCCGCTCGACAAGGCGGAGACGCTGCGGGAGGCCGAGGAGTGGGACGTGATGCTGCCCCATGGCGAGCTCTTCCCGGAGGTGGCGCCGGCCGCGGTCAGCGCCGTCCGCCTGCCGACGCTCCTCTTGTCAGGCGCGAGGTCCTACCCGTTCCTTCGCCTGATCGATGAGGCGCTGCTCGCGCTTCTGCCGCAGCGCCGACACATCGTATTTCCGAAGGCTGGCCACCAGATGTGGCTCCAGGAGCCGGACGCCTGCCGTCGCGCCGTCTTCGACCTGGCGGGGCGCTAGAGGGGCTTGCCAACGACCACGATCAAAGCGCGCATGAACGGCGCCGACCATCACCACCACGCCCCCACTCCCGCCGCCGCCACGGCGAGCGCGGTCGATCCGGTGTGCGGCATGAAGGTCGATCCGGCCAAGACGCCGCACCACGTCGAGCACCACGGCCGCACCTTCCATTTCTGCGGCGCCGGCTGCCGGACGAAATTCATCGCCGACCCGGAACGATATCTGCAGCCGCGCGCGCCCGAGCCGGCGGCCCCGCCGGGCGCCATCTACACCTGCCCGATGCATCCCGAGGTCCGCCAGGTCGGACCCGGCGCCTGCCCGATCTGCGGCATGGCGCTGGAGCCGGCGACGGTCAGCGCCGACAGCGGCCCCAGTCCCGAGCTCGCCGACATGAGCCGCCGCTTCTGGGTCGGCTTGGCGCTGGCCACGCCGGTGTTCGTCCTCGAGATGGGCGGTCACCTCACTGGCCTGACCATGGCGATCGGGGCGCGGACCAGCAACTGGATCCAGCTGATGCTCGCGAGCCCGGTCGTCCTCTGGGCCGGCTGGCCCTTCTTCGTGCGCGGCTGGGCCTCGCTCGTCTCGCGCCGGCTCAACATGTTCACCCTCATCGCCATCGGCGTGGGCGTGGCCTTCGCCTACAGTGTGACCGCCGTCCTGGCGCCTGGGGCTTTCCCCCCCGCCTTCCGCGACCGCTCGGGGGCGGTACCCGTCTATTTCGAGGCGGCCGCGATGATCACCGTCCTGGTGCTGCTGGGGCAGGTGCTGGAACTGCGGGCCCGCGAGCGCACCGGCGGCGCCATCAAGGCCCTCCTCGACCTCGCCCCCAGGACGGCGCGGCGCATCACGCCCGAGGGGAGCGACGAGGAGGTGACCCTCGACCTCGTCCACGTCGGCGACCGCCTTCGGGTCCGCCCCGGCGACAAGGTCCCGGTCGACGGCGAAGTCCTGGAGGGGCGGGTCGCGATCGACGAGTCCCTGGTCACCGGCGAGTCCATGCCGGTCACCAAGGCGGCGGGCGCCAAGGTCATCGGCGGCTCGATCAACAAGACCGGCGCCTTCGTCATGCGCGCCGAGAGGGTGGGGGCCGACACCCTGCTGGCGCGCATCGTCCAGATGGTGGCCGAGGCGCAGCGCAGCCGCGCCCCGATCCAGCGCCTGGCCGACCAGGTCTCCGGCTGGTTCGTCCCGGCGGTCATCGGCGTCGCCGTGGTGGCGGCGGTCGTCTGGGCCAGCGTCGGTCCCGAGCCGCGCTTCGCCTATGCCCTCCTCGCCGCGGTCTCGGTGCTGATCATCGCCTGCCCGTGTGCGCTCGGCCTGGCCACCCCGATGTCGATCATGGTGGGCGTCGGCCGCGGCGCCCAGGCCGGGGTGCTGATCAAGAACGCCGAGGCGCTGGAGCGGCTCGAAAAGATCGACACCCTCCTCTTCGACAAGACCGGCACCCTCACCGAGGGCCGGCCGGCGGTCACGACGATCACCCCCGCCCCGGGCGTCGACGAGGCGCAGCTGCTGCGCCTGGCCGCCAGCCTCGAGCGCGGCAGCGAGCATCCGCTGGGCGAGGCCATCGTGCGCGCCGCCGAGGATCAGAACCTGCAGCTGTCGGAAGCCGCGGATTTCGACTCCCCCGTCGGCAAGGGCGTCACCGGCGCGGTGGAGGGGCGGCGGATCGTCCTGGGCGGCGCGCGCATCATGGGCGAGGAGGGCGTGGGCACAGGCGCCCTGAAGGACGAGGCCGCTCGCCTTGCCGCCGAGGGCGCCACCGCCATCTTCGCCGCCGTCGACGGCAGGCTCTGGGGCGTGTTCGGCATCGCCGATCCGATCAAGGCGACCACGCCCGACGCCGTGAAGGCTCTGAAGGCGCAGGGCGTGCGCCTCGTCATGATGACCGGCGACAACCGCGTCACCGCCCTTTCGGTCGCCCGCCGGGTGGGCATCGACGAGGTCGAGGCCGAGGTCTTGCCCGAGGGCAAGGCCGAGGTCGTCCGCAAGCTGAGGTCAGAGGGCCGCGCCGTGGCCATGGCCGGCGACGGCGTCAACGACGCCCCGGCCCTGGCGGCGGCCGACGTCGGGATCGCCATGGGCGCCGGCGCCGACGTCGCCATCGAAAGCGCCGGCGTCACCCTTCTGAAGGGCGACCTCGAGGGCATCGTCCGCGCCCGCAAGCTGTCGCGCGCGGTCATGCGCAACATCCGCCAGAACCTCTTCGTCGCCTTCGTCTACAACGCCGCCGGCGTCCCCATCGCCGCCGGCGTCCTGTGGCCGGCGCTGCGCCTCCTGCTGAACCCCCAGATCGCCGCCGGCGCCATGGCCCTCTCCTCCGTCAGCGTCATTTCCAACGCCCTGCGCCTTCGCCGCGCCCGGCTGTAGCGCGCTGACCTCGCTCTCTTCCCCCTCCTGGGGGAAGTGTCGCCCCGGACCTGGGTCCGGGGCGACGAAGGGGGGAGGGGACTGCGAGGATGTGGGGGGCACGCCCGATCCGCGAGCAAGGCGTATCTTGTCTGATCCCTCTGCGTTTGTCTGGAGTCCGGGCGGACGCGGTGCCAGAGAGGGCCGTGCGCACGATCACGCTCCATTTGGCCGGAGCCGCCCTCGCCCTGGCGGGCGCTCCCGGCGCTGCCTTCGCCGCCGACGCCGCTCATCCCACCGTGGTCGAGCTCTTCCAGAGCCAGGGCTGCTCGTCCTGTCCGCCGGCCAACGCCAATGTCATGGCGCTCGCCGAACGCCCCGACATCCTCGCCCTCTCCTGGCAGGTGACCTACTGGGATCACCTGGGCTGGAAGGACACCTTCGCCAGGCCGCAGTTCACCGCCCGCCAGTGGCAGTACGCCCACGCCTTCCATCGCCGCGAGGTCGCCACCCCCGAGGTGGTGGTCAACGGCCGCGCCGACGTGGTCGGCGCCGACCGCGGCGAGCTCGATCGCCTGATCCGCCGCGCCGACCGCGGCGATGGCGGTCCGGCCGTCGACATCGGCGCCGGCCGCGTCACTGTCGCCGGCCGCGGTCCCGGCGCCGTGGTGCTGCTGGTCCGCTACGATCCCAGGACCGTCGAGGTGCCGATCCAGCGCGGCGAGAACGCCGGCCGCACCCTGCCGCACCGCGATGTCGTCCGCGAACTCACCTTTCTCGGCGACTGGGCGGGGGGCGCGCGCTCCTACGCCCTGCCGCCGCCCAGCCGTCCGGGCCTGAAGACCGCGGTGCTGGTCCAGGCCGGGTCCGGCGGCCCCATCCTCGCCGCCGCCCGCGACTGATCCTCGCTCGCCCCGCGGGCTTAGATTGACACCGTAATTCCGCTCATCCCGGACGGGCGCTGCAGCGCCCGATCCGGGAGCCAGGATCTTTCTCCGACCGATGCCGGCGGTGTTTGCCTGAGGTTGACCTCACACGCACTTGCCGCCGGCCCCGGGCGTCTTCGGATAGGGGCAGAGCCGCTGGCTGCCGCTCGCCGGCGGGGCGCTCCTGGCCACCACCCCCTCCGGCGCCTGGCCCTTCTCCACCCAGGCGCGCATCACCTCCAGCCAGTTCACCTCGCCGGGACCGGGGCCGCCGCCGCAGTGGAGCATGCCCGGAACCAGGTAGAGCCGGTAGAAGGCGGAGACATCGCCCTCCATGGCGCGGCGCACGTCCTCGAAGTAGGCGATGCTGGCCCGCGCCGGGATCGCCGGGTCGTTCCAGCCGTGATAGGCGATGAGCTTGCCGCCGGCGGCGCGGAACTTCGAAAGATCCGGATCGTCCGCCGCCAGCTCGGCGGTCACGCGCGCCTCGGCCTTGGTCGGCGCCGCCGAAAGATCGACGGTGCGCAGGTCGAGCTTGGGCTCGCCGGCGACGAAGTCACCCCACACGCCCTGGCTGAAGCGGTAGATCAGCGCCTCGTCGATGCGGGCCGGCGAAGGCCCGGTGATCCACACCGCCCAGCCGTCGCTCTGCGCTTCGGCGCCGGGCGACTGGCCGGGCAGGGCTGCCGACCCGTCCGGGCGCACATAGCCGCGATAGATCGACTCTGCAGTGGCGACCTGGGCCGAGGTCAGGCAGCCGGCCGTTTGCCCGGGCGCGCACGCCGCCGTGGCCGGGTCGAAACGGCAGGCCGCCTCGTTGGTGATGAAGGCGCCGCCGCCGCAGGCGGCCAGGGCCGCCTTCTGCAGGGTCTGCAGGGCGCCCGCGTCCAGCCAGCCGCCGGGCCGGCTCTCGGCCTGGACCTCGGCCGTCCACAGCCGGACGAGGTCCTTCCACGCCCCGGGCGCGCCGGCGATGACGCCGTTGAAGTCGGTGGGGAAGCGCTGCGCCTCGATGAGCGCCTCGCGCCCGCCGTCCGAACAGCCGGCGAAGTAGGCGTACCGGGCGGGCGAGCCCTCGTAGGCGCGGATCAGGGCCTTGGCGATGTCGGTGGTCACTTTGATGGCGCGCCAGCCGTAGTCGGCCACCTTCTGGGGATGGCCCAGGGCCCAGCGGGCGTCCGTCTCCTCGGCGCTCTGATGGCCGTCGTCGGTGGCCGCGGCGGCGTAGCCGGCGCGCGCCAGGCCCGCCAGGGCGCGCTCGGGGATCTTGCCGGCAAAGCCGCCGTTGCCCAGCTGCACGAAGCGGCCGTTCCAGGCGCTCCCTTCGGGGATAAAGACCTCGATGCCGATCACCGAATCCGCCGTCGGCCGGGCCGTGATCGACACCTTGCAGGCCCGGCGGTCCGGACCGAGCGCCACGTCCGTGGCCGCCGTCACCCGCGCGTGCGGCAGGGCGTGCGCAACCAGCTTGCCGCAAGGGTCCCGGGCCTGCGCCCGCGCCGCCCCGGCGCCCAAGGCCAGGCTCGCCAGCATCGCCGCCACCATCAACGCCCGCATCGATCAGCTCCCATCTCCCGGATCTTGTTATCCCCTCGCGCGCCCGCCGGCGAGGCGCCCGCAAACCGGACAGACCGCTCGGCGCGCGCTATGCTGGCCGCCGGGAGATTCCTCCCCAACGGTGGGCTCATGCCCATACTTCACCGGCAAGCGGCGCTCAGCGGCGCCAACCTCATGATCTTCGCCGGTCAGATCACCGGCAAGGAGCTGCTGTCGAAGTTCGCCGACATCGATCCGCGACGGCCCGAGACTTCCAATGACTGGCTGATCCTGGACCTCGGCGCCGCCGACATCTCCGAGATCGACTTTGCGGTGCTGTCGAAGCTGAAGGCGATCATGAAGCCCAAGATGACGGCAATGAAGGCGCGGCGGGATTTCGCCGTGGCCATCGTCTGCCAGCGCCCGTTCAACGATCCGATCTATCGGACCTGGCAAAGTCTCGTCGGCGACGACCCGGACTATCCGTCCAGGCCGCTGGTTTTCTCCGACCTGGGCTCTGCCTGCGACCACCTGGGCTACGCCGGCGCCCAGCGCCAGGAGGTGTTCGAGCTGTCGCGCGCGGCGGGGTAGCGCGCCGGAGGGCGTTTCTCGACCTCGGCGGCCGGCTGGTCGATGCCGACGCCCCGCCCTACTCGCCGCCGAAAGCGTACGCGGCGGCCGGGTGCGCCGCGCTCTCCCTCTGGTAGATCTGCCCGTAATGTTTCGTCGCTTGCGGCGCATCCAGCTCATCGAGCGGGGTCGAGAGGATGAAATCGTTGCCGATGTCGTAGATCACCAGTTTTCGCACCACCGTGCGGGCGCGCTCGGCGACGGCGCGCACGTCCTCGACGAGCCTGGCCCGTTGCGCCGGGCCGAGCGCGGTCAGCTCGATGTTCCCGGACCGGTCCGCCGTCCCGCGGCCGATGAGGTCCTGATCGAGGGCGGCGTAGGCCGAGGTGAGCCGGCCGCCGGCGCTGGCGGGCGTCTCGAAGGTTTCGCTGCTCACCTGCGCCAGGTACTCCAGCCAGTTCTGCGCGCTCGAGGGAAGCAGATTGGTCAGGCCGCTGGCCTTGGCCGAGGGCCACACCCCCGCGTCGGGCGCGCCGATGTCCTCGCGCGGCATGGCGTGCAGGATGAGCGGCCCGCTCGGCCCGGCCCTCTCCAGCCCCGCGGCTTGCTGGCCGGCCCAGGCGGCGACCGCCTCGGCCGCGGCGATGTCGCTTTGGATGTATCCGCGGTTGCGCTCCCCGTCGCGGTTGAGGGCCGCTTCCAGCTGCGCCCGCTGCGCCCCGTGGCGGAGGTATTCGACCGTCTGCTCCAGGCCGATGGCGATGATGATCCCCACCACGATGACGGCGATCTCGGTGGCGATGTCGCGCCAGCCGTGCAGGGGTCTGGCCGATGCAGGTGCATGTCTTCCCCCGGCTCGACGGCTGCGGCTTCGCCCGCTTCGGCAGCTTCGCCGCCTTCCCCGTCGATCATTGCGCCCAGCGCAGCTCGGCGCGCACCGCCGCCGCGTCCGCGGCCGCATCGATGCGGCGCGCGCCCTCTTCGAAGTCGGCCCAGGTCGCCGCGTCCCACACCCGGGTGGTCAGGCGCGCCTTGAGCAGCTGGCGCACTCGCGCGAGGTCCCCCAGCTGCAGGGCCGCGGTCACCATCATCTGGTCGTACAGGTCCT
Source organism: Caulobacteraceae bacterium (assembly GCA_035946795.1). GTDB lineage: Bacteria > Pseudomonadota > Alphaproteobacteria > Caulobacterales > Caulobacteraceae > Acaudatibacter. The sequence goes on along the minus strand of DASYYX010000007.1, from coordinate 7,812 downwards.
GCTGGGCGTGGCTGGCGCCCAGCGCCCCGTGGCGCTGGCGCAGCGCCAGCATCGCCTGCAGCGCCTCGTCCGGCCGGTTCTGGCAGAACAGCACCGCCGCCAGCGCGAGCTCGCGCGCCAGGGCGGCCTGGGCCGAGCCGGCGCCCGCCCGGCCGAGGTAGTCGATCGCGGCCTGCGCCTCCGCCTGCCGGCCGCTGCGGCTCAGCGCCATCACCTGGTGCATGGCGGTGAACCACAAGGTGGTCTGGGTGGAGGTCTTCAGCGCCCCCTCCCCCACCCGGCCCCAGCGCTCGGGCCCTGCCTCCAGGCCCTGGAACTCCAGCCGCGCCAGCAGCGAGGCCCCGTTCTGCACGTCCAGGTAGAAGCCGGAGGCCCCGGGATAGATCTCGCGGTCGAACAGCTCCAGCGCTGCGTCCAGCTCGCCCTGCGTCACCAGGAAGAGGCCCAGGTGCCACCACAGATGGCCGCGGAAGAGGTTGTAGTCGTTCAGGAACCGCCCCGCTTCACTCAGCAGCTCGACGCCTTCGCCGGTGCGTCCCTGCATCTCGAACACGTGCGTGAGCCCATGCAGCGCCCAAAGATCCTGCGGCTGGATCGCCAGCGCCTCGCGCGCGCAGCGCTCGGCCACCGCGTACTGGCCCACCTCCTCCATGGCGAAGGCGTGCGCCGAGAGGAAGTGGCCCCGCCCCGGCGTCTGCATCCCCCAGTGCGTGGCCACCGAGGCGGTGACCTCGGCCTGGTGGCGCTTGTCCCCGGTCCAGAAGAGGGCCCCGGTGTGCTGGCGCAGCGCCAGCAGGTCGAGCGGCCATTCCACCAGGATCTGCTCCCAGGCGCCGGCGCTGGCCTCGAGGTCCTGGTCGGTCCAGGCGCGCAGCGCCTCGATGTGCAAGCGCTCGCGGCGCGTGGCGCTCAGCGCCTGGGCCAGCGCCAGCCGCTCCCTGGCCCTCGGAACCACGTCCAAGGTCGCCTCGGACATCAGCGAATAGCCCTTCTGCACCTGGGCCATGGTGAAGTCCGGATGCTCGGCCAGCAGCGCATCGAGGCGGTCGCCCACGCCCAGGCGGTAATAGTAGATGTCGTCGATCACCGCCTCGAGGCGCGCGGCCGCCTCGGCGTCCGCGCCGCTGAGCGCCAGGCCGCGCGCGTCGGTGATCTCTGCCATGGATCGGCTCCCAGAATGCCAGGCCGCCCGGCGCCCGCGCGACTCCGCCCTTCGAGCTTAGCTGGAACGGAATTACGGTGACAGCACGCGCGGCATCGCCGCGCCCGCCACGGACTTGCTTGTTAACCCAACAGGATAGGTTATCTTCTTGCCGACCGTCCACCGCGCCGAGGGCATGCGCTTCGTGATCTTTGTGAACGACCATTGGCCGGCGCACGTGCATGCGATCAAGGGGAGCGGCGAGGCCAAGATCGCGCTCGGCCAGGGCGAGGCGGCGCCGAGGCTCGCGTGGGCGCGCGGCATGCGCGCCGCCGATATCCGTCAGGCGATGACGGAGGTCGCCAAGGAAAGGGCGCGGTTGCGGGCCGCCTGGACCGCCATCCATGGAGAGAGCGAATGACTACGCCCCTGAGCGCGCGCGAGATCTTGGCGGCGCGGGCGCGCGGCATGCGCGCCGCCGAGACCGAGCCGCGCGCCAAGAGCGCCCGCTACGACCGGGCGAGCGGGCGGGTGCTGGTGGACCTCTCCAACGGCTGCGCCTTCGCCTTTCCGGCGCGCCGGCTGCAGGGCCTGGAGCGCGCCAGCGACGCCGACCTGGCCAGGGTCGAGGTGCTGGGCGCCGGCGCCGGCCTGCACTGGGAGAGCCTGGACGCCGATTTCTCCCTCGCGGGCCTGCTCATGGGCGCCTTCGGCACGCGCGCGTGGATGCGCGAGCAGGCCCGTCGCGGCGGGGCGGCGAGGTCGCCGGCCAAGGCGGCGGCGGCGCGCGTCAATGGCCGCAAGGGCGGTCGCCCGAAGCGGACGGCGCCCGCCGGCTGACGCCGCCGGCCGCATCGGCGTCCGCGCCGCTGAGCGCCAGGCCGCGCGCGTCGGTGATCTCTGCCATGGCTCCGCTCCACGACTCCTTTGCGGCGCCCGAACGACGCCCAGACCCGGGCTTGGCCCGACTTCTCCCGGGAAGCCGGCCCTCAGCCGACCCGAGGGTTCGCCAGACCCCCGAGGTCAGGTCCACGCGTCGTTCTGGCTGACGCGATCCCGCTCTGAGGCGCCTGCCGGCGCCCTACTGGGCGAAGGCGAGTTGGCGAAAGATCTCCGTGCCCAGGATCGTGCGCATCGACTCCCGGTGCATCGCCATCTCCCGCGCCTTGTCGAGCGAGCCGTACTGCGCCACCGCCGATTTCTCGGCCTCCGCCAGCGGCCGATCGTAGGCCGCCAGGTTCTTGAACACGACGACGAGCACGAGGTTGGGTTCGCCGGCGCGGGGATCGAGGGGCTCTTCGACGCTGTAGCTCAGGATGGCGCCGGCGCGCTTGCCCTCTTCCATGGCGGTCCGCCAGCCGGTGGCGAGATCCTGCATATAGGCCCTGAGCTGGCCCGGCTTGACCTCGATGTTGGTCACCTGGGTGACCGTTCCATAGTCGTAGTTGCGCGGCGGTTCCTGGGCCGAGGCGCCCATGGCGCTCAGGCTCAGCAGTCCGACCGCCACGGCGGTCATGGCTCGATGGTTCATGGGGCGCCCCTCAAGGTTTGTCGGCGATTGCAAAGCGCCACTGGCGCACGGCCGAGCTTCGCTGACAAGCCCCCGCCGCCGGCGCGCCGCGCCTTCCCTGCGGTCTCTGCGGCTCTCTTGCCCGCCCGCCCCGGCCGGCCCCTTACGCTTCCGCCGCGGCGGCCGGCCTCGCCCCCGCCAGCCGCGCCTCGGCGGCGGCGATCATGGCCGTGAAGCGCGCGTCCTCGCGGATCGGATCGAGGTCGGGGTCTACTTTGACATAGGCCACGAACTCCGGCGTGGCCTTCTCCACCACCGGCCCCAGCATCTCGAGGGCGGCCTCCGCGTCCTTCAGCTGGACTGCGGTGGTGCAGGCGCAGTTGTAGCGCATCACCATGTTGCCAGGATCGAGCAGCAGGGCCCGCTCGATCCATTCCTTGGCGCGCTCGCCCTCGCCCAGGCACGCCAGGGCGCCGACGCCGAAGCCCAGAGCGTTGCCGTTGCTGCGGTCCTGCGCCAGCATGGCCCCGGCCCGGGTGAGCGTCAGCTTCGCGGCCCGGCGCGCCGCGGCGACATCACCCAGCGCCGTGTAGGCGGTGACCAGCATGCCCGACGATCCGATGTCCGTTTCCATCAGCGCCGCCGCCTTCTCCCAGTAGCGCACGGCGTCTTCCAGCCGCCGCTGGTGGAAGCTCAGCAGCGCGGCGGCGTTGTTGACCTCGTAGGACTGCGGGTCGAGCTCGAGGGCGGTGGCGATTTCGCCGGCGGCCTCGTCCTGGCGGCCATCTCGAATCCAGATGCTGGCGCGCACCGCGTGGGCTTCGGCGAGGTCGGGATCGAGCGCCAGGGCCTGCTCGGCTGCCTCGAGGCCGCCATCGCCGGCGCCGCCGAAGAGGGTCCGCAGCGATTCCTGGGCGCAGGCCATCAGGGCCCAGGCGCGGGCGTAGCCGGGGTCGATCTCGGTGGCCCGGCCGGTGAGGCGGATGATGGCTTCGTCCCGCCGAGAATCGCCGCTGTTGCCGGTCAGCCAGTACTGCCGCGCCATCAGATAGAGGTTGTAGGCCTCGGCGCTGTCGGTGCCGCGCTTCTCGATGGCCTTCTTCTCTTCCGGCAGCAGCTTCAGCTTGAGCGCCTTGACGATGGCTTCGCTGATCTCGTCCTGCAGGGCGAAGATGTCGGTCAGGTCGCGATCGTAGCGCTCGGCCCAGACATGGTCGTTGCGGGCTCCGTCGATCAGCTGGGCGGTGATCCGCACCCTGCCGCCGGACTTGCGCACGCTGCCTTCCAGCACATAGGCGACGCTGAGCTGGCGGGCGACCTGCTGCACATCGACGCTCTTGCCCTTGAAGGCGAAGGCGCTGTTGCGGGCGATCACCGACAGGGCCGAGATCTTGGAAAGATCGGTGATGATGTCTTCGCTGATGCCGTCGGAAAAATACTCCTGCTCCGGATCGCCGCTCATGTTGGCGAACGGCAGCACGCAGATCGACAGCTTGCGCGCCTCCGGCTGGGTCTCGGCGCGGTTGGCCGCGGGCGCGCCCCTTCCCACCAGCTCGGCTACGCTGGCGACCACCTTGCGCCAGCCGGGGGCCTCCAGGTCGCCGTCCCAGTTGCTGAGGTCGGCGCACTGGATGCGGTCGAACGGCATCGGCAGCCTGGCCCCGTCGATCGACATCTGCACCAGCTTGCGGTCGGCCCGGGCCTGGTCGGCCTCGGACTGCACCCACTCGGACTTCACCGCCTCGGCCGACCAGATCACCAGCACCGCCTTGGCCGTGCTCAGCCGCTCGGCGATCACTTCGGCGTAGGCCCGATGGGCCGGCAGCTCGTCGTCGCGCCACACCCCATAGCCCAGGGCGCGCAAGGCCTCCGCCGCCTGCTGCGCCTTGGCGGCGGTGGAGCGCGCGTAGGAGATGAAGATGTCGGACACTGCGCGCGACCCTATCGAGCGCGGGCGCCGGCAGGCAAGGAAATCCGCTCTGCGGACCGCGAAGCTCGCCCCGGAGCTCGCCCCGGAGCTATGCCCTGCCTCACCGCTTCCAGTCCCGGATTACGGTGACACTGCGCGCAACTCGATTCCGTGCGCCGGATCCTTGAACCCGCTCATCCCGGAGGCGCGCTAGGGCGCGCCTCCAGGACCCAGGTCTTTTCGACTTCGATGCCGGCGGTGTTTGTCTGATGGTTGGAGTTGCATGCGGACGGCCGGGGGCCACGCCGCCTTTGCGCGCTGTCGCGGTTTGCCTGTCTTGCGGCCTTGAAGATCAAGGTCGTCGTCCACGAGGCCGAGGAAGGCGGGTGCTGGGCCGAGGTCCCGGCTCTGCCAGGCTGCGCCACCGAAGGCGGCGCGCTCGACGAGCTGATGGCCAAGGTGCGCGAGGCCGTCGCAGGCCGGCTCGGCGCCGAGCCGCCAACCGTCGCGCCCCGGGGACCGCGTCCTCGATCCGGTGATTTGAAGGCCGTTGCCGGCCCTGCCTCGCCCGGCTGGCCGAGCCCGGCTCGCTTCCCTTTCTGGGAAGAGTCGCCCCGGTCCGTGTCGACGAAGACGAAGGGGAGGGGGCCGCCTTGTCGACGCCGCCCGCGCCTGCGCGAAGGGAGCCGCAGCCCTTGCGCTTCAGGAGGCGGGCTGCAGCTGGCGCGGGTCGTAGAAGAAGCGCTCCTCGACCACCTTCTCGCCCTGCCAGCGCTGCCAGGCCACCTCCTCCAGGTGCGCCGTCGTGCCGTCCTGGCGCTCGAAATCGAAGGCCCAGTTGATCGCCGCCCGGTCGCCTTCCACCAGCGCCGGTCCCAGGCTCTTGCCCTTCACCGACTTGAACAAGGTCAGGACGCGCGCCTCGTTGTCCACCAGGGCGGCCAGCCCCTGGCGGGGCGCCTCGCCGTTCTCCCGCATCGAGGCCTCGGGGGCGTAATAGGCCTGGATTGCTTCGACGAAACGGCCGGCTTCGACGGCCTCGATCAGACCCTGGACGGTGGCGGCGGCGGGCATGGAAGTCTCCTCGTGGGCTGGGGAAAATCTCGCGCCGATAAAACCGACGCGAGGTCGGTAATATGCCGACCGCCAGTCGGTTTGTCAAACGCCGCCGTCGATGACACCATCGCGCCATGGTGAGGCAAGCCGCGCGGCGCGAGGCGACCCGGGGGGCGATCTTGGTCGCCGCCGAGCGCCTGTTCGGCCAGACCGGCTTTGCCGGCGTCAGCGTCGACGACATCGCTGCCGCCGCCGGGGTCGCCAAGGGCGCGGTCTACCATCACTTCGCCAGCAAGGAGGCCCTCTTCGAGGCGGTGTTCGAGCGCGCCGCTGCCGAGCTGCAGCAGCGTGTGCACGCCGCGGCCGCCGGTTCGGGCGATTTTCTGCGACGGCTGTCGGCCAGCGCCCGCGCCTACTTCGAAGCCTGCGCCGCCGACCCCTTCGAGCGCATCATCCTCAAGGACGGGCCGGCGGTGCTGGGCTGGGACCGGTGGCGTCAGATCGACGAGCGCTATTTCCTGGCCATGCTGCCGGCCGGCCTGGAGGCGGCCATGGCGGCCGGCCAGATCCGCCGCCAGCCGGCGCCGCCGCTGGCGCGTCTGCTGATCGGCGCCCTGACCGAGGCGGCGGTCGCCTGCGCCGCCGCCGACGATCCGGCCGGCGCCGGGCGCGAGCTCGCCCGGGCGCTCGACAGCCTGCTGGAGGGCCTGCGCCCCTGACCTTCCTGGCGCCCGCCCGCCTCAGCGCGGGGCGTAGTCGAGCCACAGGCGGCGAAGATGGGCCTTGTGCGGCGCCGCCCCGGCCTGGCTGAGGTCCGCCTCGCCCGCGAAGCGCAGGCGCGCCGAGGCCTCGTCCCGCCACACCACCGTGGCGTCGAAGGCGCGTCCGGACTTGACCTCGATCAGCTCGAAGGCGTCGTCCAGGGCCTGCCCGGGCGCCAGCGCGATCCACGCCCCGTGCGGGCTCATGTCGCGGATGGTGCAGTCGAAGGTGAGCGCGCCGCGGCGCTGGACCACCTTGCCGCGCTTGAGGATCCTCAGGCGCTCGTGCTTGCGCCGCTCCATCGGCTGCTCCCGGCGCCATTCGATTGGCGAACAACGGTAGCCGAACTCTCGTCGGGGATGGTGAACATCCGGTTATCGCCGCCGTGCGGCGCGCGCCGGCCAGTCCCGCCGCAGCAGCCCGTAGACCCAGGAGTCCGACACCTCGCCGGCGACCACGCAGTCCTGGCGCAGCGTGCCTTCGCGCACGAAGCCGAGCTTTTCTAGCACCCGGCTCGAGGCGATGTTGCGGGTGTCGGTCTCGGCCTGGACGCGGTTCAGGTCCAGGGCGGGCAAGGGGGAAGTCCGGCCGGAGGCCGGGAAGCGGAAAGGGGGAGGGGGACCGATCTCCTCCCCCTCTGGGGGAGGGGGACCCCGAAGGGGTGGAGATCCCATGCGGGTGGATGGCGGCCTGGCGTACCAGACTGGGCTTCCAACCAACCAACCTGGGAGCCACCGATGTCGAACACCGATTGCTTTGCGCCGACCGCCATCCGGACCGATCTTGGCGCGATCTTCGTCTCATTGGAACTGAGCCGGAAGCGCTGGCTGGTCACGTCGCTGTCTCCGGGGTGTGGGGAGAAGATGTCTCGTCACACGGTCGCGGGGGGTGCGGCAGGATCTTTGTTGGCGCTGCTGGAGCAACTGAAACAGAAGGCGCTGCTGCGCAGCGGACGCTCGTTCGGCGTCGTCTGCATCCAGGAGGCGGGGCTGGACGGGTTCTGGCTGCACCGCGTGCTGGCGGCGCACGGGGTCGAGAGCTTTGTGGTCGACCCGGCGTCGGTGGCGGTGGACCGGCGCAAGCGGCGGGCCAAGAGCGACAAGATCGACGGCGAGGCGCTGCTGCGCACGCTGATGGCTTGGGGACGCGGCGAGCCTCGGGTCTGCTCGATGGTGCGCCCGCCGAGCCCCGAAGCCGAGGATCGTCGTCAGCCGCACCGGGAGCGCGGGCGGCTGATGACCGAGCGGACGCAACACGCCAACCGCATCAAGGGGCTGCTCTACGCGCAAGGGGTCAGCGGCTACGACCCGCTGCTGAAGCGGCGCAGGAAGCAGCTGGAGACGCTCACCACAGGCGACGGGCGGCCGCTGCCGGCGCAACTGAAGCGGCAGATCGTGCGCGAACTCGACCGGCTGGAGCTGGTGATCGAGCAGT
>DASYYX010000006.1:0-55269 GCA_035946795.1 Caulobacteraceae bacterium | reverse complement strand
CTAGTTCCTGTCCATAAACGCCAAGTTTTTCAATAAGCAAGCGGTTGCGTGGTCGCGCTTGGGGCCGGCTGCTCGCGATCAGGGCCCGGTTGGCGATTGGAGCGGCCGCCAAGGGACGGACCGGCCATGAGGGTGCGACCGGCGAGGCGGCATCGCCGGCGGCAGTCTTGGGAGCTCACGGTGTTCAGGTGCGCGCCGGACGCGTGAAGAGGGCAAGGTTGTAGGCGACGACTGAGGACCAGACGTAGGCGCGGAAGTGAGCCAGTCCACGCCAGGTGCAGCGGGCCAAACCATAGGCGCGTTTCAGGCAGGAGACACCCGCCTCGATGCCGGCGCGGAAGTTCCTGAGCTTGCGATAGACCCAGCGGCTCCTGACCATGTCCTCGATATTGAGGCCGGCCTTCTTGTGGAAGGCCATGTCGCCGACGCCGAGAGCCTTGGCTTGGCTGAGGTTGTGAAGGGTGGCGTAGCCGCCGTCTGCGGCCGCCTGGCGTGGCGGTCGGCCCCACAAGACGATGTGGCGCTCCAGCATGGGCAGGAAGCGTTCGGCGTCGTTCGGGTTGCCGCTCTCGATGACCAAGTCGAGGATCAGCCCGCTCCTGCCGGCGACCAGGTTGAGCTTGTGGCCGTACTGAGTGTCCCGGCCGCCCTTGACGATGATGTCGGCGTGCGGCTCGAACAGGCTGACGATCTTCTCCTGCGCCGCAACCGCTTCGCCGCGCACGACCCTGCGCTCGGTCTGGCCGATGATCCGCTCGATCAGTGGGCGATCATGGGCGAGCCCGGCTCGCCAGAGTTCGGCCGTTGGACTGACCACCCGCTCGAGGCGAGCGGACGCGTCATCGAGGTAAGCCAGCATCGAGCGCGTGATGGCGATCAGCTCGCGGTATTGCTGGACCCGTTTTGGCCGGCCGCGGGTGAACTGGATCGCATAGGCCCGCCGCTTGGCGGCGCGCCGGCGATCGCGCCAGGCGAGCTTGGCGCCGGCCAAGGCCTCGGCGGCCTTCAGCATCCGCGCCATCACCCGCACCGCGTCCCACAGGAGGCTCGAGTCACTGGGCTCGTGCATCAGCGCCGCGGTGACGGTGCTGTCCACGCGGATCGCCTCGCCCGTCTCGACTTTCTCGAGGCGCGCACTGGCCACCACGGCGTGGTTGATCGCCTCCCAGGTCTCGGCTCTGATCGCGCCGATCGTCTTGTGCAGCACCGACTTCTTCGGCGTCCACGTCAGCGACAGCCGCGCAAAGGCGCGGAACGAGGCTGAGTCCTCCAGATGGAACGCCAGTTCCTCGTAGCTCAGCTGGCGGTGCTGCTTCAGCAGCGCGCAGCGCAGCACCGATTCCGCCGGCAGGCCCTGCCGTCCGGTCTGCTTCACGCCGCACCCGCGCAGATCCTGCGCCACCAGTGCGACCAACTCCCGATGCTCGTCCAGCCATTCGGACATTGCCTTCAGCTCACGGCCGATCTCGTGCCCGGCAAAGACATCGAATAGGCTGGCTTGGATGATGCGGTGCTGCCGCATTGTCGGCTCCGGCGGTTATGGGTTTGTGTTTGGAATCAGTGGCTTGATCCCAAGACTACCCGTAACCGCCGGGCTCCGCATCCCAGCCGATCACCGGTTACGCCAATAAATTCAAAATGTTGACGTTTGTGGACAGGAACTAGTCTAGCGGCCGGCGCGCGCCGCACCAGAATCAGCGCCAAGCGAACACTGGCTGTTCGAGATGGGCGACGCGCGTCACCCGCCCGGCCGCGAGCTCGCGCAGCTGATAGATCAGCGCCGCCGTGGGCGCATGGACGTGGTGCTCACCTAGCCTGAGGCGGATGAGGGGGCGATCGCTCTGGGGGATGGTCTCGAAGGCCACGGCCTCGTCGGCGGCGATGTCGACGAGACGGATGCGGTGCGCCGAAGCCACCTCGCGCGGATTAGGCGCGAGGGCGTCGGCGGCGCCCACCCAGGCGACCACGGGGGTGACGGCGTAGCCCGACCGGGTCGGGTAGTCGTCCAGCGCGCCGAGCACGGCGCTTTGCGGCAGGGCAAGGCCGAGCTCCTCTTCCAATTCCCGCAGCGCGGTCGCCGCGGCGCTCTCGCCGGGGTCGCACCGACCGCCGGGAAGCGCCCACTGGCCGGCGTGGGCGCGCAGACCCGTGGCGCGCCGGGTCAGGAGGAACGCCGTCTCACCCGAGCCGTCCTCGGCCTCGACCAGCGCCAGGGCCACGGCGGCCCGCGTCAGGCTCTGGTCTTGGGAGGCGATGCGCGGAAAGGCTGCGCAGCCCGCCGCCAAGGTGTCGTGGAATACGGCTCGGTACGGATAACTCACCCGAGCCTTATGGCGCGGCGCGCGGGGGGACAGGAAGTCAGAGTCTCACAGGCAGTCCGGCCCGACGCGAATTCACCGGACTTTCGTTGCGGCTCTAAAGCCGTTTTCTCGGCTTCTTCTCCTTCGGCGGCAGCGCGGCGGTGAAGGTCAGCGCCCCCGTCATGACATCCGCCAGCTCCGCTTCGTCGGCGATGATGGCGTCCGGCAGGCGCACGTAGTCCTTCATCGGCCGGCCGGGCATCGGCTCGAACGGCAGCGCCCCGTGCGCCGTTTCGAGCGCCGCCCTGCGGCTCGGGGCCACGCGCGCGAACACCTGATCCCGGAAGAGGCCGGCCATCATGTTGCCGTTCACGAACGCGGCCGGATAGCCGAACATCTTGCGCTGCTGGATGCGCGGATCGTCGGGCAGGCACTCGGCGAACAGGTCCATCAATTGTCGCGGGGCCCTGCTCCAGGCCATCGTCAGCCCGACAGCGCCCCGTAGACGATCTTCTGGAACATCGGCAGGGCGATGCGCGCGCCGATGCGGCGTCCCGCCGCGATCTGCGTCACCGCTTCGGGCCCGAGCGGCAGGTAATCCTGGATGAGATAGATGAGAATCATCTCGTTCTCCGGGTCGGCCTGCCACCAGGTGCCGAAAGCCCCCGGCCAGCCGAAGGCGCCTTTCGCTCCGGCCCCCATCCACTCGTGCTTCTCCGGATCAAGGATCATCGACACCCCGAGGCCGAAGCCCTGGCTGGCCCACAGCGGCAGGCCCAGGAAATCGACCTCGCGCTGCGCCTGGGTGAGGCGGTTGGTCTGCATCAGCTCCACCGTCCGCGGGCTCAGCAGCCGCACGCCGTCGGCCTTGCCCGCGCCGAGGAGCATGCGGGCGAACTTCAGGTAATCGTCGATGGTGGAGATGAGGCCGCCGCCGCCGCCGCAGAACCGCGGTGCGGTGTCGAACTGGAGGAAGGGGACGGGCTGGAGGCGGCCGCTCTCCTGGTCCATGCCGTACACCACCGCGGCGCGGTCGCGCTTTTCGGGCGGGACGTAGAAGTCCGTATCGACCATGCCGAGCGGGCCGAAGATCCGGTCGAAGAGGAATTCGCGGAAGCCCCGGCCGCCGATCCGGCCGACGATGAAGCCGAGGACGTCGGTCGCATGGCTGTAGAAAAGGCGTTCGCCCGGCGGGTAGACCAGCGGCAGTCCCGACAATGCAGAGAGGAACTCGTCCGGCGTCTTCTCCTGGTTGAGGATGTCGCCGATGGCAGCGTCGTAGGCGTGCGCGATCGGGCCCACCGAGCTGAAACGGTATGCCAGGCCAGCGCGGTGCGTGAACAGGTCCTCTACAGTGATCGCCCGCGGGGCCGGATAGGTGTCGTCGAGCGGTCCGTTTGGAGATTTCAACACCTGCATGTCGGCGAATTCCGGCGCCCAGCGGCTGATCGGGTCTTCGAGCGCCAGCTTGCCTTCTTCCATGAGCATGAGCGCGGCGACCGAGGTGATCGGCTTGGTCATCGAGGCGATGCGGCAGAGGGTGTCTCGCGTCATCGGCAGGCCGCGCTCTAGGTCGCGCTGGCCTTCGCACAGCTGCTGAACCTCCGCGCCCTTGCGCCAGACGAGAGTCACTGCTCCGGCCAGATCGCCGGCGTCGATGACGCCCCGGAGCATCTCCGGCGCTTTCGCCAGGGCGGCGGCGTCGAAGCCGCTCACCTTTGCCGGCGCGTCGTCCATCGCTCGCCTCCTGGCTGCTCCTGCCCCCGCATAGCGCAGGTAGAGGCGTCGCTTCTATGGCGCCTTGAAGGCGCCGACGATCTCTCCTTTGGCGATCACGTGGCCGCGCAGTGTCGAGAGGAGCCCGTTGATGTCTGCGGCCGGAGCGGCGGCCGCAGGCGCGTCGAGCGCAAATACCTGGACATGGTAATGATGGGCCGGACCGGGCGGCGGATGCGGCCCATGGTAGCCGATCGATCCGGCGCCGTTTTGTCCCTGCAGCGCTCCCGCCGGCGCCGATAGCCGCGCCCGCGCAGGCAGGCCTTCGGACAGCGTGGTCGTCCCACCGGGAATGTCCCAGATCAGCCAATGGACAAAGGGTGAAGGCGAGGGCGCATCCGGATCCTGCATAATCACCGCATAGGCCCGCGCCCCTGAAATCCGGCGCCAGGAGAGCGGGATCGAGCGGTTGGTTCCAAAGGCGCTGTAGCGGAAGGCGATCACGCCGGCAGGCCCGATGGCGGTGCTTTGGGGGGCGAGGGGAGCCGCTGTCCGGGCGGAGAGTTCGTCGATGGCGAGCCGGCCCGCAGCGGCCGCGGGGCCGCAAATGGCCGCGAGGGCTAGGGCCAGCGCGAGCGCAGGTTTCATCACCGTCTCCTTGCTGTGGCGACCATACGCCGGCGCGGCGGCTTGACCAGCAAACTCGCGCGAGCCGATGAAGGGTCCATGGAGATCCAGAGCCTCACCACGCTCCTGCCGGTCGACGATCTGGCCGCCGCCGTCGCCTTCTTCGAAGGCCTGTTCGGTCGCGAACCGACGTTTGTCGACGGCGATCGCTGGGCGCAGTTCGATCTCGCCGGCCGCCGCCTGGCGCTGGCCGGGCGGGACCGGCCCAGCGTGCGCGCGGGAATCATGGTGAAGGTCGACGATCTCGAGGCGGCGCGCCGGCGCGTGGGCGAACTCGGCTTCGAGGCCGGCGAAATCGAAGAGGGTCCGCACGAGCGTCGCTTTACCGCTGCCGGCCCGGGCGGCTGGCCCGTTGTCTGCTATGCCGCCAAAGCCTAGCGCGGGCGCTGCGGATCGGCTTTAAGCCGCCCCCTTTGGAAGGGACCTCATGGATTACGAACGCCCGCGGTACCTGTTCACCAGTGAAAGCGTCAGCGAGGGTCATCCGGACAAGGTGGCGGATCGCATTTCCGACACCGTCGTCGACGCCTTCCTGAGCGCAGATCCGGTGGCGCGCGTCGCCTGTGAGACCCTGGTCACCACCAACACCATTCTCATCGCCGGCGAGGTGCGCGGGCCTGAGGATGTCATCGGGGGCCTGGAGGAGAAGATTCGCGCCGCGGTGCGCGACATCGGTTACGAGCAGGCTGGGTTCCACTGGAAGACCGCCTGCTTCAAGTGCCTTCTGCACGCCCAATCGGCTGACATAGCCCAGGGCGTGGACGCGGTCGGCAACAAGGACGAAGGCGCCGGCGACCAGGGCATGATGTTCGGCTACGCCACGGTCGAGACGCCCGAGTTCATGCCCGCGGCGCTGCAGTACTCACACAATATTCTGAAGAGCTTGGCCCGCGCCCGGCGCTCGGGCGAAGCTCCCGACCTCGGGCCCGACGCCAAGAGCCAGATGACGCTTGCCTATGACAATGGCGCGCCGGCCCGGGCCCAATGCATCGTCGTCTCGACCCAGCATCGGGAAGGTCTTTCCGCCGAGGATGTGGCCGACATCGTGCGCCCGCACGTGCTGAGGGTTCTGCCGCTGGGCTTCGTCACCGACGAAACCGAATGGCACATCAATCCCACCGGCAAGTTCGTGATCGGCGGTCCCGACGGTGACTGCGGCCTTACCGGGCGCAAGATCATCGTCGACACCTATGGCGGGGCTGCGCCGCACGGCGGCGGCGCTTTTTCCGGCAAGGACCCGACCAAGGTCGACCGCAGCGGGGCCTACGCCTGTCGCTACCTCGCCAAGAACGTCGTCGCCGCCGGGCTGGCCAAGCGCTGCACCATCCAGATCGGCTACGCCATTGGCGTCGCGCGGCCGCTGAGCTTCTATGTCGACCTGCACGGGAACGGCGAGGTCGACCCGGCGCGCCTGGAGGCGATCCTGCCGGAAATGATCGGCGGGGCCACGCCCCGGTCGATCCGCGAGCACCTGGGCCTCAACCGTCCGATCTACGCCCGCACCGCCGCCTATGGCCACTTCGGCCGCGAACCCGAGGCGGACGGGGGCTTTTCCTGGGAGCGCACCGACCTGGCCGACGAACTCAAGCGCGCGTTCTGAATCCTATCGAACCGACAATCCGGCAGGCGACTTGGCAACGGCGACGTTGGTGGCGGCCGGTTCCGGCGCAGGCTCGTTCAGCAGCGGCACCAGCACCTCGTTTAGTTCGTCCAGCGTGAACGCGCCGGCCTTGGCGTAGCGCACGACGCCGGCGCGATCGATGACGTAGTTCGTCGGGTAGGCTTCTACCTGCCGATACGGGCCGGAGAAGTCGCGCGCCATGTCGAAACCGACCAGCGCCGCGATCGGCTTCAGCTTGCTCATCGGGACGGAGTCTTCGCTGGTTACGCCGAGCACCCGCAGGCCGACCATACGGCGTTGATCGTAATATATGGCGATCAGGGGGAGTTCCTGGCGGCACGGCGCGCACCAGGTGGCCCAAAAGTTGAGGATCAGCACCTTGCCCTGATAGTCGGCCAAGGTGACCGTGCGTCCGTCGAAGGTCGTCGCCTTGAACGGCGGCGCCGGCTTTCCCACCACGATCTTGGCCGCCTGCGCTGCGGGCGCGAGCGCAATAGCGGCGCTGGAAATGATCGCGACCAGCGCGGTGATCGGTCGCATCGGCCCCCCTCGATTCCTCCTCAGATACGCCGCTCCAGGCCAGCCCAATAAGGTTCGCGCAGCTTGCGCTTGAAGATCTTGCCCGAGTCCTCGCGCGGCAGGTCGGCCGCGAACTCGATCAGGCGGGGCATCTTGTAGCCCGCCACGCGTCCTCTCAGATGGCCGCGTACGTCGGCTTCGGTGAGCGCCACGGCCGGGTCGGGCTGGATGACGGCGCAGATGGCCTCCCCGTACTCGGCGTCGGGAATGCCGAAGACGGCGCAGTCGACGACGCCTTTGAGGCCATGCAGTTCGGCCTCGATCTCGGCCGGATAGATGTTCACGCCCCCGGAGATGATCATGTCCTTGGAGCGGTCGCACAGGTACAGGAAGCCGTCCGCGTCCATCCAGCCGATGTCGCCAGGGATGATCAGGCCGGCCTTCTCGGCGCGCCGTCGCTTGTCGTCATCGCCATGATAGGTGAAGTCGGCGAGGTTGACGTTGCGGCCGACGATCTCCCCGACCTCGCCGCGCGGCAGTTCGTTCCCTGCCTCGTCCACCACCTTGACGACGCAGCCCGGCAGCGCCTTCCCCACGGTGCCGGGATGGGCGAGCCACTCTTCCGAGTTGCAGAGCACGATCGCGCCGGTCTCCGTGGCCCCGTAGTATTCGTAGATCACCGGCCCCCACCACTCGATCATCGCCCGCTTCTCGTGCGGCGGGCATGGCGCGGCCGCGTGCACCACGAACTTCAGCGACGAGAGGTCGTAGCGGCGCCGGACCTCTGCAGGCAGCTTGAGGAGGCGGTTGAACATGATCGGCACCATGTGCAGATGCGTCACTCGCTCGGTCTCGATCAGGCTCAGCAGGCCCTCCGGGTCGAAGCGCGGCTGCAGGATCACGCGCGCGCCTAGGCGCGCCATGGTCAGGCCGTAGGCATTCGGCGCCGAGTGGTACATCGGCCCGGTGACGACGGTCACGATGCCGGCATCGGGCGCCAATCCGAAGGCCGCCATGAGCATCCCCTGTGAAGCCTGCGTCTGGGCGGCGCTCGGCGGGGAGCGCTTGACGCCTTTGGGATGGCCGGTGGTGCCGGAGGTGTAGATGATGGCGCCCGGCGGCTCGAGCGCCTCGGCCGCAGGCGCAAACCGGTCGACCCAGTGGTCCCAGGCGGTCGCTCCCGGAGGGGCGGCGCAGCGTTCAGGGTCGAGCCCGTACGCCGCCGCGATCTCGGGCGGGGTATCGACCGTCAGGACGGCGACGCCCGCCGGAATCGCCTCCCGGATCGGGCCTAGCAGGTCGGCGTGGATGACCACGGCCTTGGCGCCGCTGTCGTTGAAGAGGTAGGCCGCTTCGGCCGGGGTGTAGTGCCAGTTCACGGGCACGGCGTAGGCTCCGAGCTGACCAGCGCCGAAAGCCGCCTCGAAGAAAGCGATGTCGTTGCGCAGATAGAGGGCGACGCGATCGCCGGCGCCGACGCCGAGCGATTTCAGCCCCGAAGCAGCATTGGCGGCCCGCGCCGCCAGCGCCTCGCTGGAGACTCGCCGCGCGCCGCTGATCACCTCGCCCATGGGAACCTCCTAACGCCTCAGGCCGATGTCACTCTGCCGCATCCGGGTGCGCACCGTGAAGACATCGCCGCCGGTGAGCACGGCGCTGCGGGCGAGAAGACGCCCCGCCTGCCAGTTCGAGAGACCGAGCTCCGGCTTTCCCAGGGCGTATTGGCCGTCGACCCAGCGTGTCATGCCGTCGCCGACGAACGGGGCTTCGAGGTCGCGCCAGAAGCGCTCGTGCGCCGCCGGATCTTCCGAAATCAGGGAAGCCGCGAGCCGCGGTGAAAAGCGATTGAACAGGCTGATCGCCTCGTCCAGGTCGCCGACGGTGCGCAGAGACGCCTCGGGCGCTTCGTCCCACTCCCATTCCCGGCCCAGGTCGGCTTCCGCGAGTGGCTCGATCTCGGGGCCTTGGGCGCCGAGGCAGCGGATGTCGGCCTGGGCGACGTGCAGTTTGCGGCCGCCGGCGCTGGCGAACGCTCCTAGGAACCGCGGAAGAAGGTCCGTGGCGCGGGAGCGCTCGATCAGGCAGACGTTCAGGGTATTGCAGACCTTGCGGTCGAGCGAGGCGGATACGGCGTTGGCGAACCGTTCCCCATCGGCGCTGCGATCAGCAATGAGCCAAGCCCCGCCGGTTCCATGCAGGCTCGCGGGCGCTCCGGCTTGACGGGCGATGGACCCGAGCAGAGTCGTCGCAGCGCCGCTGCCGCGGGCCACGGCGAGCGCCAGGCGGGAATCGCTGAAAAGGGCCCAGGCCGCGGCGTGCTCGGGATTGTCCAGCAGGATCAGCGCGCCCTCGGGCAGTCCCGCATCGGCCAGCGCCGGCTCGATGGCGTCTTTGAAGACCGCGCGCGCCGTCCCCAGCGCATCGGCCCCGATGCGCAGCACCGCCGCGTTGCCGCCGCGCAGGACGCCGGCGGCGTCAGCGACGACGTTGGGCCGGCCCTCGAAGACGAAGCCCACCACGCCAAGGGCGGCGCTTACCTGCTCGATGGAAAAGCCGTCGCGCGCCGAGCGCTCCAGCGTTCGCCCGCGCGAGGGCGGCAGGTCGCGCCAGGCCAGCAGGCCGGCGATCATGTCAGCGCGCATCTTGTCACTGACGGCGAGCCGGCCGGTGGGGCGGCCGCGGTCGCGGGCGGAAGCAAGGTCGGCGGCGTTGGCCCCGGCGATCCCGGCCCAGAGGGCGTCATCTCCGAGCCGACCGGCGAAGAGCTCGAAGAAGCGCGCGATCTGGTCGTCGGTGGTGGCGGCGAGGGCCGCCAGCGCTACCGCGGCCGCGTCCACCGCATCACTGGCGACGCGCCAGACGTCGCCTGGAATGCGCAGCAGCTCGCCGCTGTCCTGGATCACGAGCAGCCTGTCCCCGGATCGGAACGCGGCGGCGAGCTCCTTGCCGACCCGCGCCAGCCGGTCGCCGCCGAACGGAATCGGCATGCCGGGCTCCAACCGCTCGAGGGGTTCGGTCATTTGGGGCGCTCGGTCATTGGGGCCTTCTAGCTCGGCGGTTGCACGCGGCCAAAGCCGCGCGCTATGCGCGGCCCAACTCAAAGAGAGGGGAGCAGCGTGATGCAGACCCGCGCCGCGGTGGCCTGGAAGGCCGGGGAGCCGCTCGCCATCGAGGCGGTGGAGCTGGAAGGTCCCCGCGCCGGCGAGGTCCTCATCGAGATCAAGGCGACCGGCGTCTGCCACACCGACGAGTTCACCCGCTCGGGCGCCGACCCGGAAGGCCTGTTTCCGGCCATTCTCGGCCACGAGGGGGCGGGGATCGTGCTCGAGATCGGAGCAGGTGTGACCACGGTCAAGCCAGGCGACCACGTCCTCCCGCTCTACACGCCCGAGTGCCGGCAGTGCAAAGCGTGCACCTCGCGGCGCACCAATCTGTGCACCGCCATTCGCGCCACCCAGGGCCAGGGGCTGATGCCGGACGGCTCCAGCCGGTTTTCCGTCGGCGGAGAAACGGTCCGGCACTACATGGGCTGCTCGACTTTCTCCAACCACACCGTGCTGCCGGAGATCGCGGTGGCGAAGGTGCGTGAAGACGCGCCGTTCGAGACCATCTGCTACATCGGCTGCGGGGTCACCACCGGCATCGGCGCGGTGATCTGGACGGCCAAGGTCTGGCCGGGGGCCAACGTGGCGGTGTTCGGTCTGGGCGGCATCGGCCTCAACGTCATCCAAGGGGCGAAGATGGCCGGGGCGGACAAGATCATCGGCCTCGATCTCAACCCGGCGCGCGAGGCCATGGCCCGGCGGCTCGGCATGACCCACTTCGTCAACCCGGACGAGGTCGGCCGCGACAAGGTCGTGCAGGCCATAGGCGACCTCACCGGCGGCGGCGTCGACTTCTCGTTCGAATGCATCGGCAATGTCGCCACCATGCGCCAGGCGCTGGAGTGCTGCCATCGCGGCTGGGGCGAGAGCGTGATCATCGGCGTTGCCGGCGCCGGCCAGGAGATTTCCACCCGTCCTTTTCAACTCGTCACGGGACGAGTGTGGCGTGGGACCGCCTTCGGGGGCGCTCGCGGCCGCACCGACGTGCCCCGCATCGTCGACTGGTACATGGAAAACAAGATCCAGATCGATCCACTGATCACCCACAGGCTCAAGCTCGAGGAGATCAACCGCGCCTTCGAGCTCATGCACACCGGCGAGAGCATTCGCTCCGTGGTCGTGTTCTGAGCCTCGGAGCGCCGCCGACGGCCGAACATTTTCGCGGTTTTCACTTTCGGCGGCCGGGCGAGCGCGCCTAAACAGGGCGCACCGGGAACGACAGGTATGGATTCGGCGACCAAGGAAGCGGCGCGCCGACGGCTTGCGCCATCGCCCGAGCCCACTTTCCGGCTCCCCTGGCGAGCCGCCCAGGAGCTCCGCGAGGCCATTGCCGCCCGCGCCCGCGCGGGGCGGCCATGGCTAGAACTGCTGGCCACGCTGCGCAGCGGCATCCGCGCGCGCGAGATCCTGCTGGTGCTGATCGCCGCTCTGGTGGGCGCCGGCGCGGGGCTGGCGACGCTGGCCATCAGCCTCACGGCGCACGCGCTCCAGGTGCTGGTCTATGGCTTCAACTTCCGCGATCGCCTATCGGCGATCGGTCATATCTCGCTTCCACAGGCTTTCATCCTTGCGGCCGGAGGCCTGGCCCTGGGCGCCGCCACCTGGCTGTGGACGCGCCGCCGCCCCGGGACCATCGTCGACCCCGTCGAGGCCAACGCCCTGCATGGCGGGCGCATGAGCTTCCGCGACAGCATCTTCCTCAGCTTCCAGGCGCTTCTTTCCAATGGCCTTGGCGCGTCGGTGGGGCTGGAGGCGGCCTATGCGCAGATGGGCGCAGCGCTCGGATCTCGGATCGGGTCTGCGTTGAATCTGCGCCGTAACGATCTGCGAATCTTCGTCGGCGCTGGCGCCGGCGCCGGCATCGCGGCGGCCTTCGGCGCCCCACTTACCGGCGCCTTCTACGGCTTCGAGATCATCATCGGCGCCTACACCATCGGCAACATCGCCCCGGTCGTGGCCGCGGCGCTCGGCGGCGCCTTCGTGACCGGCCTCGTTCACTACCAACCGATGAGTATCCGGGTGGTGGCGATCGACTCCGGACGGCTTCTCCACTACGCCCTCTACGCAGGCCTGGGCGTGGTCTGCGCCTTCCTTGGCGTGGCGATCATGCGCCTGGTAGCCCTGGTCGAAGGCAACGTCTCCAGGCTTCCCGGTCCACGGTGGCTCAAGCCGGCCATCGGCGGCCTGATCGTGGGTTTGGTCGCCTGGCGCGATCCGCAGGCGCTCTCGGCGGGACACGGAGCGCTGCGCCTGGGCCTGGCCGCCAACATCTCGATCGCGGCCTTGTGTTTCCTCATTCTCGCCAAGTCCGCAGCCTCGATCCTGTCGCTCGGCTTCGGGTTCCGGGGCGGCCTGTTCTTCGCTTCGCTCTATCTCGGCTCGCTGGTCGGCAAGCTGTTCATCGCCGTGCTCACGGCGGCGGGTCTGGACACCGGCATCGACCCGGTGGCCGCTTCGCTCGTCGGTATGGGCGCCCTGGCCGTGGCCATCATCGGCGGACCGCTCACCATGAGCTTCCTGGTCTTGGAGACCACGGGCGACTTCGGTCTGACCGCGGTGACGCTCACCGCCTCGATCATCTCGAGCCTGTTGGTCCGCGAACTCTTCGGCTACTCGTTCTCGACATGGCGGCTGCACTTGCGCGGGGAGACCATTCGCAGCGCCCACGACGTATCGTGGCTGCGCACGCTCACCGCGGGGCGGATGATGCGCAGCGACGTCAACACCATCAGCGCCTCGGCGCCGCTGGAGGAGTTTCGCCGCCGCTTTCCGCTGGGATCCACCCGGCGCGTGGTGGCGCTCGATCAGGCCGGACACTACGCCGGGATGGTCCGCGTCGAACGGATCCACGCCGATGCCGACCGCCGCGGCCTGGTGGGCGAGCAGGTCGACAACCCCACCCGCACGCTCAAGCCCGAAATGACGATCAAGGAGATCATGGGCATGTTCGACCGCACCGAGGCCGACGAGTTGGCGGTCACCGACGACCGCGGCGATGTCATCGGTGTGCTCTCGGAAGCCTACGCCACGCGGCGCTACGCTGACGAACTGGAACGGGCCCGCCGCGATCTGATCGGGGCCGAGTAGGAGGGTAGATGGTAACCGACCCTAGTCTGGCCGAACGGCTCGGCTATGCGGCGGGCGCGCGCGTTCTCATCGTCAATTGCGACGACCTGGGCTCGAGCCATTCGGCCAACGTCGCCATCCTTCGGGCGATGGACGCCGGGATCGCCACCAGCGCCACTCTGATGGTCCCGTGCTCCTGGGCGCGCGAGGCGGCCGCCATGTTTCGGGGGCGGGATGTCGGCATCCACCTGACGCTCACCTGCGAATATCCGCTTTACCGTTGGCGCTCGCTCACAGGGGCGACAACCCTGCATGACGACGACGGCTTCCTGCCGGCCACCATCGCTGAGGTGTTCGCCAAGGCTGACGTCCATGAGGCGCGCGCCGAATGCCGGGCCCAGATAGAGCAGGCCCTCGCCTGGGGCGTCGATGTAACGCACCTCGATTCGCACATGGGCTCGGTGCAGATCGATCCGCGCTTCTACGCCATCTATGTCGATCTCGCGGCCGAGTTCGATGTGCCGCTGCGCATGGTAAGTCACCGGGGGGAGGACTTCCTCGGATTTCCGAGCCGCGCCCCGGCGGCCGCTCGCGGCCTCCTGTTCACGGACCACTTCATCGATCCCTGGGGCCGCGACACCGCTGAGGTCTTCCGGGGGACGCTGGCGGCGCTGGCGCCGGGCGTCACCGAGATGTTCGCCCATCCGGTAGAGGACGGCCCGGAGCTGCGGGCCTACGATCCGGACAATCCCGACGTTCGCGCCGGCGACGCAGCTTGGTTCACCTCCCGGGAATTGAAGGACCTGATCGCCGCTTCGGGGGCGGCCACGATCAGCTATCGGCCTATCCGTGAGGCCCAGCGGGCGCGCCAGGGCGGGCGCGCCGCACGAGGATTGTCGGGGTCTCGCACCACGACATCTTCCGCCACGGCGCTCACTGCATCAACCAGATCGCCACGCGCCTGACCGACGGGGGTGTCATCGTCGCGGTGTTCAACGAGGAGCGTTTCCCCTTCCACCACGACAGCGGCCGGACCTTGATGACGCGTTCTGCGGACGGCGGGCTTTCCTGGTCCGACCCGACGGTGGTGCTGGATTGGACCGACACCAGGGGCAACTGGGACTGCGGCTTTTGCGAGCTCGCCGACGGGACGTGGATGGTCAATCTCACGATCGCCGGCTTCTTCAAGCGAGGGGTCAGGGCCGAAGGCGTTTCGTGGGCCAGCGGGCCGACAAGCGAGGCGTGGGGCGACTGGACCTGGTCGTACCGCACCATGGGCTGGCTCGGGACGGCGGTCGTGAAGTCTCAGGACCGGGGTCGAACCTGGAGCTCGCCGATCCCGGTGAACGTGCGCCCGCTCAAGCACGGCGGATGCCGCCTGGGGTGCTGGCAGCTTCCCTCGGGCGCGATCCTTATGGGCCTTTACGGCCGCATCCGCGGCTACGGCGAGGAGGGAGAGAACGAATCCACTCGTTCGGCCCTGATGCGCTCGGACGATGGCGGCGACAACTGGGAGTACTATTCGACCCTGGCCTACGACCCGGCGTCGATCATTGATTACGAGGAGCCTGCGCTGCTCCGTCTGGCGGACGGGCGTCTGGTCTCGTTCATGCGCACCCACGTCAACCCCTCGGGCGACGCCAAGAATCTGGTCTTCGTCGTCTCCGAGGACGACGGCTTTTCGTGGACGCCGCCGAAGTGGACCAACATCTGGGGGTATCCAGCCGAGACCATCCCCCTCGCCGACGGCCGATACCTGATGATCTATGGCTATCGCCGTCCGCCCTACGGCGTAAAGGGCGTCGTCTCCGCCGACGGCCTTTCCTGGGACGACAGGGACAGCTTCTTCGTTTCCGAAGGCGGGGTGCCCGGCGCGCCCGGAGCGGCGCAGTCGCCCGGACGCCGTCGCGTCGATTGGAAGAATCCCGGGGTGTTCCAGCACACCGGCTATCCTTCGGTGGTACAGCTTGGCGACGGATCGATTGTCGCCTCGTACCACCAGTGGGATGAGGCCGAGCGGCCGCTGCAATACGTGCGCTGTACGCGCTTTCGCCTGGCGGACTGACGTCTCTGGGGTTTGCGACTTTCCGGGCCATCAGGTAGGCTTCTCCAGCTAAGGGAAATCCATCGAATCGGGCGCCTCGACGGCTTGCGCTGCCGGCGCGGATTGGGCCGATTAGGGCCTATGGGATTGCTTCCGGCGCCGCCCCACATCTGCGGTTTCGAGGGCGCGTCGAGCCCGAGCCGCGCCGAAGGAGGCCAGCTGACCATGACCCGCCGCAAGAAGATCTACGAGGGCAAGGCCAAGATCCTCTACGAAGGCCCCGAGCCGGACACGCTGGTCCAGTATTTCAAGGACGACGCCACCGCTTTTGATGGGACCAAAAAGGCGGTGCTCGAAGGCAAGGGCGTCATCAACAACCGCATCAGCGAATTCATCATGACGCGGCTGAACGCCATCGGCGTGCAGAACCACTTCATCCGCCGTCTCAACATGCGCGAGCAGCTGATCCGCAAGGTGGAGATCATTCCCCTCGAAGTGGTCTGCCGCAACGTTGCCGCCGGCTCCCTGTCGAAACGCTTCGGCCTCCCCGAAGGCCAGCCGCTGCAGCGCTCGATCGTCGAGTTCTACCTGAAGGACGACAAGCTCTCAGACCCCATGGTCGCCGAGGAGCACATCACCGCCTTCAACCTGGCCCAGCCCCAGGAGATCGACGACATGATGGCCACCACTCTTCGGGTGAACGACTTCCTCTCGGGCCTGTTCTCGGCCGTCGGCATCACCCTGGTGGACTTCAAGGTCGAGTTCGGCCGCGTGTGGGAGGACGACTACTCTCACGTGCTGCTCGCCGACGAGATCAGTCCAGATTCCTGCCGCCTCTGGGACACCGCCACCAACGAGAAGCTCGACAAGGACCGCTTCCGCCGCGACATGGGCAAGGTGATCGAAAGCTACGCCGAAGTGGCGCGCCGGCTGGGCGTGATGAAGGAAATGCCGACCGTCATCCAGGGCGGGATTCGCTGATCCGGTCGGTTTGATTGCGCCGCGCGCCAGTGTAGAGACGCCCTCGGCTGGCGGGGGTTCGCCAACGCGCCTTACCAGGACAGAAGTTGCCCGCTCGTTCGCTTTTCCGTCTTTGCCTGCTCGCCACTGCCGTCGTCGCCATGGCGCTCGGCGGGTGTTCGGTTCTCCACAAGAAGAAGCCCGAACTCGCCTACGAGGAACGGCCGGTAGACCTGCTCTATCGGGTCGGCGCTCAGGATCTAGACGAGCACAAGTGGAACGACGCCGTCGCCTACTTCCGCGAGGTGGAGCGCCAGCATCCGTATTCGGAATGGTCCAGGCACGCCATCCTGATGAGCGCCTACGCGCACTATGAGGCTAACGATTACGCCGAAGCGATTGCCGACGCCGACCGCTTCATCTCGCTTTATCCTGGCAACGTTTCGACACCGTACGCCTATTACCTGAAGGCCATCTGCTACTTCGAGCAGATCGTGGACGTGAACCGCGACCAGGCCAACACCGACTCGGCCCGCGATGCGCTCACCGAAGTCGTCAAGCGTTATCCCAATACCGAGTACGCCACCGACGCCAGGGTGAAGCTGGACATGGTCGCCGACCAGCTCGCCGGCAAGGAGATGAGCGTCGGCCGCTTTTACCTGCGCGCCGGCAATCCCATCGCCGCCATCGGTCGCTTTCACGAGGTCGTCGACAAATACCAGACGACCAGCCACACGCCCGAGGCGTTGTACCGTCTGGTGGTCTGCTATCTGCAGTTGGGACTGACCAAGGAGGCGACCGATGACGGCGCCGTCCTGGGGTACAATTATCCGGGCAGCATCTGGTACCAGGCCGCGTACAAGCTGCTGACCTCCAAAGGGCTCCGCCCACTCGTTACTCCGGGAGCGAAGACGGCCTCGCCGATGCCGCACCTGCTGCCCGGCTTCCGTAAGCGCAAGAGCGACACCCTCGCGCCCCCTGCGGTCACGCCGGCGGCTTCGAGCAGCGAGACCCCGGCGCCGGCGCCTGCCACACCTGGCGCCTGAACGGCCCCGCGGGCCATGCCGCTTTGAGACTCACCGGGCGCTGCGGCATGCTCTTGTCATGCTGCTCGGGTTGGCCATCCGGGACCTCGTCCTCATCCAAGGCGTCGAGCTCGCCTTCGGCCCGGGACTGACGGTGCTGACCGGCGAGACCGGGGCCGGGAAGTCGATCGTCATCGGGGCCCTGGGTCTTGCCTGTGGAGCCCGCGCCGACGCCGAGAAGGTGCGCGTCGGCGCTCCCGCCGCGAGCGTCGCGGCCGTCTTCGCCCCGCCATCAGGGCATCCGGCTTGGAGCCTGCTCGTCGACAAGGGCCTCCCAGGCCAGCCTGGCGAGGATCTGATCCTGAGACGAACGGTCGGGGCGGACGGCCGCGGCCGCGCCTTCGTCAATGACGCGACGGCTTCGGCCGCCACCCTCAAGGAGATCGGCGCCCTGCTCGTCGAAACCCACGGCCAGCACGAAGCGGTGGGGCTTCTCGACGGGCGCACCCACCGCGCCCTGCTGGACGGTTTTGGTGGGCTCGAAGGGGCGGCCGGCGAAGTGGCCGCCGGCTGGAGCGCTTGGCGCGAGGCGGAGAAGACGGCGGCGAGGTCGCACGAGTCTCGCCGGCGGGCCGCCGAGCGCCAGGGCGAGATCACTGAACGGCTGAAGGAGCTCGATCGTCTGGCGCCCCGCCACGGGGAGGAGCAGCGCCTTGCCAACGAAAGGGCGCTTCTCGGGGCCGCGGAAAAAGCGCTCGCCGATATCGAGGCGGCCCGCAACGCCATCGGCGGCGATGACGCGGACCGCGGCTGGGCCGGCGCGGCCAGCGCCCTGGGCAGGGCGCGCGAGCGCGCCCGCGCCGCCGGAGCCGATCCGGCGTCCGATCCATCGGCCCGTCTCGCCGTGGCGCAAGAGGCGACCGAGCGGGCTCTGGTCGAAATCCGCGAAGCGGAAGCCGCCATGACCGCGGCCGCGCGCGCCTTCTCTTTCGAGCCTCAGGACCTCGAAAGAGCCGAGGAACGCCTGTTCGCCATCCGCGCCTTGGCGCGGCGTCTGGAGGCCACGCCCGATGAACTTCCCTTGCTTCGCCAGCGCCTCAGCGAAGAGCTGGCCGCGATCGAGGACGCCGACGAGGACGCCAGGAAGGCTGGCGCGCGCGCCGCCGCGGCGCTCACCGGGTACGACCTGGCGGCACAACGTCTGAGTGCTCGCCGCCGCGCCGCCGCCGAGGCCTTGACCAAAGCCGTGCAAGCCGAGCTGGCGCCGCTGAAACTGGACAAAGCCCGCTTCTTCGCCACGGTCGAGCCTCTCGCCCCGGATCGTGCCGGACCGGCCGGCAAGGACAAGGTGGAATTCCTGTTCGCCGGGCTGCCTGGCGCGGCGCCCGGGCCGCTGGCGGCGATCGCTTCAGGGGGCGAACTGGCGCGGCTCTCGCTGGCGCTCAAGGTCTGCCTGGCGCACGCCGCCGACGCGCCTGCGGTGATGATCTTCGACGAAGTCGATGTCGGCATCGGCGGGGCTGCAGCCGACGCCGTGGGGCAACGTCTGAAACGTCTGGCGCGCGACGCGCAGGTCCTGGTGGTGACACACAGTCCCCAGATCGCCGCCCGCGCCGACGCCCACTGGCGGGTCGTGCGTGACGGCGCTGCGGCGAGAATCGAGGTTCTGGAAGGCGTCGCCCGTGAGGAGGAGATCGCCCGCATGCTCTCAGGGCGCACGGTCACCGAAGCGGCGCGCGCCGCCGCGCGGGCGCTCATGGCCGCTTGAGGGTCGGTTCGGTTGCGCGACAAAGGCGCCGTTGGCGGTGAACCCCGTCCGGCCTTAGATTGCGGTGTCCATGGAAGTCGCCCTCTTCACCCACGAGGAGATGCTGGCCCATCGGCCGCCCGACCGTCATCCGGAGCGGCCGGCCAGACTCGAGGCGGTGAGTGCCGCGCTTGCCGATAGCTCGGACCTGCGACTGCAGCGTTGCGAAGCGCCCCTCGTTGCCCGCGAAGATCTGGAGCGCGCCCACAGCGCGGCTTACCTCGAAGCCGTCGAGCGCATCGCCCCGCTGCATGGCCTCGCGGCGCTCGACCCGGACACGCACATGTCGGCCGGATCGTTGGGCGCGGCCAGACGGGCCGCAGGGGCCGCAGCCGCGGCGGCGCGCGCGGTCGCCTCTGGCATGGCCGAGCGCGCGTTCTGCGCCGTGCGTCCCCCGGGGCACCACGCGGGCGCCGATTTCCCCATGGGGTTTTGCATCTTCTCCAACATCGCCGTGGCCGCCCGGGTCGCGCAGGCCGAAGGCTTGAGGAAAGTGGCCATCGTCGATTTCGACGTGCACCACGGCAATGGCACTCAGGCGATCTTCGAGACCGATCCCTCTGTGTTCTTCGCCTCCATCCATCAGCGACCGCTGTATCCGGGCACCGGCGCTCGCGACGAGCGCGGCGTGGGCAACGTCGTCAACGCAGTGGTGCCGCCAAACGCCTCGCCCTCGACTTGGCGCGCCGCCTTCGAGGGCCTGCTTGGGCCGGTGGACGCCTTCGCTCCCGACCTCGTCCTGATCTCGGCCGGCTTCGACGCCCACGCCCGCGACCGCATCGCCAGCCAATCCCTCGAGGCCGAGGACTTCGCCTGGGCCACCCGGGCCATCCTCGAGGTGGCGCGCCGACGCGCCGGCGGTCGGATCGTCTCCTCGCTCGAAGGCGGCTACGATCTTCAGGGTCTGGCGCAATCGGCCCTGGCGCACGTGCGTGCGCTTGGCGAGGCCTGAGGGAAGAAGGGGGCGCGCCTTGAGCGAATCGCGGGCTGCCGCCGGATCGGCGGCGGCCGCCGACAAGGCCGAGCGGCCCGGCGCCATCATCCTCGCCCGTCACGGCGAGCCAGCGCTGTCGCGCAAGGTCAGGCTTTCGGCCCAGGGCTACCGTGCCTGGTGGGCCAAGTACGAGGCCGGCGGCATCCGCAGCGACCAGGAGATCCCGGCGCAGATCCTCGCCATGGCTGGTAAGGCCGGCTTCATCATCGCTTCGACCCGGGCGCGGTCGATCGAGACGGCCAAGGCGCTCGCGCGCGGCCGAGCCGTCGCTGAGGATCCGATGTTCATCGAAGCTCCACTGCCGCCTCCCAATCTACCGTCATGGCTGCGACTATCGCCGCGCGCCTGGGGCTTTGTGTCGCGGATCTCCTGGTGGTTCTTCCATGGCCATGGCGAGGAGAGCCGGCCGACGGCCCAGGAGCGCGCCGACGAGGCCGCTCGCCAGTTGGCCGATCTGGCCGTTGGGGGCCATGACGTGCTGGTCGTCGCTCATGGCTTCTTCAACAGCATGGTGGGTCGGTCGCTGCGTCGGCGCGGGTGGCGACTTACGCTCGACCAGGGCTTTCGCTATTGGTCGGCCCGCCGCTTCGAAGCCAATCCCTCGGCCTGAACCGAGGACTGGCCGTTGCTGGTGAGCGGCGCCGTGGCTAGGGTGAGCCGATGGCCAGCGACCCTCAGATCGAGAATCTGAGCTTCGAGGAAGCCCTAGCCGAGCTCGAGCGCATCGTCGGGGAGCTCGAGACCGGAAAGGCGGAACTCGAGCGCTCGATCGAGATCTACGAACGCGGCGCTGCGCTCAAGGCTCATTGCGAAGCCAAGCTCAAAGCCGCGCAGCTCCGCGTCGAAAAAGTGGTCCTCAGCCCGTCCGGTCCCGCCGGGGTCGAGCCGGCAGACTTCAGTTGAGCGGCAAGACCGAAGAGGCGGACGTCCTCTCCCGCATCTCCGCGGCGGCCGATCTTGTTACCGTCGCCTTGGACGAACTGCTGCCGCGCGCCGAAGGGCCTGAAGCCCGGCTGACCGAGGCCATGCGCTATGCCGCACTCGGTCCTGGGAAGCGCCTGAGGCCCTTCTTCGCCCTGGAGACTGGGCGGATGTTCGGCCTGCACGAGCGCCCGGTGCTGCGCGCGGCGTGCGCCTTGGAGTGCATCCACGCCTATTCGTTGGTTCACGACGACCTGCCGTGCATGGACGACGATGACCTGCGTCGCGGCCGGCCCACGGTCCACAAGGCCTATGACGAGGCCACGGCCGTCTTGGCCGGTGATGCCCTGCAGACCGTGGCGTTCGAGATTCTCAGTCATCCCGACACCCACGAGGACGGCGCCGTGCGGGCCGAACTGGTGCGCAAACTCGCCCTCGCCTCCGGCGCCAAGGGCATGGCCGGCGGCCAGATGATCGATCTCTTGGGGGTGCGCGACGACCTGGGAGCAGTCGCCCGCATGCAACGCATGAAGACCGGGGCGTTGATCGCCTGCGCCTTCGAGCTTCCCCTGGTCATCGCGAGCGCCAAGGAGCACGACCGCGCTCCCCTCATGGCCTTCGGCCGCGACATCGGCCTTGCCTACCAGATCGTCGATGACCTTCTGGACGCAGAGGGCGAAGCGGAGGCGCTCGGCAAGGCGGCCGGCGGCAAGGACAAGACGCGCGGCAAGGCCAACTATGTCACTCTGCTGGGCGTCGGCGCCGCGCGCGAGCGCCTCACTCTGCTCGCCGGCCAGACCAAGGCGCATCTGGAACCCTTCGGGGCCAAGGGGCGCTGGTTGCGGCAAGCGGTGGATTTTGTGTTAGATCGGCAACACTAGGGCTGCGAGTCTGTTGATATCTCGCCCAGGGGGCGAATTCGGCGGCGCCATCGGTATAGCTTCCCATATGACCGCGACACCTCTTCTCGATGAGATCGACTCGCCAGCGGACACGCGACGGCTCGACATCGCCCACCTCAAGCAGCTTGCCGGAGAGCTGCGCGCCGAGACCATCGATGCTGTCTCGGTGACCGGCGGCCACCTCGGGGCCGGGCTCGGGGTGGTCGAACTCACCGTCGCCCTGCATCACGTCTTCGAGACGCCGCGTGACGTCCTCATCTGGGACGTCGGCCATCAGGCCTATCCGCACAAGATCCTCACCGGCCGGCGCGGGCGCATCCGCACCTTGCGTCAGGGGGGCGGGCTTTCCGGTTTCACCAAGCGCGCGGAGAGCCCGTACGATCCTTTCGGCGCCGCTCACGCCGCCACCTCGATTTCGGCGGCGCTGGGCTTCTGCGTCGCGCGCGACATGAAAGGCGAGGACAACGCGGTTATCGCCGTCATCGGCGACGGCTCGATGAGTGCGGGCATGGCCTATGAGGCCATGAACAACGCCGGCCACACCACCAAACGCCTGATCGTCATCCTCAACGACAACGACATGTCGATCGCCCCGCCGGTGGGTGGCATGAGCGCCTATCTCGCCGGGCTGGTCTCCGGCGGCGCCTACCAGCGGGTGCGCAAGTTCGGCAAGGGCGTCGCCAGCCACCTCCCCCGGCCCCTCAAGGACATCGCCCGCAAGGCCGAGGAGTACGCCCGGGGCATGGCCACCGGGGGCACCTTCTTCGAAGAACTGGGCTTCTACTACGTTGGGCCGATCGACGGCCACAACCTGGACCACCTGGTGCCGGTGCTGAAGAACGTCAAGCAGATCGACGACAAGCCGGTGCTGGTCCACGTCGTCACCCAGAAGGGTAAGGGCTACGCGCCCGCCGAGAGCGCTGCGGACAAGCACCACGCGGTCGCTCGCTTCGATGTCGTCACCGGCAAGCAGGCCAAACCAGTGGCCGCCGCGCCCACCTACACCAAAGTGTTCGCCAGCGAACTGATCAAGCGCGCCGAGCGGGACCAGGCCATCGTCGCCATCACCGCCGCCATGCCCTCCGGCACGGGACTCGACCTCTTTGCCAAGAGCTTTCCCAGGCGCTGCTTCGATGTCGGCATCGCCGAGCAGCACGCCGTCACCTTTGCGGCCGGGCTGGCGGCTTCGGGTATGAAGCCTTTCGCCGCCATTTATTCGACCTTCCTGCAGCGAGGCTATGACCAAGTGGTGCACGACGTCGCCATCCAGCGGCTGCCGGTGCGCTTCGCACTGGACCGGGCGGGTCTGGTGGGGGCCGACGGGCCAACCCACGCCGGCAGCTTCGATGTCGGCTACCTCGGCCAGCTTCCCGGGTTCGTGGTGATGGCGTGCGCCGACGAGGCCGAGCTGGCGGCCATGGTGGCGACCGCCGCCATGATCGATGATCGCCCGAGCGCGTTCCGTTTCCCGCGCGGCGACGGCGCGGGCGCGATCATCCCTGATCTTGCCGAGCCGCTGGAGATCGGCCGCGGCCGGATTCTGCGTGAAGGAACGGCGCTCGCCATCCTGAACTTCGGCGCTCGCCTTTCCGAATGTGGCCGCGCCGCCGATATGCTGGCCGCGCGTGGCTTTTCCGCCACCCTCGCCGACGCCAGGTTCGCCAAACCTCTGGATACCGAGCTGATCTTCCGCCTGGCGCGCGAGCACGAGGCGCTCATCACCATTGAGGAAGGCGCTGCTGGCGGTTTTGGCGCCTTCGTGCTGCACGCGCTCGCCGCCGAAGGTTTGCTCGATCAGGGACTGAAGATTCGCACATTGACCCTCCCGGATGTCTTCCAGGATCAGGACAAGCCCGAGGCCATGTACGCCGCCGCTGGTCTTGACGCCCAGGGGATCGCTCGGGCCTGCCTGTCGGCGTTGGGCGAAGGACGCCTAGCCCGCGGGCTCCGGGCCTCCTGAGGCGGAGCGGGATCCGCTTGGCGGAGCCCAGATCCGGTCCTTCCAATCTCTGATCCCGCCATCGTCATGGCCGGGGCGGCCAAGCGCTGGGCCGGCGCCGCTGTCGGCCCTGTCGATCTGGAGTTGGCCGAAGGCGAGTTCGTGGCTCTGCTGGGCGCCTCCGGCAGCGGCAAGACCACCACGCTCAAGATGGTCAATCGGCTGGCGCCGCCCGATGCCGGCAAGATCCTGGTGGCCGGCGAGGATACAGGCGCTCTGCCGGCCTAC
This sequence comes from Caulobacteraceae bacterium, assembly GCA_035946795.1. GTDB lineage: Bacteria > Pseudomonadota > Alphaproteobacteria > Caulobacterales > Caulobacteraceae > Acaudatibacter. Next base: position 31,376 of record DASYYX010000006.1, on the reverse strand, counting down.
GCGCTGCGTCGCAAGATCGGCTACGTCTTCCAGGAGATCGGCCTGTTTCCCCATCTGACGGTCGCCGACAACATCGCGGTCGGCCCGCGGCTGGCCGGGTGGGACAAGGCGCGCATCGCCGCGCGCACCGCCGAACTGCTAGGGCTGGTCGCCCTGCCGGTCGATCTTGGTTCGCGCCTTCCGGCAGAGCTTTCCGGCGGCCAGAGGCAGCGCGTCGGCCTCGCCCGGGCGCTGGCGGCGGCGCCGAAGATCATGCTCATGGACGAGCCGTTCGGCGCGCTGGATCCGGTGACCCGCGCCGCTCTCGCCGATGAATACCGAGCCCTGCACCTGCGCCTGAAGCTCTCCACCCTGATGGTCACCCACGATGTCCCCGAGGCGCTGCTGATGGCCGACAGGATCATCGTCATGGAGGGCGGCGTGATCGTTGCCCAGGGGACTCCTGCCGATCTGTTCGCCGACGGCTACGCGGGTCCGGCCCGTTCGCTCATGGAGGCGCCGCGGGCGCAGGCGAGACGCCTTGCCGAGCTCTCGCAAGGACCGCCGCATTGAACGAGCGGCTCGAGGCGGCTGCGAGGCTGCTGCCGGACTACCTCTCGCAACACGTCCTGGTAAGCGCCAGCGCGCTCTGTCTGGGTCTCGTCATCAGCCTGCCCCTGGCGGTCGCGGCGAGCCGGAGCCCGACGGTTCGATGGCCCAGTCTGTTTGCCGCCAGCCTGGTGCAGACGATTCCAAGCTTGGCCTTGCTGGCGCTTTTCTATCCGTTGTTGCTGGCGATTTCCCACGCCACGAAGAGTCTCTTCGGCGTGAGCTTCCCGGCGCTGGGGTTTCTGCCGTCCCTGCTGGCGCTCACCCTCTATTCGATGCTGCCGATCCTGCGGAACACCGTCGCCGGACTGATGGGAGTCGATCCGGCGGCGCTGGAAGCGGCCGATGGCATGGGAATGACCGCGACCCAGAAGCTGGCGCGCGTCGAACTGCCGCTGGCTGCGCCGGTCATCATGGCGGGGGTTCGTACGGCGGCGGTGTGGACCATCGGCGCAGCCACGCTGGCGACGCCGGTGGGCCAGACCTCGCTGGGCAACTACATCTTCCTGGGCCTTCAGACCGAAGACTGGGTGTTCGTCCTCTTCGGTTGCGCCGCCGCCGCCGTGCTCGCGCTCGCGGTCGACCAGTGCCTGGGACTCATCGAGGCGGGCTTGGCCGATCGTCGTCCCGGACGCATCGCCGCCGGGGCCGCGGCCCTGGCGATCGGCGCGCTCGCCGCCCTCTCGCCGCTCTACGCCGCCCCGGGCCGGCCCGGGTACGTCATCGGCGCCAAGAACTTCTCCGAGCAGTACATCCTCGCCCAGCTGATGGCGCGACGGATCGCGGCCGCAGGAGGCGAGGCCCGACTGAAGGAGGACTTGGGTTCGGCGACCGCCTACCGGGCTCTGGCCGCCGGCGAGATCGATGCCTACGTCGACTATTCCGGCACCCTTTGGACCAACGTTCTCAAGCGTTCGGACAACCCCGGCCGGGAGGCGATGCTGGCGATCCTGGCCCGGGCGTTGAAGGCGCGGGACGGCGTCTTGCTGCTGGGTCCGCTGGGCTTCGAGAATGCCTACGCCTTCGCCATGCGTCCGGACCGCGCCCGCCAGCTCGGTGTCGCCAGCCTCGATGATCTTGCCCGCGTCGCGCCCTCGCTCACCCTGGGGGCCGACCTGGAGTTTCTCGTGCGGCCCGAGTGGCGCGCCGTCCAGCGCGCCTATGGCCTGAGCTTTCGCCGCGCCGTCGCTTATCAGCCGACGTTCATGTACCGGGCTCTGGCTTCCGGCCAGGTCGATGTCATCTCCGCCTTTTCGAGCGATGGGCGGATCGCCGCCGACCATCTGGTGTTGCTCACCGATCCGCGCCACGCCATCCCGCCCTACGACGCGGTGATCCTGGTTTCGCCCCGCCGCGCCCACGACGCGCGCCTGATATCGGCGCTCAAGCCGCTCGTGGGAGCCATTCCGCTCTCCATCATGCAGCAGGCCAATCTCTCGGTTGACCGCGCCACCGGCAAGGCGACGCCTGGCCAGGCGGCCGCCGCCCTGGACGCCCGAATCGCTCGCCACGGAAAGGCGCCGCTATGATGTGGCGTCGATTCGACCGCTAGCTGGGAGATGCGCGTGGTTCGATCCGCATCCTCGCTCGCTCAAACGCGCGGGGGCGCCAATCCGATCGCCGTCGGCGCGGCGGTGTTCTTCCTGATGGCCGTGATGCTGGCCGCCGCGCCTGCGTTCCGCAGCGGCGCGGCGGCGCTGGCCGGGCTGCTGCTGCTCTCGGGTCTGGCCGGGGTCGCCTTCATCGGCCTGATGGCGGTGCGGGCGTTGCGGGACGAACAGGCCGAGGCGCCCGAGCCAGCGGCGCTGGTGGCGGCGCTCTCCGAGCCCGTGGCTCTGGTGCGCCGGGACGGCGCCATCGTGGCCGCGAGCGCCGCCTGGAGCGAGCTCATGGGCGGAGGCGCGCGCCTGCCCAAAGCCGCCAACCCGGCGCTGCGGGCCGCCAGCGCCAGCGCGGACGGCCGCTGTGAATTCATCGTGGACCAGCGGCGCGTGACCTTCTGGGCGCGCACGGTGGCTTCGGCCCGTCTCCTTTGCCGCGCCGCTCCGGCCGACCGGGACGCGGGGGCTTCCGCAAGATACCCCAGCGCCGGCCTTGAGCCGCTGGCGGCGGCCTCGCCCTTCGGGGCCGCCCTGATCGCGGGCGATGACGCCATCGGCGGGCGCATCGTCGAGGCCAACGCCGCCCTTGCCGTCATCGCCGGGCCCAAGGCCGCCGCCGGCGCCAGCCTCGGTGAGTTCCTCGAGTCCGTCTCGGCGGCCGAGGCGCGAGCCCAGATGGAGGCGGGCCGCGCTGGGCCTTTCGAGGTCGCGCTCGCCGGCGAAGGCCACCGCGTCGCCCACCTCTACGTCGCCCCAGTCGAAGGTGGTCGCTTCGCCTACCTAGTGGACATCACCGCCCATAAGGAACTTCAGCGGCAGCTCAACCAGCGCAACAAGATGGAGGCGATCGGTCAGCTCGCCGGCGGGGTGGCGCACGATTTCAATAACCTGCTCTCCGCCATGCGCCTGCGCATCGACGAGTTACTGACCCTTCACCCGCTCGGCGATCCGTCTTTCGATTCGCTGACGGAGACCCGCGACACCATCCTGCGCGCCGCAGACCTCGTGAACCAGCTGCTCACCTTCTCGCGCAAGGCCACGGTGCAGCGCCAGGTGCTTGAGCCGGCCGAGGTCCTGGGCGCGTTGGAGATCTTGCTCCGCCGTTTGGTGCGCGAGAACATCGGCCTGGAGACCGAGTACGGGCGCGACCTTCCCCTGGTGCTCGCCGATCAGGCGCAGCTCGACAACGCCATCCTCAACCTGGTGGTGAACGCAAAAGACGCGATCCGTTCCGGCGCCGGGCACGGAACCATCCGGCTGCGCGCCTCGAGGGTCACGGACGCGGAGGCCCGTCACCTCGGCTACGAGGGCCCGCCGGCAGGGGACGATCTGGCGATGATCGAGGTTGCGGACGATGGCCCGGGCATTCCGCCTGAGGTGATCGGCAAGATTTTCGAACCCTTCTTCACCACCAAGGGAGTGGGCGAGGGGACGGGCCTGGGCCTGGCTACGGTCTATGGCATCGTCAAACAGGCGAACGGCTGGATCGCGGTGCATTCGGAGCCCGGCGAAGGCACGGCCTTCCGCATCTTCCTGCCGGCGTATCAACCGCCATTGCGCGTCGAGCCGGTGGCGCCGCCGCCGGCCAGACCTCAACGGCCCCGCGACCTTTCGGGCGCCGGGCGCATCCTTTTCGTCGAGGACGAAGCATCGGTGCGCGGCATCGCCGCCCGCTTGCTGCGGGCCCGGGGCTATGAAGTTCTCGAAGCTGCCGACGGCCTGGAGGCGCTGGAAATGGCCCGGGCCAACGCCGGCGCGATCGACCTGATGATCTCCGACGTGATCATGCCGGGAATGGATGGACCCACCCTGCTCAAGGAGGCGCGGCCCTACCTGGGCGCGGCGCCGGTGATGTTCATCTCCGGCTACGCCGAGGCCGAGTTCTCGGCGGTGCTCGAAGGCGAGAGCGGCGTCTCCTTTCTTCCCAAGCCCATCGACATCCGCACTCTTTCGGAGCGTGTCAAACAGCAGCTCCAGGCGGCCTGAGACTGCCGAATGCGCCGGCGGCCCACGGTGCGCGTGCTGCTCTTCGACCCCAGCGAGCAGATATTGCTGATGAAGGGGCGCTTGCCGACGAACCCGGCCGCGCCGGGCGCCTGGTTCACCCTCGGCGGAGCCATTGAGGCTGGCGAGTCGCTTCAGGAAGCAGCGCGCCGGGAAATTCTGGAGGAAGCGGGTTTTCATGAGATCGCCCTTGGCCCGGTGGTGTGGCGGCGCGAGGCGGTGTTTCCCGATCTCACGCATGGCGAGATGCTGTTCGAGGAAAGCTATCTTGTCGCCCGCTGCGCCGCCGCCGCGCCTTCCCGAGCGCACTGGCGGCCCTGGGAGCGTGAGCTTTGCGACGATATCCGCTGGTGGCCCCTTGCGGACCTCGCCCGCCAGAGCGAGCCGGTCTTCCCTGCCGGCTTGGCGGCGCTTGCCGTTCCGATCGCGGCCGGCGACTACCCGACGACGCCGGTCAGGATCGACTGACCCGTCATAATCTTGCCGATTTTCTCCTTTGGCGAGAATTCATCCCCGGTTAAGGTTGGCGAGCGCCTGTATTGAACGCCAAAGGGGCCGGGTGGCATCGCGGCGAGGGCGCATCCAATCGAGGTCCGAAGCGTTTTCAAGGCGATCGTGGGGACGGAAAACTTCGGCACATCCATCGGGAGTAAGCTGTGATCAAACGTATTCTTCTAACCGGCGCCGCGCTCGCGATCGCCCTGCCATCGCTCGCCGCCGCCCAGGAAGCTTGTCATCAGGAGAAAAACGAGCATCGGGCCGTGGGCACGGTGTTGGGCGCGGTTGGCGGCGCCCTGCTGGGCAACGCCATTGCTGAGCATGGCGGCAAGCCTGGCGGCACCATCATCGGCGGCGTCGCCGGTGGCGTGGCGGGTAACGCGGTCGGCGGCTCGACCGTCCATTGCGATCGCTACGGGTACTACGACCGCTATGGCCATTACCGCCGCTATAGCAGCTACAACAACGGCTATTACGACCGGGACGGTCAGTGGCGCGCCTACCGCCGCTACTCGAACGGCTACTACGATCGTTACGGCCGCTGGCACAGCTACGCCTACAATTCCTACAACAACAGCAGCGGCTACTACGACCGCTATGGCCATTGGGTCCCCAACGGATCGCAGGGCTATTACGACAACGATGGCCGTTGGGTGCCGGCTGCCCCTTACGCCGACAGCAACGGCTACAACTCATCCTATGGCGGCGGCTACTGAAGCCTCGCCCTGCCAGGCTCTAGACGAAGGGCCGGCCCGAAAGGGCCGCCCTTTTTCTGTCGAGCTGGCGGCGCGCCCGCTTTAAGCCAGCCGAAACGCCAGCGGATCAGAGCTTCGTGGCCACCAGCAGTCGGCCGGGGCCGAGCCGGCCCAGCACCGTCTCCAGATCCGCCTGGCTGACGGCGAAACAGCCTTCGCTGCGGCCAAGCATGCCGTGTGCGCGCACCATGTCGGGGCCGACGTACCAGGCGGCGTGCACCACGATGCCGCGGGGCTCGGCGTTGTCGTTGCTTGGGTCCAGCCCGATCAGCCGCATCGAGCGGCCGTGCTCGCCGACATAGTAGTCGGCGGTCACGTAGTCGCCTTGCGAGGTGCAGTCCGAGCCCGGCGCGTTGGAGAATCGCTTGAGCCAGCCGGTGTGATCGGGATCCGAACCTCTGCCGTGCGCCACCAACAGGCTGTCGACGCGGCCGCTGGCCATATCCACCAAGTGCAGTCGCGGCGCGCTCGACGGTTGGGAGAAGTCAGCGACGCCGACCACGTCCCTGCGCCTGATGCGGGCGTCGGCGCGCGCCAGGCCGGCGCGGGCGGCGACGATCACCAACTGCGGCGCCGCCAGGGCCATGGCGGGTCGGGCAAGGACGCCAACACCGAGGAGGGCGGAGGCCTGGAGGAAGCGGCGCCGCGAGGCGCCGGAGCATTGGGACATTACGCGAGAAGCTTTGCGGCAGAGAGACGTACGGCCGCAAGGGCCCCCCCTCGCGGTATTATGAAAGGTAGTGGCGAAGGCGGCATCCGCTCCTGCGACATCTCGCCGCAGTTACGGATCCCCCGCGACGTTTCGTCCGCGCCCGCCGAAGAGGCCACCAAAGCCCCGCTTCGCGCGTTGCCTTGGCATGACCACGCTTGCAGCGCCCTCCCGGCGCCTCACCCGCCGGCAATCGCTTTCGCTCGCCGCCTGGGCCGTGCTCGGCGCCAGCTGCAACGCTCAGACGCCAGCCAGGGGCTCGGTCCCCCCGGACGCCGTGGGCGCCGGCCTTTCCGATCCTCTGGCGCGGCGCTTCTACCAGCAGCGCGGCTGGCGCGCCGCTTGGGATCCCGGCTCGATCCGCGAGCTCATTCGCGGCATCGCCGATGCCCGACGCCACGGCCTGGACCCCGCCGCCTTCGCCCCCAAACGCGATGCTGATCCCACCCCCGCCCGCCAGGACGAAAACCTCACGGCGGCTGCGCTGGCCTACGCGAAAGCGCTGTCAGAGGGCTTTGTCGAACCGCGACGGATCGAGAAGATCTACACCGTCGGGCGGAATTCGGTCGATCTCCCGACGGGGTTGCAGCAGGCGCTGGCGCAGCGAAAGTTGGGCGACTGGCTGGCCTCGCTGCCGCCCTCCAGCGCCGAGTACGAGACGCTCTCGGCTGCCTACCTCAACGCCCTGGGCCGGTCCGGGCTCAGCAGCCCTCCGGCCAGTGGCGCCCCGGTGGGAACCTCGATGGCGCCGCCGGACCAGGCGCGCCAGCTCGCCGCCAACCTCGAGCGCCGACGCTGGCTGGCGCGCTCGCCGGCGGCGCATCGCATTGATGTGAACACCGCCGGCGCCTTCCTGAACTACGTCGAGCCCGGCGCACAGAATCTGGCGCTGCGCACCGTGGTCGGCCGAGACGATCACCCTACGCCCTCGATCGAGGCCCCGTTCCATCGCCTCATCGCCAACCCGCCCTGGATCGTGCCCGAGGATATCGCCCGCAGGGAGATCCTCCCGAAGGGCGCCGCCTACCTGCGCCGGCAGGAAATGGGCTGGGTCGGCGGCAAGCTGGAGCAGAGGCCTGGGCCCGAGTGCGCCCTGGGGCTGGTCAAATTCGATCTCGAGGATCCGTACGACATCTATCTGCACGACACCTCGGCCAAGCAGCTGTTCCAGGAGCCAGAACGGCACCGAAGCCACGGTTGCGTGCGGGTCGAGAACGCCCTCGACCTCGCGCGCCGCATCGCCGGCGAGGTCGGCAAGGGCGACGCCTTCGATGAGGCCTTGGCCTCGCGGGATACCCGCGAGGTCGGCCTGGGCGAGGCGATTCCGGTGCGCATGCTCTATCACACCGCCTATCTGGATGCGGGCGGCGGGGTGATCCTCGCGCCCGACGTCTACGGCTGGGATGACGCCCTCGCCGCCGCTCTCGGCCTCGGCCAGGCCGCGGCCGCCCGCCGCCGCGAGCCGGAGATCCTGTTCGGACCCTGACGCGCTTCCGGCCTCAAACCGGCGCCCCGGCTCTCGGGCGGAGAGGCGGCGGCCGCTCAGGCGTTCAGGTTGGCGCGGGCAAGCGGTCGTTCGAGCTGGGCCCAATCGATCTGGCCGTCGTGGGGCAGGCCCTCGTACTTGAGCACGCCCAGAGCCTCGAACTTCGGCCTTACGCTCTCGGTGAGCAGGCCGACGCGCTTCAGATTGGGAATCATGCGCTCGAACAGGAACTCGCGGAAGGCTTGGCCCGATTCGCTCTCGACGGTGACCGCCCGCGCCTCTTCCTGGGTGAAGCCGAACTCCTCTGCGACCACCGTGGAGAAAAGGCGCTCGCGCATGATCACGCAGGCCTCGTAGGCGAACTGGGCGCGGTCCTCGATCTCCGCCTCGGGAAGGGCCCGGACCCAGTCTTCCAGATAGTTGACGCCGAAGGCGACGTGCCGGCCCTCGTCGCGCATCACCAGCTCGATAATGTCGCGCAGCAATGGGTCGCGGGTGGTCTGGCGCATCGACTGGAAGGCCGCCAACGCCAGGCCCTCGATCAGCACCTGCATGCCGATGAACTTCAGGTCCCAGCGCTCGTCTGTGAGGACCTTGTCGAGCAGCGCTTTCAAGTTCGGATTGATCGGGTAGACCATCTGGCAGCGGGTGCGCAGGTACTTGTGGAACACCTCCACGTGCCGCGCCTCGTCGAACGTCTGGGAGGCGGCATAAAGCTTCGGGTCGTGGGTGGGCGCGCAGGTCACGAGCTGCGAGGCCACCATCAGCGCCCCCTGCTCGCCGTGCAGGAACTGCGACAGGGTCTGGGCATGGCCCCGCCAGGCGAACTCCATCTTTTCGGCTTCGCTGAGGGCCTCGTACTTCGGATGCCCGGCGAAGGCGTTCAGCGCCGGGTCGGTCGGGCTTTGGCTGCGCGGGAAGAGCTGGGCCCAGTCGACGTCGAACTCGGCGTTCCAGTTGAAGCGCTTGCCGAGCTCGTAGAGCCGCCGGATCTTGGCGTTGGCGCTCTCGTAGTCCCAGTTGTACGAGCCGGTGAGCGGCGTCCGGAAGATCTCGCGGATGACCTCGACGTCCTCGTCCTTCAGCTTGGCCATCAACTCGTTGCCGAAGTGGCGCACATCCTGGGGCGGACGCTCAACCAGGTTCACGTGCAGCATGGGGCGCCTCCTTGCGGGCGGCCTGATCGATGACCCGCCCTGTTCGCGCCGAGCCTAAAAGTGACGCCTCCGTCAACCTTGATCTGGATCAAACCGAGGGCCGGTCCTGGGTCAGCGCCCCGCGGGCGATGAGGCCCATCCCGTCGGCGATGTCGGCGCCTATCGCGCTCTCGAGGGCGGCGGCGTCGCGCGCCTCGATGGCGGCGATGGCGCGCTCGTGCTGATCGACCAGATTGGCGGTGCCGAAGCGGCCGTAAACAAGACGCATGAACGGCCCGAACTGCAACCACAAGGTCTCGATCAGCCGGTTGAGCGTCGGCCGGTCGTTGGCGCGATAGATGCCGAAATGAAAGGCGAAGTTGCCTTCCATGTAGGCGATCGGATCCCCCTCCTGCATGGCCGCGCCAATGGCCTCGTCTATGGTCCGAAGGCGCTTCAGGAGACGTGAGTCGATCCGCGGCAGGGCAAGGGCGGCGGCGCGCGGCTCCAACATCAGGCGGCAGTGCAGCAGGTCGGCGAAGCGCTCGGCGTTCATCGGCGGGATGGCGATGCGGCGCTTGGAGCGGATCGCGATTGCGCCTTCGGCGGCGAGCCTCGCCAGGGCCTCGCGCACCGGCGTCTGGCTCACGCCCAGCTCTTGGGCCACGCCCCGCGTCGACAACAGCGCCCCCGGCATGATCTTGCCCGTTATCAGCCGCCAACGCAGAGCCTCGAAGACGCCGGCGTGCTTGAGCACGGGCGCGTCGGCGGCTGCGCTGGCTGCCGGAGGGCTCATCAAGAGGCGACTCTTATGGCGCCTTCGCCCGTCGCCAAACAGTGATCACAGTGCTAGGAGCGGACCATGGGCGCGCGGCGGGCGGATTCGGCGTTGAAGGACTGGATCGCAGCGCACGGTATCGCCGAGGTCGAGTGCCTCCTGGCTGACCAGAACGGCGTCGCCCGGGGCAAAATCATCTCGGCGGCCGACTTCGTCGGGCATGCCCGGACGCAATCGCTGCGCCTGGCTTCGAGCGCGCTGTCGATCACCATTACCGGCGACTACGCCGCCTACAAAGGCGACGCTATCCTCGATCCGGACTTGCGCCTGGAGCCGGATCCACAAAGCCTGGCCGTCCTGCCGGGCTTCGAGGGCACCCGCGCCGGGGTCTTCTGCGAGCCGTTGACCCAGGCAGGGGAGCCATGGCCGAGCGCCCCGCGCAACGTCCTCAAAGCGCTGATCCGGCTGTACGCTGGCATCGGCCTCAGACCCGTGATCGCCCCTGAGATCGAGTTCTACCTCCTGGGCGAAGAGGGCGCGCGGCCAGCGCCCTACGGACTGGAGGCCATGGCGCGCCGCGGCTCCTTCTTCGCCGCCGTGGAGAGAGCGAGTGCGGCGGCGGGAATCGAGCTTGCCGGGGCCTTGGCCGAATGCGGCCCGGGCCAGTTGGAGATCAATCTCAGGCACGGCGACCCGGTCCGCCGCGCCGACCAGGCGGTGCTGTTCAAGCGCATTGTCCGCCACGCCGCCCGCGAGCTCGGCCTTGCCGCCACCTTCATGGCCAAGCCTATGGGCCGGGAGGCCTCCAGCGGCATGCACTTCCACCTGTCGCTGGTGCGCGCGAAGGGAGAGGCCAACGCCTTTGCCGATGCGCGCGGCGCCGACACCGACGCCCTGCGCTGGTTCATCGGCGGCCTGCAGGCCTTCCTGCCCGAGATCGCGCCGCTGTACGCGCCGCATCCCAACTCCTACCGGCGCATGCGCCCGCGATATTCCGCCCCGGTGACCCTTGCCTGGGGCAGGGACAACCGCTCCTGCGGGCTCCGGATCCCGCTTTCCGACCCCGCCAACCGCCGCGTCGAGGTTCGCGCCCCGGGCGCCGACGCCAATCCCTACCTAGCGATGGCCGCCGCGCTCGCCGCCGGCTGGCTTGGCATGGAGCGTCGACTCGAGCCCGGTCCCGAGGTGAAGGACGCCATCGCCTATGGCCAGAAGCCGGAATTCCCGCGCACGCTGGACGAGGGTCTGGCGCGCCTGGCTACATGTCAGCCGATCTGCGAGCTCCTCGGCGATCCATTCATCGGCGTCTTCCTGGCGGTCAAGAACGCCGAACTGCATTCGTTTTCGGACGTCATCACGCCCTGGGAGCGGGAGCACCTCCTGGACCAGGTGTGAATGCGGCCAACGAGGTTCTGGTCGCCGGTTCGCAGGACGAGATCACCCGCAGGGCGACGCGTCCCGTCTTCAACGGTGGCCTCGGTTTCAGCGACTCCTACTATCTGGCAACCGCCTCTCCCGCACCCGAACGGGCGGCGCTGAGAGACGACCTGGACGCCGATCTCGTCGTCGTCGGCGGCGGCTGCACGGGATTGTCGGCGGCTCTGCACGCGGCCGAGGCCGGTCTCTCGGTCGTCCTTCTCGAAGGCGGCCGCATCGGCTGGGGCGCCTCCGGGCGCAACGGCGGCCAGATGATCCCGGGTCTGCGCAAAGGGGCCCGGGGCCTTGTCGGGGCGCTCGGCGTTGATCGCGCGCGCGCCCTCTTCGACCTGGCGCTCGAAGCGCGGACCCTGGTGTCCGACCTCATCGAGGCCCACGCCATCGCCTGTGATCTGAAAGCGACCGGTCACCTGCTGGCTGCAGTAAAGCCCTCCGATCTCGCCTGGATGGAAACCGAGGTCCGCTGCCTGGCCGAGGTCATGAGGTATCCGCACGCCCGGCTGGTCTCGGCGGCGGAAGTTCCGGCGATCGTCGCCGCCGATTACCCTGGCGGTCTCTTCGACTCCATGGGCGGCCACCTGCACCCCCTGAATTATTCCCTCGGCCTGGCGCGCGCCGCCGAGCGCGCCGGCGCCCGCCTCTTCGAGCGCTCCGAGGCCCGCCATCTGGCGCGGGCGGACAGGGGAGTCGTCGTCACCACCGGCGAGGGCCGGGTCAGGGCGAAGCGCGCGCTCCTGGCCGGCGACGCCTTCCTCTCGGGCGTGTTTCCGCCGATCGAGACCGTCATCATGCCGGTGGCCAATTACGTCGTCGCCACCGAGCCGCTGCCCGATCCGGCCGCCCTGATTCCTTCCGACGCGGCGATTTCGGACGCCCGTTTCGTCGTCAACTATTATCGCCTGAGCGCTGACGGCCGCCTGATCTTCGGCGGCGGCGAGCGCTACACCCCCGATCCGCCGGCCGACATTGCCGGCTTCGTGCGCCCGCACCTGGAAAAGACCTTCCCGCAGCTCCGCGGCGTCGGCATCGACCACGCCTGGGGCGGCCTTGTCTCCATCACCACCAGCCGGCTGCCACACATGGGGGAGGACGGCCCCGTCCTCTTCGCCCACGGCTATTCCGGCCTCGGCGTCCTGCTGTCGACGCTCGGGGGCAAGCTGCTGGCCGAGGCGGCGTTGGGCCGGCCCGAGCGGCTTGCGCTGTTCGCGGCTGTGGCGCCGCCTTCCTTTCCGGGCGGCAAGGGCCTGCGGCCGGCCCTGCACACCTTGGGCATGCTCTGGTACGCCCTGAGGGACCGGCTGTGGTGACCGGCGACTTGGTTTCAGTGGCTCGAGGAGGCGCGTATGACTGGCAGGCGCAGGGGTGGGCGCAGTGCGCTCGGCATGGACCGGGAGATCGACCGGCGCGATTTCCTAAACGGCGTGGCGATCGCCGCCGGGGCCGCCCTGGTTCCGGGCGCCGCGCTCGCGCAGGCGGCCCCGGGGACGCAGGATTCACCTGGCTACGACCCGCCGATCCTCACCGGCATGCGGGGCAGCCATCCGGGCTCGTTCGAGGCCGCCCACGCCCTGCGCGACGGCGACTTCTGGTCCGCCCAGACCGGGGTGGTCGACACCGGCGAGGTCTATGATCTCGTCATCGTCGGCGGCGGCATCAGCGGGCTTGCCGCGGCGCATTTCTTCCTGGCCGAGCGGCCGGCGGCGCGCATCCTCATCCTCGACAACCACGATGACTTCGGCGGTCACGCCAAGCGCAACGAGTTCCACCTCGACGGCAAGCTCAATCTGCTCAACGGCGGCACCCTGGAGATCGACAGTCCGCGCCCCTACAGCCCGGCGGCCGACGGCCTTCTGAAGACCCTGGGCGTGCGCCCGCTGGAGCTCGCCAAGGCCTGCGACCGCGACGACCTCTACGCCAAGCTCGGCCTCGGCTACGGCGTCTTTTTCGACAAGGAGACCTTCGGGGTCGACAAGCTCGCCGTGGGCGCGCCCAGCCGCTGGATGGGCGCAGGGGGCTCGTGGACCGAGTTCCTGAAGCAAACGCCGCTCAATCCCGCGGCCCGCGCCGACGTCGAGCGCATCGAAACCGGCATGGTCGACTACCTGCCGGGCCTGACCTCGGATCAGAAGAAGGACCGCCTCTGGCGCATCAGTTACCGCGACTTCCTGGTCAAGCTCGCCAAGGTCGACGCGCAGGCTGCCGACTTCTACCAGAGCCACACCCAGGGCGAGTGGGGCGTCGGCGCCGACGCCGTCTCGGCCTTGGACTGTTGGGGCATCGACCTTCCCGGGTTCCAGGGCATGAAGCTCGCCCCCGGCTCGGTCGCCCACATGGGCTACACGCCGGCCGGCTATGCCGACACCGGCGGCTCCTACAAGTTCCACTTCCCCGACGGCAACGCCTCCATCGCCCGGCTGCTGGTGCGCCGTCTCGTCCCCGGCGCGGCCCCCGGAGGCGACGCCGCCTCGATCGTCGCCGCCCCGCTCGATTACGCCGCCCTGGACCAGCCGGCCAATCCGGTGCGCATCCGCCTTTCCAGCACCTGCGTGCGGGCGAAGAACGCCGACGACAAATCGGGCGTGCAGGTGGCCTACGCCCGCGCCGGCAAGGTGTTCGCCGTCCGCGGCAAGGCGGCCATTCTCGCCTCGTGGAATATGATGATCCCCTACCTGTGCCCGGAAATGTCCGAAGCGCAGAAGGCGGCTCTGCACTCCTTGGTGAAGACGCCGCTCGTCTACACCAGCGTCGCCCTGCGCAACTGGGAGGCTTTCCAGAAGCTCGGGCTGATGGGCGGCATGGCGCCGGGGAGCTATCACACCTCCTTCCGCCTCAACTGGGCAGTGGACATCGGCGGCTGCACCGCCCAACGCTCGCCCGCCGAGCCGATCCTGCTGCACATGACCAAAACGCCGTGCAAGCCGGGGCTCACCGAGTTCGAGCAGAACCGGGCCGGGCGTTACGAGCTGCTGTCGACGCCCTTCGAGACCTTCGAGCTGAAGATCCGCGACCAGCTCGCCCGCACCCTCGCTGGCGGTGGCTTCGACCCGGCGGCCGACATCACCGCCATCACCGTCAACCGCTGGCCGCACGGCTACGCCCCCGAGTACAATCCCCTGTTCCAGCCGCTTCTGCCGGAGGACCAGCAGCCCAACGTCATCGCCCGCCAGCGCTTTGGCCGCATCGCCATCGCCAACTCGGACGCCGGCCGGGCCGCGTACACCTCCAGCGCCATCGACCAGGCACACCGGGCGGTCGGGGAAGTGCTGAGCCTTTAGGAGTCCTGCATCAGACGTTCAGCAGCAGGAACTCGCGCTCCCAGGGGCTGATGACGCGCATGAAGGTGGCGAACTCGGCCCGCTTCACCGCCGTGAACGTCGACATGAAGCTGCGCCCGAAGAGCTCCGCCAGCTCCTCGGTCCCCTCGAAGAGGTCGACCGCCTCGAGGAGGCCGCCGGGAAGATCGAGGTCGTCGCTCTGGGCCTCACCCTCGGTGGGCTCGCCAGGCTCCAGCCGCTGGACAAGGCCGAGGTATCCGGCCGCGAGCGTCGCCGCCATGGCCAGATACGGATTGGCGTCGGAGGAGGGGACGCGGTTCTCCACCCGACGGTTCGCCGGCGAACTGGGCGGAATCCGCAGGCCGGTGGTGCGGTTGTCGTAGCCCCACTGCGTGTTCACCGGGGCGCTGGCGCTCTTCACCAGCCGCCGGTACGAGTTGACATAGGGCGCCAGCATGCAGGTCACCGGGGCGATGTACTTCTGTTGACCGCCGATGAAATGGAAGAAGGCGGCCGTCGGCTTGCCGTTCGGGCCGGTGAAGATGTTTTCTTCGGTGACCGCGTCCACCACCGACTGGTGGATGTGCATGGCGCTGCCGGGCTCGTGCGCGATCGGCTTGGCCATGAAGGTGGCGTAGATGTCGTGCTTGAGGGCCGCCTCGCGGATGGTGCGCTTCAGAAGGAAGACCTGGTCGGCGAGCCACAGGGGATCCCCGTGGCGCAGGTTGATCTCCATCTGCGCCGCCCCTTCCTCGTGGATGAGGGTGTCGACCTCCAGCGCCTGGGCTTCGGCGAAGGCGTAGATGTCCTCGAAGACGGCGTCGAACTCGTTGACTGCGGAGATCGAATAGGAGCGTCGGCCGGCCTCGGCCCGGCCCGAGCGGCCGACTGGCGGTTCGAGCGGATAGTCGGGGTCGAGGTTGCGCTTGACGAGGTAGAACTCCAGTTCCGGCGCCACCACCGCCTTCCAGCCCCTGCGCGCATAGAGCCCGATGATGCGCTTGAGCACCTGGCGGGGCGCAACCTCCACCGGCCGGCCGTCGTGGAAGAGCGCGTCGTGGATCACCTGGGCCGTCGGGTCGTGCGCCCACGGCACGTCCGAAAGGGTGGCGAAGTCGGGATGCAGCTCGATGTCGCCGTCGGCGGGGTCGTAGCGGAAGCTGTCGCTCTCTTCGGGGTATTCGCCGCTGATGGTCTGCATGAAGATCGACGAGGGCAGGGCCATCACCGGGTCGTCGAGGAACTTCGAGGCCGGCATGATCTTGCCGCGCGCCACCCCGGCCAGGTCCGGCACCAGGCATTCGATCTCGATGACCTCGCGCGCCGCCGCCCAGGCCTTGGCCTCCGGCAGGGTGGCGACCGGCGCCTCGTCCTCTCCCGGCAGTTTCTTCTTCTTGGACATCAGCGAGCGCCCTTGCAGCCGGGGCGCCGGGGCGCGCGAACCGGCCATCCGGTCCGCGAAAGTATTGGCGATGGTCGCGCCTCGCGCATGCAGCGGGCCGCTGGGCTGAGGGCCCGGCTCGACGCCCGACGATTCCCTTAAGGTTTCCGTCCGGAAACAAAGATAGCCGCTGGCGCAGCGGTGCGCCAGAGCCACACGCTGCTTAAGATGTGATCACAGTCTTGACGCTGGGATGCAGCGCAAGGAAAACTCAGGCCCCGCGGCTTGGAATTCGTTCCTGGGAGGGCGGTCATGGGTCCAGTGCAGAGCGGCGCGTCGTGGCTCGCGCTCGCGATAGCTTGCGCAGGGGCCGCGGTCCCGGGCTTGGCCGCTGCTCAGTCCGCCTCCGCGCCCAATCCGAAGGCGGCGGCCACCCAGGTGCAGGAGCTGGTGGTGACGGCCATGCGCCGCGAGGAGCTGCTGTCGCGTGTGACTGCCTCGGTGCAGGCCTTCACCGCCGCCAAGATGGACGTGCAGGGCATCAAGTCGTTCGCTGACATCGCCAAGTTCACCCCTGGCGTCACCTACCAGGCCGATCGACACGACGTGTACATCCGCGGCATCGAATCCACCGCCGGCTCGGGCACCACCGGGATCTACATCGACGATACCCCGATCCAGGTGCGGGCCCTGGGCTTCAACGCCAACAACGCCCTGCCGACGGTTTTTGACCTCGACCGCGTCGAGGTGCTGCGCGGCCCGCAGGGCACGCTCTTTGGCGCCGGTTCCGAAGGGGGCACGGTGCGCTACATCACCGCTCAGCCGAGCTTCACCAATTTCAGCGGTTTCGCCCATACCGAACTTGCCGACGTCTGGCATGGCTCGCCCGACTATGAGCTCGGCGCAGCCATGGGCGGTCCGCTGATCTCCGACAAGCTCGCCTTCCGCATCTCTGCCTGGGGCCGCCACGATGGCGGCTACATCGACCGGGTCGACTACCAGACTCTGGACGTCACCCAGTCGAACGCCAACTACACCGACACCTATGTCCTGCGCGGCGCCCTGGCGATGCGGCTGCCGGATAACATCACCGTGACGACCGCGGTGAATTACCAGAACCGGCTCGATCACGCCCTGTCCGAGTACACGGTGGCGGTTTCCAACCCAGACCGGGGGATCTTCCGTGACGTCACCCCCGACATCCAGCCGGACAAGGATCACTTCTGGCTGCCGAGCATCAAGGTGGAGTGGGACGGGCCTGGGGTGAACTTCATCTCCAACACCGCCTACTACGACCGCAGCGAGAAGGTCGGCGGTTACAGCGGCACCATCTACGACCTCTCCTATTTCCAGCACTTCACGGTGCCGGCGGGCTACGTCGACCAGTTCGGGTTCCCGCAGACGCCGACCTACGGCTACCCGTCCGACCCTGAGGGCAATCCCTGCGCCAACAATTGCACCGCCTTCTACCCGCTGCTGCTCCCGACGGGACCGAACGCCGCCGTGCTTGGCCCCTTGGCCAACTATGTGGCCAGCAATCTCATCACCAATACTCAGGAGAACTTCAGCCAGGAGTTCCGCCTGCAGTCGGCAAATTCCAATGCGCGGCTGGTGTGGGTGGCCGGCGCCTTCTTCAGCTACGACGCCCAGCGCAGCACCGAGGAGATTCGTGATCCCCAGCTGCCGGCCCTGACCCAGTATCTCTGGGGCGAGAACATGGCGACTGCCTGGGGCGACAACCTGCTTCCCAATGGCGACGACTACATCAACGACACTCTGGCGCACGACCGCCAGTACGCCCTCTTCGCCGACGCCACCTTCGCCATCACCCCGCAGCTGAAGGTCGATGGCGGCGTCCGCTACGCCTGGACCCACTTCGACTTCCGCAACTTCAACGGCGGCGCCCAGGACCTGCTGTGCGGCAGCGGCGTCACCGATTGCCCGTTCAACACCACCTCGGGCTCCAAGGACGAGCACCCGTTCACGCCCAGGGGCTCGATCTCCTACCAGATCACCGACGACGACATGGTCTACGCCACTGTCGCCAAGGGTTACCGCATCGGCGGAGCGGTGCCGCCGCTGCCCATCCCGGCGTGCGGCCCCACGCCGTTCCCGACCTCGTACAATTCCGATTCGGTTTGGAGCTACGAGGTCGGCACCAAGGACAGGTTCTTCGATCGCCGGCTCTACGTCGCCGCCAGCGCCTACTGGATCGACTGGAGCAACATCCAGCAGGCCTTCTATGTGCCGCTGTGCGGAATCCAGTTCACCACCAACGCCGGCAACGCCACGTCCAAGGGCTTCGACGCCCAGTTCCAAGCCAGCCTGGCGCACGGCCTCGAGGTGGAAGGCGCGGTCGGCTACACCCACGCCCGCTTCACCAACACGGCGATGGACGCCAATGGCGACGTGCTCACCGTCAAGGGAGACTCGCTCGACGTCGCCCCGTGGACAGTCACGCTGGGAGGTCAGTACGATTTCCAGCTGCTCTCCCGCGACGCCTTCGTGCGCGCCGATTGGGAGTACAAGTCCAAGCGCACCGCAGCGATCCCGGCGGAGGATCCCAATTCCGCCTTCTACGACGCCGGCGTCGTCCCTAATCCGGCGACCAACCTGGTGTCGCTGCGCGCCGGCATGACCTTCGGCAGGGTCGACGTCGAGCTCTACTGCAACAATCTCCTGGACGCCCATCCGCAGCTCAACCTCAGCCACCAGGACCAGGAAACCCTGATGTACGAGGCCGAAACCTTGCGGCCGCGGACCGTCGGCTTCTCGGCCACGATCAAGTACTGAGCCGGCTCCGCTGGGGACACCGCCAGGGCTCCCGGGCGCCTCCTGGGTGCCGGGATTGAAGACCCGACTGACCCTTTTCAGGCCCCAAAGGGCGGTTTCCCACAGCCAAGGCGCCCTTTCCTCACCGAGAGCGCTTGCTGCGGCCCCAGAATCCTGTTCGATAGCGTCACCGATCGCTCATCGATCGCACTGGTCCGGCCCTTCGGGGAGAGGGGCCCCAAAAAGGTGGAGAAGAACCGGATGGCTCGGAACACGACCGCGCTGCAGAAGCCCATGACCCCCTCCAGAGAGCTGGCCGCCGTGGTCGGCTCCTCACCGCTGTCGCGGGGTCAGGTGGTCAGCAAGGTCTGGGCTTACATCAGGTCCAACAAGCTGCAGAATCCGTCGAACAAGCGCGAGATCCTCGCCGACGGCAAGCTGAAGCCCGTCTTTGGCGGCAAGGACAGGGTCAGCATGTTCGAGATGAACAAGCACATCGCCAAGCACTTGAGCTGACGCGCGGGGCCTTCGGGCCTCGCCCCCTTTATCTAGGGCGCGGCGTTGGGCGCCGGTGACGGCGCCGCCGCCGCCGGCGGTCCCATCGGACCGTGTGGGCCCCAGCCTGGGTGCGCCCAACGCTTGCCCGCCCCACTGGCCCCGAAGACGACGGCCAGGACGGCGAGGACGACCAGCCACAGGCCAAGGATTCCGCCGAACAGGCGAAGCAGGCCGCTGGCGCGGCTGGCCGCGAACCAGACGAAGAAGGCGATCACCAGGATCGCGGTGGCGTGCAGCAGCGCGCCGACGAAAAAGAACGGATGCATGGGCATGGGGGCCCTCCCCGGTGTCGATCCGCTGACTCAATAGCCGAGCTCGAGGGGGCTCAGGAAGCCCGCGGACGTCGGACCTGAGACACTAGTGTGGTGGATCCGAAGTTCGCATGCGTTCTGGGGAGGTCTCGACCGCGAACTTCGGATCCGTAAACCACACTAGAATCATTAGCTTGCTAGTGTCCGATCGAGTCCGAAGTTCGTCGGACGCCCGCCCCGCACACCTGCGAACTTCGGACTTGGGACACTAGCCGCTCCACACCATCGGGAACAGCGGGTGGTCCATGGGCGCGCCGGCCGGCAGTTCGGCTTCCAGTCCCGGAAACTCCGGCGACGTCGGCCATGGCCGGGGGGCGTGGGTGGCGTCGTCGCCCAGGAAACGCACCGAGAATACGCGCCGCCGCACTTTGGTCGGGCCCGAGGCATGCAGGGTCAGCATGTGGAACGCCACCGCATCGCCGGGCTCGAGCGCCCACGACAGGATCTCGAAGGCCGCCGGGTCGGCGTCGATGTCCGGCAGCTCCGCCAGGACCCCTTCCGGGAACCAGCGCGCCTCCTTGTCCAGGAAGCTGCGCGGCATCCGCCACGGGCCCAGGTGCGAGCCGGCCACGAACTTCAGGCTGGCGCTCCGCTCCACCGGATCGACCGGGATCCAGAAGCTGACGTTCCACCGGCCTTCGACGTTGTAGTACGGCTGGTCCTGATGCCAGGGCGTGGGGGCGCGGGTCCCGGCCTCCTTGGTGAGCATGTGGTCGTGGAAGAGCCGTACACTGGCGCCGCCCATCAGGGCGGAGGCGATCCTTCCCAGGTCGGACTCGAATATCACCTGCCGATAGGCTTCGATCCGCCCCCAGTTGCAAAAATCTTCGATGAAGAGGCCCGGGTCGTCGGCGCTGCTGGCGATCTTGGCCATCCGGCTCGGCGAGGCGATGTTCTCGTCGATCCCCCGGCGCAGGATGCCGATCATCTCGGCCGAGAGCACGCCGCGCAGAATGACCGCCCCGTCGCGGGCGAAGGCCGCCGCCGGGTCCATCACGCGGCCAATGATTCTAGCGTGGCTTACGGATTCTAAGTTCGCCATCAGGGCCTCCCCACAGAGCATGCGAACTTCGAATCCGCCACGCTGGGCTCGGCGAGACGAGGCGCCGCCTCGCCGCCGGTCGGCGGCGCGGCCGCGATCTCCTCGCCCCGTCGGTACTGACGCGGCGAGAGGCCGTACTGATTGCGGAAGGCGCGGCTGAAGTGGGCCGATTCGTTGAAGCCCCAACGAAAGCAGATCTCCGAGATCGACAGACGGGCGCACATCGGGCTGCGCAGGTCGGTGCGGCAGCGCTCGAGCCTGCGGGTGCGCACGTAGTGGCCGAAGGTTTCGCTGGCTGCGGCGAACAGCTTCTGGATGTACCTGGGCGAGACGCCGTTCCTGACCGCCAGACGCCGCAGCGACAGCTCGGGATCGGGAAGCAGGGTTTCGATGCTCTGGCAGATTCGGTGCAAGTGCGGCGAATGGGCGCCCATGCCGATGGCGCGATAATCGCTGACTTCGGCAAGGCTCGCGGCCAGGAACTCGGTCAGGGCCAGCTCCACCGGACGCAACTGCTCCTCGCTGAGCTCGGGAAGCGCGTCGGCGATGGCCCGCAGCAGACTGGAAAACACCCGCGCCACGCCCTCGCGGCCGCTCAAGGACCCGATCTTCAGGTTCCGCGCCGCTACCAGGCGATGGTCGAGCGCCACCCGCGGCGCCTGCACGAACATCAGCCGGCAGCGGGTCTCCAGCGCCAGGCTGGCGGTGCGGCCGGTCGGTCCGAAGGCGATGTCGCCGGGCGCCAGCGCACGGGTCACGCCCTCGGCCTCCAGCACCGCCTCGCCTTCGAGCAGCGTCGCCAGCCACACCGACGCCGGCTGGTCTGTGCGCCTGCCGCTGATCGTCTGCGGACCCGCGTCCACCAAGGCGAATATGATCCCCAATGGCGAAGCCAGGGAGGTCACCGCCGCCTGCGGCGGCTCGCCGTCGGGGAGTTCGCCCACGGGCAGACCGAGCCGATGCATGGCCTCGCGCCAGGCGCCGCCCCGCTCGCGCGCTTCGAAATCGGCCGTGCTGAACCGCCAGGCTTCCACTTCGCTCGGCCTTCCCGACCGTAACCTTGCGCGGAACATAAGCGCGATCCCACCCTCGGGCGAGAGCGCGTCCGGAGGGAGCGTAGCCTCAGGCCGGGACGAGCGCCGGCGTTGCCGCGACCTCGGTCTTGCCTTTCATGCGTTCCCAGGTCTGGCGATAGCGGCGCAGGAGCCAGCGGTTCAGCTGTCCTTGCGCCCCTTCCTGCCAGGAATAGCGTCCGCGCGCCGCGAAGCGCGAACGCAGGCCCACCTGTACCAGTTCGTCCACATGCATGTCCTGGGCGATGATCTTCCTGGCCGAGGTCATGATCATCTCCAGCCGGTGCTCGAAGGCCGGGTCGGCCATGGCGCCCGGGGCCACGAGGATGCCGGTGTCCTGCTCCATCACCTCGGCCCCGCCGGCTCTGAGGATCAGGTAGATGACGAGATCGCTCGTCAGCACCAGGGAAAGCGTCGGCGGGATGTTGGCGAAGGTCATGCGGCCGCGGTCTTCGTCCGTCAGCCGCGGAAACACCGGCAACACCGCGCGCTGGGTCGGATTGAAGCTGGCGTCGGGATGCAGGGTGCCGTTGAACCTCAGAAAGCCGGCGTCGGCCGGATCGGCGTTGGGGAAGGTCGCCCGTTCGCTCGGCACGAAGTCATGCAGCGGTCCCCGGTGCAGCTTGTTGGCGTGGTAGCCGTCGTTGTTGTTCTCGAACATCACCTTCCAGTTCCACGGGAACTTGCCGGTGAAGGTGGCCGCCAGCTCGGCCTCCTCGAGCCGATAGCCGGCGATGGCGCGCTCGACCGCTCGAAGCCGTGGCGCCAGCGGCGCGGCTGACGGATCAAAGTTGATGAAGATGAAGCCGTTCCAGATCTCCAGTTGGAACGGCGCCAGCCGAACCTTCTTCTTGTCGAATCCGCAGGTTCTCTCCATCGCCGGCGCGTTCACCAGGGCGCCATCCAGCGAGTAGACCCAGAGGTGATAGGGGCAGGTGAAGCCGCGGGTGTTGCCCGCCCCTTCGGCCACCAGCATGGCCCGGTGCTGGCACACGGCCGAGAAGGCATGCAGCTCCCCGGCGCGGTTGCGCGCCACGATGATCGGCTCGCCCACAATGCTTGTGGTGAAGTAGTCGCCCGGCTCCTTGATCTGCGATTCCCGGCCGACGCACAGCCACTCG
Organism: Caulobacteraceae bacterium; assembly: GCA_035946795.1. Lineage (GTDB taxonomy): Bacteria > Pseudomonadota > Alphaproteobacteria > Caulobacterales > Caulobacteraceae > Acaudatibacter. The sequence goes on along the minus strand of DASYYX010000006.1, from coordinate 8,851 downwards.
TGATTGAAGAGCGCTTCCTGTTCGAAGCGGTAGAAGGTCTCGTCGGTGTAGCACAGCGGCGGCAGTGTGCATGAAGTCTCGATCGATCCGTCCGATTTCTCGAGATCACGCATGAATTCATCGGATAGAATGGAATGGAGCATGATGTCCTGCGGTCTTATATTGTCGCGATGACGGTACTCTGCCGCCCGTCGGCGGTCTTGCCAAAAGATGCACCGCCTCGAGCCGCTTCAAAGGCGCCGATGCGTCGGACCTGATCCTTCGGAGTCGCCTGCGGGCAAGACGCGCGCGCCCCATATCTCTAGATCCGGCGCCGGCGCCGGGGCTTGGAGGCGCCATTGGGAGCGAAGAAGCCATGACCGTCGCCGCCATCGAGGTGAAGGCGCTCAAGCCCGGCTTCGGCGCGGAGATCCTGGGGCTCGACGTCTCCCGAGCCTCGCCGCGCGAGGTCGCGGGCGTGGTCGCCGAGTTTCAACGGCATGGCGCGGTGCTGCTGCGCGATCAGAAGCTCACGCCCGACCAGCTGATGAAGTTCATTTCGGCCTTCGGGGAGGCCGAAGACCATACCCTCAAGCAGTTCACGCTGGAGGGCTATCCGAAGATCTACCTCCTCTCGAACCGCACCCGCGACGGGGTCCCCATCGGGGCCCACAACGACGGCGTCGGCTGGCACACCGACTACAGCTACAAGGCCGAACCGGTGATGATGACCATGCTGTACGCGGTCGAGGTCCCGCCGGAGGGCTCCGACACCCTGCTCGCCGACGGCTGCGCCGCCTGGAACGCCCTCACGCCGGAGCAACGGGCCCAGATCGAGCCGCTGAAGCTGCATCACAGCTACCAGCATTTCATGCGCACGCGTCAGTACGGCGCGCAGGAGCTGCCCGAGGACCTCGTCCGCGACAATCCCGATGTCGTGCATCCCTTGGTGCGCACCCACCCGGCGGACGGGCGCAAGGCGCTGTGGCCGTCCACCGGCACGGTCACCGAGGTCATCGGCATGCCCGGCCCCGAGGGGCTGAAGCTCGTCGACGAGCTGGTGGAGTTCATGACCCAGGCGAGGTTCGTCTACCGCCACAAATGGCGGGTCGGCGATCTCCTGATGTGGGACAACCGCTGCACCCTGCACACAGGCACGCTCTACGATGACCAGAAGTACTTCCGCACCATGTACCGCATGTGGGTCAGAGGCGACCGACCCTATTAGGGAGATCAGATCCCATGGCCGATCCTGACCAGTGGGCGCTTCAGCCCACCTTCTTCATCCCCCACGGCGGCGGCCCGTGCTTCTTCATGGACTGGTCGTTGATGGGCGGCCCGGCCGACACCTGGAAGAAGATGGAAGCTTGGCTGCGGGGCCTGGCCGGGAGCCTGCCCGAGCGGCCCAAGGCGATCGTGGTCGTGTCCGGTCATTGGGAGGAGCCGGCGTTCACCGCCTCGACGGCGGCGCGCCCCCAGATGATCTACGACTACACCGGCTTCCCGCCGCACACCTATCAGCTGCGTTATCCCGCCCCCGGCGCGCCGGAACTGGCGCGGCGCATCGCCGAACTGATCGGTTCGGCCGGTCTGCCCGCCGCCGTGGATGACTCGCGTGGCTTCGACCACGGCGTCTTCATCCCCTTCCTGCTGATCTTCCCGGACGCCGACATCCCGGTCGTGCCGCTGTCCCTGAGGCGGGATCTGGATCCGGCGGAGCACCTGGCCGCCGGCCGGGCGCTGGCCAGCCTGCGCCAGGAGGGCGTCCTCATCGTCGGCAGCGGCATGAGCTACCACAACATGCACGCCTTCCGGACCCCCGGCGCCACCGGGCCCTCGGAGCGCTTCGACGCCTGGCTTACCGAAACGGTGGAAGAGGCCGATCCGGCGCGGCGCTGGGATCGCCTGACGCGTTGGGACGAGGCGCCGGCGGCGCTGAACGCCCATCCGCGCGAAGAGCACCTGCTGCCGCTGATGGTGGCCGCGGGAGCCGCGGGCGTCGATCCCGGCCGCAGGGTGTTCTCGGATGTCGCCATGATGGCGCGCCTCTCCGGCTACCGGTTTGGCTGAGCCTGCCGCCTCGGCGGGGGCAAGCGAGCGCATCGCCGCCGACCTTGTCATCGAAGGGGCGGCCATCCTCACCATGGACGCCAAGCGCCGCGTCATTCTCGACGGCGCCCTGGCCATCGCCGGCGACCACATCGTCGCGGTGGGCAAGCGCGAGGCCCTGGCGCAATCCGTCGTCGCCAAACGCAGGCTGAATGCCCGCCGCTTCGTCATCACCCCCGGCTTCGTCGACGGCCACATCCACATCACTGGCGACCCGCTGACACGGGGCCTGCGCCGCGGCGCGCCCGGCGAGGCGCCTTCGTCGGTGATGAGCCGCTGGGTCATCCCGATCTTCCGCGCCCACACGGCGCAGGAGGAGGCGCTTTCGGCACAGGTCGCGGCTCTGGCCATGATGCGCGCCGGAACCACCTGTTTTCTGGAGGCCGGGACCGTCTCCCATCTGGATGCGGTCATGGAGGCGCTCGAGGGGACCGGCATTCGCGGACGCCTTGGCGAGTGGGTCGAGGGCCGCGCCTACGATCCGTCGGCGGACGCGAAAGCCGTCTGTGCCGCCGCCATCGCGGTCCTGGAGCGGGAGGTCGAGCGCTGGCCTGCCGACGGCCGCCGGCTGGCGGCCTGGCCCATCCTCGTGGGCCACTCGACCAACCCCGACGAGGTCTGGCGCGCCGCCAAGGCGCTCGCCGACGCCAACGGCCTGGGCGTCTCGGCGCACATGAGCCCGCGCAGCGCCGATCCGGAATGGTTCCTGGCGACCTACGGCGAGCGGCCCCTCGCGCATCTGGCCCGCATCGGCGTGCTCGGCGACAACGTCTGCCTCACCCACCTGGCCTGCATCGATGAGGGCGAGCTCGAGCATCTCGCCGCCTCCGGCGCGCACGCCATCTTCTGTCCGCACGCGGCCATCCAGGGCGCCTTCGGCGTCTCGCGCCAGGGGCTCTATCCGGAAATGGTCGCCGGCGGCGTCAACGTGCTCCTGGGCACGGACGGGGTGGCCACCAACCTCCCTTCCTCGGCGCGGCTGATGGCGGGGATCTTCCGCGACGCCCGCTTCGACGCCGAGCTCTTCCCGCCGACCTCGCTGCTGGAACTGATCACGGTGAACGGCGCCAGAGCCTTGCGGCTGGCCGGCGACATCGGTTCGCTGGAGGCCGGCAAGAAGGCCGATTTTGTGCTGCACGACACCGACGTTCCCGAGTGGGGGCCGGTGGTCGAGCCGGTTTCGCAACTGGCGCTGAGCGCGCCGGCGCGCGCCGTTCACAGCGTCTGGATCGATGGCGTCCAGGTCATCGATGACGGCCGAGCGACCCTTTTCGACGAAGAGGCGCTGCTCGCCAGGGCCAGGGTGGCGGGGGCGGAGGTCATTGCCCGCACCGGCCTGCCGCCGCAGAGTCCCTGGCCGGTGCTGTGATGGATTCGCGACCGTCCGCCAGCCTCGATCCGGCGGCGCTGCAGCCGCTGAGCCCGGTGGAGTGGCGCCTCGCCATGGGCCGTTTCCCGACCGGCGTCACCGTGGTCACCAGCTGGAAGGGTCCTGAGCCCGTAGGCACCACGGCCAACGCTCTCGCCTCGGTGTCTCTCGAGCCGCCGCTCCTCCTCGTCTGTCTCGACCTGAAGAACCCGGCGCTGGCGCCGATCGAGGCCTGCGGCGTCTTCGGCGTCAACATGCTCGCTTCCGACCACCTGCACCTGGTGCGCCGCTTCTCTCAGCCGCCGGAAGAGAACCGTTTCGAGGGCCTTGCCTGGCGTTCCGCGCCGGGCGGCGCGCCCGAGCTTCCCGACACCGCTGTGTTCGTGGACTGTGCCCTCGCCCAGGTCCATCTGGCCGGGGATCACAAGATCATCGTCGGGCGCGGGGTGCGCGTTTCCCACAACAGCGACGCCGGGCCGCTGCTCTATCACAAGGGCGCCTTCCCCAAGTTGCCCTTCGGCTGGGGCGAGGGCATCTGACGCCAGCGGTGATCGCAAGTCGCGACGGACGAAAACCGCGATCTTATCGGTCTGACCGGCTGACCGCGATCATCGAGGCCACGTCCCCCAGGGCCCGATTGTAGGAGACCTGAATGGCCACGTCCAAGTCTTCCGGCCTCAGGAGCGCCGCCTCGGCGGGTGAAGTTCCACGTGTCGACGACAGGGGGGTGATCGCGCCTTTCCGCACCTGGAAGGTCCAGACCTGCGCTCCCTGGTAGGGGCCGACGCCGTCGCGTCCCGCCCCCCAGCGCCGGGCGATGGCCGCCGCCATCGGGGCCGCGGTCTGGGCGGGATAGTGGCCGACACAGGTGAGTCGCCGGGCTCCGGCGACCTCGCCCCATGGCCTCTCGCCGATGACGAACAGGCCCGCCGGCGACGGCGGCGCCGCATAAAAGACGCTCGCCGGTTCGCGCCAGACGGTGTTGAAGGGCGGCCAGCCAGCGGCCTGCAAGTCCCTGGTCGCGGCGGTCGGGTCTGGCTCGGTCAGACAGGCGCCGGCGAACGCGGCGGCCAGCTTCTCGGCCGCGGCTTCTTGCGCGGCCCGGTCCAAGGGTCGCTGCGCCTTGGGCGCCGACAACGGACCGCAGGCGGCTGTGCTCGTGCAAAGCGCCGCCGCCACGATAGCGCGCAAGCAACCCCGCCCGACCGTCATCGGCCTCCCCGTCTCGCAGGAGAAAATAGACTTACGTCTTTGCCACTCGATTGTGTTTGGCGCGCGCACGCCGGCGGCGCTTCGGTCACCCCGAACGGACTACCAGCGCAGGGTCGGGGAGGCATAGGCGCAGTGGACGCCGTGGTCTTCCAGCACCTCCACGGCGCGGGCCAGGAACACCTCGGAATCGGAAAGGTCGTGCACGCCCGAGCCGATGAAGAGGCTGTCCATGCCCTCGCCCATGGCGCCGCGCATGTCGGTCGCCGGCCCATCGCCGACGACCAGGACGCGCGCGGCGGCCCGTTTGACCGGGGGCTTCAGCTGGGAGCGCGCGAGGCGGTAGATGCGGCGCGCCGGCTTGCCAGTGCGCAGCACCCGCCCGCCCAGGTCCTCGTAGATCGCGGCCAGCGCCCCGGCGCACCAGATCAGCCGCTCGCCACGGCGATAGACCGTGTCCGGATTGGCGCAGATCATTTCCAGCCCCCGCCCGGCCAGCTCGCCGAGCTCGGCGCGGTAGGCGTCCGGCTCGTCGTCGGGCATGTTGCGCAACCCCACGCAGGCGATGAAGGCCGCGTCCGGACCGGTGGTGAATTCCAGTCCCAGGCCCTCGTAAAGGGGCGCGTCGAATGACGGGCCTATCCGCCAGGCCGGTCCTGGCGCCCGCGCCTTGAACTCGAGCCGCGCCGCATCGCCCGAGGAGACAATGGCGTCGTGGGTGTCGGCCGGCACCCCCAGGCGCAGAAGCTGCTTTTCCATGTGCGCCGAGGCCACCGGCGCATTGCTGATGAGCACCACCGGCCCGCGTTCGGCGCGGAAACAGCGCAGCGCTTCGCAAGCTTCGACGAACGGCTCGAGCCCGTTGTGGACCACGCCGACGATGTCGCAGAAGACCGCATCGTAGTGCGGCGCGATCTCGGAGAGTCCGCGGACGAGCCTGGTGGGAAGGCGTTCTCCCATCGGGCGCGAATCTACACCGCGGCGGGGCGCTCGCGAGAAAAACCCTGGATCGCCGCCGAAAGCGCGGCGCGGAGGGGCTCGCCCGTCACCGACGCCGGCGCGCGCACGACCACCCCGTTGGGCAACACGATTTCGATCCGCTCGCCCCCCTCGGGCCGCCGCACCGGCGCGCCCACCAGGCCCACTTCGACAAACTCGGCCGCCGCGCGAGCGGCAGGCGGCCCACCCAAGCTCCCCGTCCGCACCAGCTGACGCCAAGCGAACAGCTGGTTGGCGTTCACGCGATGCCGGCGCGCCACCTCCGCCACCGGATCGCCGCTGGCGGCGATCTCGCCTACGATCGAAAGCTTCTCCGCCAACGCCCACTGCCGTCGCCGCCGACGGCGATCACTCGCCACCTCGACGACAGCCCTCCCGGCCCGCTCATCCGACATCGCAAGTGTCCACCTCTTCGACGGATGGACACTAAGGCCGCCGCCCTCCCACCGGCAGGCGGGTCAAATGGGACGCTTACCCGCCGACGGCCGGCTGGAGATGACCAACAACGCCGCCGAACGTGCCCTCAGGCCGCTGGCCCTGGGGCGCAAGAACTGGCTCTTCGTCGGCTCCGACGAAGGGGCGTCATACTGCTCATCTCGTCATGCCATTGATAGTTCGGGAAGATCTTGCTGGCGCTCATCAGGCGCCGGGCTGCGAGATCGTCGCGCGTCGGCCTGGCGGCGTACTTCCTCACGTTCGAGATCGGCGTGCGTGACGATCCAAGGCCCACCCTTGCAGTGCTGGCGCGCCGGCAGAACGCCGCCGCCGATGAGGCGACGGACCGTGGTCTTGCTGACCCCGAGCGCCGTCACCGCTTCGTCCAGCGTGACCTCGCCGCGCTCCGAGAACTTGCGGAACACCAATGCCACGGCCTCCTGGACCCGCCGGTCCGCATCGGAGCGCCTGGATCTGGCTCTTCGGCCTGCTTTACCTCGGCTAGTCGCTTTGCGGAGTTGTAGTCGTATTCGAAGAGCGAACCCCCCGATAGCAACCTGCGAGAGCCATAAGTTCCAACATGGGACCGCCAACCCGCTCATCAGTACGGCGGACCCGCGGGCGTTTGCCCAAACGGGGACGGCGGCCAGGAGCTCGGCTCTAACGGATAATAGCTCACTCCCACCCGCACGGGGGGGCATCGAAGCTACGAATCGTGGCGAGATCTTCGGTCGAAACCAAGCGAAATGGCCGTCGGGTAAGGTCTTTCATCGCCTCTAGCTGCCCCGGCCGCGTGGACAAGCCGCCAGTCGCATCAATAGGCACCCCCGTGCCGTCCTCGATCCGAAGAACGCCAAAATTCGTCGTGAAGATGCGCGATCGTGATCCCGGAGCCGGCTCGAACTGGAAATACGCCGCCCGTCGGTCCCCGACCCTGAAGATCAAGGTCGCCATCAGCTTGAGTTCTGAGTCGGCCGTGCATTCGGTGACAAATGCTGCGGCGTGCTCGGAGCGCAGTCGGGCGATATAAGCGTCGAGAACGTCCACCCGCGCTTCTCCCTGAACACCGTGCGACAATGACGCGGGGCCGCATGCCAGGGCGACCAATAAGAAGAGAATTCCGGCGCCCTTACCCAATTAGCGCCCCCCGCAGATGCGTATGTAGCTGTCGGTGTCCCGCATCGACGTAAACGGGCCGAATGACACAGTAACTGGCCCGAAAAGGTCGACCCGAGCGGGACCGCCGACCGTGTAGTGCAGCGCCCCACCAGTAATATCACTTTCCGGCACCAAAGCTTGCTGCGCAGCGGCCTTGGCTAGGCTGTACATGAAATTCACGATGGAGCCTGGCTGTGCGACAGCAGCTGCGGCTTGTTGTGTGAGGTCGTAGTTTGCCATCGTTGCACCGGGTCCGGAACCGAAGTTCTCAATAGCGCCAGCGAGGTTCCGGTTCACCGCCACGTCGGCGATAGCGTCATAGCCAAGTTGCAGTTGCTCCCACTCAAAGGCGGTCAACACTCCGGCGTTGAGATCGTTCGGACGCATAGACGCCGCCTCGTTGTAGAGGACATTCCGCAGTTGGCCGGGCGTGTAACGACCAGTCGGGAGCCCGCGGTGCGCAATTTCATTGAACAGATACCCGAACGCACCGGTGACCGCGCCGCTTTCGAACTTCCCTCCTCCGAGAACGGAGCCGATGCCGCCCAGCACCGCCGATTCGGCGGTGCCTTCAGCCAACACGTCGAATGTCAGCTCCTGGCCCGTTGTGGGCGCAGGCGCCAGAGAGCCGACGCCACCAGCGAGGAACCCGGAGCCGAAGTTGCCGCCCTCGGCAACCGTGAAGAGGCCGCCGACGAGACCGTGAGCCACAAAGCGGGTGGCGTAGAACTCGGTCTTACCGGTGAACCTAGCCGCCCTGAGCTCCCCGCCCACCCCGTAGAAGGCCAGGGCCTCCGCCGAGCCCAGCAGCGCACCCTTGAGATTGCCGGTGGAGATGAAGCCGGAGAGCCCGCCGCTGATGCCGAGGTTGAGCGGCACCAGGAAGGGGTGCGCCGCCATGGCCGCCGTGAGCGCCTCGCCGCTGACGCCCGGGAACTCGAGCTCGGGCAGCAGCTCGGGCAGGGCGATGGCCACCACGATCCCGAGGATCTCGTCGAAGGTGCAGCTGATGAAGCAGAGGCCGCTAGGGTCGGTCAGCGACAGCGGGTTGTCGCCGACATAGCCGTAGCGATCCAGGAGCTTGTCCAGGTACTCGTTGCGCATGGCCGGGTCGGCGGCGAGGAAGCGGCCCAGCTGCGGGTCGTAGAGGCGGGCGTTGAAATTGATGAGGCCTACGTCGTCCATCATCTCCTCACCCGTGAAGCCGCGGGTGATGATGCCGGTGATCGGGTTGACCGGTACCGTCCCGTCCGGGTTCCGGCGCATGCCCCAGGCGTCGTAGCTGAGGCGCTGGAGAACATTGCCCGAAGAGTCGGTGACCACGGTCGCCGAGCCGAGGTGATCGCTGACGACGTACTGCAAGGTGATGCTGGAGCCCTGTGTCAGGCGGACGACGACGAGGGCGCCGTCCGCCTTGATGTAGTCGCGGTACGTCGTCGTCCCGTCGGAGACGGTAAGCGTCTCATATGGCCCGCGCTGATAAGCGTCCACTTGTGAGCGAAGTGGACGCTTACGGGTCAAGCGGCGTGGCGGCGGCTGGCGGGATTCCAGTTCCATGGGAGCAGTTCGGCGATCCTGTTCATCGGATGGTTT
>DASYYX010000005.1:0-63356 GCA_035946795.1 Caulobacteraceae bacterium | reverse complement strand
AAATATAACTATAATGTCAATCATATAATGTTAGTTACATGGGTACATTATGCAGATCAGAATCGGCCTGCAATAGCGCCAACCTGCGTAACACAAACTACTTACCGCGGTTTCGGAACGGATTTAAGTCAGGAACTTCGGGTTAAGGTTCAAGGATGTTGAACGGAGAGACTTCTGCTTGAACTCCGTTTTTGTGCGAGATCGATCCGTTGAAGCTTCTCCACGCGCCACCTATTCGACTCGATGCCATGAAGAAGTGTCCAGCAGTCAGCCGTCCCAACACGCGGTGGTGTCCGACAGCGGCCAGCCCCATTGAAGCAATGCAGCCGCATTGTTCGCAGTCCGGATTTCCGCCGAACTGGCAGGGCGTAATCTGAGTCCTGAGATCGGCGGAAATGATCTCGGTCGTTCTCGCGAAGATGCAACTTTCCGGGCTTTTGGGAGGAGATTCCAGTTCGCGAATGACGGCCTCAGGCATGTCCAGAGTCGCATATGTCCGTCGTAATCGTCGCAGGTCGGCGATGGTTGAATTCCTTTGCGAAGGGGTAAGTATCTCTTGGTCTGTGGCTCCGCGTTGAGGAGTAAAAAGGCTGAACCAAACCCTGGCGACCGCGCGTTGATTGCTCCAGAAGCTAAGGAAATCGTCAAGATAGCCTGGGCGATCTGCGATCTGCGATGTAATCGTGCAGTGGACGGTCACCGTCGCTCCTTCGATGTTCTTGAGAATCCGCTCGTATGTAGCAGGCTTGCGTCGGGCGTCGTGCTCCGGTTGCAGGCCATCGACGGATACCACAACATTGAGCTTCTTGAATCTCTTCCACGCGGCTGGAATCTCCCTGAAAGCGCTCGTAACCACTTGAGTATGCACGCCCCTCCTCTCTATCTGTGGCAACAGCAATTCGAGTTCGCGATACCTGACCATCGGATCGCCGCCCACAAGCGAAACGTGCAGAGGCCTATGTTTATCGATGAGTGAAAGCACTTTTGCGACCAACTCATCGCCCTTGAAATCGGAGAGATGACGGAGCTCGGTCGCCCCTCCAAGATGTGCGGCATCGAAAGCGTAACATCCCGGACAGCGCAACGGGCATTCCTTGGTGATCTCAATCGAAAGAGACGGCCTGCGGCCGGCAAGGATGCTGGCCCAGGCTTGCAGAACTTCTGATTTCTTCATTGCCTCTCCACGTCAGGCATAATCGAACTGATTCGCTTGGCATGATTGCGAAGGCGTGGGAGCAAGCCATTCGCATCCAGTATCGGAGAGAGTCTGCGGATCAGATTCTGAGCGGCAGGGTATATCTGCCTATGGCTGAGCCGCTCGCTGGTTCCACACGAAATTCGAAGTATGCCTCCACAAGTGATCGTCCCGGCAACTCACCACGGTCGAGGATAAATGCAAGCACACGGCGGACGGTAAACAACAAATAGATATGTCTCTTGCAAAGTTGCGAAAGCAGCACTGCCAGGCACAAGATCATCACGATTGTGAGCATCCCGGTTTCAAAATCCTGCCCTCCGCGCAGGAAATGATCCCAGGTCCAAATATCCTGCGTCAGAGGCATGGTGAGCACCGAAATCGTGGCAAGGATCAGCAAAAAACGTCCGATTGCCACAGGTCCTTGAAGGACAAACGCGAGTGCGATCAGATCCGGCCGGCTCGCATTGAGGACGTGTTTCACAAATTCCCTCTATCCTGAGTGTAGGTCTTTCCGGGTCCGAAAAAGGCCCAGAACTAGGCATTTTTAATACCTACGAAAATTGGATGCGAAGAAGCGGTCACTTCGACGTTGAAAATGTTGGCCCTTGGCGTGTGGATTCGTGCATCTCCGAATCGCTTACCGAGCCTAAATGAAGCTTTGGGCCGATCGGGACACATAATTTTTTCAATTCTGGACTGTATGCCTGTAACCCGATCCTCGCTTTTTAAAGTATTTAAGCCCGTACGGTCATACAGTCACAGTCTCAGTAAGCCTGTATACCTGTAAATCCCCTTGGCTTCTTGACGAAGATCGCTTCAGATTTTCGTCCAGTCGAGGATGACTTTTCCGGCCTGACCGCTGACCATCGCTTCGAAGCCGCGCTCGAATTCGTCGTAGCGGAAGCGGTGGGTAATCACCGGCGAAATATCTACGCCCGATTCGAGCATCACGCTCATCTTGTACCAGGTCTCGTACATTTCTCGGCCGTAGACACCCTTGAGAGTGATCATGTCGAAGATTACCTGGCGCAGGTCAATCATCGTTTCGGTGGCGGGGATGCCGAGGATCGCAATTTTGCCGCCGTGGCTCATGTTGGAAATCATTTCGCGCAACGCCTGCGCATTGCCCGACATTTCCAGCCCTACATCGAAGCCTTCCGCCATGTTGAGCTGCTTCTGCACTTCGGCCAGCGATGTTTCCTTTGAGTTGATGGCCAGCGTGGCGCCCATTTTGCGCGCCAGTTCCAGGCGGAAGGGATTGACGTCGGTGATCACCACGTGGCGCGCGCCGGCGTGTTGCACCACGGGAATGGCCATGATGCCGATCGGCCCGGCCCCGGTGATGAGCACGTCTTCGCCGAGCACCGGAAAGGAAAGCGCGGTGTGCACGGCATTGCCGAAAGGATCGAAGATGGCTGCGACTTCTTCGTTGATGCCGTGATGGTGGCGCCAGATGTTGGACATGGGCAGCGAGATGAGCTCGGCAAATGCGCCGGGACGATTGACGCCCACTCCCTGCGTCGAGGCGCAGAGATGACGGCGGCCGGTGAGGCAGTTGCGGCAGCGGCCGCAAACCACGTGGCCTTCACCGCTGACCAGGTCGCCGGGGAAGAAGTCATTGACGTTGGAACCGACGGCGACGATTTCGCCCACAAACTCGTGCCCGATGGCCATGGGCACCGGAATGGTCTTGCGCGCCCACTCGTCCCACTGGTAAATGTGCAGATCGGTGCCGCAAATGCCGGTGTAACGCACGCGCACCAGCACGTCGTTGATGCCGATCACGGGGTCGGGAATTTCTTCGAGCCACAGACCGCGCTCGGGCTTGCTTTTTACCAGCGCCTTCACGGACGATCCTCCGTCGGATGAAGCAGGGTTCTCTCCGGTAATCTATATCATTCGGGAGCTTGGATGGGATGTTGGCGCTCACCGCAACGGGCTCTCGAGTGGAGGGATCAATGAATCGCCGCGAATTTTCTGCTCTGCTGCCTTTGCTTGCCGCTGTGGGCGCGCTCTCGCCTGCGGCCATGGGAGCCCAGCATGCGCCGCCGGGACCCAACAAGCTGGTTTCCGGCCGCTATCCGGAGGGACCGGCGCCGCATCCTTCGGCAACAGGGCGCGTGAGCCGGCACATTGTGCTGGGCATGCTGCCGGACGATATTCGCCTGGAGGCGCACCACACGACTCTGGAACCGGGAGCAGGTTGGGAACCGGTCGGCACGCACAAGCATACCGAGATGTGGCTGGTGACCGACGGGCAGGTAAACCTGATGACCGACGGCGAGACGCAGATACTCAAGAAAGGGGATATGGGGATATGCGTGGCGGGAGACAAGCACTCCGTGTCCAACGCCAGCAAGACGGAGCCCTGCTCGTATTTCGTGGTGTGTGTAGGGCCGCCGGAGCAGGCGGTGTAAGCTGGCGGCCCTTTGCGAGAGCAGTCATGGGCAGGTTATGGGACCGGCGATATGCGGCTTTTCATAGGGATTCCGTTGGCGGAGCAAGTCAGAGCGCAGCTTGCGGAGGTGGTGGCGGCGCTGCGGCACGCCGCCGACGATTTGCGCTGGACATCGCCGGAAGCGTGGCACATCACGCTGCAGTTCCTGGGCAATGCGGACGTGGAGCAGTTTGACTGCGTGAAGGCGCGGCTGGGCGAACTGCGAGCTGCGACGGTGCCTGTGCGGCTCGGGGCGCTGGGATCTTTTGAGCGGGCGGGAGTGGTGTTTGTGGACGTCGATCCGGGTCCGGAACTGATCGCGCTGCAGCAGCAAGTGACGGCGGCGACAGGGAAGTGCGGATTTGCAGCGGAGGAGCGGCCGTTCCATCCCCATATCACCCTGGCTCGGGCCAGGGGGCGCAGGAGATTTCGCGGGGTGCCGGCGCCGCGTTCGTGGCGCCAGAATCCGCCGGAGTTTACGCCGTTCGAGGGGCGGGAATTTCTGCTGTACGAGAGCTTCACTGAGCCGGAGGGTTCGCGGTATGAAGTTCGGGGGCGGTTTGCGCTGAGAAAGTGAGGGGAAGGCGGAGATGGAAACGCCTCGACTGCGGTGGTCTCCCAGGTCTCAGAATCGAGACCTGGGGCACCCTGAGTGACGGCAATGGAGGGGATTTACTGGCGCTGTTCGGTGATGTGGACGGAGTGGTCGAGGTGGAAGGTCAGCAGGGTTTCAGCAGGCAGAAAGATCTGCTTGTTGCCCGTGAACGCGCTGCCCGCCGTGCCGGCGCCGCCGCCGGCTAATGCGCCGATCAGGGCGCCTTTGCCGCCGCCGGCCAGCCCGCCGATCAGCGCGCCGAGACCTGCGCCGCCACCGGCCATAACTCCGGTGCGCTTGCCTTTGCCTTTTTCCGCGCGGGAAATGGTGCTGGTGGCTACCGGGTAACTGCCCCAGCGGGTGGTTACGCGCTCAAGGCGCAACGCCAGCACAGCTCCGCCCTTGAAGCGGCCCAGCGGTTTGGCGTCGACAACCGTTCCGTCGGCTTGTGCGCCGTGCGGAATGACGACTTGGCCATTCACCGTTACGTCATTGGCGACCGTGGCGGAAAAAGAGTCGCCGCTGCGGCTGATCTTCGAGCCGAGATCCTGATCGATTCGGACGCGCAGATCCGTGCCGGCGGGCAGGTCCACCATGGCGGGCGGGGGCGGCGCCTGGGGCGCGCGCTCGGCCTGGTACTGCGAACCGGCCGGAGCCCCGGAAGGGGCGGCGGGCTGCGATGCCGCGGTCTGTCCTGGAGCTTGCGAGGAGGAAGGCGCGGCGGGAGAAGCTGGGGTGTTCGTCGAGCTGGTAGTGGCTGGTTGCTGCGAACCGGAATGGCAGCCGTTGCATGTGAATACCGAAAATGCCGCGAGGGCGGCGATGGAAAGGAATCTGCGACTATAGCTCATTTCAGGCGCTCCTTTATGAGGAAAGTCCGGACACGTGCGGGGATCCGGATGGTGAAGGCAGAGAGACGTCAGGGGTAGTACGCTCTCCATTAAATGCCAAGGGACCGCCTGCGGGCAACCTGCCAAAGGTAATTTTCCATGTACCTGGTTTGGCGGGCCTTGGGGGCAAATGCGGCCCTACCTTTTCGTATCGCCGGGTTTCATTTCGGGCGCCCTCAAGCGTGTGCGGTTACGGGTGACCTCGATTCGGCGTATTCCTTTTCAGCCTGCGTCAGCGCATCCTCGAGGATGTCCAGCGCCACAGTCGCTTCCTCTTTGCTGACCACGAGCGGTGGCGAGAGGCGCAGCGTGGTCTGGCCGCAGCCGAGCACCATCAGGCCGCGCTCGAAAGCCAGCGTCTCGACGCGGTCGCGGAGGTCGGCAGCGGGCTCGCGAGTGGACTTGTCCCGGACCAGCTCGATGCCGATCATCAGGCCGCGGCCGCGCACCTCGCCGACCAGCGGGTGAGTCTTCACCCAGCCCCGCAGGCGCTCCAGCATGAATTCGCCGACGCGCGCAGCATTAGCAATGGCTTCGCGATCGAGGATATCCATGGTGGCCAGGGCAGCGGCGATAGAGACGGGATTACCGCCGAAGGTGGAGGCGTGTGAGCCGGGAACCCAGTCCATGATCTCGGCGCGGCTCATGCACACGCCGAGGGGCATGCCGCTGGCGATTCCTTTTGCGATGCACACGATGTCGGGCTCGACGCCGGAATGCTGCACAGCCCACCACTTGCCCGTGCGGCCGCAGCCGGACTGGACTTCGTCGACGACCAGCAGGATGCCGTGCCGGTCGCAGATGCCGCGCAGCTCGCGCATGAAGTTGTCGGGCGCCACAATGTATCCGCCTTCACCCTGAATGGGCTCAACGAAAATGGCAGCTACTTCTTCCGGCGGCACGGTGGTCTTGAAGAGCACATCTTCGATGTAGCGCGCGCAGTTGAGCGCGTAGGCTTCCTGCTCCTGCGGACCTCCCATGGTTCCGCGGTAGACGTAGGGATACCGGATATGGGTAACGCCAGGAACCATCGGGGCGAAACGGCGTTTCTGCTGCGGCTTGGAGCCAGTGAGCGAAAGCGCGCCCATGGTGCGGCCATGGAACGCTCCGAAGAAGGCGATCACATTCTGGCGGCCGGTATGGTAGCGGGCGAGCTTGAAGGCGCACTCGATGGCTTCGGCGCCGGAGTTGCCATAGAAAAAGCGGTGCGGCCCGGGCATGGGCGCCACCGCGGAGAGGCGTTCGGCGAAAGCGTTGAGGCCTTCGTAGTAGAAATCGGTGCCGGAGATGTGCATCAGCTCGCCGGCTTGCTTGCGGACGGCGGCGACCACTTCAGGGTGGCAATGCCCGGTGGAAACCACGGCGATGCCGGCGGCGAAATCGAGAAACTCGTTGCCGTCGGCATCTTCGATCCGGACACCGCGGCCGCGCTTTGCGACCAGCGGATAGGAGCGCGTGTGGCTGGGCGAGATCAGGCGGTGGTCGGCTTCGACGGCGGCCCGGGAATGCGGGCCGGGGACAGGACCTCTCAACTTGGGTCCGTATTGTGCATGGAGTTCTTGTTGAGTCATGGTGCAGCCTCCTTGGCGGGTTCGTTAAACAGGGCGCGTGCGTTTGCGGCCGATGCGGCCGGGGCGGATGCGATGTGGCCGCGGCTCCGTCGGGATCGATCGCTTGCAGATGTCGGCGAAGTTCGCGGGACCGGCGCTAGTCGCTGGCGAAAAGGCTAGGTCGGGTGCGGGTGGGCAGCACGCGCAAGTGGCGCCGCGGGCAAATGGATCGCGCGCGCGACCGCGACCAGCGCCGGGCGGGCGCGAGGAGGGGTGCATTGGCGGCGCGGATGTGCATGGGAACCCTGCTTAACAGCAGGATACCATGCGGGGTTTTGGGGGCTCCAGTGGAATCAGGCGGTCAGGCACGGTACTGCACCCGGGTTATTCTCAGCGGCTCCCAAACAAGTGGCGGAGAACGCAGCCGGCAGTTCTGGACCGTATTCCCGGGGCAAAGATGCGGCAAAGATGCAGCCCGGTGGTTCACCAGACGTTCGGCTAACCTCACACTGCACTTCCGCGTCGTAACACTCATGGTTCCGGCGCCCGACGGCTAGGCGAAAAGGGCATAAAGTGAGAACATGATGGATGTGGTCCCCCGTATCTTTTCCGCCCGCCCGGCGGTGCGCTGGCTCGCAGGAGTGTTGTCGCTGTTCCTGCTTGTGCCCTGGTTAACCGCGCAGTCGTCAACCACCGCCTCTGATTCTCCCTCGCATTCCGCTGCCACTCAAAAGAAGTCGGGCGCCGGCAGGAAAACTACAGCCGGAAGGAAAGAATCCGCCAAGACCACCAAAATCGCCACGCGATCCCGCCGAACCACCCACACCCGCATTTACGCTAGATCGAGGTCCCGTTATCGCAGAACGCACCGCCGCCGTTTGAGCCGAGCCGCTCGCATCGCGCGCACCCGGCGCATCCGACTCGCGTTCGTAGCCTCCACTGAATTGCGCCCCATGGCCCAGCAACTGGCCACCATGCGAACTGCCGCAGCCTACGCCGGTGTCACGGCATACGCGCGTAGCCATACCGGCGAAGCCGCCTCGGCTGCCTATCTCGCGCTGGGGCACGCTTATCTGCTCGACCGCCGCTACCACGACGCCGAAATCAGCTTCCGCGAGGCGCTTGACCACGACGGCGAACTCGGCGATTACGCCGACTACCTCGATGCCGAAGCCAGCCACGCCGCCGGCGATGATGCAGCGGCCGAAAAGCTGCTGCACGGTTTTTCAACCCGCTATCCCGATAGCGTCTTTGTCGACCAGGCCCCGGTGCTCGAAGCCAATGTGCTGCTGGCTTTGAACAATGCCACCGGCGCGCAAAAAGCGCTGGCCGCGGCAGAGGGCACGGATGAAGAGAATACGCCGGCGTTCCAACTCGCCGACGCGCAGGTGGCGCAGGCGCTCGGCCAGAGCGACACAGCAGTCAGCATCTTCAAGCAGCTTCTGCTCGGCCACCCGCTCACTTCTGAAGCGGAAGCCGCGCGGCAGAAGCTGATGCAGATGGGCGCCGGATCGACACTTACTGTAGCCGAACTGCGTAGCCTCGGCGACGCTTACTACCGGGCCGGCCGGTTCAGCGCTGCCGCCGAGCAGTACCGCGCGTTGGCCCATAATTCGACGCTCAGCGCGGAGGAGCGCCAGGGGTTTGACGTTGCCGAAGCTGCCTGCGAACTGGGCCTCGACCGCCTCAGTCTGGCCCGCGCCGAAGCGCTGCCTGATACCAACGATGAAAACGGCGCGCGCCGGCTTTACCTGCTGATGGAACTGGCCCGCGACCGCCAGGACGCCAGCCAGCAAAAGAGCATCGTCGAGGAGATGGAGCGCCGTTTCCCCCAGAGCCCATGGCTTGAGGAAGCGCTCTTCTCCAGCGGCAACATGTACCTGCTGCGCCACGATTATCCTGCCGCGATCGAGTACTACGCTTACCTGGCCGACAATTTTCCGCGGGGCGGCAATGCCCCTGCCGCCAACTGGCGCGCCGGCTGGTTGAGCTACCGGATGGGACAATATGACGCGGCATCAAAGCTGTTTGCCCAGGAAATCAAGCTCTATCCTGACGCCAGCGAGAGCATCTCCGCGCTCTACTGGAGCGGCCGACTCTTCGAACGTCAAAATCACGCCCCGGCGCTTGCCGCCACCAATTATCGGGACATTGTGGTCGACCACCCCAACTATTACTACGCGCAACTGGCGCGCGTGCGCCTGAATGTGCTGGGACAGCCGGAACCCGCAACCGCTTCGGCGACGGCTCCCTATCCGCATCTGCCCAAGCCTCTGCAAGTGGACGCATTCCCTACCGACCGGCCGCACCTGGCCAAGGCCCGGCTGCTGGCCAATGCGGGCCTGAATGAATACGTCGCGCCCGAAATCGCCGCCGATTCCGACTGGTCGTCGTGGGGCTCGCTCGGCGAGGCGCAGATTTACGCGTCCTACGATGAAACGTTCCTCGCCCTCCGCGCCATGAAGCGCGCTATTCCTGACGCTGCTTCGGCGACCATCCAATCGATTCCGCTGGCTTACTGGCGCATCCTCTTTCCCGAGCCATGGTGGGAGACCATCAAAACCGAATCAGCGCGGTACAACCTCGACCCCTACCTTGTGCTTTCGCTGATCCGGCAGGAATCGGAATTCAACTCCTCGGCCATTTCCTACGCTGGCGCCTACGGCCTGATGCAGTTGCTGCCCAGCGTGGGCCGCGTCATGGCGCGCCAGGTAGGCATGCGCAATTTCAGGACCTACCAACTGCTGGATCCGGAGACCAATATCCGTCTCGGCACGCGGTATTTGCGACAGATGCTGGACAAGTTCGGCGGCGTTCAGGAATACGCGCTGGCGGCCTACAACGCAGGCGACTACCGGGTGACCGACTGGCAGTCCGCCGGGCCCTACACCGGCATGGACGAATTTGTCGAGTCGATCCCCTTCACGCAAACTCGTACATACGTCGAAGCTATTCTGCGCAATGAGCAGACGTATAAGCTGATTGACGCCTACGCGCGCGATCTGAGCAGCGGCGGGGAGAAGACGGCGCTGCGATAAGCAAAGCACACAAGTTCGCACGGGGAATCCGCTTCGGTAACTCCCCGCCTCTGATTCCAGTTGACTATTTTGCTGTCGCCGTCAAAACTGTCTCCAACGGAGCGCCGTCAACCTGAGACGCCATTCGCAGCCTGCTGTTGCTGAACAACAGAGCCCGGCCGGTAACGGAAGGGCTCGGGAAGCATCAACCCGGAGGGAGGGTAAGATGTCAGCCGACTTGCAGTTTCTGGAAGAATGGATTCCCGAAAGAATGGACCCCGGAACAGTCTTCGTGCTGGAGAATCAGGCCAAGCTGGGCCACGCGCAGAATCCGTATGTGGCCGTGATGTCCTGCCCGCGATGCGGCACCATGGGGCTCATCACCCAGCGCCAGCTCTACCGCGGCGAGACGATGATTTGCGGTGGCGATTCCTGTTCCGCCGAGTACCGCCTTGACGGAGACAGCATCCGCTACAGGCCCCTGCAATAAGCTTTCGGCAGTCTGGCTGAAACGTTGCTTTCTTCCCCGTCCGGATTTGACGCGTGCAGGGCCGGAAAGCGTATTCTGTGCTGTTCGCACGACGGTTGTAAAAAATTCTGGAACGTGGACCCGGAATGAGCCAGGCTGCCCAATCTCCCTCTGTTCGAATCGACCCCGCGTTGATTCCCCGGCGAAAACTCAACTCCGGCACGCTGATGCCGGTCATCGGTCTCGGAACGTTCGGTTCCGATCACGTCTCCGCCGCAGAAGTGGCCGAAACCGTCAAAGGCGCTGCCGCCATCGGCTACCGGCACTTCGATTGCGCCTCGGTTTATGGCAACGAGCGAGAAATCGGCGCCGCGCTGGAAGCTGTCATGAAGTCCGGCATCCCGCGCGAAGAGCTATGGGTTACCTCGAAGGTCTGGAACGACAGGCACGACGACGTGCTCGGCTCCTGCCGCCAGACGCTCGCCGATTTGCGGCTCGATTACCTCGATCTCTATCTTGTCCATTGGCCGTTTCCGAATTTTCATCCTCCGGGCTGCGACGTCAGCTCTCGGAGTGCCGATGCCAAGCCCTATCTCCACGAGAACTACATGAAGACCTGGCGCGAGATGGAAAAGCTGGTCGACATGGGCCTGGTACGTAACATCGGCACTTCGAATATGACGATCGCCAAGCTCAAGCTGCTGCTGCGCGATGCCCGCATCAAGCCGGCGGTGAACGAAATGGAGCTGCACCCGCACTTCCAGCAGCCGGAGCTGTTCCAGTTCGTGGTCGAGAACGGCATCCAGCCCGTAGGCTACTGCCCCATCGGCTCGCCAGGCCGCCCCGAGCGCGACCGCACCCCGGAGGACACCTCGCCCACCGAGGATCCGGTGATCGTCAGCATCGCGAAGCGCCACGGAATTCATCCCGCCGTCGTCTGCATCAAGTGGGCCGTGCAGCGTGGCCAGATTCCCATCCCGTTTTCCGTCCACCACTACCGCGCCAACCTGGAAGGAGTCATAAGCCAGCCGCTCAGCGATGAAGAAATGGGCCAGATCGCCGGGATCGACCGAGGTTGCCGCCTTATCAAGGGCCAGGTCTTCCTGTGGAAAGCGAACCAAACCTGGGAGGCGCTCTGGGACGTGGACGGCACCATCACGCCGCCGTAAAGTCGAGCTATCAGCCATCAGCTTTCAGTTCCTTATCGAAAACCCCGCTTCTCTCGTTCCGGTGAAGGGGCAAAGCTCTGAAAGCTGATAGCTGAAAACTGAGAGCTGAGCTGAGAGCTTCGATCGAAAGTTGAAATCTGGAGAGAATCCCCCATGAACGACACCATGTCCGCGGCTTATCTGCCCGGCAATTCCACGGTCGAAATGCGCACTGTGCCGGTGCCCACGCCCGGTCATGGCGAAGTCCTCTTGCGCGTCAAGGCCTCTACCATATGCGGCTCCGATATCCGCGCCATTTACCACGAGCACCTGGGCAAAGGCCCCGAAGGCTACCAGGGAGTGATCGCCGGCCACGAACCGTGCGGGCAGATCGTCTCTACCGGGCCTGGCTGCCGCCGTTTTAAAGAGGGCGATCGCGTCATCGTCTATCACATTTCCGGTTGCGGCGTGTGCAATGATTGCCGCCGCGGATACATGATCTCCTGTTCCAGCGAGCAGTACCGCCGCGCCTATGGCTGGCAACGCGACGGCGGCATGGCCGACTACATGCTCGCCGAAGAAAAGGACCTGGTCGGCCTGCCCGGCGAACTCTCCTACTCCGACGGCGCGCAGGTGGCATGCGGTTTTGGCACGGTTTACGAAGGGCTGGAGAAAATCGGCATCAACGGGAACCACGCCGTGCTCATCACCGGCCTGGGGCCGGTCGGCCTGGCCACCGCCGCGCTCAGCCGCAAGCTCGGCGCGCAGCAAATCATCGGCATCGACGTCATCCCGGAGCGCATGGAAATCGCCCGCAATCTCGGACTGTGCGACGAAATACTCGCCGCGGGTCCCGATAACGTAGCCGAAGTCAAAAAGCTCACCGGCGGGCAGGGGGTAGAACGCGCAGTCGATTGCTCCGCCAACAATCTGGCTCGTGCCACCGCAGTTCGCGCCACGCGCAAGTGGGGCAGCATCGTGTTCATCGGCGAAGGCGGCACCGTGGAGCTCAATCCCTCGCCCGACATGATTCACGACCAGAAGACCATCTACGGCTCGTGGGTCACGTCGATCTGGCTGATGGAAGAACTTGTCGAGCGCCTCGTGCGCTGGAAGCTGCACCCCGCCGATATCATCACCCACCGCTTCCCGCTGCGCCTCGCTTCGGAAGCCTACGCCACGATGGCCTCCGGCAAGTGCGGAAAGGTTGCCGTCTGCGCCGACGAAGAACTCGTCTAGAGTGAAAGCAGGGAGAAGACGAATGCCGGCTGCGAAAAAATCCACCCCAGGCGCCTGGGAGCTCCGTCTACGCGAACTGCTGCCTCTCTACGGCCATCGCAACTGGATCGTCGTGGCCGATTCCGCGTACCCGGCGCAATCCAAGCCCGGCATCGAAACCATTTTTGCCGGCGGCGACCAGGTGGAAGCGGTCGGCAAGGTATTCGATGCCATCACCGAGGCCACGCACGTTCGCGCCAACATTTACCTCGACCAGGAACTCGCCTGCGTCCCCGAGCACGATGCCGCAGGCGTGCTCGACTACCGCGGCAAACTCGAGCGTATGCTTGGCGCCGCGGTGCGCCAGGTGCCGCACGAGCAGATCATTGCGAAACTCGATCAGGCCGCCCGGGTCTTTCGCGTGCTCATCATCAAAACGGCCATGACCATCCCGTACACGTCCGTTTTTTTCGAGCTCGATTGCGGCTACTGGAGCGCGGAAGCCGAACAGCGCATGCGCAAAGAGATGAAAACTCCAAAGCGGAAGAGGTGATCGGGCCTGCAGAGTACATCGCAGCGGCCGAATCGGATTAGAGCACTATGCAGCGCCTTGCAACTAGATTGGACTTTGGGGAGAATGATGTTATTATTCGAGCCCGGATGGCGAAACTGGCAGACGCAGCGGACTTAAAATCCGCAGGCCGCAAGGCCGTGAGGGTTCGAGTCCCTCCGTCCCCACCAATTCGAAGCCGATGGCCGGCGCGACGCCACGGCGGCTTCGCCTGCGGCCGACGCGCTTCTAAACCGTAGTTTTCAACCACAGGGCGAATTGTTCTTATGGAAACGCGTTTTTCCGCCGCAACCTGCCGGCCGAATCTTAACAACTATTGACAAATCCCTAAGGTCGGGCTTGAGTCAATTTGGCCATGTTCCGGCGGTCACCCCGCAATGGCTGTGCGGGGGCCGGTGGCGGCGTAAGGCGGATAGGAAATCAAGATGAAGCATCTTCAGACGAACTGGCGGGCGGCTCTGGCGGTGACCACCGTGCTTGCCGGAGCGGCGCTGGCGGCGCCGGCCGCGGCGAGCGTCACCTTCACGACCTTCGTCAGCGCCTCGGCGATCTCGACGGTCGAAGGCCAGGACAACACCATCGGCTTCAACTACGCCGGCAACAAGTTCGTGGGTTCGGTCTATTTCGGCGGCAACAACCTGCAATTGTATTCCACCGACCTCACCGGCGGCAACGTGCAGAAGTTCGGCTCGCCCCTGCCGAGCGGCGGCGGCGAGGTGGTCCTGGCCGGCGCGCTGGGCCTCGGCGGCTTCAGCCGCGGCAACGTCTTCGCCTCGCCCGCCAATCAATCCATCTATGAATACGCGAACTCCGGCGGCTCGCCGAGCCTGTTCGCCACCCTGCCGGGCAACGCCGGCGCCTCGCGCCAGATCCTCTTCGATCCGGGCTCGAGCTTCGGCGGCGACATGATCGTGACCACCACGAGCGGCAACATCTACACCGTCAATAGCGGCGGCACGGTCAACCTGCTGGCCAGCATCGGCGCCGACACCGAGGGCATGGACATCGCCTCCAGCGCCTATGGGCAGTACGCCGGCGACCTGCTGGTCGCCTCCGAAGGAACCGGTCAGGTCCATGCGATCAGCCCGGGCGGGACCGTCACCCTGCTGAACCTCGTGAACGCGAGCGGCGCGCCGACCACCATCCCCCTGGCCGAGACCCTCAGCGTCGTGCCGACGAACCTCGGCTCGGGCAATCCGCTCGAGGGCTTCTATGTCGCCAACTACCCGATCGACATCCAGAAGGCGGCCGCGAGTGACTTCCTGGCCTATAAGGGCGACGCCATCGTCACCAGCGAGTTCGGCTCCAACTCGCCGCTCTGGCTCCTGACGTACAACGGCAATACCGCGAACACCTTCACGGTCAGCCAGATCGGCACGCTGCCGGGCCAGTCCGAGGACGGCATCTTCGTCACCGCCCAGCGGATCCACGGCGGCGTCCCGGAGCCGGCGACCTGGGCCCTCATGTTGGTGGGCTTCGGCGGCCTCGGCACGATGCTGCGCCGCCGCTCCAGGGACGCGCTGGCGGCCATCTAAGGCCGGGCGCCGGTGTGACACCCGCGCCGCGGTCCTGAGGCGGCGCGGGGGGCGACGGCCGCGAGCGTTCGATGGGGCTTTGCCGGCGCCTTCCCCGTTGCGCTCCAAGCCGGTATGGCGCTTCTCGCTCAACGCCCAGCGTCGTTCCGGTTCGATACCCCCATGGACCAACCCTCCACCGGCCTTCAGTCCACCGTGCAGGTGCTGACCCTCACCCGGGGCCTGTATCTGGTCTCCGTCACCTCGGCCGCGCCGCGCAAGATCGGCGACGACGCCGAACTCGTCCTGCCGGCCATCCATGTCGGCCCCGGCCCGGGCGCGACCCAGCAGATCGAGTTGATGACAGGTCCGCGCAACAACAGCCCCTGGCTGTGCGAGCCGCGCGACATGGTGATCGTCAAGGTGACCAAAGGGCCTGCCAACCTGCTGCTCACCTCCTTGCGTGGTCAGGACATGCCCAACATGGAGGTGGAGGTGCAGCGGCTGGAGCCGCGCGGACGGGCCGCCGTCGACGTCGCCGCCGCGGCGCCTGCGCCTGCAACTGCGCCTGCGCCGCCCAGGGCCGCGGCGCCCGAAGCCAGTGGGGACGCGCCCGTGCGCATCGACCTGCACCTGCAGAACCGCGGCGATGTCTCCTTCACCGATGCCTTCTGGGCCGGAGAGCTGGGCGAGCGCCTGGCCATCGAGGCTTTCGCCATCACTCCGCTCGAGCGCGTCGCCGCCGAGGACATCGAATACAAGGCGCTGATGGAGAACGGGGTCGAGACCGAGTGGGCCAGCGGCGGCGAGGGCTGCGGCAGCCGCGGCCAGGGCGTGGCGCTCATTGGTTTCGCCGTGCGCCTCAAGGGTGCGGCTGCCGGCGCCTTCGACTGCGAGTATCGCGGCTCCTTCAGTTCGGGCAAGATCGTGGGCCCGGTGCGCAACGGCGCCCCGTGCCACGCCGACGACAACTCCAAGCTCGAGGCCATCCAGCTGCAGATCAGCGAGCGCGCCGCCCAACTGCCGCTGCCACGACGGACGCCAGCGGCGGCGCGAGCCTCTGAAAACAAGCCGGTGGGTCCGCGCTTTTCGGTGTTCCGCGACGAACGGGCCTAGTGTCCCACACTAGCCTGAAGGCCTGATGTCCTTCGCCTGATGACGGAGTTTGCGCGCTTGGCTGGCGGCGCCCCCTTGCTGTTGGACGTGGGCTGCGGCGAGCCGGGCAGCGTCGAGTTGCCGGGCGCCTTTGCGGCCTGGCGGCGGCTGCGCATTGATATCGACCCGCAGGTCGCCCCGGACATCGTCGCCAGCGCCGCCGATCTCTCCGCCGTCCCTTCCGGGGTCGCCGACGCGGTGTGGACGGCTCACTGCATCGAGCACCTGTGGGAGCACGAGGTCGATACGGCGCTCGCGGAATTCCGCCGCGTGCTCAAGGCCGACGGCTTCGCCTGCATCCTGGTGCCGGACCTGCAGCGCGTAGCCGAGCTGGTGGCGCAGGACCGGCTGGAGGAGGTGATCTACGACTCCCCCGCCGGGCCGGTGCGCCCCCACGACGTCATCTTCGGGCTCGGCGCGGCGCTGGCGCATGGCCATGCCGAGATGGGCCACCGCTGCGGCTTCACCCCGGCGAGCCTGCAGCGCCATCTGAGGGCGGCCGGCTTCGAGGGCTGGGCCCTGCTGCGCCGGCCCGGGTTCGAGCTGGCGGCGGTGGCGCGGGCGCGCGACTGGCCCTCGCGCGGCGAGCGCGACGCCCTGCTCAAGAGGCTGGGCCTGTGATCGTCCTCTTCGTCCACCAGAACTTCCCGGGCCAGTACCGCCACATCGCCCGGCGCCTCGTCGACCAGGGCCACCGGGTGCTGTTCATCACCAAGGCCAACGACAACGCCATGAAGGGGGTGGAGAAGGTCGTCTACGATCCCGGCCCGATCCCGGCTCTCAACTGCCACCCCTTCACCGTCGATTTCGACGTGGCGGTGCGCCACGGCATGGCGGTGGTCGAGACGGCCGAGGCCCTGGCGGCGCAGGGCGTGCGGCCGGACGTCATCTGCGGCCACTGCGGCTGGGGCGAGCTGCTCTTCCTCAAGGACGTCTTCCCCGACGTCCCGATCCTTTCCTACTTCGAGTTCTACTATCACTTCAGCAACGTCGACGTCGGCTTCGACCCGGAGTTTCCGGCCGGCGAGGACGACCCTTTTCGCCTGCGCGCCCGCAACGCTGTGGCCCTGCTCTCCTACGACGCGGTCGATTGGGGCAATGCGCCCACCCGTTGGCAACGAAGCGTCTTCCCGCCGGAGCTGCGCAGCCGCATCACCGTCCTGCACGAAGGCGTCGACACCAACCTCGTCCGCCCCGATCCCCAGGCCTGGATCGGCCTGCATCGCGACCGCCTGCGCCTCACCGCCGCCGACGAGGTGGTGACCTACGTCGCCCGCAACCTCGAGCCCTACCGCGGCTTCCACATCTTCATGCGCGCCGCCCGCGAGATCCTGCGCCGGCGCCCGCGCACCCATGTGGTCGTCGTCGGCGCCGACGGCGTGAGCTACGGGGCCGAGGCCCCGGCCGGGACGAGCTATCGCCAGATGCTGCTGGCCGAGACCGGCCTTGGCGCCGAGCGCCGGCTGCACTTCCTGGGCCACATCCAGCACGAGGCCTACGTCAAGCTGCTGCAGGTCAGCTCGGCGCACGTCTATCTCACCTATCCCTTCGTGCTCTCCTGGTCCTTCATCGAAGCCATGGCCGCCGGCTGCGCTGTCATCGGCTCGACGACGCCGCCGGTGATGGAGGTGCTTAAGGACGGCGCCAACGGCCTGGCCGTCGATTTCTTCGACGTCGAGGGCATAGCCGACCGGGTCGACGCCATCCTCGATCACCCCGACCGGCGCGCCGACCTGCGCGCCGGCGCCCGCTCCACGGCGGTGGAAGACTTCGACCTCGCCGGCCGTCAGCTGCCGCGCTGGGAGGCGCTGTTGGATGACATGATCAACCTTCGCCGGCCGCCGCTGGATCCTTGAGACGCGCCAGCGCCTCGCGGGCCGCGGCCACGCCGGCCCTGGCCGCGGCCTCGTACCAGGAGACCGCCTCGGCCTGCTGCGCCGGGCTCGTCGCGCGCTCGGCCAGCAGGTCCGCCAGCGCCAGCTGGGCCGAAGTGTTCCCCGCCAGCGCCGCCTTGCGGTACCAGGAGAGCGCCGCCTCGGCGTCGGCTTCCACGCCAAGTCCGCGGCGCAAGCACACGCCCAAATTGTACTGGGCGTCGGCGTCGCCCTGGGCGGCGGAGCGGCTGAGCAGGTCGACCGGTTCGGCGGGGTAGGCCGCTTCCGCCTCGCCCGAGAGCATCAGCACCGCCAGTATGGTGCGCGCGGCGGCGTTCTCGCCTT
This sequence comes from Caulobacteraceae bacterium, assembly GCA_035946795.1. Lineage (GTDB taxonomy): Bacteria > Pseudomonadota > Alphaproteobacteria > Caulobacterales > Caulobacteraceae > Acaudatibacter. Next base: position 45,375 of record DASYYX010000005.1, on the reverse strand, counting down.
CGATCGCCAGGCGCAGCCACTTGACCGCGGCCGGGATCGACTTTTCCACCCCATCGCCGCGGGCGTAGCGCTCGCCCACCACCCGGCGCGCCACCGCATCGCCCTTCTCCGCCGCCTCCAGCCACAAGGGCAGGAGCTCGATCCCGGCCTCTTCGGCATAGGGCTTCAGCTCCGCCCCGGAGAGCGCCAGCAGCGCCCCGATCCCACCTTGCGCGGCGGCCTTTCGATACCAGTCGACGGCGCCGGCCCGGTCGGCGATGACGCCCTGGCCAGTGGTCAGGACATCGCCCATCCACGTCTGAGCGAACGGGTCGCCGGCCTCGGCGGCGGCGGCAAACCAGCGCAGCGCCCGCGACGGCTGCGCCTTCACCCACTTGCCCTCGATGAGCAGCCGCCCCAGCGCCGTCTGGGCGTGCTCGGAGCCGGCCTCGGCCGCCGCCTCCAGCAGCGCCTCGATGCGCTCGATCGAAAGCCGCTGGTCGCCGACCTCGAAGCGCTCCAGCAACATGGCGCCGGCGACCCCGCTCCCCATCTCCGCCAGCTTCTCCAGCCATGCGGCGGCCGCCTCTGGGTCGCGCGGCGCGTGCGCGCCTTCGCTGTAGAGGTTGTAGAGGGCCCAGCCGGCGCTCTGGCCGCCGGCGCCCGCCGCCGCCTCCAGCAGAGCGACGCCCTTGGCCGCGTCCTTGGGGACGCCGAGGCCTTTCAGGTGCAGGAAGGCGAGGTTGAAGGCGCCGGCTTCCGAGCCGAGTTCGCGGGCCTTGTCGTACCACCTGGCCGCCTTCCGGTAGTCGCGCTTCACCCCCTCGCCGTTGGCGAAGATCACGCCCAGCTGCACGCACGCCTGGGCATTGCCGCGCTCGGCCGCCTGTTGAAAGAGGCGCGTGGCGGCGGCGGCGTCGCGCTCGACGCCATGGCCGCCCTGGTGCAGCCGGCCCAGGTGGTAGGGGGCGTTGGCGTCGCCGGCCAGGGCGGCGCGGCTGAACCAGTCGGCCGCCGCCGCCAGATCCTGTTCGAAGCCCAGGCCCTCGGCGCGCATCGTCCCCAGGCGTTCGATCGCCCCAACCACGCCCTGCGCGGCGGCCTGCTCGAACAGGGCCGCTGCCTGCGCCGGATCGCGCGGCACCCCGCGGCCGATCAGATAGAGCTGGCCCAGGCAGAACTGCGCCCAGCGGTGGCCGAGGTCGGCGGCGGCCTTGAACTGTTGCCCGGCGCCGGCGAAATCGGGCGACTCGCCGCTCGTCAGCAGCACGCCCAGGGAAACCATCGCCTGCACATGGCCGCGGGCGGCGGCGCGGCGCAGCCAGGTCTCGGCCGCATCGAGGTCCTCGAGCTCGCCCTCGCCGGTGCGGCGCAGCTCGCCCAGGCGGAACATGGCTTCCGGCTGGCCGCCCTCGGCCGCCTGGGCCAGCAGCTGCGCCGCCCGCGCCTCGTCCTTGTCGACGCCCTCGCCTTCGAGCAGCAGCAGAGCAAGGCACAGCTGGCCGCTGGGGTTGCCGGCCTGGGCCGATTTCTCGAACCACGACGCCGCCCTGGCCGCGTCGGCCGCTCCGGCCTGGCCGCCGGCGTAGAGCATGCCCAGGCCAAAGGCCCCGCCGGAGTCGCCCTGCTGGGCGGCGGCGGCGAACCAGCGCTCGGCCGCCTCGTAGTCGGTGTCGACCCCCAGGCCGCTGGCCAGCTGGAAGCCCAGCCGCACCTGGGCGGCGATGTCGCCCTGCTCGGCGGCCTTCAGGCTCCAGCGCGCCGCCGCCGCCGGGTCGGCCTTGATGGCCCCGCCCTCGGGGAAGAGCTTCGCCAGGGCGCCGGTCGGTGCGGCCCCGCCACCCTCGCCGGAACGCCCCTCGCCGGAGCGAAAGGTCAGCGGCGCCTGGCGCCCGTTCAGATAGATCTCGCCGAGCTTGCTCTGCGCCGCCGCCAAGCCGCCTTCTGCGGCCCGCTCGAACCAGCGCGTCGCCTCGGCAAAGCTCTGCACCACCCCGGTCCCGGCCTCGTAGCGCTCGCCCAGGCGCAGGGCCGCGTCGGCGTCGCCGGCCTCGGCCAGCCTGCGCCAGGCCGCGGTCGCCTTGGCGGGGTTGCCGCGTTCGTCCTCGCGCGCCGCCTCGGCGCGCAGCGACTCCGCGTTCCTGGGCCTGAACAACGCCACTTCCAGCGTCTTCCCTTGTTCAGGGCTCCCGCATCGCCTCGTTGCCGGTGCGCAGCACCGCGTCGGTGACGTAGGACATGATGGTGCGGTGGCCGACGATGATGTCGCCCTGCAACGTCTCGCCGGGGACGAGGTGGAAGTTCTTGGGCACGTTCTTCAGGTGCAGGCCGGTGATGGTGACGTAGACCTTGAAATAGGGGTCGGTCGGCTGGCCGTTCTGGTCGAGGCTGAAGGAGCCGGAGCTGATCGCCTTCACCACCCCGTCGGCGGTGCCGTATTCGGTGAACTGGTAGGCGTCGAGCTTGATGCGCACCTTCTGCCCGGGCTTGACGAAGCTCGACTCGTTGGAGGGGATGTCCACCTCGGCCTGCAGCGGCCCGCTGGCCGGAGTGATCGTCACCAGCGCCGGGGCCCCGGGAATGGCGGTCGCCGGACTGACCACCGAGCCGACCGAAGCCTGCGCCACCTGCAGCACCAGGCCGTCCTCAGGCGCCGTCAGGTTCACCAGTTCGTGGGTGCGCTGGTACTTGGTGAAGTTCTGCGTCTGGTCGGCCATGTCGGTGCGCGCCGCGGTCAGCGAGGCCTCGGTGGTGGCGAACCACTGGGCCACGTAGTCCTTCTTGGCGGCCACGGCGGCGGCCAGGTCCTGGGCGTCCTGCTTCTCGCTGCTCTGGGCGTCGGCCAGCAGGCGCTTGTCCTCGGTCAGGGTGTCCTGGGCGCTCAGCGTCTGGATCTCGGCTCCGAAACCCCTGTCCTGGAGGGTCTGGTAGCGCCCCGCCAGGTTGGCGGCGATGGCGACCCGCTGGCCGTACTTGGAAACGTCGTCCTGCGCGCCGGTCAGCGCCGCCCGCGCCGCCGTGATCTTGGCCTCCAGCTCGGCCAGGTTCTGCTCATAGTCGGCGTGCCGCTGCTGATAGGTCGCCAGCTGCAGCACCGCGTCGGCGTTCATGGTCTTGGGGACGTAGGGGACGCCGGCCTTCTCGGCCTCCAGCCGATCGATCAGCGCCGTGTCGTTGGAGACGTGCTTCTGCGCGTCCTGGTAGTCGGCCGCCGCCCAGGTGGGGTCGAAGGTGGCGAGCACCTGGCCCTTCTTGACGTAGTCGCCCGGCCGCACCGTGATCGATTTGACCAGCACCTGCTCGATGGGGTTGACGTAGATCGAGCCCCCTTGCGGCGAGATCAGCCCCGTGCCCGAGGCGATGCGCTCGATCGGCAGCACGCACATCAGCAAGATCGCCGTGGCGAATACGCCGGCGGTCGCGTGCACGATGGCGCGCCCGTTCTTGGGCGTGGTGCGCGCGATGACGCCCATGGTCGCCGATTCGAAGGCGCTGATCGGCGCATAGGCGTCGGCCGTCGTTGCGGGGACGGTTTCCCGTCTAGGGACGAGCCAGAAGCGGCCGGACATTGGGTTTCACTTCCAGGTGGCGGTTCTGCTGATGCCACAAGTGCTTGTAGATGTCACAGCGGTGCAGCAGCTCTTCGTGCCGGCCGATGTCGTAGGCCCGGCCGGCTTCCATGACCAGGATGGCGTCGGAGGGCACCAGCATGGAGAGGCGGTGCGAGACGATGATGATCGTCCGCCCCTCGGCCATGCGCATCAGGTTGGCGTTGATGATCGCCTCGCTTTCGGCGTCCAGGGCGCTCGTCGCCTCGTCCAGCACCAGCACCGGCGGGTCGATCAAGAGCGCCCGGGCGATCGCCAGCCTCTGCCTCTGGCCGCCGGAGAGGTTGGTCGCCCCCTCCTCCAGCCAGGTCTCGTAGCCGCGCGGCAGTTTCTCGACGAACTCCTCGGCCCCCGCCAGCTGCGCCGCCCGCACGATCTCGGCGAAGCTGGCGCCGGGCTTGGCCATGCCGATGTTCTCGCGCACCGTCCCGGTGAACAGGAAATTCTCCTGCGGCACCACCCCGACGCTGGTGCGCAGGTGGTGCAGGTCGATCTCCTTCAGATCCATCCCGTCCAGCTTGATCGCGCCCTGGTACTTGCGGTTCAGCCCCTGAAGCAGGCGGGTGATCGTCGTTTTCCCTGAGCCGCTGCGCCCCATGATGCCGAAGATCGTGCCGCGGCGGATCTCGAAGCTGCAGTCGTCCAGAGCGAGCGGGCTGTCGGGGAAATAGCGGAAGGAAACCTTGTCGAACTGGACCTCGCCGTGGATCGGCAGTCTGAGGCCATGATCGCCGCGGGTCTCCTCCGCCGGCTGGTTCACCACCGAAGCCACTTCCAGGATCGAGTTGCGCACTTCGCCGAGGTTCTCCAGCAGCTTGGCTACGCGCACCAGCGGCGCGCCGGTGCGTCCGGCCAGCATGGCGAAGGCGACCAGCGCGCCCGGATTGATCGTCTCCTTGGAATAGAGGACGACCGCCGCGCCGATCAGCAGCGAGCCGGCGTACATCAGCCGCTCGAACGGGATGATCAGCGTCTGCGGCGTCGCCGCCAGCATGCCCCAGTCGTAGCGGCTCTGCACCGCGGTGGCGACGCGGTCGTCCCAGCCGCGCCGGCGCCGGCCCTCCAGAGCCAGGGACTTCACCGTCTTGATGCCGTGCAGGCTCTCGATCAGGTACGTGCCCTTGGCCCGCTCCGAGGCCACCACCTTGCCGTACAGCCGGTTGAGCGGCCCGATGAAGGTCAGCACGATCAGGAAGACGCTCGCGCCCAGCCCGAGAACCCAGAACGTCATTTTCCAGTTCAGCAGCAGCAGGATCGGGATCAGCACCAGCAGCATCACCACGTCGAGGAAGGTCTCGAACAGCTCCCCGGTGATGAAGCCGCGGATGTACCAGACGCGGTAGATCTTGCCGGTGATCTCGCCCACCGGAATGCGCTCGAAGAAATCCATCGGCAGGCGCATGACGCGGTTCATCACGAACAGGTTCAGCCGACCGTCGACGCGCGTGCCCAGCACCTCCATGAAGCGCCGGCGGAAGAAGGTCAGCACCATCTCGGCGACGATCATGGCGGCGACGATCACCGCCAGGGCGAGCAGCGTCTGGCCCGCCTTGTTGACCAGCACCCGGTCGAGGATGAGCAGGGCCAGGAAAGGCGGGGCGACGGCGAACAGGGTGGAGATCGCCGAGCCGATGCTGATGTCGCGGATCAGGGTGCCTTCCCTGAGCACCTGGCGCACCAGCCACATGGCGTTGAAGGGCTGGTCGATCTCCTCGTCCTTCAGCCCGGTCTTCAGCAGCAGGACTTCGCCGTTCCAGACCTGGTTCAGCTGGGCCTCGTCCAGCACCGCGGTGACCGCGCCCTCGTGGGCCGGATCGCTGACGTGGACCACGAGACCGGACTGCTCGCTCTTGGCCACCGCTTCCAGGATCAGCGTCTCGCCGCCGGTGAGGCGCAACATCGCCGGCAGCACGTTCTGCAGCCTGGGCAGCTGGCTGGCCCGCAGGCGCACCCAGCGCGCCTCCAGCCCCAGGTCCACGGCGATCGCCAGCAGCGGCGGTTCGGCCTCGTCGTCGGCGAAGACATAGCGGCGCCTCAGCGTCTCGACCGAGGTCTCGACGCCCTGCTGCCGCGCCAGGGCGACGAAGCCCGCGAGCAGTCCATCGCGATTGTGCGTCTCGTTCATTGGGTAAGAGAGGTTAATCCGCCGCGCGCGGCCGGTCTCTATCGCAAGATGTTTGCCAAAAGCTAGCGACCGGACGCCTGGAGTGCGGTCGAGGCCATGCGACAAGACCGCACTCCGTGCGCTATAGCCCGGCCATGGCGGCTTCGTACGCTCTCGGGAATCCCCATCGCGCCGGCGGCAGGCCATGGCGGTGGCTTGGATTGGCGGCGCTCGGCTTTCCACGCGGTTAGAGGTCGAGCTTGCTGTACCTGCACATAGGATCCCACAAGACCGGGACCAGCTCGATCCAGGCCACCTTTTTCGCCGGCCGCGACCGCCTGCGGAAGCGCGGGATCTCCTACTTCGGCTATTGCGACAACCACAGCCGGCCCATCCTCTGGCGCTTCGGAAGCCATCGTTACGCCCATCCGGTGACGGTGAACGCCGGCATGACCAGGGACGATGTCGACGCGGCCTCGGCCGAGGTCGAAGCCGCCCTGACCGAGTTCCTGAACGATCCGTCGTGTCCGGCCAAAGTGATATCGGCCGAGGAACTGTCGACGCTGAGCCGCGCCGATCTCGAGGGCCTCTGGTCCTTCCTGCAGCCGTTCGGCGTTCGCACCAGAATAATCGTCTATGTGCGCAACTACTTCGACTACATGAACAGCCAGATGCAGGAACTGGTGAAGTGGGGCTGGACGCTCCCGGCGCTCATCGAGTCCATCGGAGCTGGACGGGCGGTATATCCGGGCTACCGCAACCGCATCGAAAAGTTCATCGACAAGTGGGGCCGGGAAGCGGTCGATATCAGGATCCTCGATGAGAGGACGCTCGAAGGCGGCGACCTTTTTGCGGACTTCTGCTCGGCTCTCGGCGCGCCCGCAGCCCTTGTCGGCTTGGAAAAGACCACTGAGAACGTGTCCTTGTCGGCGCGCAGCGTGCGCCTGCTCAGCGAATACAACCGCCTCTTCCCGACGACGGTGGAAGGCAAGCCCAATCCGAGGCGCGCGCCCGCCCTGCGGGCCGAACTACTGCTCGCGCCGGGGCCGAAGTTCCGGCTTCAGGATGCCGCCGCGCTCGATCTTTTCGAGCGGAGGATAGCGCCGGATGTGACCTATTTGCGTGGTTTGCTCGGCGAGGACGCCGTGAAGCTGCTCACCGAGCGACCGCCGAGTGCGCGGGCGGCTGGGGAAACTGAACGCCCCGATGCCGATATCGAGGACCTCATGGAGGCCTTCGGAAGGACGCCTCGGCCCGCGCCGGGGCTCGCCGAGCGATTGGTCGAGGAGGCGAGGAAGAAGCTCGGGGCTTGTCGCTGACCTCCGGACAAGGTGTTAGGAGCAATGTTCGAGATGCTTAAAAGAATCTGCGGAATTCTTCGCTGGCTTGCGCCCATCTTCCCGGTGCTGTGCGCGTCTGCGGCGCTCGCCGCAAACGTCGATCTCGTCGCCCCGTGGGGCGACTTCGCCCTGGTCGATCCGACGGTGGCGCCGCCGTCGGCGGCAAACGGCGACATCCCCACAGCGCCGGCCGCTCCCAGGACCTATGGCGCCACCGGCCCCGGCGCCCGCTGGCAGATCGCCCAATGGAACATCCCCGGGCCCAGGCTGTCGCCGTTCCAGGCTCGCGGCGAAGGGGGCTATGAGGCCAGGACGGCCGAGGCCACGGTCCGCGTCGGTCAGGGGCCCTCGGGGAGGCAGGTTTCGCTCAGCCAGCGGGGCGCCAGCCTGCCCTGCCTCGGCTTCAACCGACCCCGGGAGTCGGACCTTTTCATTCAGCCGATCAAGGATGAGCAAGGTCTCGGTCGGACCGGGCTGACGCCCGCCGCCGCCCATATGCCGCTCACACGGATGCGGCGCCTGATGGTGATCGCCACCGTCAGCGCCAGCGGCGGTCCCTCACCGGTGCAGAAGGGCTGCCAGGCCAGCCGCGGCAGCGGCATGATCGCCGTCAGTCTCACCAACAGGGCCAGCGGCCAGACCTTCTTCTACCAGCTGGTGATCAACCAGGTGTGCTCGCCGGAGAACCGGGGCGGATACCCCGATTGCATGCCCTGGCTGCACAAGCCTTCGTATTGGAGCCGCAAGAACCCCTTCGGCGTGGCCGACACCCTCCCCCTGCTGGGAAGGCCCTATCTTCGCGACGGCGAGACCCGCGATCTGCGCCTCGACATCCTGCCGCGGCTGAAACGCTTCATCGAGCAGGGTCCTCCGGGCATCGACACCAATCTGGGCGATTGGCAGTTCGGCGGCGCCTACATCGGCCAGCACATCTTCGGGGACGTCGATCTCACCACCACATGGGCAGGCTACCGGCTGGTGGCGGTGACCGACTGAAGGCGCACAGCGGGGGCCGCTGCCGAGTTAGAACATCGCGGTTGATGATACCGGAGTTGCGGTTCATCATTTCCGTGACGGGGCGAAGCGAGATGATCGCAACAGGGGCGCGTCCGACCGGGCCTAGCTACGTGTGATGGCGAATCCGGTGTCGCTCGAAGAGCATTCCATGAGCGCCGATGATATAAAGTCGGCCATCGACCGCATCTTTCGCGCGGAGCAACTGCGTGTCGATCCATCGCTATTCGGTGCCATTTCACAGTACGTGAGTCAAACTGAGCGTTATGGTATAAACAAGTTCACGTTCTTGTCTGAGTTCGCCAAGGTAGACAAATCGGAGTTACTAGATTTCGGTTGTGGTCGGATGGCTCACCGCCCGTACATCCGTAGCCTTGGATTCAATTGGAACGGTATCGATATCTTCGAGCCACTAGACTTTCGGGGCAGCCGGCGTAATCATCCCGCGGTGACGTATTATGACGGCGAGTTCATGCCCTTTCCAGATGCCAAGTTCGACGTGATCTTCTCCAGCCAATCATTCGAGCATATTCACAACGTCAACCAGACGTTCTCAGAAATCTCACGTTGCATCAAACCTGGCGGAGCTTTCATTGGCGCTACATCGTTCATGGAACCGTATCACGCGTACTCGACGTTCAACTACTCACCGTACGGCTTTGTACTTACCGCCAGCAGGTATGGTCTTGAGCCGTTCAAACTTCACCCTGAAGCTGACGCGGTGGCACTGATACTGAGGAAGTTACTGGTGATTACGGGGGCTGGTGAATTAGATAAATGGATGATGGAACGGAGCCTGGAGGCTGCGCTAGGAGAGAAAGCATCCAGATTGACCGTTCGTCAGTTCAACTGCCTCCGCTTACAGTTTTGCGGGCAATTTTGTTTCTGGTTCAACAAAACCTGACTCGGACACCTCGCCTCGCGGGAAAATTGCCACTCCTCCAGCGGGATCAGCGAGGGCCCAGCGGTTTGGGCGCGCTCCGTATCCCGACCAGCGACAGTTCCCGGATCTTGAAGGAGACGTTCCCGAGTCCGGAATTCTCGTAGGCAAGGCCCATGTCGCTGATCGCAAAGTCCCGAACGAACTGGTCGTCCGTCTCGGGCGCGCCCCCTCTCGTCAAACGCGGTGGCACATAGTCGACCCCGTCGAGGTCGGATTGGCGGCGGGCGCTCGCGATCACCTTGCGCAGCAACGGCAGGATGTCGGCCGACGCCGTGGCCTGCGCTCCGACGACCTTGAAGGGATTTCTCGCCGGCGCCCCGGGGATCAGCTCCCGCGCGCCGACGCGATAGATGAAGACATTGCCGAAGTTCGCGGTTCCCGGGTCTCGCGTGATCGGTGTCTTGTCCCAATACTCCCACCGGTCGTCGTAGAAGAAGATCAGCACGTTTATGGGCTTGTTGAAATAAAGCCTGCACTCGGCCGGCGCGCTCGGCGCGCCGTTGCACTCCCGCGGGTGCCAGCGAAGAGGAATGCTCAATTCCAGGCGGGTCGCATTCACGCCGGGGTTGAAAAACTCCGAGGCGCCCGGAGGTAACGGTCCGCCCTCGCGGGGTTCGTGGCTGACGTCGCTTTCGAGCAACTGCGCCTTGAAAGTCAGCCTGATCGATGAATAGTCCGAGATCCTCCTGAACCGGAACTTGTCCATCAATTCCAGCAGAGGCCAGGTCACCTTGTTGCTGGCTGGATAATAGGGTCGACCGAACATCTTCCTGTAGTAAGGGACGGAGTCCAACTGCAGGACGAGCCCGCCGCGGCCCACGTCCAGGGTCTCGGCGCGCTGCCCGCCGTAGTCGACCCAGATCGCCTCCGAGCCGGGTTGGCGCCCGACTTGCGCTTCGTCAGAGCACAGGTTGGGCAAATCTTGCGAGAAGATCCTCCGGGTGGAATTCTGCCAATGCCAGTTGATCACGCTCCAGCCGGGGCTTCTGAACGCCCGCAGCGCTTCAGCGCCCGCCGGCAGGCGCTGCAGCGAAGGTTCCGTCGCGTAACTGAAGATGCATCCGGTGCCGTCACCGAAATGCGTGTCTCGGAAGATCGCGACACGGCCCTGGGACGGCAACGACGTCGGACCCGCCAGCAGGTCCGAGATCACGTCGAGCGAGCCGGCGCCGGGGTCGGCTGGAAGCGACGCGGCCCCCGCGGGGCCGACCGCGATAAGCAACGAAGCCACGGCGGCGAATGCGGTCTTGGTCACGGGCGGTCAGCCAATTTTCCGACTGTCGGGTACAGGTTCCCAAAATTGACGCGGCGCGAGCGCGTCTGATAGCTGCGCCGCCCCCGAGCCGCAAATCGGAACCGGTATGTCTCTGGTCCTGCTCGTTCCCAACGAACCGCTGCCGCGGTGGGGCCGGCCAGCCTCAGGCCCGGGTTTGCGCGCGCTCAATCTGGCGGTGGGCCTGCAGGCCAACGGCCACGACATCGTTGCCGCTGTTCCGGCCGTGTCGTCGCGCGCGCAGGACGAGCCTGATCTTGGCGCAGAGCCATTGGTCTCGGGTGTCGAAGAGGTGCCGATCGATTTCGGCAATCTGGTGAACTTCATTCGAACGCGTCGACCGGACGTGGCGATCTTCACCAACTACATGAACTTTCACCACGTCATCGCGAGCGGGGTCCGCGCCAATCTCGGCCGCACCAAGCTGATCTATGACTTCTTTGCGCCGCGCGTGCTCGAAAACGCGGCCGGAGGCCTTCTCAAAGGCAAGAGCCTGGAGGAAGAACGACAGAGGAAGATGCAGGCGCTCAGGAGCGCCGACGGCATCCTGCTCAACGGCCGCAAGAAACTCGGCTACGTCACCGCGTGGCTGGCGTTCTCTGGCGGCGGCTTGGCGACGCCGGTCGTCGAGACGCCCTTCTGCGTGCCTGTGGATTTCGCCGGTCCGCCGCCGCCGCAACGGCGGGCTGGCGCGGGCTTGCGGCTGGTCGTCTCGGGTAATCGCCAGCCATGGACTCGGAGCAAGCTTCAGCTCCTCGACATTCTTCCGACCCTGGCCCGTTTCGGCTGGACCCTCACCCAGATCGGCAAGCCGGATTTCTCAGCCCTCCAGACAAGCGGCGAGTCCTACCTCTCGGCGATCGACCCCGACCTTGTCTCGTCATACGACGGGCTGGACTTCCCGACCTTTCTTCAACGGCTGTCCGAAGCCGATCTCGCTGTCGATATCTTCGAAACCACCCTGGAGCGGGAGATGGCCTATGTCACCCGCACCGCCGTGGCGATGTCGGCGGGGCTGCCGGTCGTCCATCCCGCCGGCACCGAACTGGCCGAATTCATAAGCCGCTGGGATTGCGGCTGGACGTACAAGAACGAAGGGGAAATCTTCGGCATCCTGGAGTGGATTCACGCCAACCCCGCGGAATTTCGCCGGCGCGCCGTAGCGGCGAGCGAGTTGGCCAAGACCTATCTCAATCCGCGGCATGCGACGGCCGCGGCGGCGCAGCTCATCAGCGAACTGTCGACGCCCAAGATCCGGCAACGGGCGGCGGCGGCCCGTCTTTCCGCCCCGCTCGAAGGCGTTGAGGACTGGTTCTCCGGATTGACCAGCGTCGAGTGGCTGCGGCGGCGTTTCGACATCGACTATTTCGATTACCAGCGCGCCGCTTCTCCGGCCGACCTCTACCTCGGCTTTGCGGAGCGTCACGGCTACGGCGCTCCCAACTTCGTTCTCGAACACGCGCTGCGCCGGGCGCAAGGACATGACATGCGGCGCATCTCCGCCGCCGATGCCTCCGACATCCTTGCAAGGTACTTCGACGCGGAATGGTATGCGGAGACCTATGGCATAAGTGCGGATGTGTTCGGTTGCGCCGCACATTACTTTTACAACGCCGGTCGTCTATCTGTTTCGCCGAGCCCCTACTTTTGTGAGAACCTATATCTCTCGCTCCATCCCGAAGTCGGCGACGCCATCGACAATCATCTGTTCATCAACGGCTTCCATCATTTTCTGACGCTCGGGATGGAGAAGGGCTTGCCGGCGACGATCCTGTTCGACGAACAATTCTATTTGTCGACGAACACTGACGTGGCGCGTGCCTTGCCCGGCGCGGAATACGCCTCGGGCTTCGAACACTTCCTGAGATACGGGCGTCGGGAAGGCCGCCGCACTTCCCAGGTTTTTGATCCGACCTATTACAAGAACACCTACAGCGATCTGCCCCGTGGCTGGGGACCGGAGGAGCTACGCCGACACTTCCTCAAGTACGGCTTGGGCGAAGGCCGGGACGGTTCCCTCTTTCACAAGGAGCTTCGCGATCCGCTCCAGCCGCCGGCGTTCGGCGCTTACTCGAAGCGGGCGCGGACGGCTCTGGCCGAGCTGGGAGGCGCCGAGGAGTCCGCCGACCTCGGGCGCCGCTTCCAGGAACACATTCGCAAGGCGCAGTCAGGGTTCGCGGACGCCTTGGTGAAGAGGGTCGAGTGGCTGCGGCGGCTCCGTTACTATCAATTCTGATGCGGCCGGAAGCAAACCGATGACGCCCTTGCGGGTCGCCGTGGTCTGCGTGGCCGACTGCACGACCAAATACCTCTACCAGTCGTTGCGATTCGTGGCGTCTGTAGTGGGCCTCGAGTCCCAGCACACCCTCGAGCCATACGTCGGCTATTTCGACGGCGCGCCGCGCCACTTCCTGGACCTGCTCCAATCGCTCGGCGCCCAGACCGTTCCGCTGGAGAGATATTCCCTGTCCCACGGGCCGTCGAACAAGATGGCCATATTGCGCTCGCCCAACCTCGACCTGGACGCCTTCGACGCCGTGATGATGTGCGATTGCGACGTCATCTTTTGCGAACAGTTTGACGAGTTGCTGGAGCGAGACGGTTTTCAGGCAAAGATCGCAGATCAGAAGACGCTACCCGACAGCGTCCTGAAGAATGTCTTTGGCTTGGCGGGCCGGCCATTTCCGGAGGAGAAGTTCCAGACAACCTTGGATCGGCAGCCGACCATATTGTACTGCAACGCCGGCGTACTGATATTTTCCAAGTCCATATTCAGGTCGTTCATAGAAAGATGGTTTTTCTGGAACGACCTCTTGTTAGAGCATCGCAAGGTTATGGGAGATCTGGAGTTCTTCACCGACCAGGCCAGCTTGTGCTTGACAGCCGATGAATACGCCGGTTCTTTTTATGAACTCCCCGTCCGCATGAATTATCCGCTGCATTTCTCCAAGGAGACGTACCCGACGGGGGTGCTGGAGACGCCGGCGAACATCATTCACTACCACAACGCCGTCGACTCCGAGTCCGGCATGATCGATGTGACCGATCTGGTGGCCCAACAGGCGGCGATCGCACGCTTCAACCAGGCCTTCGCTGCTCGGCCCGAGCTTGTCTCCGGGCCTGCCTTTTGGGATTACCTGTCTTCGACCCGGGCGCCGGAATTCGAGCTAGGGGACCCGTTCTATCAATTCCGAGCCGGCCTTGTCGGACAGGTGGTGTCGAATCTGCGGCCGAAGGCGGTCGCTGATCTCGGATGTGGACGGCGGCCCCTCCTGGGCGGTCGGGACGTGGACTCCTACACCGGCCTCGATTGGTCATTGGAAGCGGTGCAGGCGGCGAGCCGGACCGACCCCCTCGGAACCTACCGCCTGGCGGATATCGCCCGCGAAGACGCCGACGCTGCGGACCTGACCTTGCTCGTCGACGTCCTCCCCTACATCGCGGACGCGGCGGGCGCCCGGTCGGCGCTTCGCCGGGCGGCCAAGTCCGCCCGGAGTTCGATTGTGGTATCGGGCCTCGAGCAGCCGATACAGTCTTGGGATCGGCCCCGAACCTTCTTCCACGCGCCGATCGACAAGTTGTTCGAACCGTTCGTCGATTTTGGTTTTCAGAAGATCGCCACGGCGGGCGCGCAGGCATTTTATCTGGGTCGGCGCCGGTCGGCGCCGACGAAAAAGGCCGACTAGATGTCCGTGTTGATCATCGTCGGTTTCCACCGCTCGGGCACGTCCATGCTGACCCGCATCCTGCACAAGGCGGGACTGTTCGTCGGCGAAGAACTGCTCGGCGGTATCCCGTCGAACCCGTATGGCCACTTCGAGGACAAGGAGATCCTGTCGTTTCATGACAGGGTTCTGGGCGCCCAGGGCTTCTCGTGGATGTTCGACGGAGACGCCGACGAGCTGGTTGTGCCGCCCGGCGAGGAGCACTGGATGCGGACCTTTGTCGGCCGCCGCAACAGTCTTCACGACAAGTGGGGCTTCAAGGACCCGCGTGTCTGCCTGTTTCTCCCGCAATGGAGCCGCGTCGCCGAGAGTGCGATGTACGTGGTCGTGTTCCGCGACTTTCTGGAGACCACGCAAAGCCTCCTCAATCGGCAGTCGCGCGACATCATCCTCCAGCAGGGAGACAAGAACGCGCACCTGAGGTTCTGGCGAGATCCTGGCCTGGCGCTCAGGATGTGGGTCTCGCACAACCGGGCCGTCCTGCGCTTCGTCGAAAGGCGTCGGGCTTCGGTGCTCTGCGTCCGTCACCGGCAGTTACTGGCCGGCTATCCGCTTCTCCAGCAGCTGCGTGAGCGCGGCTTCGATCTCGATGGCAAGCCGGATCAGGAGATGGTCGATCCCGAGGCGACGAACACCCGGTTGGGCCCTCTGATCGGGCTGCAGGATCCGGCGCTGGCCGAGGCGCGGCGCCTCTGGGCCCGGATCGAGGGTGTCACCGGCGGCAAGGACTTCGATATCGACGAGCGCATCGCCGAAGCTGTCGAGCTGTCGGCGACCAATGCTTTCGATGGCCACCTTCCCGGCGTCGGCAGTCACGATCCGAAGCTGATGCGCGAGTACAACCAGTTGTTCAGCCAAAGCAGACGCAGCCCAGCGGCAAAGGAAACGCAACTCCCGGAGGCCCCACAGGCTCGTGCCGGCGCGGCGCCGGATGGGTCGGAGGCGGACCCAGGCCGATGAAGCGTTCTTAAGGCGCCGTTGAAGATCGTTCTCCACGCCGGCGCCCCGAAGACAGGCACCAGTTCGCTCCAGTACTTCCTTCACGCCCAACGTGAGGCGCTCCTGGAAAGGGGTGTGCTGTACCCCCGCAGCGGCATCGCCGCCCGAGGTGAGCCCAAACACCAGTGGATGGTGGACCAGCTGATGCGGCCCGCGGCCGATCAATTCGCGCCCTTGTTCGAAAGCGCGGTGTCAGAAGCGCGAGATGACACCCATACGGTGCTGCTGTCGTCCGAAGGACTGTTCAATCATTGGTGGGACTTCAGCCCCGCCGGGCGAGCGGCCCTGAAGGCCCTGAAGGAGCGCTACCCTGTCGAAGCCTGGGTGTTCTTTCGCGACCCGATCGCCTTCATCCGCAGCGACTACATCGAAAAGCTCAAGGCGCCGAAGTGGCGGATCGCTTGCTACGGCCGCGATCTGTCGATCAACCACATGCTCGACGACCCCTGGTTCGCGCGCCACCTGGATTACATCGGCTTCGTGCGCGATGTCGAAACGGTCCTGGGGGCCGGCGCCGTGCGCCCCTTCCCGCACACGGGCGATACCATTGGCGCGGTTCTGGGCGCGCTTGGTGTCGACGACCTCACCGCTGACGCCCAGCGTCGGAACCGCACCATGGGCGCCTTCGGCGTCGCCGTTCTGAGAAGGTTGAACCGGCTCGAGCTCAGCCCTGGCCGGAAGAGGAAGGCCGTCGAACTGATCATGCGGCTGGATGGTCTGGCGGGCGGCGAATCTCGCCCGCTGATCCTTGACGGGAAAACGAGGAAGCGCGTGCTGGCGCTTGCCGCCGAGAGCATCGCGGCCTTGCGCGCCGACTATGGATTGAACTTCGATCTAGTGCGGGGCGCGGACGGCGCTCCGCAACCGCGCTCGGTCGCAAGGCGGCGACGATGAAGGTCGGCGCACCGGACGCGCGCCTGGCTGCGGTCGAAGCCTTGCGCGCCGAGCGCAGGCTTCCTGAGGCCCGCTTGGCGCTCCAGGGACTTATCGTTGAGCTCAGCGATGATTCGACGCTCGCGGGGTGCTCCTGGGAAGACTGGCGCACGCTAGGGATGTTGGCGCGGGAGCTTGGCCAGAACACCGAGCTCAAGAACGTGCTGGAGAAGGTCGCGGCTCGCTCCGACTGGGACCCTATGGCGCAGATCGCGCTCTTGGAGTGCCTCATCACCGACAGACAATTCGCAGCTGCTTGGAAGCAGCATCGCGCCGTAGCCGCCCGGTTGCCGACGTCGACCGATACTCTGTGGCGACTGGTCGCCTTTTACACGACAGCCTCTTGGTTGGATCGCGTGCACCAGTGGTGGTGGCGCGGGTTGAGAAGGCGCTCTGAGGACATGTTGGCGGTCCGCGAAGGAGAGCGCCTGCGTGCGTTGCTGCGCGCCGCAGATGAAAGCCTTCATTGGCCAGAATACAGGCACACACGCAGGCTTATCGCCCAAATCTGGCGTGAGTTACGATCCTCTAAGGAAGTGAAACTTGATCCATGGTTGAATCTGTACCGATTGATGGATCGCTATAATAGGCGGGCGAGGAATTTGAAGCGATTCTGGGATAGGAAAGATCGACAACTAACGGATCTGGCGTTGGTTCTATTTAGGGTGGCTCCGCTCCACCCAGGCTCGATGATGATCGTGGCGCGGCACGCAAGAGAGCTCCGTGACCGGATTCCGGCGGACCAACTCGACGCGCTCTTTTCTCGGCTGCTCGACCACAAGGACGGCCCGGCATTCTGGCGGGATCTCGCCGCGAACGCCGCGGGATCCGGACGCGAAGGGATCGCCCGGGAAGCCGTCGAGCGTTGCCTCGCCCTCGCTCCGAACGATCCCGTCGCGTTGGGGTTGCGAATGAAAATCGCCGGCCGGCGCCCCGCGTAGGAGGCGCTCTCGTGGCTCAGAACCAGACGATACTCGAACCGAATAGGAGCTGCTCGGCGCGCTTGGCGGTCCATCGGCGTCGAAAACGCGCCGCCTGGGGAAACGTCTCGTCCGCCATGGCGAGATTGACCAGCCGCCGCTTGTACATCTCGGTATGGAGGCGGCCGCAGAGCCACAGCTTGCCGGGCGTGAAGGCCAGGGGCGCGCTTCGGCGCGGCTGCTGCTGGAAGAACTGGTGCGTCGCCTCGTTCACGCCCAGGCACTCGGGGTTCAGGAAATCGTCGATCGCGATCAGGCCCCAAGGCGCGATGATGCGATCGGCGAGGTCGAGATCCCACAGCACGTGCGCGCGCTCGTGCGATCCGTCGATGTGGACGAAACGGGCGCGTCCGCCCAGCGCTCCCAGGATCTCGTCCGCCGTCCAGGCGCCCGACACGTCTTCGATGAGCGAGATCTCGGCCGACTCCGCCGCCAGGCTGACGCCCGCGGCCGCGAGGTGCTCGCTCACCTGCTCGGCGGAGAAGTGCAGGAACGGGTCGATGCCCAGAAGACGCGAACCCGACCTGAGGGCCTCGCGCGCCAGGATGGCGAAGAAGCGGCCGCCATACACCCCGATCTCGAGCAGGCTCCCTTCGAGGGCGTTGTCGGCCTGCGCATCGAGCAGCTCGGTGGCGCAGACGGCCGTGAACTCGTTGAGCCAGCCGGGGATTTCCCGCGCGATGGTCTCGGTGAAGGCGCGGTTTTCGAGCCGCCGCTTGGGATCTTCGACGATGTCGCCGAGCGTCGGCGGCACGGCGTTGCCGCCGCTGTAGCGGGTGGCGTTCATCGCGCCTGCCGCCGCCCTGGCCGATCGGGGGCCGGGTCCAGGGCGCTGTCGTTCGCCGAAGCGTCGGCCGTTTGCAGCGCCATGCGCGCATCGGCCCCGGGCGCGCCGCCCAGCAGCACCTCCCTCAGTTCGTCGGCCGTGTCGCGCCGGAAGAAGGCCTGGGGCGATCCTCCGGCCCTGATCCGGCCGGTCGCGAACCCGTCGATGACCGCGAGCACCTCGTCCGCCTCGATCGGGAACGGGAAGACGTGACCGAAACCGGCCTCGCGTATCCGCTCGGCCGGCGCCCCGATGTCGGGCGCGAGCGGAACGAGGCCGTGCGCCACCGCCTCGCTCAGAGCATACGAGAACGTCTCCGGCCAGCCGCTGAGGAACAGCGCCAGCTTGCCGTCGGCCGCCGCGATCAGCTCGCCCAGCTCCTCCGGCTGGTACCGTCCGGTGATGGTGATGTTGCCGACGCTCAGCAGCTCCTCGTCCCGGTCGGTGAACCCGATCACGCGGAACCGCAGCTCGGGGTGCGTGAGCCGCGCCTGCCGGGCGATCTCCAGCAGCGCTCCGGCGCCCTTGTGCAGCCCCAGGGCCCCGATCAGGATGACGTTCTCGAAGCGGCCCGTGGCAAGGCCTTGTGCGGGCGGCGACCACGTCTCGGGATGCGGGATCGTGCGGATGCGCCGTCCCGGGTTGAAGGCCGCCAGTCGCTCGGCCGCATCCCTGGACGGCGCCACGACTTCGCCCACCTCACCCAGGAAGCGCCGGAACAGCGCCCGATGCTGCCCCGGATCCAGCGCCTCGAGCGCCGAAGCCTCGTGCGGGCCGTCCATGTCGATGCAGCGGGCGCAGACCGCTTCGTCGGCGCCGCCGCAGAACTTGCCCGAAGCGTCGATCAAGGTCACCCGCGGACAGATCGTATAGAAGTCATGGACGAAGACGGCGCTGCGCCTCCCTTCCGCGAACGCGCCCAGGCGCTCGATGAAATCGGCGGGGAATCCCAGAAGCTGGTGGACGACCACCAGCGTCACTCTGGCCGCTTCCAGCAGCTCGAACAGCTCCGCGCACTCCGACAGGCTGAACACCGCCCTGATCAGGGGGTCTTCCGCCTCCAGGAGGATCTGATCGTTTTCGGCGTAGGTGATGCCGAGCTTGCGCCGGCCGCCATATCCGACGGCCTCCTCGATGCCCTCCATCGCCACCCGGGTGCCGCCGTCGAGGCCGTTGCCGACCACCGCGGCGAACGACACGCCGGCCTTGGCCGCCCGGCTCAGGCGATGGCGATCGATGGCCCAGCGGCCGCGCCTGAGGCCTTCGCGGGCCTCGAAATCCATGATGACGGCGGTGAACTCCGGCCAGGTCTCGTGCAGGCGGGCCAAGTTCGCGCGCGTGAGGCCCTCGCGGTCCGAACCGAATGAGACGCTCTCGTGATGCTGCACGAAGGCGCCGGCGGCGGCCACGTGGCGGTAGCCGAGGTCCGAGGCCTTGCAGCACAGCTCGTTTTCCTCCCCATAGCCGCGGCCGTACGCCTCGTTGAGGGGGCCCAGCCGGTCGAGCACGTCGCGGCGGATGAGCAGGCAAAAGCCGTTGCCGGTCGGCGCGTCCACCGCCAGGCCCCGGTTGCCCTTGAGGGCCGCGGCGGCGACGCCGCGCCAGGAGATGTCCGCCAGCACCGGGCTCTGCAGCTCCGGATGCGGGTAGGAGAACACGGTCGCATTGTTGGAAAGCGCGGTCACCGTGCCGATGTTGGCGCCGGCGTGAGCTACCGCGTAGAGCTCGTCCAGGCCGCCCGCGAACATCTCGGTGTCGGAGTTGAGCAGCAGGACATCGCCGGCGCCGCAGAATGCGATCGCCCGGTTCACCGACTTCACGAAGCCGAGGTTCTCGGCGTTGTTGAGCAGGTAGAGGTTCTCCTCGTCCTCGAATTCCGCGAGCATCCCGGCCATGCCCTCATCCGGCGAGCAGTCGTTGACGAGCACCACCCTGTCGCGTTCGGGGTTACGGCTCCGCAGCACGCTGACGATGCACCTCTTGGTCAGCGCCACGTCCTTGTAGATCGGAATGATCACGTTCAGGCGCGGGGGGCCGGCGACCGACGTCGGCGCCGGCAGGGCCGCGGGAACCCTGGAGAAATCCGGGGCCTTGCGGCGCTCCTCGCAGTATCCGGCGACGGCCGCCCGCAGGGCCGACTGCTCCTCGTGGCTGAGCCCCTCTGTTTCCCCCAGCGCCTTCGCCAGGGCGCGTTGGGCGGCAAGCGTGAATCCCGCCCTGGCGCCGACAAGGAAAGGCCCGTCGAACAGTTCGGCGTCGCTGCCCTCGAGGCGGATGGAGACTTGCGCTGCGGCCGCCGGCCCCACCGGCTCTTTCAGCTCGAAATCGAATCCGGCTTCCCAGGAATCCGGAAACCGCTCCTTGAGGTCGGCCCGGGGCCTGGTGCAGGCGCCCGTGCCGATGACCTTGCCGTCGCGCCAGACCTCCAGCACGCGCCTGGCGCCGGGCGCGTTGGGCGACGCCAGCCAGCCCGAACACCGCTCCGCCGTGAGCGTCTCCAGCCGGCCCTCGAGATGAAGGTCGCAGACGTTGCGGGCGATCTCGTCCTCCCCCACGAACGCGCGGACGATCAATTCTCGCCGTCCGTGGCAATTCGCCGGAAGGGTGAACTCGAACACGAAGCATCCCGGCTCGGCGCCGGCGCTGGCCTGGACTTCGCCCAGAAACGCGCCTTCCTGGTCCCGGAACGACACCTTGGGCGGCAGGCGCCGGCGGGACCGTGGCCCGAAGGATCCGCGCACGACGCCTTCGTCGATGGTCAGGAATTCCTCTCTGGGCGAGGCTTGCGCCACATCCACCGGAGAGCCCGCAAGCTCGACCCCGTCGGCGAACACCCGCACCATTGCGACGTCGCGCGCCGGCCCATCGAGGGGGATCCGGAACCTCGGGCCGGCGCTCCCGGAGGGGAGGTCGGCGTCTCCTGTTCCGCTGCGGCCGGAGGCGAGCACGGTCTCGCCGCTCGCGTCGGTGACTTCGATCAGGCACGGCTCGCCGGTGGCCTCCCGCACCGCCCAGCCTTCGATCACGTAATCCGCGAACCCGTCGACTTCGCCCGCCACGCCGCTCTGTGACGCGTTGCCCTGCTCGGCGAGGATTTCCCGCAGCAGGGCCGTCAGCTCGAAATCGTCCTCGTCCTCGGTGCGCGACAGCGCCTCTCTCACCAGCGCGCGCTCGGAAATGGGGCCGCCGTCGGCGAGCCCGAGCGCGTATGGCCGGCTGGCGATCATCAGTTCGACGCCGGTGAGCGCGCCGCGCGCCGCCCCGGCCGGGTCGCAGACGTAGATGACGGCGCCTTCCGCCTCCGGGTGCTCCGGCGGGCTGTCGTGAAGGACCCAGATCGCCTTGCCGGCGATGCTCACGTCCCCGAAGAAGAGGCGCGCCTGCGTCAATCCGCTGCTGAACCGGCCCGCCTCGAGGCTGGCCAGAAGCAGCCAGCCGTTGGCGCCTCTCAGATAGCCATGCCCGTTGACCTCTCCGCCGACCGCGGCGCCTGCGTCGCCTTCGGTCTCGCCTTCCTCCCTATGACCCCGGCCCTGCTGTTCGGCGACCTGCTCGATCGTGAAAGGGAAGAGAGCGCGCGTCAGGCGCCGCCCGTCGCGGCGGCGGGCGTCTTCGGTCGGCCCTGCGGCCGCAGCGTTGAACCAGAATTTGAACTCCAGCGCCACGAACTCGCCCAGCTCGGCGCCGTCGCCTTCGACGCCCAGCAGGAACTGGACGCCTTGGGCTGGTGACGCGGCGGCCTCGAAGGCCAGGGTCTGCGCGCCCTCGAGAACGCCATTCTCGAAGCGGACCGTGATTTCGGGGGCGCTCCGTTCGTTCCAGGCCCGGGAAAGCTCTCCGCGAAACAGCCACAGGCCCGGCGCCGCGCGACCGAACAGCGCCACCTGGCCGTGGAATTGTCCGGCCCGGGTCTCGGATCGGCCGGGTGCGCTGGCTGGCACGGAAGGTCTCTCTTCGCCCTCGAGAAAAATTCTACCCTGGTCGCAAGCGAAGCGTCAGGCGGTCCGAAGCCATGGCTCCGTGCCGGTCTCGGGAAGCAACCGTTATCATCGATGCAAGGATCGATCCACCGGCGCGCTGGGGCGCGGTCGCCGCCGCGAGCCGCCGCCAAGAACTCGAAATGATCGCATTCGGCGAACGCGGGCCAGCCGAAAATACGCGCTGTCCGCGGCCCCGGATTGGGTGCGGCAATCTGCCGCACGGTGAAGATTCAACTCTGAGGAGAACACTGTTTCCGATTTCTTCAGGTGTGTTAATGGCCGCGCTGAGCAGCTTGCCGGCCCGCCCCGGGCTGGAGCTTATTTTGAGGGATGGAGGGGGCTATGTCAGGTACGGCGACCGTCAAGGGCGGCGGCAAGGTCAAGTCCGGCGGCGGCAGCAGCGGCAAGAAGACCCAGAAGGCCCTCAACAAGGCCTCGAAGGGCTTCTCCAGCACCAACATCATGAAGTCCCCGACCGACAAGCCGGTGAAGGGCAAGTTCAACGTCTACAACTTCAAGCCCACCAAGGGCGAAGTCTTCAAGCTGCCCTACCTTGCCCAGGCGGTGGTCCTCACCGGCAAGGCCGACGCCAAGGTGGTCGGGCACAGCGGCCCGAACGTCGAACTGATCGTCACCGACCAGGGACACGACACCGTCAACGCCGCTGGCGGTATCGGCACCATCATCGGCAACGGCCCGGACACCATCTCCACCAACTCGCCGGGAAAGGCCGGCGGCAACCTGCTGATCCAGACGTCACACCCCTCCGTGATCAACATGTACGGCGCCTCGGTCACGGTGCAGGGCAATGGCGACACCGTCAATGTGCTCTCGGGAACGAACAATCTCGTCGCCCAGGGCGGAGAGGTGGTCCATGTCGGCGCCGGCCTCAGCGCCAGCCTGAACCTCACCGACCATGGCCAGACCGAGAAAGTCACCCTGGGGGGGAACGACACCGTCACGGTCACCGGCGGCAAGGATTCGATCACCGGAACGGGGACCAACCAGATCAAGCTCGCCGGCGGCGCCACCGACACCATCCACGGCAATGTCCAGGTGACCATCACCGACGGCGCCAGTTACAATCTGTCGGTCTCCGGGCACGATACCCTGTCGTTCGGCTCCGGCCAGGACACCATCGTCCTGCACGGCGCCGCCAGCGTCAAAGGCAGCGCCGGCGATGTCCTCTTCAGGGATTTCAAGGGCACCGCTTCGGTGGCCGCCGGCAGCGGCGATTCGACGCTCATCGGCGGCGCCGGCAACGACACCTTCACCGGCAGCGCCGGCCTCGTCTCGATGCAGGGCGGCAAGGGCGCCAACGTCTTCCAAGGCGGGACCGGCCACGACACCATGGTGGCGGGCGGCACGTCCAACTTGTTCTCCTTCTACGAGGGCAAGTCTGGCGGCACGCACGTCATCCACGGCTTCAAGAACGGCCCCGACCACCTCAACCTGGTCGGCTACGACACCGCGGCCGCCTTGGCCGGCGCCCACGTGGTCGGCGGCAACACCGTCATCAGCCTCGACAGCGGCCACACCACCATCACCCTCGTGGGCTTCACCCACCTGACGGCGGCGAGCTTCGGCACCTGATCCTTAAGGCGCCCGCGTAAGCTTCGAGCGGCGAGGAGAGCCTCTCTCCTCGCCGCTTTCGCGTTTGCGCCGCGCGGCGCGATCCGCGCCGGTTACGCTTGCCTCGGCCGAAACGCGGTTGCAGGTAAAGATGGCGCAGTTCTTGCTCCCTGGGCGGAGCCTGGAAGCTGCTGACGGCGGGCCGCCTTAACGGGGGAAGTCACCCATGCCGAAGATGGCGACGACCACCGGACGAACGGAAAGTGGGATTGCCTTGGCCGAAAGCCCGGCTTCGGCCGCGGATTTGGCCCGCGCCGCCCGCGAGCGCGGCGATCTGGGCGCGGCGCTCCAGCATCTGGACGCCGCGTTGGCCGCAGATCCCGCGCGGATCGGCGTGGCCCTCGAGCGGGGCACGGTTCTGCAGGAACTCGGCCGCGTGGAGGCGGCACGCGAAGCCTATGAAGCCGTCCTCGGGCGACAGGCGGACAACCTTTCCGCCCACCTGCGCCTGGGCCGCATGGCGCGCCAGCGTGGCGACTCGCCTGAGGCGCTGGCGCACTTCCAGGCGGCCGCCTCGGCTCAGCCGGAGAACTTTGCCGCTCTGACGCAGCTCGCCGGCCTCCTGCGGGAAGCGGGACGCGAGGCCGAAGCCGAAACGACTTGGCGTCGAATTCTCGAGATCGATCCAGGGCATGTGGCCGCCAACGTCGGGCTTGCCCGCATGGCGTTGGACCGCAGGGACTGGGCGCAGGCGCAGGCGCGGTTCCAGGCAGCGCTGGCCAACAGGCCGGACCATGCGCCTTCGCAGCTGGGGATGGGCGTGGCCCTCTACGAGCTGGGGCGCATTGACGAGGCGGAGTACGCTTGGCGACGCGTCCTCGAACTCGAGCCCGAGAACGTCGCCGCTCGCCTGCGGCTGAGCAGGATGGAATGGGACCGGGGCCGCAGGTCCGAGGCCGCGGGCCACGTCCGGGCCGCGGCGGCCGCCCGCCCCGATGATTCGAACCTGCAGCTCAATCTCGGCAACCAGCTCCTCCTGCAGTGGCGGCCGGAGGAAGCCGAGGCAGCCTTTCGCCGCGCCTTCGAAATCGAGCCAGACAGCGTGCCGGCCCTCTTCGGTCTGGCCAGATGCGCCGTCGAACGCGGCGACACTGAGGAGGCGCTGGTGCGCTTCCGCGCTGCGGCCGCTATCGAGCCGAACAATCCGCGATTGCGGTTCGAGATCGCCAACCTCGATCCCGGCCGCGCCGGCCTGGATTGGAGAGAGGAGTTGCGCGCCGCGGCGGCTCTCGTTCGCAGACCGAAAGCTAGGCCCGAGGACGTCGTTTGGGCGGCCGAGTTGTTGCTGGGGTACGGCGTCACGGGCGTCGTCAAGGACGCCCTCGCGCCCCTGGCGGCCACATCGCCGATCGCCCGTCGGTTCGTCCAAACTGCGCATCAGCTCGAGCGCATGGGGCTGGCGCAGAAGCTCGGCGCCAAGAGCCGGGAACTGGAGGCTGAGCAACTGAACGCTGTAACGGGGGTCGTCGAGCGGCTGAAGCCCGGCGCCGACACCTTGGTCCTGGTCTTTTCCGGGCGGCTCAACCGCGTGGCCCTGTCGCTCGACGTCATGCACCGGATTTTGCGCAATACCGGCGCGAGTTTGGTTTACCTGCGTGACATCGAGCGCACGCGCTATGTCGGTGGCGTGGTTGGGCTGGGAGCTGATTTCGCCAGCACGGCCAAGGCCTTCCGCGAGCTGATGGCCCGCTCTGGCGCCAGCCGGCTGCTCGCCATCGGCCATTGCATCGGCTGCTCGGGCGCGCTCCGATACGGCTTGGCGCTTGGCGCCGAGGCGGTGCTCGCCGTGGCGCCGCGGATTGGGGGTTCGGTCTTGGAACACGCGTCAGCCCGCGTCCTTGCAAAGGCAGCTGAGGTTCGTGCCGCTGCCGGTCGGTTCGGCGGCGAGGTCGCGGAACTCTATGCCAGCGCAAGATCTCGTCCCCGGGTGACGCTCGTCAGCGGCGCCGGGGTCGAGCCTGATGCGAGTTTCGCCAAGGACATGGTCGCGAAAGTCCCAGGAGTTCGGTACATCGAACTGCCAGCGCCGTACCGAGAGGCCTTCGGCGACCTGCTGGCCCGCGGTCTGTTGTCCAATCTGCTCGCCGGCTTCGTTGCCGAAGGGAAGGTTTCGAAGCGCCTCGCCGCCGCCGTGGCCGGGGCCCCTGCGGCCGACTCCGAACAGCCAATGTCTTCGCCCGCTTGATCGACATGAGCGACGTTCTCGACCCGAGCCTGCGAAGGCCGGGAGGAGATAGGGGTCGCGGTCTCGAACCGCGGACGCTTCCAGAAATGTTGAGCCGGCGCGCTGCGCTGTCGCCCCATGCGGAGGCCTTCATCTGGCTGGAGAATGGCGAACGCGAAGCCGGGCGGCTGACATTTTCCCATTTGGATCGCCGCGCTCGCGCAATTGCCGGCCTGGCCCTCGCCAGGAACCTGGCTGGCGAGAGAGTGCTGCTGGCCATTTCCGACGGCCTTGAGCTCTTGGCGGCGCTGTTCGGATGCTTTTACGCCGGCGCCACCGCTGTCGTGGCGCCACCGCTTTCTAGCCGCTCGGCTGTCGAGCGGCTGCGCTCCATCGTGGCGGACTCGTCGGCGGCGGCCGTGTTGGCGCCCGAGAATCTGGTCGCGGAGCTTGGCGCGCAACTTCCGATCCATTTGCAAGTCATGTCGATAGGGTCCGTGGAAGACGAGGCGGCCTCGGCGATGGTTTCAGCGCGGGACGACGCGCTGGCCATGCTGCAATACACCTCCGGATCGACGGCTTCGCCGCGTGGCGTGATGCTGACGCACGCTAACGTGCTCGCTAATCTTCGAGCCCTCGCTTCGGCCTCGGATTTCTGTGAAGGCGAGACAGCGGTGAGCTGGCTTCCGCTCCATCACGATATGGGCCTGCACGGGTTCGGGCTGTTTCCGGTCTTCGCCGGCATGCGCGCCGTGATGATGCCCCCGACAGCCTTCCTCAAACATCCGGCGCGGTGGCTGCAGGCAATCGACCGTTATCACGCTGTCTTGAGCGCCGCGCCTTGTTTCGCCTTCGATCTCTGTCGACGCCGGGTCCCGCGCGAGGCCCGCAGCACCCTCGACCTTTCGTCATGGCGCGTCGCTGTGTGTGGTGGCGAAACTGTTCGGCCCGACGTCTTGAGAGGTTTCAGCGAAGCTTTCGCACCTTCGGGGTACCGACATAAGGCATTCACGCCGGCGTATGGCTTGGCGGAGGCCACAGTGCTCGCCACATCGCCGAGGGCGGGTACGGGTTTCGCGACCCAGTGCGTTGACGCGCGTTCCTTAGCCGAGGGCAAGGTGCTTGCTCCGGCAAGCTCCGGACGAGCGCGGGAGCTGGTCGTTTGTGGCGTTCCGTGGTCGGGGGAGGTGGCCATCGTCGACCCTAACCACGCGAAAAAAATCCCACCGGGCCACGTCGGTGAAATCTGGTTGCGCGGCCCCAGCGTCGCAGCGGGCTATTGGGGACGCCCGTCGGAAACGGCGGACACCTTCGAGGCGAGGCTTGGGGAGACGCAAGGCCAGACTTGGCTGCGCACGGGCGACGTCGGGTACATGTGCGACGGGGGGCTAGTGGTGACCGGCCGGCGCAAGGACATGATCATCGTTCGTGGCGCCAATTTCGACCCCCTGGACCTGGAACTGGCGGCGAACCGCAGCCACTCAGCCCTCGAAGGGGCTGCCGCAGCCGCCTTCTCAGCCAACGCCGATGATGGGGAACAGGTCGTGCTCGCCCTCGAGGTGGAGCGCGTCACCGCACAACGGCCTGACACGGGCGAAATTGTCGCGGGTGTCGTGGAGACGCTAGCCGCCGAGTTCGGCCTGACTCTGTTCGACTTGGCTATCGTCCGCTCCGGCGCCTTGCCACGCACCACCAGCGGCAAGATCCAGAGACACCGGTGCCGAGTGGAGTATCTGAACGGGGGCCTGCGACCCCTCATCGAGTCTCGCCATCCGGCGCTTGGCCGCTGGCGCCCGTCGCGCCCGTGACGACCGCGGCCAATGCCAGCCTAGCGGACGATGCGCTTGCTTGCATCGATCCGGCCGATCCCCATCCCATCTACGCGGAACTCCGGGAACGGGCTCCTATCCACTGGAGCCGTTCTTTGAATGGCTGGGTGCTGACCCGTTATGACGACGTTCGGCGCGTGCTGAACGACGACGATTTCAAGCCCGGCAGCCCCGCGACACACATTGCGCGGCTCGGCCAGCGCGGCGGGCCCGCCCTGACCCACTTGACTGCGGTGCTCGCTTCAATCGAGCGCCTTGCTGATGCCGAGCGAGCCCCGTCGATGAGGCGACTGTTCTTCTCGTGGCTGGGCAGTTGGCGCAAGATGGGACTTGCGGAGAAAATCGCACAGCGAGCATCAGCGCTTCTGGCCGCGGGTCAGTCAGCCGGCCACATCGACCTGGGCGTAGGATATGGCCGCAAACTGGCCGCCTTCACCGTGTGCAGCGTGTTCGGCCTTTCGGAGAGCGAACACGCCGAACTCTCTGACTCGGTCGGAATTCTGTCCTGCCTGAGCTTCAAACTGCACCCTCTTCGGGAGTTGGTCCGAATGGAATCGGAAGCGGCCCGTATCATGAGCCGGTTCCGGGCGCTCATCCAGGCACGGCGCATCCGTATGGGTGACGACGGTCTTTCCTCGATGCTGCGCGCGGCCGACGCCGATGGCGGTTGGACGGACGATGAGCTTGCCGGCTCCTGCGCCTTCTTTCTCGGCGCCGCGCGCGAGACGACAGCAACGGCGATCGCGGCCTGCGCCGTACGGCTGCTCAAAGATCCTCTCCTACTCACGAGATTGCGCGCTGAACCCGCGATCAGGGCGGTTGCGCTGCGTGAGCTTCTTCGCCTGATCACGCCCTTCCAATTCGTCGGCCGCAGAGCGCGCCGGGATAAGTTCATTGCCGGCCAGGAGATACGCTCGGGACAATCGGTCTGTGTTTTGCTTGCCGCAGCCAACCGCGACCCGTCTGTGTTTCCCGAACCGGACAAGGTCGATCTGGACCGTCAGGGACCGGAGCCCTTGACTTTCGGCTCGGGGGAGATGCGCTGCCTGGGCGAGCAACTGGGGCGATTGGAGGTCGGCTTGGCGATCGATCGGCTCCTCGAACATCCCGACCTGCGCCTGTCGGGCGAGCCCGTCGTCTGGGGCAAGGCGACCCAGATGTTGGAGCTGAGGCACGTTCCGGCGGTCTTCGGACCGATGGGGACGGGACGTGGCTGAAGGCACCATTCGCGGCTGGGTGCGTCAGTACCTCGCCGAGGTTCTCGGAATTCCGGCGAGCGAGGTGCGACTCGACTGCACGCTCGAGACCTACGGCCTGGATTCGGTTGAGGCCGTGCTCATGGCCGGGGCGCTTGAGGAGGAACTCGCCTACGAGATAGACCCGGCTGCCTTCCTGCAGTTCCCGACGATCGAATCTATGGTCGCCGCTCTCGAAGCCGAGGGGGACGTGCTTCGCTCGGCGGGGTGAGGGGGTTCGGCAGTGATCCTCGTCTACCAGATGGGTAAGGTCGCCTCGCGCAGCTGGGTCCAGGCGATCGCCTCGGCCGACCCGTCCGCCAAGGTGGCCCACGTCCATCAACTCTCTGCAGCCGCGCGCCAACGCGTAGCGGCCGCCCTTGGTCTCAAAGGGCCTGAGCAAACCATCGTCAATCCCATCCTGTCCCGCGATCAATTGCGTAAAGCGCCCGCCATCTTCGCTGCCGTGGAAGCTTGCCGCCGGCGCGGCGAGACCGTTCGCGTCGTCACCGGTATGCGCGATCCGGTGGCGCGTTCGCTAAGCCTGATCATGTTCCTGGCCGACTTCTACGGCCATCGCCGACGACTCATCGCGCCTCGCGCCGGCGCAACCGCTGAACACCTCGAGGAACTCTTGCGCGATGTCTGGACGTCGGTCTTCCAGGACGACGAACCGGGTTCCAGCTTCGAATGGTTCGCACGCCACTCGACCGGAGCCTATCGGAGCTGGTTCTCAGACGAGCTCGGCCAACTCTTTGGTGTCGATCTGCTGTCGAGACCGTTCGCAGATGGGTTTCAGAGGATGAGCGCCGCAGGCGTCGAGGTCTTGGCTTATCGCGTGGAGGACATGGCGCCGCAGGCCCCCGCGCACGCCAGGCTCCTGGAAGCTGCGGGTGACTTCCTGGGCCTGCCTCTGGCGGCTATCCCCAAGTTGAATACTGCCTCGGCTCGGCGCTCGTTCGGCGTCTACTCGGATCTGCGTGAGCGGTTTCGACTGCCACATTCGATCGCCGCGAGAATCTACGACGATCCGGTAGTGGGCCACTTCTATACGGCCGATGAGAGGGCCGCCTTCTGGTCCAGCTGGACAGAGCGGGACGATGCCTGACCCGGAGCGCCACACCGTGTCGGCCGACCTGCTGGGTCAGCTCGAAGGCGGCAATGTCGCGCAGGTGTATGCGCGACTCCGCGCCGAGGCGCCGGTGCATTTCAGTCGCCTCTTTGGCGGGTGGGTGATCACCCGACGAGCCGACGCTCTTGCCATCCTCGGCGACCCGACCTTCCGCGCCGACGAGCCGGTCGAGCGACTGGAGCGGCTCGAGGATGGTGGCGGTCCACAACTCGCCAACCTGAAGACGGCGGTCGCCTCCGTCCCGTTCTTCACCAACTCGCCGCGACACGAGCAATTGCGACGATTCACATCGCGGCTTTTTCGCGAACTCGACGTCGCAGGTCTGCGGGCCGCGGTGGAAGCACGCGCTGACCGTCTGCTTGCTGACGCCCGACTATGCGGCGGCCTGGACCTTGCCGGGGGCTGGGGCAACGATCTTGCGCCTTTCGCCATCGGTGCTCTCCTGGGGCTGCCGACGGAGGAGACGGCGCGGCTGGCCGCCATCGTACGGTCGATCTTCTGGATCTTCGACGTAGCCCCGCGGTCGCTGCGCGCCTTCGCTCGGGCCAACGCTGAGCTCGGCCTCGTGCTGGACTACTTCGAGCCGCGGATCGCGGATGCCCGCCGGCGTCCGTCGACTACAGGCTTCGCGCGGCTGGTCGCGCTCAATGATCTCGAACTCGGCCTCGATGACCGTGCCCTTTGCGGCCTCTGCGCATTCTTCTTTGTCGGCGGCCAGGAGACCACTGCCACCGGCATTGCCACCGCCTCGATGCTGCTCCTTGGCCAGCCGGGTCTTCGCCGCCGTATGACGGCGGAGCCTGAGAGCCTTTCGGCCCTCGCGCGCGAACTGCTCCGCCTTGCAGCGCCCTTTCAGTACGTTACCCGAGTCGCGACCACGGATCGCGTGATAGCCGGACGGAGGATTGCGGCCGGCGATCGGCTCAATGTCGTTCTTGGCGCAGCCAATCGCGATCCGGAGGCGTTTGGTGAGCCCGACATCATCGACATCGATCGGACCGGCCCCGAATCCCTCACCTTCGGGTTCGGTGCGTACCGTTGCCTGGGCGCCCGCATGGCCCAGCTCGAAACCGAGGTGGCGCTCGAGCGCCTCATCGGCCAGCCGGACCTGCGGCTCGTCCCGGAAACCGTCGAGTTCGAACGCCGCGTTCGCGTGCCCGCGCTCGCCCGCGCCTGGGCCGAGTTCGTCCCGGGAGCGGAGCCGTGAAGAGCCGCGGCGGCCCGGTAATCGTCCACCAGATGGCCAAGGTGGCCTCGATCGCCTGGGTCGAGGCCGCACGGCCGGCGAGTGATTTAGCGCCAGTGCACGTCCACTGGCTGGCCGACCGCAACCTCGACGCTCTTGCGGCCAACCTCGCGCGGCCGCCGGACCAGAACAATTTCGTCAACCCACTGATCCCGCGCGACATGCTGCGCAAGGGAAAACGGGGTCAGCTCGCCATCGAGGCGGCCCGCGCGCGCGGCGAGACCATTCGCGTCGTCACCGGCATGCGCGATCCGGTGGCGCGCTCGATCTCGCTTGTCGCCTTTTTTGCCGATTTCGTCGGCAGGGCAGGCGGGGGGCTCAGCGTCCGGGACGGGGCGGACGCCGAGGCGGTCTGTTCCGCTATCGCGGGTCTCTGGACCGCGGTTCTCGACAACGCGGCGCCGGCCAACAGCTTCGATTGGCTGTTGTGGAAGCTTATTGGCGCGTACCGCAGCTGGTTCGAGGAGGAGTTCGCGTCCGTCTGGGGCGTCGACGTGCTGGCCGGCGAGGTGCGCCACGGAGAGGGCGCTCAGCGCTTGACCCGCCCGGGCCTCGAGGTGCTCGCTTACCGCACCGAGGACATGAACCGGGATGCCCCCGTTCGCGCCGCCCTGGAAACCACCGCGACTTGCTTTCTAGGCCTGGAGACGCTCACGTTGCGCGAAGTGAACACCGCCGCCACCCGCCGATCCTATCCTCTCTACCGGGCCACGCGCGACCACTTCCGCCTACCGGAAAGCACGCTGAAAGCGATCTATGACGCACCGGCGATCCGGCATTTCTACGGACCAGGCGAGATCGCCGCCATGAAGGGGCGATGGGGCGCGGCCGCGCTCACCTCCGCCTGACCTCCGGTGTTAGAAGCCTCGGGATTAATCCCGACACAGGCGTTGTGGAGCTTGGGCGTTTACGACAGGTCGACCGTGATCGCCGAGGTTCTGGCCAGGGGCTACGATGGAGGCGACGCATATGGATGCACGCGGGAGACAGAGGGGCGGCGTCTTTTGGTTTGCGACTGCATGCCTGTTGCTGGCTTCGACCGGCGCGCAATCGCGAGCCCCACCCCAGAAGCCGCCTCTGTCGGGACTGGTGGCGATGGGGAGCATTCTCTTCCATCGCGAGGACAACGTTGCGCCTGACAACTCGATCGACGACATAGCCGCAAGACCGGGCGTCTTCGGCGGCGTCGTCATCAACATCGCATGGTCGCAGATCGAACCCAGTCCGGGCAGGTTCACAACCGACGTGATCGACCGGGCGCTCGACACAGTTCGATCCTACAATCGCGCCCATCCAACGGCGCCTTTGGGCGTGGATCTCCGGATTTGGCCCGGACGCAACGCGCCGGCCTGGGTGAACGCCCTAGGCGGACCCCCGATCGGCGTTCGGCGGACAATCCCCGGGCAGCCGACCGCAAATCTTTCGATAGGGCGTTTTTGGACTCCCGCCTACAGGAGCGCGTACGCGAGCATGCAGCGTGACTTGGCGCGCAAGTATGACTCCGATCCGCTGGTCAGAGAGGTCTCGAACACCGCTTGCGCGACGATGAGCGATGAGCCTTTCGTCCTCCCTATTGATCCATACTCTGTCGCCAACCTCCACCGAGCCGGATTCAGCGACGCCGCCTACCGTGAATGCTTGCGAACTTCCGTGAGCGATTTTTCCGGCTGGCGCGCCACGAACATTCATTTCACATTCAATCCGTTCCATCCGACCGATACGCGACCAGCACGACTCGACACCGATTTCGCGGTTCAAGTCATGCGCGATTTTCGCAGGTCGCTGGGATCGCGCGCGGTGATCGCCAACCACGCGCTGGGCGCACCTGGGGACCGTCCCTGGCTGACGCCTCTCTTCGATGCGATGAAGGGGTTCGAAGCTCCCAAGGAATTCCAGACCGACGCCCCCATGCAGCGAGGTTTCGACTGGGACGCGGCCGTATCGTATGGGGTTTCTCTCGGCGCCACCGCTGTGGAGCTCTGGCAAGGGACCCGAATCCGGGGGTTCGAGACAGTCCCGGAACGGTCATTGAGCCAATGGAGCGCGGAGTTGAAACGAAATGCGCGCCCTCCTGAGAGTCCAAGCTCGCACGACCGCCATGCTCCGGGCGCCGGTTCTACTTGAATGGCTCGGGCGCGCTCGGCGCACCCGGCGCTTTCGCGCACCTTTGCATAATGTGCCTGGGATACTGAGGTGACTACCGAACCCTAGCGAGTATGATCGCTGCCGCGGGGCAGTTGAAGGCAAATTAGGACGACGATGACATCTAAGCGCGAGCGCGTGAAGGGGGGACCGGGCGGCAGGCGCCGTCCCCATCGACCGCCCCCCGGCGACGTTGAATCAGCTCCCGAGGCGGCAGGAGCTGAGATACAAAGAAGCTTCGAGTGCGAAATTCACGGGATAATTGAGCAAATCCGTCATCTCTCGGTGTCTACGGAGATATCTCCGAGTGACAGAATGTTGCCAACCCCGGACGCAGAAGCTTATTACTATTATGTCGGCAGTGCCAACCTGTGGAGTCTGCACAATCTGCTGACAATTCGGCGCAGATATTTTGCATCGCTTCCTCCAGTTAGCGAAATACTAGACTTCGGATGCGGATTCGGCCGTGTGACGAGATGGTTTCGCGCGGCGTTTCCTTAGACGCCGATATACGTGACCGATATCGATACTTCCGGCGTCGACTGGTGCGTAGAGAAATTCAACTGCATACGAATAGAAGGTCCTTTGCCGAAAAGCGGCTTTGACATTGTGTGGGTTGGATCGGTGTTCACTCACCTGCCGGAGGATAGTGCGAAAGATCTGATGGCTCGTTTGCTTGCCTCGCTGAAGCCTCGGGGTGTGCTGGCGATTACGACGCACGGACGCTGCCGAATTGAACGCATGAAATCCTACAACTGGGGAGCCGAAAGGCGATCTCGGCCGAATTTCAACCTGACGCGCGACGAAATGAGCGAAATCCTGTCGATGTATCAAGATAGCGGATATGGCTACGTGGGGTATCCCAACGCCGAAAACTACGGGCTGTGTGTCGCAGAACCGGCGTGGTACTCGCGAGTGGCCCTGGCGCACCCGGGATTTACGCAGATACTGTTTCAAGAGAAGGCTGACAACGCGCAAGACTTGAGTGCGTTCATGCGCGAGGACGTTGGTCTCTTTACCCCGGGGCCTTTCTGGAAAAACCTTCCAAACGTGCTCTCTTCTACTCCTGTTCAGTCAACCGGGTGATAGGCTTCGTTGTCGAGGGACCGTCGGTCAGTCAATTTGCGGCGCGAGAGGTGCGAGGAAATTCGGCTGAGCCGAAGTCGGTCAGCGCGGATAGCCGAACAGGTCCAGCACAGGCCCCAGCTTGAGGTTCAGCGCGGCGATGGTCTCGGGCGCAAGCTTTTCCTTGTGCTCGCCGGGCAGCACGCGCCGGATGAAAGCTTTCGGGTCCTCCACTTCCGGAAAGACGTCCGTCACGGCCAGGATCTCGGCTTCGAGTTGCGGGCTGCATGTCCATGAGAAGCGCCGGCAGATGGCGGCGACCAGCGCCTTCTTGTCCGTGATCACGTCTTCATAGCGCACGATCTCGAGCATCGGATCGCCCACTATCGTCCCGTACTGGGTGAGCGTGTTGACGAATTCGTGCGCTCGGCTCGAGACAGACTCGTCCAGGCCCATCTTCAAGGTGGCCGCCCGGCGCTTCAGCATCAGTTGCGCCATGTCGCCGTGGCCGGACTCCGGCGCCGGGACGGGATGTGAATAGGCGAGGGAAAAGTGGTCGCTCACCAGCGCGTCTCGCGGATCGCGCACCATCAGGATCTTCGGCGAGGCGGCGAAGAACTCGCTTTCGGCGATCGGCGGCGGAAGGCCCCGAAATCCGCCGAATGCGTTTCCCTCCGCCAGCAGTTTGAGCACCGCTGGATCAAGGGACCAGTCGCGCCAGAGCACGTTGGCGCGGAAGAAGATGTCGTGCACCTCCACCCAGTTCACGCCATTCGCTTCCGCCAGTGGCCGGGCGATTGCGTTCAGCAGTGTGCTGCCGGATTTGCGAACTCCGAGGACGAAACAAGCTCCGGCGCCTGGCGAGCGGCGGATCGGGAACGCCACTTCTCGACCGTTCGCCAGGTGAACCACGGTGAGGGCGGAGTCCGTCTCCGGAGTCGCCGGGCGTTCGAAGTCCGCTCGTCCGTTCGCCGCCAGGACCGCCTGCCGCCAGACCTCGTCCGGCACGGCAAGGCGAGCCAGCCGAGCGTTCGCCATCCAAAGCTCGCGCGCGGGCAGATCGTAGGCGAGGTCCCAGGGCTTGGGCGCGGCGATGAAGTGGACCAGCCGCGCTGAGCTGTAATCGGGGGGCGCCGGATCGCTCGGCCGGATGTAGAAGTTGTACTCGGGTTCGAGGGCCAACGACGCCGACTTGAAGGCGATGTTGAGGGCGCACTGGTCGAGGAAGAAGAGACGCGAGTCTTCGGCCTCGGAGACGCGGATCGACTCCTCGAGCAGGGCTTCGGTCTCTGGGTGCTCGAGATCGAAGAGCAGCACGCCGGAATTGAAATACTCGTCCGGATTGATGCCATTGGCCCGAGCCGCGGTCTCGATGGCGCGCATCCGTTCCTCGCGCCGCGCCGCCAGCGGTGCGCCGCCCATTGGGTGTTCGAGAAGTCCCTCCAGGTCTCCCCGGCAACAGATGTCCGAGTCGATATAGAGCAGCCGTTGGAACCGGCTGGAGGCCTGAAGGAATTTGGCGGCGTAAAGTCGGAAGTAGGCTGCGCGCGACAGTCCCCAACCGCCCGAGAAAAATCCCCACCCGCCGTTCGGATTGGCCTGGTTGGGGACGAAATTGGCCTCCCGGATGATGGCCAGCGGCAGACCTAGCCTTTTGCCGAGGTCGTCGAGACTGTGTTCCCAGGCGTTCGGCACGGCATCTGAAAGGAAGACGAAGACGTCGACATCGGCCCGCAGCTTCGGGTTGTGCGCAGCGTATGAACTCAGAAAGACGAGGAGGCCCAGGAAGTAGGCAGGGTCGGTGCATAGGAAGATCGCGGTGCGGAACTCGGAGGCGCGCGCGCCGCCGGGCGATGCGGACAGGAGCCGGTTCGCCTCCGACACTTCGCCGTCCCTGCCGCCGGGAAGGTCGCGCAAAGACTCGATCCCTGCATCCATGCAGAGATCGTCGACCAACTGCTGCCGAAATCGCAGGATGGCTTCGGCGGGCGGCGGTCCGGGAAGGGCCGTTGTGCGGTCGATGAGATCGAGCAGTTCGATTTGCGCGCCGGCCTGCCGCGCCAACTTCAGGAGCACTCGGTCGCTCCCGGGCACGGCCCGGTCGCGCTCGATCGCGTCGGCGATCAGCTGGACGCCTTCCCGCCAGCGCTTGCGTTCGGCCAGGAAGCGGATCGCGGCTGCCTGCTCCCCGGCATCGAGCGGCCGGCCGGCGAGATGGGCGTCGTAGATCCGCTCGGCGGCATCGAGATCGTTCGTGTAGCAATGGAGCGCCAGCCGGCGCACGATGACCTGCGGGTGGTCCAGGCCGGGCTTGCCGGCGGCTCGCTCCAAGAGGCGCTCCGCCGTGTCCGCCATTCTCTCTTGCGTATAGAATCGCAGCAATCCGCTTAGCTCGAACCACTCCCCCGATAGCCGCTCTTCCAGGAGCTGCGCCAGTTGGACTGCAGCTTCCAAGACCGGTGCTTCAGTCACCCTGCCGTGCTGGGAGAACTGGAATTGCCCAAGGACCTGCGCGAGCCTGCGGGTATCGGCGCTGGCGGCCGCCAATCCGTACTCGGCGCGCAGGAAGCGAACGCGGTGGGTGGACGTGAGCTCGCCAGCGCTCGAGCGCCACTGGTCGAGAATATGGGTGGCCTTTGGGGGGTGTCCGAGCTCGATAAGGCGCTCGGCCGCCTCAATGGCGGCTTCGAAGCTTCCGGGCTCGGCGACCGCGGCTGCGGCGGCTGCGGCGATCGCAAGTTGGCGTTTGCCGGCAAGCTCGTGGAGGCGGCTGGCGAGCAGCCAACCGGCTGCGTCCAGGGGTTCGGTTCGTTGCAGTTCGGCAAGCCGCTTCGTCGCCTCGTCGCGATCGACGTCGACGAGGATCTCGATCAGGGCGAGCTTGGCCGCTCTGTCCAGCAGCCCCAGCTCGTTGGCGGGCCGAAGAATGGCTAGAGCCAGGCCCGGATTCCGTTTGCGGACGGCTTGAGCGATTCGCCGTGCAGTCTCCCGCTGAGCCAGGGTGAAGACCGCTGGGTTCGGTAGGCCCTTGGCGATTTCGAGCGCGCGCCGAACGGCCTCGGCCGCCGCCAGGATGTCCCTGCACTCTTCCTCGGCGCAGGCGAGTTCGTTCAGACACTGCACCGCGGGCCGAAGAGCGGTGGAGCGGCGAAGCCATCGTCGGGCTTTGTCCGGCTTTCCCTGGAAGCGCAGGTTTCGCCCGATGATGTAAGCAGGGAAGGCTTGTTCGCCGTGGCTCTCGATAAGATTCTCGGCGACGCGTGTGGATTCATCGAAGCGCCCCTCCCGAAAAAGCGCCAGGGCCTCCTCGGTGCGAGATCGGAGATCGTCCGCAGCCGTCATGCAGGAGCCCCCATCGTCGGGTCGCGATTTGTCCAGGGAAAAGGATGTTTGGGGGCGCGCACGCGAAGGAATCTGCACAACTCGGGCCACCCGTGACCGGCGAAGACATCGAACACCAGGAAGCGACTCTTCGGCGCGTTCTGGAAGGACGAACGCACCCGCCGATCCCATGCAGTCCAGGCTTCAGCGGGGTCGGCGTAGCGGAAGTAGAGCTCTTGATGAATACTGTGCAGCTCCCGCCCATAATAGGCGGGGGCCGCCGTCCGCATCTCTTCCCAGCTCGTCGCGCCGACGTTCCGCCGCAAGTGGCGCAGCAACGCATCCACCCAGGCCTCCTTCTCACGGACGGTATAGACGAACTTTGCGTTCGGAAACCGATGTCGCAAGGCCTCGAACCGCACGCTGACCGGGGTGTCGACGCCGGCGTCGAAGACGCCGAAGTCATCCTCGGTCACCAGCTCCATGGTCAGGGGATTGCGCCAGTCGGCGACCTGCCAGCCGAGAGTCCCGAGGGCTTGGGCGAGGGATGTGGTGCCCGTCTTCGAAAGACCGATTACGAACACCTTTGGCCGGGACGAACTGGGCGCTCCTGCCAGGATGTCGGCCGTGCGGTCGAGCAACCGGCGGTATGGGGCGCCGGGGTCCGCCTGGTGCATGTCGCGCAGAAAACCCTCGTCGTCTCGCAAGGCCAGGCGGGTTCTGAGGCGCAGGACGCCGCAGTCGTCACAGTCGACGGCCTT
Source organism: Caulobacteraceae bacterium (assembly GCA_035946795.1). Lineage (GTDB taxonomy): Bacteria > Pseudomonadota > Alphaproteobacteria > Caulobacterales > Caulobacteraceae > Acaudatibacter. The sequence goes on along the minus strand of DASYYX010000005.1, from coordinate 7,144 downwards.
GGCGAGCAGCTCGGACCAGATAGCGGTCCGCTCGGCCTTCTCGAAGAGCGCGGGCGTCAGCTCGAACAGAACCGTCAGCATGTCGGCGGATGGCGGTCGAGCCATCAGGCCAGCGAATTCGGCACGGCCAATCTCCGGGGCCCGGCGGCCCAGGATCTCGAGACGTAGCCGGGCCAGGGTCGCTTGATGCGCCGGCGCCGTATTGACGGTTGCGTAGGCCACCGTGGTGGCCAGCGCCTCCTCCCATCGCCCCGATCGGAACAACAGAGCTCCCAGGGTGTGCACGTACCGAAGAGCTTCAGGCGATTTGGCGATGAGCTCGCGCAGGAGGCTCTCGGCCTGGGCGCTGCGGCCCATCTCCATCAGCGCGTGGGCGACTTGCGATTGCCAGTACGGGAGGTTCGCGTGATCTGGAAAAGCGGTAACCAAGCTCTCCCAGGCCAAGAGCGCGCGTGACCAGTCCGCCAGCGCCACGGATACTTCGGCGAGCCCGACCGCGCCCGCCGGAGTTTCGGGATGGCTGCGCGCGAGGGCGGCGAAGACAATTTCCGCCCGAGCCAGATCGCCGGCGCGGACCAAGGTCTGCCCGCAAGCCTGCAAGTCCACGGCCCTCAACCCGCTGCCCAGGGCCGCGCTGGCCGCGTCGGCGGCAGGCCCTCTGCCGACGCTGACATCGCCGAGCAGGGAAACCAGACTCTCGTCCGGCTTTCCTTGGCGCATCGGTAAGAGTCGAGACATCGGGCGCCCGAACGCGCGTCACCTTTACGACGGCTGCCGTTGTGGAAGCCTGGGCCGCCGCGTGGCGCCGGACACGACCGTGGATTCCTGTCCGCTCGCCGAAGCCTGACGGAGAGGACCGGCGGTCAACCAATCGGAGAAAGTCTTCACGACGTGAACCGTGGCGCTCCGTTCGAGATGCTGGCCATCGGCCTGCCAGACCAGACTGGGGTTGGAGTTGAGGGCGATTTCGTAAGCCGGAAAATAGACGATGTTGCTGCGGCGCCGGGCTGCCTCCCCGGCCGCGGCGCGCAGCACCGATTTGGCCCCCGTGTTGGCGACAACCACGTCCTCTGGAGTAAAGGTCCGGATCATCGGCTGGGGCGAGACGGTTACGATAAGCAAGAATTGCTCCCGACCTAGCACCGACTCGAGCAAGTCGTGGATTCTGAGCAAACAACGAACATTGTCGTCGTAGTCGATCAGGTGCAACTCGAACCGTCCGGGATTGTCCGTCGCGACCTGCCGCGGCGGAATCACGTTCAGGTAGCTCTTCGATTCGAGATCGAACCACGCCTCGCAAAGCCCGAGTGTGACCACGAAGATGTTGGCTCGCCGCATCGCTGCAGATAACGTCTGCTGGACGATCGCCCGACGCTCCTGGCATGCATCGAAGGGAAGACGCGATAGCACCATGTGGTAGTGGAGGTCGGAGAACTCAGCTCCGCTCCGATACAGAAGCCAGTTCGGGTCGGCCGGAAAGCCATTTGCCAGGACTTTCAGTTCCTGCAGCATTGAGGGCAGGTTGTAGCGATTGAAAAATTGGCGAAGCGGGATAGTCGGTCCGGCGTGAGGAAACAGGTCCAGCCTGGCGACGTACGGTGTGAAATCTGCGCAAGGCACCTCAACGCCACGGAAGATCAGCGCATTCTCGATTTCGCGGGCGAAGCACGAACCCATGGTGAACACGCGGCGGTTGTCCGGTGGCGCGACCGGTCGGGCGTGGATTTCTGCCAGACCGGCACGGATGCGGGATGTCGCGTGGTCCGGGTTCGGCTGCAGGGGGCCGGCCGCATACGCGCCCTGGGGATACGACCAAACCGCATAGCGATTACGCGAGCTCGACTGTATCGCTTCAGAGTAAGGCGTCTTGACGGTTGTCATGGAATAGGTGAGCCCATTGTGGAATTCTGGCCTTTGGACATCTTGAACTCAGGCAACCGCCTAGCTTCGACCGAAGCCCAGGCGCGATCCTTGCAGAGTCCCTAGACCCATAGGTTTCCTTCCGATGGCAAGCAAGAATGGGACCGTCACGGGTTAGCGCGCCAAAGCGCCTCACCAGCAGGCGCGTCCTCGTCACCGGCGGGGCGGGTTTCCTGGGCTCGCACCTCTGTGAGCGCCTGCTGGCGGAGGGCTGCGATGTGCTGTGCGTCGACAACTACTTCACCGGCCGCAAGGACAACGTCGCCCATTTGATCGGCGCGCCGCGCTTCGAGGCGCTGCGGCACGACGTCACCTTCCCCCTCTACGTCGAGGTCGACGAGATCTACAACCTCGCCTGCCCGGCCTCGCCGGTGCACTACCAGTACGACCCGGTGCAGACGACCAAGACCAGCGTCGCCGGGGCGATCAACATGCTAGGCTTGGCCAAGCGCACCGGCGCCAAGATCCTGCAGGCCTCCACCAGCGAGGTCTACGGCGATCCGACCGTCCATCCGCAGCGCGAGGACTATCGCGGCAACGTCAATCCGCTGGGGCCGCGGGCCTGCTACGACGAAGGCAAGCGCTGCGCCGAGACCCTGTTTTTCGATTATTACCGCCAGCACAATCTGAAGATCCGCGTCGCCCGCATCTTCAATACCTACGGGCCACGGATGCACCCCAACGACGGCCGGGTCGTCTCGAACTTTATCGTCCAAGCGCTGCACGACGAACCGATCACGCTTTATGGCGACGGCAGCCAGACCCGCGCCTTCTGCTATGTCGACGATCTGATCGATGGGTTCGTGGCGTTGATGGCCGCCGACGACGACGTTACCGGGCCGGTCAACCTCGGCAACCCGGTCGAAACCTCCGTCGCCGAACTGGCCGAGATGATCATCGCGCTGACCGGTTCGCGCTCGACGATCACTCGCCGCCCACTGCCGATTGACGACCCGGTGCAGCGCTGCCCGGATATTGCCCAGGCCGAGGCGGTTCTGGGCTGGCGCCCGCGCATCGGGCTCGAGGACGGCCTCGCGCGCACGATCGCCTATTTCGACGCGCTGCTCTCCGCCGGCGCGGACCAGCCGGCTCCCACGCGGCCGATCGGTGCGGCAGCGCCGGCCGGCAAACCAGTCGTCATCGGCAGCTAATCGCTGCACGGGTGCTTGAGGCATACCCGTCACGGCCAGACCCAGCAGACAGCTGCGATCGGCCGGCAGCGCCGCGCCGGTCAAATGATCCGGCGCCGGCGCAGCTCGTCGATGATCGCCGCGGCCGCCTCTTCGGCCGAGGTGCCGATCGTCGCCACCCGCATCTCGGGGGCTTGCGGCGCCTCGTACGGCGAGTCGAGCCCGGTGAAGTGCTCGATACCGCCGGCCTTGGCCTTGGCGTAAAGGCCCTTGGGGTCGCGCCGGATGCATTCCTCGATCGGGGTGTCGACGAAAATCTCGAAAAATGCGGTCGGGCGGGTCAGCTCGCGCACCATCCGCCGCTCGGCGCGAAACGGCGAGATGAACGAGCAGATCACGATCAGCCCGGCTTCGGCCAAGAGCCTCGCGACCTCGCCGACGCGGCGGACGTTCTCGACCCGATCGGCATCGGTAAAGCCCAGATCGCGGTTGAGGCCATGCCGCACATTGTCGCCGTCGAGCAGCATCGTGTGCCGGCCCAGCGCGAGCAACTGCTTTTCGACGAGATCGGCAATCGTCGATTTGCCGGCGCCCGACAGGCCGGTCAGCCACAGCACTGCCGGGGTCTGGCCTTTGAGCCCGGCCCGCTCGTCGCGGCCGATGGTCAATGCCTGCCACTGGATGTTGCTGGCCCGGCGCAGGCCAAAGGCGATCATCCCGGCTCCAGCCGTCTCATTGCTAAAGCGGTCGATCAGGATGAAGCCGCCGGTGTCGCGGTTGACGGTATAGGGATCGAACGCCACCGGGGCCGCGGTCGATAGATTGCAGAACCCGATCTCGTTCAAGCCCAGCGTCTTGTCGGCGAGATGCGCCAGGGTTTCGACATCGACGCGATGCTTTAGCGCGGTCACCGTGGCCGGCACCGTGCGAGTCCCGATCTTCACCAGGTAGGAGCGGCCCGGGACGAGCGGGTGCTCGCTCATCCAGATCACATGCGCGGCGAACTGGTCGACAAACTCGGGCGGGTTGTCCGGGTCGGCGAGCAGGTCGCCGCGGGCGATGTCGATCTCGTCGTCGAGGACGAGGGTGACCGCCTCACCGGCGCCGGCCCGATCGAGGGGCCCATCGAAGGTGACGATGCGGCAAACCCGGGTCGAGCGACCCGACCCGGCGAGCACGACCCGATCGCCGGATGCCACCGAACCGGAGGCGATCGTCCCCGAGAAGCCGCGGAACGAGGCGTCGGGGCGGTTGACCCATTGCACCGGAAAGCGGAACCGCGCATCGCCGTCGCCGGCGGTCGCGACCGTCTCGACCGTTTCGAGGTGCTCGAGCAAGGCCGGCCCTCGATACCACGACATCCGCTCGGAGCGCCGGGTGATGTTGTCGCCCGAGAGGGCCGAGAGCGGGATCGCGCGCACCGCGGGCTCGCCAAGCCCGGCGGCGAAGGCCGAGAAATTGGCGGCGATCTCGGCAAAGCGGCGCCCCTCGTAGCCAACCAAGTCCATCTTGTTGACCGCGAGCACCAACTGACGGATGCCGAGGAGCGAGCAGATGAAGGCGTGCCGCTTGGTCTGGGAGACGATGCCGTGGCGAGCGTCGACCAGGATCACCGCGAGGTCAGAGGTCGAAGCGCCGGTCGCCATGTTGCGGGTGTATTGCTCGTGCCCCGGGGTATCGGCGACGATAAAGGCGCGCCGCGGCGTGGCGAAAAAGCGATAGGCGACGTCGATCGTGATCCGTTGCTGGCGCTCGTCTTCGAGCCCGTCGAGCAGTAAGGAGAAGTCGATCGCCTCGCCGGTGGTGCCGAACCGGTGCGACTCGCGCTCGAGCGCCTCGAGCTGATCGTCGAAAATCATCGCACAATCGTGCAGCAACCGTCCGATCAGCGTCGACTTGCCGTCATCGACCGAGCCGCAGGTCAGAAAGCGCAGCAGATCCCGCTCGCGCTGGATGGCCGGGGGGTCCCCCGAATCCGGCATCAGAAATAGCCCTCGCGCTTTTTGCGCTCCATCGCCGCCTCTTCGTCGCCGTCGATCAGCCGGCCCTGGCGCTCGGAACGACGGGTGTCGCGCAATTCGGCGAGGATTTCGGCCGGAGTCGCCGCCGCCGATTCGATCGCTCCGGTCAACGGATAGCAGCCGAGCGTGCGAAACCGCACACGGCGCCGTTCGGGCTCCTCGCCCGGGTTCAGCGGCAGGCGGTCATCGTCGACCATGATCCAGGCGCCGCTTCGCGCGACCACCGGCCGCACCGCGGCGTAGTACAGGGGCACGACCGGGATCGCCTCCGCGGCGATGTATTCCCACACCTCGTACTCGGTCCAGTTCGACAGCGGAAACACCCGCATCGTCTGACCCTCGCCGAGACGCGTGTTGTAGAGCCGCCACAATTCGGGGCGCTGGTTCTTCGGATTCCAGTCGTGGCTGACGCCGCGCAACGAGAAGACGCGTTCCTTGGCCCGGCTCTTTTCCTCGTCGCGCCGGGCGCCGCCCAAAGCCGCATCGAAACCGTGCCGGTCGAGCGCCTGCTTCAGGGCCGCGGTCTTCATCACCTGGGTGTGCAGCGCTGATCCCGAGCCGACCGGATCGATGCCGCGCCGCACCCCCTCGGCGTTGGTATGGACAATCAGCTTAATGCCGAGGCGGCGCGCGGTCGCGTCGCGAAAAGCGATCATCTCGCGGAACTTCCACAACGTGTCGATGTGCAGCAGCGGAAACGGTGGCTTGCCCGGAAAGAACGCCTTGCGCGCCAGATGCAGCATCACGCTCGAATCCTTGCCGATCGAATAGAGCATGACCGGCTTGCGGAATTCCGCGGCGACCTCGCGCATGATCGCGATCGCCTCGGCCTCGAGGCGGCGCAGATGCACGTCGCCGCGGCGCTGCGGAGGGGACGGTTCGACAACAGCGGACACGGGCTCTTCTTTCGCGGAGCTGGTGGCTGGCATCCCCGTTAGCTGCGGGTGCGGCCCCTGTCAACGTCCAGGGGGGATAGGCACCGCGGCGGAACGGACGTCCCGACGCGTGGGCCAATCCGGCTCCCCATCGCGCCGCCGGCGAGCGGTCAGTGCAGCTTCGGCGCCTTGAGAAACCTGGTGCGGTCGGCGGACAGCACGCGAACCGTCAGGGTTTCGCCGTCGCGCGCCACCTGCAGCTGGACCTCGCTGCCGGCCGGACCGCCGGCCCACACCTTGCGCCAGAACCCGGCGAGGCTCGCCACCGGGTCGTCGCGCACCGCCAGGATGCGGTCGCCGGGCCGCAGCCCGGCCTTGTTGGCCGGCCCTTGCTCGGCCAGGCCGGCGACGACGATCGCGTCCTCGACCTCGGCGGCATAAAGGCCGAGCCACGGACGCACCGGCCGATTCGGGCGGCCATAGGTCAGCATGTCGTCGAGGATCGGCGGCAACAGATCGATCGGCACCACCATGTTGACGTCGCGACGCAATTCGCGACCGCTCGAATGCTGAACATGCAGCGAGCCGATGCCGATCAGCCTTCCATCGACGCCGATCAACGCCGCCCCGCCCCAAAACGGGTGCGCCGGCGCCGTAAAGATCGCATGATCGAGCACGTATTCCCAATAGCCGGCGAATTCCTGGCGGGCGACGACCCGCGCCGAGATGGCGTGGCGGCGGCCGCCTTCGGCGGCCATGATGGCGCGATCGCCGGCGCCGACGCGCATGCCGACGCCGAGCTCAAGGGGTGCGGCGTTCAAGCTGCCGAGCGCCTGGACCAGACCGAAGCCGGTCTCCGAATCATAGGCCAAAACGTGCCCCGGTACCGCCCCGCCGGCGGCGGTGGTGAGCCAGATCGTCTCGGCTTCGGTGACCAGATAGCCGATCGTCAGCACCAGACCATCGCGGCGGATCAGGACTCCGCTGCCGGCGCGCTCGGTGCCGAGTGTGCCGGCGGTAAACGCGTCCTCCGGTATCTGCGCTCGCACGCCCAGCACGGCGCCGAGCGCCTGATCGAGGTCGAAGCTGCACTCGCCGGGCTTTGGCTGGATCTCGCCCGGGATTTCCCAATCTACATTTCGCGGCATCGCAACAGCTCTTCAGTGGCGTCCGGTCCGATCATGACCCGCAAAGAGTG
>DASYYX010000004.1:0-3294 GCA_035946795.1 Caulobacteraceae bacterium | reverse complement strand
GCTGGCGACGCGTGTCGGACACCTCGACGAGTCGGTGCGCGATCTGCGCGGCAGCGTCGACGCCCTGCGGGCCGAGCTGCACGGCTCCGAGCTCGATCGCGTGCGCGAGGGAACCTCCCGAGCGCCGCTCAGCCCGGCGCGTCAGCGGATCAAGGGCGCTTGATGACCGACGACGACCTGCTCGCGCTCTGCATCTGGGACGAGGCCGCCGACCAGCCCCACGAGGGCAAGGTCGCGGTCGGCCGGGTGATCCGCAATCGCATGGCGCTGAAGTACGAGAGCGACGGCACCGTGGCCGGCACGGTGCTGAAGCGCTTTCAGTTTTCAGGTTTCTGGTTCGCCATGAAGGCCGGCCACTACCAGGAGGTCGAATTCGACCTCGCCGGCGCGCAGGCGCGGGCCGAGGACCTCTTCATGCAGGCCAAGGGCCAGCTCGTCTGGGCGGACTGCCTGGACGCCGTCGCCGATTCCGCCGATCCGCACTTCGCCTGGGGTCCGGAGGGCATGAAGCTCGCCGCGGAGCCGCGCACGGTGCTCTACGCCAACCTCGCGCTGTGCTCTCCGCCCTGGGCCACGCCCGATCGCGAAGTGGCGAAGATCTATGCCCACACCTTCTTCCGAGACTGACGGGATGGGCGCGCTGCTGGCCCTGGGGCCGATCCTCTCCGGCATAGGCTCGGCGATCGCCAAGGCGATCGCGTGGCTCCTCGCCCATCCGCTCGCCCTGGCGCTCGTGGTGATCGCCGTGCTGGTCTTGGCGGTCCGCTTCGAGCACGGCGAGCTCCTCAAGGCTCGGGCGGCCCTGGCGGCCCAGAAGAAGGCCGACGCGGCATTGCTGTTGCAATGTAATCGCAATGCTTCGGCGCTCGACGGCGCGCTGAGCCGCCAGAACGCCGCTGTGGCCTCATGGGCCGCCGCCGCTGCCAGGAGCCGGGCGCAGTCCGCGGCCGCCCTGGCCGCCGCGCGCGCCGCCGGCGTGGCCTATTCTGACGCCGAGCGCCGGCTTTTGGCCGCCCAGCGCAAGCCGGGCCAGTCGGCCTGCGCCGCGGCCGACCAGTTGATCCTGGGGGTCCGATAATGCGGATTCTCAGGCGCGACTTGCAGGAAGTCGCATCGGAGGGGCGGCCGTGCGGGTGAGCCTCTACGCGTACACGGCATCGGACCCGATCTATCCGCCGTACCTGTCGATCAACCGGGTCGACGTCGAAGGGACCGTGGAAATCACCGTCCGCTCGCCGCCCAAGCCGGATGGCCGCTGCGGGGATCAGGCCACGATGACGATGGATTGGGGCGAGCTCGCGCACCTTGTCTCCGCCCTTGGCCGCGCCTGCGAAGGGGAGGGGTGATGCGCGCCCCTGCGGCGGCGGCTGCGGGCCGCTATGCAATTTTATGCGTTGCATCGGCAGCGTTCCTGGCGGCCTGCCAGACCGCCCCGGCGCCGGTGATCGTCACCAAGGACGTCAACCTCCCCGTCGCCGCGCCATGCGCCGCGGATCCCGGACCGGACCCGATCTATGTCGACACGGCCTCGGCCCTCGCGGCGGCCGCCGACCTCTTCGAACGGGTCAAGCTCCTCCTCGCCGGCCGCGAGCAGCGCATCGCCCGCGAGGGCGAGCTCAAGGCGGCGCTTTCCGGCTGCTCCAGTCTCGGCGCGTCCCCTCCCATTCCGGTGACGGGCCATGCCCCCGGCTTGTGAAGTATTGCAGTATGAAAGAAGGGGGGGGGGGTTGACGGCCTAAGGGCCGTTCCGGCGGCGAAGCCGGTCGCCCCATACGTCGGCGGCAAGCGCAACCTCGCTGGCCGCCTGGCGAGGCGCATCGAGGCGATCCCGCACCAGGTCTACGCCGAGCCTTTCGTCGGCATGGGAGGCGTCTTCTTCCGCCGCAAGACCGCGCCGCGGCACGAGGTCATCAACGACCTGGCCTGCGACATCGCCAATCTCTTCCGCGTCCTGCAGCGCCACTACGGCGCCTTCGCCGAGCTCGTCCGCTTCCAGGTCGCCTCCCGCACCGAATTCGACCGCCTGATGGCGACCGATCCCGTGACGCTCACCGATCTCGAGCGCGCCGCGCGCTTCGTCTTCCTTCAGCGCTACGCCTTCGGCGGCAAGGTCCTCGGCCGGAACTTCGCGATGGGCTCGCTGAAGACCGCCGCGAGCTGGACGAGGTCTGAGCTTGGTCCATTGCTCGAGGCGGCGCACGCGCGCCTCGCCGGTGTCCTGATCGAACGCCTGCCCTTCGACCGCTTCATCCAGCGCTATGACGGGCCGGGCGTGCTCTTCTACGTCGACCCGCCGTATTTCGGCACCGAGCACTACTACGGCCCCGAACTGTTCACCCGGGTGGATTTCGAGCGCCTGGCCGAAGTCCTGAGCCGCGTGGCGGCCCGGTTCCTGCTCTCGATCAACGATGCTCCGGAGGTCCGGAGAATATTCGGCCGCTTCGCAATCGAGACGGCCGAGCACAGCTTCCGCCTCTCGGGCGCGGCCACCGCGGCGAAGGAATTGATCGTCACCGGTCCGCGGGCGTAATCTTCGCCACGAGCCGGCAAGCCTAAAAGCCCCCCAGGGCGCGACGGTTCAAAATAGGCCCCTCGGCCGCCCCCGGCCGGGGGGCTTTTTGCTGCCTGCGACTCGGGGCAGTTTCAAAGCGGGACTGGTTTCGGCCCTACCGCTCTAGCCACTTAGCGCCCCTCGGCCCCCGGCCGGGGGGCGCTTTGCGTTTGCGGCTCAGGGTTGTTCCCGGCTTCCCCGGGCGTCCGCAAAGCCCTGATGGTAGGCCATCGCTACCTCACGGTCAGGCGACCGGTTAGTCCCGAAGGGCCGCCAGGCGGTCGCATCTTCATAACCGGCCTCGTAGGCGGCCCTAAGCGCCGCGCGCGCCGCCGCCGCACCGGCTCTAGGCAGCGTCTTCTTCGCCATCTGTTCTTCTCCTTCGGGGGGATGGGAAGGGGCCGCGCCAGGCGCGCACCCAGGCGCCGTTCCAGCCGATCTCCCAGATCGATCCGTGGTCCAGATAGCTGGCTATCGGGCGCGAGCGCAGCTTCGTCACGGTCGGCAGACGGTCCCAGGTTTCGGGGGCGGGGAGGGGCAAAGTTGGAACGCCGCGAGTCGGACCGAGTTGGAACGTTAGGCTTCCTAACCATGATTTACCGTGGCGCGAGTGACGGGACTTGAACCCGCGACCTCCGGCGTGACAGGCCGGGTGAATCCAGTTTTGAAACAGTCGTTAGTCCGACTCGGGACGCCCGTTTCGGGCTGCGGCTCCCCTCCGTGCTCGGCCGCGAGTCGGACCG
>DASYYX010000003.1:0-84583 GCA_035946795.1 Caulobacteraceae bacterium | reverse complement strand
CGGCCTTCGGCCGTACTCCCCCCAGAGGGGGGAGAGAGAGCCGGCGCAGGGCCTCGGGCAGCTTGCGATGAAAGCCCTGACCGCCAACCGGCTGATCGACGGCGAGGTCGTGTTCTTAGGGGAACGCGGCTGGGTCGAGGGCTTCGAGGCCGCCCGGTTCTTCGACGACGGCGCCGAGGCCGAGGCCGCCGAGGCGCACGCCAAGGGCGAAGTCACCCTCTGGGTAGAGCCGTACCTGATCGAGGTGGCCGAGGTCGAAGGCGGCGGCGTCGCCCCGGTCTCCTACCGCGAGCGCCTCAGGGCGCTCGGCCCGTCCAACAAGCCCGAGCACGGCAAGCAGGCCGCCGGCGGCGCCGGGATCGAGGCCCTGGCGCGGGCGCACACCGCCGGGCGCTCGAGCGGCCGGCTCGACCTCATTCGCCGGGCCAAGGCGTCGGCGGGCTGATGTACCGCTACGACGACATCGACCAGCAAATGCTCGCCGACCGGGCGGCGGAGTTCCGCGCCCAGTGCCAGCGGCGGCTCGCCGGCGACATCAGCGAAGAGCAGTTCAAGCCCATCCGGCTGATGAACGGGCTCTATCTGCAGCTGCACGCCTACATGCTGCGGATCGCGATCCCGTACGGCTCGCTGACGCCCGCAAAGCTGCGAATGCTGGCGCACGTGGCCCGCACCTACGACCGCGGCTACGGCCACTTCACCACGAGGTGCAACCTGCAGCTGCACTGGATCAAGCTGAGGGATGCGCCCGACATCCTCGACCAGCTGGCCAGCGTCGGGCTGCACGCCATCCAGACCAGCGGCAACTGCATCCGCAACCTCACCGCCGATCCGTGGGCCGGCGCGGCCGCGGACGAGGTGGACGACGCCCGCGTCTGGGCCGAGGTCATCCGCCAGTGGGCCACCTTCCATCCCGAGTTCTCCTTCCTGCCGCGCAAGTTCAAGATCGCCGTCACCGCCTCGGAGACCGACCGGGCGGCGATCCGGGTCTACGACATCGGCCTGCGCCTGCGGCGCGACGACACCGGCGAGCTGGCCTTCCAGGTGCTGGTCGGCGGGGGCCTGGGCCGGACCCCTTACCTGGGCCCGGTGATCCGCGAGCGCCTGCCGGCGCGGCATCTCCTGAGCTACCTGCAGGCGGTCCTGCGCGCCTACAACCGCTTTGGCCGCCGCGACAACCTGTGGAAGGCGCGCATCAAGGTGATGGTGGCCCAGCTCGGGGCCGAGGCATTCGCGCGCCAGGTCGAGGAGGAGTGGGAGAAGACCGACAAGGCCGCCGTCGACCTTCCCGACGAGGAGCTGGCGCGCATCCGCGCCGCCTTCGCTCCGATCGGCTTCGCCACTTTGCCGCCACGCTCCGCCGCTTTCGAGGCCGCCAAGCGCGCCGATCCGGCCTTCGCCCGCTTCGCCCGGCACAACGTCAAGCCGCACAAGATTCCGGGCTACGCCCTCGTCGATGTGTCGCTGAAGACCCCGGGCGAGACCCCGGGCGACTGCTCGTCGGCGCAGATGGAGGCGATCGCCGACCTGGCCGAGCGCTATTCGCTGGGCGAGGCGCGCAACACCTATCAGCAGAACCTGCTGCTGCCGCACGTGCGCCTGGACGATGTCCCGGAGGTGTGGCGGGCGCTGAAGGCCGCAGGCCTCGGCGAGCCCAACATCGGCCTTATCACCGACATCATCGCCTGCCCCGGCCTGGACTACTGCGCCCTGGCCAATGCCCGCGCCATCCCGATCGCCCAGGACATCGCCCGGCGCTTCGCCGACCCGGCGCTGGCCGAAGACGTCGGCCCGCTCGACATCAAGATCAGCGGCTGCATCAACGCCTGCGGCCACCACCACGTGGGCGCCATCGGCATCCTCGGCGTCGATAAGAAGGGCGAGGAATACTACCAGGTGACCCTCGGCGGCGCCGCCGACGACGCGGCCGCCGTGGGCCAGTCGCTCGGCCCCGCCCTGAGCGCCGACAAGGTCGCCCAGGCGGTCGAGGATCTCGTCGGCGCGTATCTGCGCGAACGCCAGAGCGGCGAGCGCTTCATCGACACCTTCCGCCGGGCCGGGCTCGCGCCGTTCAAGGAGGCCGTCTATGCCGACGCTCATTAGGTGGCGCGAGGCGCGAGCGGTCTTGGAAGAGGACCCGTTCACGGCCGTCGGCGATGCCGACCCGATGCCGCCGGGCGACGTGATCATCTCGGTGAAGCGCTTTCAGGCGGAGGGCGAGCAGCTGCTGGGGGAGGGCCGCGCCGTCGGCGTGCGCGTCGAAGCCGAGGAGAGCGTCGAGGCGCTCGCCTACGACCTGCCGCGCCTGTCGCTGGTGGCGCTGGCGTTCCCGAAGTTCAAGGACGGACGCGCCTTCTCAGCGGCCCGGATCCTGCGCGAGCGCCTGGGCTTCGGCGGCGAGGTGCGCGCGGTTGGCGATGTCCTGCTCGAACAGGCCAAATTCATGATCCGCTGCGGCTTCGACGCCTTCGAGCCGGCGGACGGAACCGGACCGGCGGAGTGGACGGCCGCTGGGCGTCGCTTCCGTCACGTCTATCAGCGCGCCAGCGACGGCCGCGAACCGGCGTTCGTCGAAAGGGCCAGGGCGATCGTCCTTTACACGGGGGACCATGCCGAGCCCGCACGAGGGCGGCGGCGGAAGACGCCGGAGGAGGCGAGGGAAGGGGCGTTGGCGCACGGCTTCGGCCCCGCCCACCGCTTCCCGATGGCGCTCGGCGGCGCGGACGCACAGGGGCCGATCTGATGCCGTACGACGGCTCCGGCAGCGTCGACATCCTGGCCCGCCGGCTCGACGCCGAGCTGCGCGGCGCCCACCCCGCCACCGTCATCCGCGCGGCGCTGGAGACCTTCGGCGAGCGGCTGGCGCTGGTCTCCTCCTTCGGGGCCGAGTCGGCAGTGCTGCTGCACCTGACCGCCGGGGTCGATGCGCGCGTCCCGGTGCTTTTCCTCGACACCGGCATGCTGTTCGGCCAGACCCTCGACTACCGCCGCCGCCTGGCGGCGCAGCTCCGTCTCACCGGCGTCCGCGACCTTCGCCCCCGGTTCGAAGACCTGGCGCTCACCGATCCGAACGCCGACCTCTTCCGGCGCGACACCGACGCCTGCTGCCATGTGCGCAAGGTGCTGCCGCTGAAGCGCGCCCTGGCCGATTTCGACGCCTGGATCACGGGGCGCAAGCGCTTCCACGGCGGCGAGCGCACCCGCCTTCCCGTGGTCGAGGAATCCCAGGGCAAGGTGAAGTTCAACCCGCTGGCTTCCTGGGGCCGCCCCGAGCTGGAGGCGTACGCCGCCGAGCACGACCTGCCGGCGCACCCGCTGACGGCCCAGGGCTTTCCCTCGATCGGCTGCTGGCCGTGCACCGCGCCCGCGGACGAGGAGAGCGAAGGCGTGCGCGCCGGGCGCTGGGCGGGCTCGCAAAAGACCGAGTGTGGCATACATACCGCCCGAGCCCCGTTCGCGGCCCCGCTCATCGGCGGCGACATCTGACCTTTTCCGCCGATCCCCTGTAGAGTTCCGCCCGATGACAGACGCCGCCCTCGCCGCGCCGCCCAAGAAGTCCGCCCGCAGCGCCTTCTTCACCGAGAGGGTGACCTGGGTGCAGCACTGGACGGGCGAGCTGTTCTCGCTGAAGTGCACCCGCGACCCGGCGCTGCGCTTCGACTCCGGCCAGTTCGTGATGCTGGGGATAGAGGTCGAGGGCAAGCCGCTGCTGCGCGCCTACTCCATCGTCAGCCCGGCCTGGGCCGACGAGCTCGAGTTCTACTCGATCAAGGTTCAGGACGGGCCACTCACCTCGCGCCTGCAGAACATCCGCCCGGGCGATCCGATCCTCATCGGCCGCAAGCCCACCGGCACCCTGGTGCTCGACGGCCTGCGTCCGGGCCGCAACCTCTACCTGCTCGGCACCGGCACGGGCCTCGCGCCTTTCCTGTGCCTGGTCCGGGATCCGGAAACCTACGAGCGCTTCGACAAGGTCATCGTCACCCACACCGTGCGCACCCTGGCCGACCTCAATTACCGCGATCTGCTGGAGCGCGAGTTGCCGGGCGACGAGGTCCTGGGCGAACTGGTCGCCCCCAAGCTCGTCTACTACCCGACGGTGACGCGGGAGCCGTTCGAGACGCAGGGCCGGATCACCGACCTGATCGAATCGGGAAAGCTGTTCGACGACATCGGCCTGCCGCCGTTCGACCCGGCGCGAGACCGGGTGATGCTGTGCGGCGGCCCATCGGTGCTGGCGGACCTCAAGGCGCAGCTGCTGGCGCGCGGCTACGAGGAGGGCTCGGTCGCCAGCCCCGGCGACTTCGTCCTCGAGCGGGCCTTCGTGGAGAGCTGAGCAGGCGGGCGTTGCACCTCAGACTCCCGGCGCCGTACCCCTCACCCTCCCACGTCCTCGCTGCGCTCGGCCGCGGGCCCCTCCCTCTCCCTGCGGGAGAGGTGTTCCCTTCTCCCGTCGGGAGAGGAAGGGGCCCATTGCGCAGCAATGGGAAGGTGAGGGGTTACGGCGCCAAGCGGACCCCGGGCGCCGCTGATGCGGCCCCCGGGGACGCGCCAGGCCAGTTCAGTAGCCGCCGGCGAACTGCAGGATGTAGCCGGTGCGCAGGTCAATGAGGACGATGCGGTCGCCCAGGAAGATCCAGCGCGCGCCCCAGGGCGCCGGCGGAAGCCCATAGTCCCAAGGGTCGGAGATGTAATAGGAGCGGAACTGGTCGGGCACGAACGAGCCCACCACCCAGTCGTAATTGGCCCAGTACGGGTCGACCGAGTAGTAACCCCAGCCGGGCGCGAACCAGAAGCCGACGCGCGGACCCTCGTAGCCCTCGAAACCGCGATGGCCGCGCCACCAGCCTTCGCGCCATTGGCCGCGGTCGCCGCCGTTCCACTGGCCGCGGTTCCACTCCTGCCCGCGATAGCCCTGGGCGTAGCCGCGATTGTAGGGCTGCGCCTGGCCGCCTTGATATTGGCGACCCTGATATTGGCGAGCCTGGTATTGGCGGTTCTGGTACTGGCCGCCCTGGTAGCGGTTCTGCGGCTCGGCGTAGGCGCGCCCCTGATACGACCGCTGGGCCGGAGCGTACTGACGCTGAGCCGGGGCCTGATAGTGGTAGGCCTGGCCGAAGTTCTGCCGCGCAGGGGGCGTGTAGGCTTGGCGCGGCGCCTGCCGATAAGCCGGCGCGGCGCGCTGCGGCGCCGGCTGCGAGCGCTGCGGAGCCGACTGTTGTTGTCCGCGGTGGTCGCCGCGGTCGTAATTGCCGTAGGGTTGGGCCGCGGCCAGCGCCGGAAGGGCGATGAGGGCCGAGGCTGCGAGCAGGAAGCGCTTCATCGCGCATTCTCCTTGAAGCTGAAGGTCAAAGTTGCCGGAGTGTTAAGGGCGAGGCCATGAACCGCCGCTGAATGGTCACGCCTGCGCCCCGTTCATGTCGCGCCTCGAGGCGTATCCCTCAGTGCGCGCGCACGGCGCCGCCGAGCCCTGCGATCACCTCGCTCATCAGCGGCCCGATCTCGGTGTTGATGACGAGATCGGCGTAGCGGTCGAGGTCGGTCGGTTCGCGGTTGACGATGGCGAGCTTGGCGCCGTGGCGCTTGGCGGTGAGCGGCAGGCCGGCCGCCGGCCAGACCACCAGCGACGAGCCGAGGACCAGGAAGAGATCGGAGGCGATGGCGGCGTCCCTGGCCCGGGCCATCTCGGCCTCGGGCATGGGCTGGCCGAAGGAGATGGTGGCCGTCTTGACGATGCCGGCGCAGGAGCGGCAGGCCGGGAGCTGGTCACGCTCGAGGAAGGCTGCTTCGAAGTCGGCGAGCTCGTGGCGCAGGCCGCACTCGAGGCACTTGGCGTAGCTGGCGTTGCCGTGCAGCTCGATGACCTGGCTGGCCGGCACGCCGGAATCCTGATGCAGGTTGTCGACGTTCTGAGTGATGACGACGCCGGCCTTGCCGGCCGCGATCAGGCGCGCGACGGCGAAATGGCCGGCGTTGGGCGCCCGCCCGGTCCAGCCGGCCGAGCGGCTGAAGACGCGCCGCCAGGCCTCCCGCCGCATCTCTTCGCTGCGCACGAAATCGTCGAAATAGATCGGGCTCATGCGGCTCCAGACTCCGCCCGGGCTGCGGAAATCCGGAATGCCGGACTCGGTCGAGATGCCGGCGCCGGTGAACACCGCCGCCTGGCGGGCGCGGGCGATGAGATCGACCAGGGCCGCGGTTTCGCTCACGACCGAAGCTCGAAGCACAACCCGGCGCAGGCGGCAATGCGGCCGTCAGTCGGTGCGCGGGCCGATGGCGGTGAAGGCGCGCGGGGTGAATTCCAGCTGCACGCGCCGGCCCAGACGCGCCTTCTCGCCATCGAGGATCGCCGGCACGGCGCCATGGCCCTCGACGACCGCGGTGCGGACCTTGGCGCGGCGCACCGCCGGGTCGGCGCGCCAGTCGTCGAAGAGGGCGTGGAAGCCCAGGCGCAGGGCTTCGGCGGCGCTCGAAGCGTCCACCGCCGCCGCTTCCAGCATGGGCTCGTCATTGTCCAGCGCCTTGGAAATCATCGGACAGACAACCGCGACTGCCTCGGCCGAGCCGGCCATTACCGACCCGAACTGATAGTCCAGCGGCTCGGAAAAGCTGCGACGGGCAGCGGTGAAAGCGCCCGCAAGGGCGGCGCCGATGCGGCCGGCGCGCAGCGCCTCGCGGGCGTCGGCCCATCGCGTCGGCGCTCCGAAGAGCGCGGCCACGAAGAAGGTTCTGCCGCTGGCCTTGCCGCCGCTCACCTGGAACGTCCGCGGCTGCGCCAGGGTGTCGGCGAGGGCTTCGTGCCAGGACCGGTCGCCGTAGAGCGCCTTGGGCAGCATGTTCATGGTCCCGCCGGGCAGCGGCAGGAGAAACGGCGCCATTGGGCCGCACCGCTCGGCCGCCGAGCGGATGGCGCCATCGCCGCCCAGGACGGCCAGCACCTTGGCCGTCCCCACCGCGGCATCGAGCGCGGCGTCGATGTCGGCGGGCGAAGCGACGATCACCTGCGCCCGGTCGAAACCGGCAGCCGCGAAGATCGCCTGGGCCTCGTCCGCCGAAGCCGGGGTGACGCTGCCGCTGGCGCTGTTGAGCACCAGTGTCAGGCCGCCGCGGAGCGCGTCTTCGATCGCCGCGTCGGTGAGGGGGTTGTCGTCGAGCGTAGCCGCCTCCTTAGTCCCAGCAAGCCGACGTAAACGGCCGTGCTTCAAGGGCCGTTCCGCGAGGATGTGGGAACAGCCGGGGCAAGGGCCCGGTTTGCGCATCATGAGACGCCTGATCCTCTGTCTGGCGATGATCCTGGCGACTGGTCCGGCGGCCCTTGCGGCAAGCCCCTTCGACGACTGGCGCGCCGACGCGCCGGGAGTGACGCGCCGTTACGAACCGGCGCAGATTCCGCCGCCGCGCCCGAGCGGCGGTCCCGAGGCCGCCGACGTCGTCAACCCCGCCCGCATCGTCCGCCAGATCAAGCCGCCCCGAGCGCCGCCGGGCTTCCAGGTGCGCCTGTTCGCCTCGGGACTGGCGCGGCCGCGAGCGCTGCGCACCGCGCCCGACGGCGATGTCTTCGTCGCCGAGACCGGGTCGGGGCGGATCCTCTATTTCCCGAAGGATTCGGCCAAGGCCAAGGTGTTCGCCACGGGCCTGAGCCGGCCGTACGGCATCGGCTTCTGGCCGCCCGGCCCGGCGCCGCGCTTCGTCTATGTCGGCGAGCCAACGCGGGTGGTGCGCTTTCCCTATCGGCCGGGGGCGCCGGCGGCCGGACCGGCCCAGACCATCGTCCCGGGAATCCCCGGGAATCACCACTGGACGCGCGATCTCGCCGTCGCCCCCGACGGCAAGGCGCTGTTCGTCGCCATCGGCTCCGGCTCGAACGAGGCCGGCGACATGCAGCGGTCGCCTCCGGGAGGCGTGGCGGCGTTCGCCGCGACCCATCCGCTCGGCGAAGCCTGGGGCCCGGAAGTGGGGCGGGCGCAGGTGCGGGTGTTCGACCCCGACGGCCGCGGCCTGCGGACCTGGGCGACGGGTCTGCGCAACTGCTCCGGGATCACCGTCCAGCCGGGGACGGGGAGCCTGTGGTGCGCCGTCAACGAACGCGACGGCCTGGGGGACAACACCCCGCCCGACTATGTCACTGCGGTTCGCCGCGGCGCCTTCTACGGCTGGCCGTGGTTCTACATCGGCGATCACCCCGATCCCCGCATCCCGGGCCGGCCGGACCTGAAGGACAAGGTGACCGTTCCCGAGGTGCTGCTGCAGGCGCACACGGCCCCGCTGGGCATCGTCTTCTACGACGGCGCGCAGTTCCCCGCCCGATACCGCGGCGACGCCTTCGTCGCCGAGCATGGTTCATGGAACCGAACCCGGCGGGTCGGCTACAAGGTGGTGCGGGTGCGCTTCTCTGGCGGCCGGCCGACCGGGGCGGTCGAGGACTT
Organism: Caulobacteraceae bacterium; assembly: GCA_035946795.1. Lineage (GTDB taxonomy): Bacteria > Pseudomonadota > Alphaproteobacteria > Caulobacterales > Caulobacteraceae > Acaudatibacter. The sequence continues at coordinate 76,157 of DASYYX010000003.1, read as the reverse complement.
CCTCACCGGCTTCGTTATCAGCGATGCGGCCGCCTGGGGCCGGCCGGTCGGGGTCACCGTGGCCGCGGACGGCGCCTTGCTGGTGAGCGAGGACGCCTCGGGAACCATCTGGCGGATCAGCTGGACCGGTGCCGCCCCAGCGCGAGGCAGGTGAGGCGCCGATACTTGACGGCCGGGCGGGGGCGGCCGAGTCTTCGACGCTGCGCCTGAAGGAGATCACCATGGCCGACGGTTCGCTCGCCCCCGCTTCCCTGAGGGGCAAGGTTTCGGACGACGAATGGCAGGCCCGGGTGGACCTTGCGGCGCTCTATCGGCTGGTGGCTCTGTGGGGCTGGGACGATCTCATCTACACCCACATCTCGGCCCGCGTTCCGGGCGCTGACCACGCCTTCCTGATCAACCCTTACGGCCTGCTGTTCGAAGAGATCACCGCCTCGTCCCTGGTCAAGGTCGACCTGGAGGGCAAGGTGTTGGACGAGACACCGTACTTCATCAATCCGGCCGGCTTTACCATCCATTCGGCCCTGCACGCGGCGCGCGAGGACGCCCGCTTCGTGATGCACCTGCACACCGACCAGGGCATTGCGGTGGCGGCCCAGAGCGAGGGCCTGTTGCCCCTTTCCCAGCACGCGCTAGCGATCCTGCCGACCGTCGCCTATCACGACTACGAGGGCGTCGCCCTGGACCTGGACGAGCGCGAGCGCCTGGTCGGCGACCTTGGCGACAAGTCGCTGATGATTCTTCGCAACCACGGCACCCTGGCGGTCGGGCGCAGCGCCGGCGACTGCTGGGTCGGCATGTTCTACCTGGAGCGCGCCTGCAAACAGCAGGTGATGGCGCTGTCCGCCGGCCGCGCCGGGGTGCTGATCGCGCCGCAGGCGGCCCAGGACGCGGTCAAACGGGTCACCAACGCCGGCGGCGTGGGCGGCGCCCTGGCCTGGCCGGCGTGCCTGCGGCGCCTGGATCGGGAGAGCCCGGGCTACGACGCTTGAGGAACGGATTCGGCGAAGCATGACGGAAATGTAATCCGCGCCGCCGCCGCGGCGCCTTAGGTTGCGCCACCGCGCCCGGCCGCTGCCGGGCAACGCCATCGTCTTCTCGGGATCCCGTTGATGAAGAAACCCGTCGCGAGCGCCTGTGGCCTGGCGCTCCTGCTTGCCGCCGGCGCCGCCGCAGCAGCCGATCCCCTGGCCCCGGTGGGCATGTCGCCGCCACCGCCGCCGGCCAAGTGCCCGGTGACCGAAACGCTCTGGGGCCAGCAGGTCACCGATGACTGGCGCTGCTTCGAGGCCTTGGGCCCGCAGACGCTCGATTGGATGAAGGCGCAGGGCGCCTACGCGCGCCGGGTGCTCGACGCCATCAAGCCGCTGGCGGCGGTGCAGGCGCGCGTTTCCGCCTTCACCGGCAGCTTCGGCTTCGTCCAGGACTACGGCTTCCTGGGCGGCCGCGCCTTCTACGAGGAGCGCGCGCCGGGCGCCGATCAATTCGACCTCATGGTCCGCGACGCCAAGGGCGCGCGCAAGATCATCGACATCGCGGCCATCCGCGCCGCCCACGGCGGCGCGCCCTACGCCATCAGCTACATCCTGCCGTCCCCCGATGGCTCCAAGGTGGCGGCCGGAATCTCCGCCGGCGGCTCGGAGGCCGCCGCCCTTTACGTCTACGACGCCGCCACCGGCGCGCAGATCGCCGGACCCATCGACCGGGCGCAGTTCGGCGCCACCGCCTGGAGCGACGATTCGCGCCTCCTCTTCTTCGTCCGCCTCAAGAAGCTCGGTCCCACCGATCCGGGCACCGAGAAGTACCGCGACGCGTCGCTGGACGTCTGGGACCTGCAATCCGAGCCCCGGGTGCTCTACGGGGCCCTGGCCGGCCATGGCCCAGCGATCGGTCACGACGAGTTCCCGGCGCTCAACATCGAGCCCACCGCGCCCGAGGCCCTGCTGGCGTCGATCAACGGGGTCCAGAACGAGGTCAAACTGTGGTCCGCGCCGGCGGCGGACGCCGCCAATCCGGAGGCGCCGTGGAAGCTGTTCGTCGACCGCAGCGACGATGTCACCGGCCTCGACATGCGCGGCGACGACATCTTCCTGCTGAGCCACAAGGACGCGCCGACCTTCAAGGTGCTGCAGGTGCGCGCCGGGCAGCCGCTGACTTCGGCGATCACGCTCGTTCCGGCCGAACCGGGCCGGGTCATCGAGGGCGTGCACGCCGCCGCCGACGCCCTCTATGTGCTGACGCGCCAAGAATCCTACTCGCATCTGCTTCGCATCCCCACCGGGACGACGCGCATCGAGGAGGTTCCCCTGCCCATGCGCGGCCACGTCAGCGACGTCTTCACCGACCCGCGTGAACCGGGCGTATCGTTCTCGCTGGAGAGCTGGACCAGTTCGCCGCGGGAGCTGCGGTACGATCCGGCGACGCACGCCTTCGCCGACCTCGGGATCGGCGCGCGCGGCGACATCGATCCGGCGCAGTTCGTCGTCGAGGATCTGCAGGCGCGCGCCCATGACGGCGTCATGGTTCCCCAGACCCTGATCATGAAGCGCGGCAATACGGGCCCGCAGACGACGGTGATCGAGGCCTACGGATCGTACGGCATCTCCAATCTCGCCGACTTCTCGACCCGGCGGGCGGCCATGTTCCGCGAGGGCATCAACTACGCCGTCTGCCACGTGCGCGGCGGCGGCGAGCTGGGCGAGGCATGGCGCCTGGCCGGCAAGGACGCCAACAAGCACAATACCTGGCAGGACCTGATCTCCTGCGGCGAGGACCTGATCGCCCGCGGCGTCACCACGCGGAGCAAGCTCTTCATCCTGGGCGGTTCGGCCGGCGGCATCACCGTCGGCAGGGCGATGACCGACCGCCCGGACCTGTTCGCCGGCGCCATCGATATCGTGCCGGCCGCCAATACCCTGCGCGCCGAGTTCTCGCCCAACGGCCCCGACAACATCCCCGAGTTCGGCACCATCAAGACCGAAGCCGGGTTCCACAACCTCTTCGCCGAGGACTCGATCCAGCACGTCCAGCCCGGGGTCGCCTATCCGGCGGTGCTGATCTCCACCGGACTGAACGACCCGCGGGTCTCGCCCTGGGAGCCGGCCAAATTCGCCGCCGCGCTCGAGGCCGCCGGCGATCCCAATCCGGTGCTGCTGCGCATCGACGAGCAGGCCGGGCATGGCATCGGCCAGACCCGGGCCCAGGGCGACTTGCTGACGGCCGACTGGATCGCCTTCTGCTTCTGGCGCTCGGGCCGGCCCGGCTGGCGTCCGGGAGCGTAAAGCTCAGCCAGCCGGCGGCGGGCTGGTGATCACTTTCAGATAGGCTACGAGGTCCGTCCGGTTCTTCGGATCCGGCATGCCGATGTAGGTCATCTTGGTGGCGGGCGCGACGGCGCGCGGATTGGCGATCCACTTGTCGATGGTGTCGGCGGTCCAGACGATGCCGGAGTTCTTCAGGCCGTCGGAATAGGCGAACCCTGGTTCCGTGCCGGCCTTGCGGCCGAAAACGCCCCAGAGGTTCGGGCCGGTCATGTTACCGGCGCCTTGGGCGAAGGTGTGACACGACTTGCACACCGCCAGCTGGGCTTCGCCGTTGTCGAGATCGGCGTGCTGGTAGGCCGCCGGGAGGCTGGCGAGCGCCGCCTTCTTCTGCGCGTCGGTGAGCGGCGCGGGCGCCGGCGGCGGCGCGGCCGCGGAGGGGACTTCGTTCTCGCTCGCATTGCCGCCCTTCGAACAGGCGCCGAGCGCCGCCAGCAGCGCCACCAACCAGAGAAGGTCCTTGTCCGCCATTCCTTCGACTCCTTGGGGAAGACAGGCCCTGCTTAGCGGCCGCGGCGCGGCTTTCAAATCTCCTCGCCGCCGGATGGCGCGGCCCGCAGCGCCTTGAGCGCCGAGCGCCGCGACTTGGCCTCGCGCCGGGCGCGCACGGCGGCGCGCGGGGGACGGGTGCGGCGACGCGGCGGCGGGGGAGGGGCGGCCGCCGCGGCGACGAGACGCACGAGACGATCGAGGGCGTCGGCGCGGTTGCGCTCCTGGCTGCGGAAGCGGCGGGCGCTGATGACGATCTCACCCTCCCCGGTGGCGCGGGCGCCGGCAAGCTGCAGCAGCCGCGCCTTGACCTCCTGGGTCAGGGAAGGCGAGGCGGCGACATCGAAGCGCAGCTGGGCGGCGGTGGCGAGCTTGTTGACGTTCTGGCCGCCCGGGCCGGGGCTGGCGATAAAAACGAAGCGCAATTCCTTCTCGTCGAGGGAAAGGCTATCGGTGATCCGGATCGCCGCCATGGCGCCTCAGGGGTAGCCGCTGGCACGCCGCAGCGCAAAGGAAGCTCAAGGCATGGACGAGCAGGAGTATCTGGCGCGCGACGCCATCGGGCTGGCCGAGCTGGTGGCGGCGCGCGAGGTCAGCGCGGCCGAGGTGCTGGAGGCGGCGATCGCCCGCGCCGAAGCGGTCGAGCCGAAGATCAACGCGCTGACCCAGCGCCTTTATGAGCGCGCGCGGGCCGAGGCGGCCAACGGCGGCCCGACCGGGCCGCTGGGCGGTGTTCCCTACCTGCTCAAGGACCTGTCGACGCAGCTGGCAGGCGCGCAGACGCGCGCCGGCTCCAGGCTCTTCGACCAGGCGCCGCCGGCGGCCGCCGACAGCGCCCTGGTGGCCGCCTATCGCCGCGCCGGCCTGGTCATCTTCGGCAAGACCAACACGCCCGAGTTCGGCCTCGAGCCGGTGACCGAGCCGGAGGCGTTCGGGCCGACCCGCAATCCGTGGGACCCGAGCCGCACCGCGGGCGGCTCATCGGGCGGCTCGGCCGCGGCGGTGGCGGCGGGGGTGGTTCCGGCGGCCCAGGCGAGCGACGGCGGCGGTTCGATCCGCATTCCGGCATCCTGCTGCGGACTGTTCGGCATGAAGCCCAGCCGCGGCCGCGTCTCCATGGCCCCGGCCGACGAGGGCTGGGCCGGGCTCTCCTGCCTGCACGCCGTTACCCGCACCGTCCGGGACAGCGCTTTGCTGCTGGACATTTCCAGCCGGCCGGCGCCGGGCGATCCCTACTGGGCCCCGCCCGACGGCTCGTTCCTGGAAGCCTCCCGGCGCGACCCGGCGCGGCTCAAGGTGGGTTTCACTACGGCGGCGCTGCGAGGCGACGGCCTCGATCCAGAGTGCGCCCGCGCGGTCGAGGACACGGCCAGGCTGCTCGAAGGGTTGGGTCACACGGTGGAGGAGGCCAGGCTTCCGGCGGACGCCAACGCCATCGGCGATGCGGTCGGCCTGATCGTGACCGCAAACATCGCCGCCGTGCTCGACACCGAGGCCGATCGCCGCCGCCGGCCGATCGTCCGGGGCGATGTCGAGGACCTCACCTTCGGCATGTACGAACGCGGCAAGGCGATCACCGCCCCGGCCTACATCCGCGCCGTCCAGGCGGCGCACGCCTTCGGCCGCGCCGTCGCGCCTTTCTTCGAAACCTATGACGTGCTGCTGCTGTCAACGCTGGGCCGACCCCCCGTGCCGCTCAAATGGCTGCGCGGCGATCCGCCGGACCTGGAAGGCTACAACAAGCGCCTGTTCGATTTCATGCCCAACACGGCGGCCTTCAACGTCACCGGCCAGCCGGCCATGACTGTCCCCCTGGCCACGAGCGGCGAGGGCCTGCCGATCGGAGTGCAGTTCGTCGGCCGTCCGGCGGGCGAGGCGGGCCTGTTCGCCCTCGCCGGCCAGCTCGAGCGCGCCGCCCCCTGGGCCGATCGCCGGCCTTCGATCTGACGCCGGCGCTCGCGTTGGCGTCGAGGCGGCCGAGGTTGTGGGCGCTCGCCCTGGCGGGCGTTCTGGCATGGCTGGGCGCGACAGCGGCTGCCTCGGCGACCACGGGTGAGCACACGCCCACCGGCCAGCGACTGACGCCGGCGGCGGCCCCCGGGGCGATCTTTCAGCCGCTGAGACCGGGGCTCGCCCAAGCGCCGGGCCTGGAAGCGACCAGCGCCGCCGCGGTGGCCCTGTCGCCCGACGGACGCACACTGCTCATCCTCACCAGCGGCTTCAACCGGGTCTTCGGCCCCGATGGCGAACTCGCCCGCGCCCTCTCGGACGAATACGTGTTCGTGTTCGATGTCACCGGGCCGGCGCCGGTCCAGCAACAGGCGTTCCGGATCGGGAACACCTTCCTGGGCCTGGCCTGGTCTCCCGACGGAGAGGCCTTCTTCGTCTCCGGCGGCAAGGACGACGAGGTGCGGGAGTTCCGCCGCGGTGGGGACGGCTTCGCGCCGGCCCGAACCTTCCGGTTGGGCCACAAGGCCGGCGTGGGCCTGGCGGTGGAGCCGGAAGCGGCCGGCGTCGCCGTCAGTCCCGATGGCGCCCGCCTCCTGGTCGCCAACTTCCAGAACGACTCCGTCAGCCTCGTCGACCTGAAGAGCGGCATGGTCACGGCCGAGCAGGACCTGAGGCCCGGGGTGATCGACAAGACACACTCTGGAGAGCCGGGTGGGACCTTTCCTCGGGCCGTGATCTGGGCCTCGCCGAGGCGCGCCTTCGTGGTCAGCGAGCGCGACCGAGAGCTCATCACCCTTACGGTGGGTGAGCAGGCGATCACGGCCGGGGCGCGCCTGCGCCTCCCGGGCCAGCCCCAGGCCATGGCGCTCGATCGCGCCGGCGCCCGTCTCTTCGTCGCCATGGACAACACCGACGGCGTGGCGGTGGTCGACGCCGACGACGGCCGTCTGCTGGAACTCATCCCGACGGCGGCGCCGCCGGCGCTGTTGGCGCGCCTCGCCGGCCTCGGAGGCGCCGGCAGCAACGCGCTGGCGCTCTCCCAGGGCGGTCGGCGGCTGTTCGTCAGCAACGGCGCCGAGAACGCCGTGGCCGTGGTCGAGTTGTCGGCGGCGGCGCGCGGGGGAAAGGAAGGGCCGCCGGCCTCCCGCGTCGTCGGCCTCATCCCGACCGGCTGGTACCCCACCGGGGTGGCGGCCGGCGCCGGACGGCTCTTCGTCGTCAACGGCAAGAGCAACACCGGCCCCAATCCGGGCGGCTGCCGGCAGACCCTTGCCATCCGCGGCCCGCAAGAGCGCGCCTGCGCCGGCGCCAATCAATACGTGTGGCAGCTGGAGAAGGCCGGATTCCTGACGCTGCCGCCGCCCCGGGGCGCCGCGCTGGCGCGGCTGACGTCGATCGTGGCCGCCAACGACGGCCTCGGCCGCCCGGCGCTCTCGCCCCACGACGAGGCGGTGATGGCCTTCCTGCGCCGGCGCATCCGGCACGTGATCTACATCGTCAAGGAGAACCGGACCTACGACCAGATCCTGGGCGATCTTGCGGTCGGCAACGGCGATCCCAGGCTGGCGCTCTTCGGCGCGGCGCTGACGCCGAACCAGCACGCCCTGGCGCGCCGCTTCGTCGATCTCGACGCCTTCTTCGACGCCGGCGAAAGCAGCAACACCGGCTGGGTCTGGTCGACGGCGGCCCGGACCAACGACTTCACCGAGCGCGAGGCCCCGGTCAACTACGCCGAGCGCGGGCTGCAGTACGACCAGGAGGGAACGAACCGGAACATCAACGTCGGCTGGGCGACCACGGCAGAGCGGCTGAAGGCCGATCCGCTCAACCCCGACGATCCGAACGTGCTGGCCGGAGAGCGCGATGTCGCCGCGCCCGACGGCCCGCACGACCAGATCGGCCGAGGCTATCTCTGGGACGATGCGCTGCGCGCCGGCCTGTGGGTGCGCAACTATGGCTTCCTCGGCGATCTCGTCCTCGAGGATCGGCGCGCCGGGAAATACCGCATCCCGCTGCTGCGCCAGCCGTGGAAGAGCCGCACGCCGGTGTTCCGACCGGCGAAAAAGGCGCTGATGGCGATCTCGGATCCCTATTTCCGCGGCTTCGACCAGGCGTTTCCCGACTACTGGCGCTTCGTCGAATGGAACCGCGAATTCCAGCAGTTCGCCGCCCGCGGCCGCGCCCCGGCCCTGACCCTGCTGCGCCTCAACCACGACCATACCGGCGATTTCGCCGAGGCCATCGACAAGGTGAACACGGTGGAGGCGGAGGTGGCCGACAACGACTATGCCGTCGGCAGGGTCATCGAGGCAGTGGCCGCGAGCCCGTTCGCCAAGGACACGCTGATCTTCGTCATCGAGGACGACGCCCAGGACGGACCCGATCACGTCGATGCGCACCGATCGGTGGCCTTCGTCGCCGGCCCTTACGTGAAGCACGCGGCGGTGGTCTCCAGGCGCTATGATACAGTGAACATGATCCGGACGATGGAGATGGTGCTCGGCCTGCCGCCGCTCGGCATCGAGGACGCGCTCGCCGCGCCGATGACCGACGTCTTCGATACCGCGCACCCCGACTGGTCTTTCCGGGCGGTCGTTCCCGACGTCCTGACAACCACCGACCTGCCGGTTCCGCGACGCCCCGCGAGCATGGCGCGCGCCGCCGCCTGTCCGCCGCGTTCGTCGGCCTATTGGGCCAAGGCCATGGCCGGCCAGGATTTCAGCAGCGAGGACCGTCTCGATACGCCGCGCTACAACCTGGCTCTCTGGCGCGGGCTCATGGGCGCCGCGGCCCCGCCCGCCGCGCGCGACGGTCGCGACCTCTCGCGCGGGCGCGCCGCCATCGACCTGGCGGCGGCGCGCAGGGCCGAGTGCCAGGCATCCCAGGGCCAGGGGCCGAGCTAGATGACGGTCGAAACCGGCGCCCTGGACGACACCGACGCAGTGATCGAGACGCTGCTGGAAAGCTTCGCCGCCGCGCAGGGCTTTGCCGAACCTTATCCGCATGCCCTGCTGTCGCGGGTGCTGCCAGCGGCTATCGCCGAAGAGCTGGCCGAACTGCCGTTCGAGGCGGCCGGGGTCGGGGGCGTGTCGGGAAAACGCGAGCTGCACAACGACACCCGGGTCTATTTCGACAAGGCCACGTGCGCGCGGCTGCCGGCCTGCGCCGCCGTCGCCGCCGCTTTCCAGTCCGACGAGGTCGTCGGCGGCGTCGAGGCGGCCTTCGGGGCGCGACTGGCGGGAACGTTCGTACGCATCGAGTACGCCCAGGACCTCGACGGCTTCTGGCTGCAGCCGCACACCGACCTTGGGGTGAAGCGCTTCACCATGCTCCTTTACCTGGCCGACCCGAGCGGGCAGGCCGACCTGGGCACCGACATCTACGCGGCGCCCGGTCGGTGGGCGAAGCGGACCCCCTTCGTGGCCAACACCGCCCTGGTCTTCGTGCCCGGGGAGAACACCTGGCACGGGCTCGAGCGCCGCCCGATCGCGGGCGTGCGCAAGAGCGTCATCATGAACTACGTCACCGACGCGTGGCGCGAGCGCGGCCAGCTCTCCTACCCCGAGCGGCCGGTCCTCCTTTCCTGAAGGAGGCGGCGGAGGGCGGCCGCGGCCCGTGGCGTCTCGTCGAAAGGGCCTGTTCGAGGCGGCGCCGGCGCCGGCGCCCGGCTGGCCAGGCCGCGTCCGACGAGGGTGTCGAGGAAGCGCTGGTGCCGGCCCTCGCCGGTATCGAACACCTGCACCGGCCGGCCGGTGGCGAGCGCTTCGCTGACCATCGACACCGAATCGCCGGTCACCAGCAAGCGATCGGAGAGGGCGAGAATGCCGAGGTAGGGATTGTCGCCGGCGCCATCGAAGATGAAGACGCCGGAGTCCTCCCCGAACGTCCGCGCCAGGCACCGGCGCACATGGCCGGGGGTGCGCCGTGAGGGTGTGATCGCCAGGCCCCCCTGCAACCGCGCCGACCGCAGGATCCCGATGAATCGCCGTCCATCGGCGCGGGAGAAGCCGCTGCGTCGCGTCGGGCCGCCAATGGCCACGCCGGTGAGTGGCCGCGGCAGCCGGGCGAACCTCTGGCGCCACCCCTGCGCCCCGGCGGCGAGACGCTCCGGGGTGATCTCGTGCAGCGCCGTGACGGTCTCGATGACGTTGGGCGCGGCGGCGGTGTCGTCATGGCCCAGCACGATCACGAGGTCGAAGTCGGCGACAGAGCGCCGCGGATCCTGGATGTGCGCGCGCACCACCCCGCGCGCCTCGGACGCCAGCGCCGCAGAAAACGCCGCCGAGCGGCGACCGCAGGTCACCAGCAGGTCGGGCAGCCCCTCGGGCGGGCCGCCGCCGGGGCTGGGACGCAGGCGCTCGCGCCAGCGGCCGAGCCCCGGGCGCCAGAGGGGCGCTGCGGCAAGCTCGAACTCGAGCACAGCGTCGGCGGCGGCGTGAGCCAGCCCCCGCGCCTGGGCGCGCATCCCGGCCTCGCCGGTGGTCACCGCCCAGGCCGTGATCGGGTCCATCGGCGCCGGAGTTCGGCTGGACGGCGGCGGCCGGCCGGGTCCAGGCCCGTCAGGTCCGCCGGAAGCGCAAGGTCATGCGGTCGCTCTCGCCGATGGCCTCGTACCTGGCCGGATCGAAACCGGGCGGTGTGGGCTTGCCCGGTTCGTGGGTGCGGCGCGTCGGCGGCAAGGTCCAGACCCCGAAGGGATAGTCCTTGGTGTCCTTGGGATTGGCGTTGATCTCGGAGCTGCCGTCCAGGCGAAAGCCGGCCTTGCGGGCCGTCGTCACGACGAAGGCGGTGGAAACGTAGCCGTCGCGGGCTTCGGGAACCATCGGCCGCGGATCGGCGCGGTGCTGCTCGACGGCCAGGATGCCGCCGGGATGCAGGGCCGCGTGGAAGTCGCCGAAGACCTTGTCGACCATGCCCGGGACCCACATCCAGTCGTGGATGTTGCGGGCCGTGAGCACCATGTCGGCGCTCCCGGGCGGAGCGAGCGGACCGGAACTCTTGCCGAAGGGCACAATGGCCATCGGGCCCCAGAGGGCGGCGTTGGCGAAGCGCGCCTCGAACGGCGCCGGGTCACCGCCGACGGCGGCGATGTATCGCCCGCCGGTGGACTTCAGATACGGCCCGAGGATCTCGGTCCAGTAGCCGCCGGCCGGGTCGATCTCGACCACGGTCATGCCCGGCTGCAGGCCCCAGAAGGTCAGGCTCTGCAGCGGGTGGCGGAAGCGGTCGCGCTCGCGATTGGCGGACGCGCGGCGCGGATCGTCGATCGCCGCCTTCAGCGCCGGCCCGGCGTCGGCGCGGACCACGCCAGGGGCAAGGGTGGCGACGGAGGCAAGGGCGAACTGGCGGCGGTTCATGGGCGCCTCGCGAGCGGAGCTGGGTCTGGCCGGCACCATAGACGCTTTCGTCCCCTGGGCCATAAGATGCGCCGCGGGCCGGCTTAGCTCAGCTGGTAGAGCAGCGCTTTTGTAAAGCGAAGGTCGCGGGTTCGAATCCTGCAGCCGGCGCGGCCGCTTTCCTTGACGCGGACGGCGCGTCCTATAAGCGCGCGCCGTGGCCCGCATCCTGATCACCTCCGGCCTGCCGTACATCAACGGCGTCAAGCACCTGGGCACGCTCGCCGGTTCGCAGCTGCCGGCCGACGTACACGCCCGCTTTCAGCGCTCGCGCGGCGCCGAGACCCTCTACATCTGCGCCACCGACGAGCACGGCACGCCGACCGAGCTGGCCGCGGCGGAGGCCGGCGAGGACGTGCTCAGCTACTGCGAGCGCATGCATCGGCTGCAGCACGACCTCGGCCGCGCCTTCGGCATGAGCTGGGACTGGTTCGGCCGCTCGTCGTCGCCGCAGAACAAGCGCCTCACCCAGCATTTCGCCGACGCGCTCGAAGACAACGGCCTCATCGAGGAGCGGGTGGACGAGCTTCTGTACTCGCCCGCCGACGGCCGCTTCCTGCCAGATCGCTACATCGAGGGGACATGCCCCATCTGCGGTCACCGGCCGGCGCGCGGAGACCAGTGCGACAACTGCAGCTCTCTGCTCGATCCCACCGATCTCATCGATCCCTATTCGGTGGTCTCCGGCTCGACGGACCTGGAATTGCGCCAGACCCGGCATCTCTACCTGCTGCAGTCCAGGCTGCAGGAGCAGATCCGCGCCTGGGTCGACACCAAGACCGAGTGGCCTTCGTTCGCGCGCTCGATCGCCATGAAGCACCTCAACGAGGGCCTCATCGACCGCGGCATCACCCGCGACATCGCCTGGGGCGTGCCGGTCCTGCGCCACGGTCAGCCGCGGCCGGGATTCGAATCGAAGGTCTTCTACGTCTGGTTCGACGCGCCGATCGAATACATCGCCGCGACCCAGGAATGGGCCGACGCGAACGGGGCCGAATGGCCGCCGTGGTGGCGCCTGGACGCCGGCGCCGATGCGGTCCGCTACGTCCAGTTCATGGGCAAGGACAATGTGGCTTTTCACACCGTCAGCTTCCCGGCCACCATCCTGGGCTCGCGCGAGCCGTGGAAGACCGTCGATTTCCTGAAGGCTTTCAACTGGATGGATTGGTACGGCGGCAAGTTCTCCACCTCTCAGAACCGCGGCCTGTTCATGGATACGGCCCTGGAGCTCCTGCCGGCCGACTGCTGGCGCTGGTATCTGACGGCCCACTCGCCCGAGCACTCGGATTCGACCTTCACCTTCGAGCAGCTGCAGGCGGCGGTGAACCGCGACCTCGCCGATGTCCTGGGCAACTTCGTCAACCGCATCTGCCGCTTCGCCGAGAGCCGGTTCGAGGGAATAGTGCCCGAAGGCGGCGCGCCGGCCGGGGCCGAGGAGCGCCTCTTCCAGGCCGTGGACGCGCGGCTGGCCGAGATCACGGCGCAGTTCGAGGCCATCGAGGCCCGCAAGAGCGCCCAGGCCCTGCGCGCCCTTTGGGTGCTCGGCAACGAGTACCTCCAGGAGGCGGCGCCGTGGAGCGTCATCCGCTCGGACCGCGATCGCGCCGCGGCGATTGTGCGCACCGCCCTCAACCTCGCCGCCCTGATGGCGCGCGTGTCGGCGCCGGTGATCCCGTTCGCCTGCGAAACGGTGCTGCTGGCCCTGGGCGAGACATGGCCGCCGGCATGGCCGAGCGAGGGAGCCAAGGCCGAGCTCGCGCGCCTGCCTCCCGGCCGGAAGGTCGCCGTCCCGCCGGTGCTTTTCCGCAAGATCGAGGACGCCGAGGTTACCGCCTGGAAGGACCGGTTCGGGGGCGAGTGAGCCGCCTAGCGCGGCCGGCTTGCCTCATAGAGCGCGACCGCCGCGGCGGCGGCGACATTGAGGCTCTCGAGGCCGCCGGGGAGGGGAATGCGCGCCACCGTCTCGCAGTGCTCGGCCACCAGGCGGCGCAGACCCTCGCCCTCGGCTCCCAGGACCAGGACCGTCGGGCGCTCGTCGAGGGTCTCGCCCAGGGTCACAGGCGCCGAGGCATCCAGACCGACGGCGCGCCAGCCGGCACGGTCCAGGCGCTCCAGGGAGCGGGCCAGGTTGACCTCGCGCGCGTGCGGCACGAGGTCGACTGCGCCAGCCGCCGCCTTGGCAAGGGCGCCGGAAAGCGGCGGCGCATGGCGCTCCTGGAGGATGACGCCGCGGGCGCCAAAGGCGGCGGCGCTGCGGAAGATGGCGCCGACGTTCTGGGGATCGGTCACCTGGTCGAGGAGAACGAGGATTCCGGCGGCGGGCGTGGCGAGCGCGTCCAGCGGCGTCGGCGTCGGCGGCCCCATGCGCACCGCCAGGCCCTGATGGACGGCGCCGGGAGGCAGACCGGCCCGAAGCTCTACCGGCTCGACCACCTCGGGGCGCACCTTGGCGGCCACCGCCGCCGGAACGAGGCGCGCGCGCTCGGCGGTGGCGAGCAGGCGCTGCGGCGGCGGCCGCCTCGGGTTCTCGAGCGCCGCCAAGACGGCGTGCACGCCCCAGACCCAGTCCCCGCCTGGCGATTGGCGCCGACCCGCTCCGGCCCGCCGATGCGAGCGCCCTCCAGTTTTGTCCCGCACCGACGGCTCCCCGTTGCGCCGGCCCGTACGCCGACGATTTGCGTTCCGGACGACCGCGAACCTATAAGTCCGCCCCCTCGCTCGTCAGGGAGGGTGGCCACACCATATTGGATGCGCGGCGCGGGGGAATGTCCCGAGCGGCAAAGGGGGCGGACTGTAAATCCGCTGGCGTACGCCTTCGTAGGTTCGAGTCCTACTTCCCCCACCACGCCTCGCCCAAGTGACCTTGGGGCCTCTGCGGGTATAGCACAATGGCAGTGCAGCAGCCTTCCAAGCTGAATATGCGGGTTCGATTCCCGCTACCCGCTCCAATTTCTTTGCCTCGGTCGTCCGGTCACCGCGTCTAACCGCGATTTAAGCTGCGTCCCTGCGCGCCCTGAGCTAGCTTCCTCTTGGGGAGTTCGAGCGAGGGAGGGTTTGATGCGTAAGCCCGGAATGGGAGCGGTTGCGGCTATCGCCGCCGTCGCGGCGGCAGCGGGGAGCGTCCAGGCGGCGCCGCTCGTGCGCATACGCGGGGCGGTGGCGCGCGTGGTGGTGATCCCGGAAGCGCGCAACGATATCCAGGTTACGGTGGTGCGCAGCAACCCGCGTCTGCCGATCCGGGTGCGCCGCTTCGGCGAATCGGTTTTCGTCGACGGGGATATCGGGCATCGACCGCTCACCTGCCGTCATGCATTCGGCCACCCGGCAGTGACCGTCTGGGGCCGAGGCGACATCGGCTGGGAGGCGATGCCCCAGATCGTGGTGCGCACGCCCATGGACGCGCACGTCGCCGCCGGCGAGGCCGTCTTCGGTTCGGTTGGCCGCAGCGACAGCCTCGACCTGAGCAGCCGTGGCTGTGGCGACTGGACGGTGGCCAACGTCAAGGGCGTCATGCGGCTGTCGCTGACCGGATCCGGTGACGCCCGCGCCGGTTCGGCAGGCGCTGCCGATCTGGCGGTGGCCGGCTCCGGCGACGTGTCGGTGCAAACGATCGCCGGCGGCCTCACCGCCGTCTCCACCGGTTCGGGCGATATCAGCGCCGGGCAGGTGTTCGGGCGCCTGAACGCGCGCGTGGCCGGGTCGGGCAACATCAAGGCCCTCGGCGGCCAGGTTACTTTCATCAACGCCCAGATCGCCGGCTCTGGCGATGTCCGTTTCGACGGCGTCGCCCAGACCCTTACGGCCCAGATCGCCGGCTCGGGCGACATTCGCGTGGCCCGGGTGACCGGCAATGTCGAACGACGGGTGTTGGGGTCGGGCGATGTGGAGGTGGGCCGCTGACCATCGCGATCAAGGACCCGGGCGCAGACCGCGGATCACACGGCCGCGCCGGGAGGGGCGCCCGCTCACATTGACTTACCACGGTCGCCTCGCTATCTGGCGCGCCTTCCAACGGTAGGCCGCGTTTCCCAAGCCCTTTGGGCGCGCCCTCTCGCACCGGATCTCCCGTCGCCGCTTGAAGTGTGTTGGCTGGGCGGGCGTCCCGACCGCGCCGGAGCCGCTCGCGCTTCGGCGCTGTTTCGTGTTGAGGGGACGCGTGGATTTCCGCGGCGCGCCGCCCGACATGGATTACTGATGCCGACGATCAACCAACTCATCCGCAAGCCCCGCACCCGACCGGTGGCGAGCAACAAGGTGCCGGCGCTGGAAGGCTCGCCCCAGCGCCGGGGCGTGTGCACGCGCGTCTATACGGTGACTCCCAAGAAGCCGAACTCGGCGCTGCGCAAGATCGCCAAGGTGCGCCTGACCTCCGGCATCGAGGCCCTGTGCTACATCCCCGGCGAAGGCCACAATCTGCAGGAGCACTCGGTGGTGCTGATCCGCGGCGGCCGGGTGAAGGACCTGCCCGGGGTGCGCTACCACATCTTGCGCGGGGTCCTAGACACCCAGGGCGTCAAGGACCGTAAGCAGCGCCGCTCGCTCTACGGCGCCAAGAGGCCCAAGTGACATGAGCAAAGCCAAAGTCCTCCTCGCGAAGGCGGGGACCTCGATCAAGGAAGGCCACTGATGTCACGCCGTCGCCGCGCCGAGGTGCGTGAGGTCATGCCCGATCCGAAGTTCGGAGACGTGGTGCTGACCAAATTCATGAATTACGTGATGTACGAGGGCAAGAAGTCGGTCGCCGAGGGCATCGTCTACGGCGCCTTCGACATCATCGAGGGCAAGCGCCGGGACCTGGGGCCCCTGGAGACCTTCCACGCCGCTCTCGACAACGTCGCTCCGGCCGTCGAGGTGCGCTCGCGCCGCGTAGGCGGCGCCACCTACCAGGTGCCGGTCGAAGTGCGCCAGGAGCGGCGCCAGGCCCTGGCCATCCGATGGCTGGTCAGCGCCGCCCGCAGCCGCGGCGAGAACACCATGACCGAGAAGCTCGCCGGCGAGCTCCTGGACGCTTCCAACAATCGCGGTTCGGCGGTCAAGAAGCGTGAGGACACGCACAAGATGGCCGAGGCGAACCGCGCCTTCTCGCATTATCGCTGGTAGCGGCCCATATAGAACGCCGGCGCCCCCAGCCTTTCCACCTTTCGAACGCAGGCGGCTTGCGATAGAGCCCCCGCGCCGTTCGTTTGAAGCCAACCGCCAGACGCTCGAGCCTCCATGCCCCGCCAACACAAGATCGAGGATTACCGCAACTTCGGCATCATGGCCCACATCGATGCCGGCAAGACCACTACGACCGAGCGGATCCTCTACTACACGGGCAAGAGCCATAAGATGGGCGAGGTCCATGACGGCGCGGCCACCATGGACTGGATGGAGCAGGAACAGGAGCGCGGGATCACCATCACTTCGGCGGCCACCACCGCCTTCTGGGAGGGCAAGCGCCTCAACATCATCGACACCCCGGGACACGTCGATTTCACCATCGAAGTAGAACGCTCACTGCGCGTGCTCGACGGGGCGGTCGCCGTTCTCGACGGCAATCAGGGCGTCGAGCCGCAGACCGAAACGGTGTGGCGCCAGGCGGATCGCTACAGCGTCCCGCGCATCGTCTTCGTCAACAAGATGGACAAGATCGGCGCCGATTTCGACAAGTGCGTCGAGTCGATCCGCGATCGCCTGGGGGTGAAGGCCGTGCCGGTGCAGCTGCCCGTAGGGGCCGAGGCCGGCTTCAAGGGCATCATCGACCTGCTGCGCATGAAGGCCGTCATCTGGGAGAGCGAGGGCCTTGGGGCGAACTATCACGACGAGGACATCCCGGCCGAGCTGAAGGCGGCGGCCGAGGAGGCCCGCCACTTCATGGTGGAGAACGCCGTCGAGCTCGATGACGAGGCGATGGAGTCGTACCTGAACGGCGAGGAGCCGAGCGTCGAGGTGCTGCAGAAGTGCATCCGCAAGGCGGTGCTCTCCAGCGCCTTCTATCCGGTCCTGTGCGGCTCGGCCTTCAAGAACAAGGGCGTGCAGCCGCTGCTCGACGGGGTCGTCGCCTACCTGCCCTCGCCGGTGGACATCCCGCCGACGCAAGGGGTGGAGCTGAAGAGCGGCGAGCCGGTGATCCGGCGAGCCTTGGACGACGAGCCGCTGTCGGTGCTCGCCTTCAAGATCATGGACGACCCCTTCGTCGGCTCGCTCACCTTCTGCCGCATCTATTCGGGCAAGCTGGAAAGCGGGATGGCGCTCATCAACTCCTCGCGCGATCGGCGCGAGCGCGTCGGGCGCATGCTGCTGATGCACTCCAACAATCGCGAAGACATCAAGGAGGCCTTCGCCGGAGACATCGTCGCCCTGGCCGGCCTCAAGGAGACCCGCACCGGCGACACCCTGTGCGATCCGACCCGGTCGCCAGTGGTGCTCGAAAAAATGGACTTCCCCGACCCGGTGATCGAGATCGCCATCGAGCCGACGTCGAAGGCAGATCAGGAAAGGCTGGGGGTGGCGCTGCAGAAGCTGGCCGCCGAGGACCCGACCTTCCGCGTCTCCACCGACCCGGAGAGCGGCCAGACGATCCTGCGCGGCATGGGCGAACTCCACCTCGACATCAAGGTCGACATCCTCAAGCGCACCTACAAGGTGGAGGCCAACGTCGGCCAGCCGCAGGTCGCCTATCGCGAGACCCTCGGGCGACGGGCCGAAATCGACTACACCCACAAGAAGCAGACCGGCGGCTCCGGCCAGTTCGCCCGCATCAAGGTCCTCTTCGAACCGACCGAGGCCGGTTCCGGCTACGAGTTCGAATCCAAGATCGTCGGCGGCAACATCCCCAAGGAATACATCCCTGGTGTCGAGAAGGGGTTGCTGGCCGCCAAGGAAAACGGCCTCCTCGCCGGCTTCCCGGTGATCGACTTCAAGGCGACGCTCGAAGACGGCGGCTATCACGACGTCGATTCCAGCGTGCTCGCCTTCGAGATCGCGGCCCGCTCAGCTTTCCGTGAACTGCGCGACCGCGCCTCGCCGAAACTGCTGGAGCCGATCATGAAGGTCGAGGTGACCACGCCCGACGACTACGTCGGCGACGTCATCGGTGACCTCAATTCCCGACGCGGCCACGTCCACGGCCAGGACCAGCGCGGCAACGCGGCGGTGGTGACGGCCATGGTTCCTCTGGCGAACATGTTCGGTTACGTGAACACGCTCCGCTCGATGACTCAGGGGCGGGCCCAGTTCCACATGGATTACGATCACTACGAGCCGGTGCCGCAGGCGGTCGCCGACGAAGTGGTCAAGAAGTACGCTTGAAATCCCCCCACTCGAACCTAAAGGAGAGGCGCCCGCGAAGGGCCGGAGCTTGATAGGGAAATGGCCAAGGCAAAGTTCGAACGCAACAAGCCGCACTGCAACATCGGCACCATCGGTCACGTCGACCACGGCAAGACCACTCTGACCGCGGCGATCACGCTGGTGCTCTCCAGGACCGGCGGCGCCTCGATCATGAAGTACGAGGACATCGACGCCGCGCCCGAGGAGAAGGCGCGCGGCATCACCATCAACACCGCCCACGTCGAATACGAGACGAGCAATCGCCACTACGCCCACGTCGATTGCCCCGGGCACGCCGACTACGTGAAGAACATGATCACCGGCGCGGCGCAGATGGACGGCGCCATCCTGGTGGTCTCGGCCGCAGACGGCCCGATGCCGCAGACGCGCGAGCACATCCTGCTCGCCCGCCAGGTCGGCGTGCCCGCCCTCGTGGTCTACCTCAACAAGGTCGACATGGTGGACGACGAGGAGTTGCTCGAGCTCGTCGAGATGGAGGTTCGTGAGCTGCTCAGCAGCTACGAGTTCCCCGGCGACGACATCCCGATCATCAAGGGTTCGGCGCTGGCCGCCCTGGAGGGTCGCGATCCGGAAATCGGCGAAAAATCGGTCCTGGAGCTGATGGCGGCGGTGGACTCCTACATTCCGCAGCCGGAGCGCCCGATCGACCAGCCCTTCATGATGGCGATCGAGGACGTGTTCTCGATTTCCGGCCGTGGCACGGTGGTGACAGGCCGGATCGACCGCGGCGTCATCAAGGTCGGCGAGGAGGTCGAGATCGTCGGCCTGCGCCCGACGCAGAAGACCATCTGCACCGGCGTGGAGATGTTCCGCAAACTACTCGACCAGGGGCAGGCCGGGGACAACGTCGGGGTGCTGCTGCGCGGCACCAAGCGCGAAGAAGTCGAGCGCGGCCAGGTGGTGTGCAAACCCGGCTCGATCACGCCGCACACCAAGTTCACCGCCGAGGCCTATATCCTCACCAAGGACGAAGGCGGCCGGCACACGCCTTTCTTCTCCAACTACCGGCCGCAGTTCTACTTCCGCACCACCGACGTGACCGGCGTCATCCAGCTCAAGGAGGGGGTGGAGATGGTCATGCCGGGCGACAACACCGAACTCAATGTCGAGCTGATCACCCCGATCGCCCTGGAAGAGAAGCTGCGCTTCGCCATTCGCGAGGGCGGCCGCACCGTCGGGTCGGGCGTGGTCACCAAGATCATCGAGTAGGACGCTTCAGGATCGGGTAAGGTGAGGGTCGGGCGCTAGGAGTGTAGCTCAGCTGGTAGAGCATCGGTCTCCAAAACCGAGGGTCGTGGGTTCGAGTCCCGCCGCTCCTGCCACGCCCGATGCGGCCCGCCAGCGCTGAAGCGCGTTTTGGATCGAAGGACGGCAAGCGTCATGGCCAAGGACAACGGCACAGTGCAGCTCGCGGCGCGTCGCCGTGCGAGCGCCCGGCCGCTGCCGCCACGGCCGGCGCAGGCGGGAGTTCCCGCGCCGGCCGAGGAGCCGCGCAAGCGCTTTCCGGGTCTCGTTCCGTTCCTGCGGGAGGTGCGCGTGGAAGCGCGCAAGATCACCTGGCCGAGCTGGAGAGAGACCTGGATCACCTCGGTGATGGTGGGCATCCTGGTGCTGATCACCGCGCTCTTCTTCTTCGCCGTCGACTGGCTCCTGGGACTGGGCATGGCCGGCGTGCTCAAGCTGGTGAACGGCGTTTGAGCGACCACAACAAGACCCGATGACAGCCATGACCGACGTCGCCGCCAAGGCCCCCCCCACGCACCACAAGTGGTACATCGTCCACGCCTACTCGAACTTCGAGAAGAAGGTGGCCGAGAGCATCCGCGAACAGGCGCACGCCCAGAGTCTCGAGGATTCCTTCTCCGAGATCCTGGTGCCGACCGAGGATGTGGTGGAGATCCGCCGCGGCCGGAAGATCAACTCCGAGCGCAAGTTCTTTCCCGGCTATGTGCTGGTGAAGATGGAGCTAAACGACCAGACCTATCACCTGGTGAAGAACACGCCCAAGGTGACCGGCTTTCTCGGCGGCGGCGCCAAGCCCCAGCCGGTGTCGGAGCGCGAGGTGGCGCGCATCATCGGCGCCATAGAAGAGGGTGTCGAGCGGCCCCGTCCGACCATCACCTTCGAGATCGGCGAGACCGTGCGCGTCATCGACGGGCCGTTCGCGAGCTTCAACGGCTCGGTGGAGCAGGTGGACGAGGATCGCGCCCGCCTCCGCGTGACCGTGTCCATCTTTGGCCGGGCCACTCCGGTGGAACTGGAGTATTCGCAGGTCGAGAAGACGAGCTGAGCGACGCCTCGGCCCTTCGCCGAGACGGTTTTTCAAATCCGTGGGAGGGGTGCCACCCCGCACCACGGCCCCGGGCCTGCGGGGCCCTTAGGAGGAGACCATGGCAAAGAAGGTTCTGGGATACATCAAACTGCAAGTGCCCGCGGGGGCCGCCACCCCCTCGCCGCCGATCGGCCCGGCGCTCGGGCAACGCGGCGTCAACATCATGGGCTTTTGCAAGGAGTTCAACGCTCGCACCGAGAGCATGGGCAAGGGCGTTCCTCTGCCCACGGTGATTACGGTCTATCAGGACAAGAGCTTCACCTTCGTCACCAAGACCCCGCCAGCCGCCTACTTCTTGAAGGAAGCGGCCAAGATCACCGCCGGTTCGGGGCAGACCGGTCGCGAGAGCGTCGGCAGGGTGACGCGCTCCCAGCTGCGTCAGATCGCCGAAAAGAAGATGAAGGATCTCAACGCTAACGACATTGAGGCGGCCGCCCGGATCATCGAAGGCTCGGCCCGCTCAATGGGCCTTACCGTGGTGGAGGCCTGAGCCATGGTCTGGCAACCAAAGCGCGTCAAGGCGTTCACGGGCGATCGCGCCAAGGTCCACGCCCTCGACGAGGCGGTGAAGCTCGTCAAGGCGAACGCCACCGCCAAGTTCGACGAGAGCATTGAGATCGCGGTCAATCTGGGGGTCGATCCCCGGCACGCCGATCAGCAGGTGCGCGGAGTGGTCGCGCTGCCCTCCGGCACCGGTCGGGACGTCCGGGTGGCGGTGATCGCCAGGGA
Source organism: Caulobacteraceae bacterium (assembly GCA_035946795.1). Lineage (GTDB taxonomy): Bacteria > Pseudomonadota > Alphaproteobacteria > Caulobacterales > Caulobacteraceae > Acaudatibacter. Next base: position 54,606 of record DASYYX010000003.1, on the reverse strand, counting down.
TCCGAAAGCCGAGGAAGCGACGGCCGCCGGCGCCGACATCGTCGGGGCCGAGGACCTGGTCGAGCGCATCCAGGGCGGCTTCATGGATTTCGATCGCGTGATCGCCACCCCGGACATGATGGCGCTCGTAGGCCGCCTTGGGAAAATCCTCGGCCCGCGGGGGCTGATGCCCAATCCGCGCGTCGGCACGGTGACGCCCAACGTCGCCCAGGCGGTGAAAGACGCCAAGGGCGGCTCGATCGAGTTCCGCGCCGAGAAGGAAGGCATCGTGCACGCCGGCGTCGGCAAGGCGAGTTTCACCGAAGAGGCTCTGGCCGCCAACGTGCGCGCGCTCGTCGACGCCCTGGCGCGAGCCAGGCCCTCCGGCGCCAAGGGGACTTACATCAAGCGCATCAGCCTCTCTTCCACCATGGGGCCGGGGGTGCGCGTCGATACGGCCACGCTTTCGGCCTGAGGCGCGTGCCCCGCCGGCTATTGCGGGGGGCGAGCTTGAAAGGGCGGCGCGGCTCATGTAGAGGCCGCGCCTTCCGGTCGGGGCCACGCCTCGGCCGACATGTCCAAGAACCGCGGGCCCGTCCGGGCTTAATCTCCTTCGAGCCGCGGGGAGACGTGGCGACGCCTTGAGGCCAGCGGCGCGCTCAGAAGAGCGGCCGCAGGACTCGGCGTGGCGCTCGGCTTGGATGTGGAGATCACCGTGGCCGCCCGCCGGCCGCAGCCAGGGAAGGCGCGCATGGACCGAGCCCGGAAGGCCGAGACGATCGAAACGCTCCGCGGCGTCTTCGCCAGCGCCGGAGCGGTGGTGGTCACCCACTACCTTGGCCTGACCGTCGCTCAGCTCAACGACCTGCGTGACCGCCTGCGCAGGGAGGGCGCGACCTTCAAGGTGGTGAAGAACCGCCTGGCGCAGAAGGCGCTCAACGGCGCCGGCGACGGCGCGCACGCCTTCTTCAGCGGGCCGGTGGGCATCGCCTACGGCGCAGACCCGGTCGGCGCAGCCAAGGTCGCGGCCGCGTACGCCAAGGAGCACGAGCAGCTGGTCCTGATCGGGGCGATGATGGGCCCCGAGGTGCTGGACGCCAAGGCCGTCGAAGCGCTGGCCAAGCTTCCCTCACTCGATCAGCTGCGAGCCAAGATCGTCGGCCTGTTGAACGCTCCCGCGACCCGCGTCGCCAGCGTCCTCCAGGCCCCCGCCGGCCAACTCGCCCGCGTCATGAACGCTTACGCTCAGAAAGAGGCCGCCTGAGGCCGCCCGCCAACCGTCTCGAAGAGGACCTTCCAATGTCGAAACTCGAAAAGCTGGTCGATGAACTCTCCGGCCTGACCGTGCTGGAAGCCGCCGAGCTCTCGAGGCTCCTGGAGGAGAAGTGGGGGGTCTCGGCCGCCGCGCCGGTCGCCGCCGCCCAAGCCGCAGGCCCCGCCGCCGCAGCGCCGGCCGAGGCCGCCGAGGAACAGACCGAGTTCACTGTCGTCCTGACCGCCGCTGGCGAGAAGAAGATCAATGTGATCAAGGAGGTGCGCTCGGTGCGTCCCGACCTTGGCCTGAAGGAGGCCAAGGACCTGGTCGATGGCGCTCCGCAGAACGTAAAGGAGAACGTCTCCAAGCAGGAAGCCGAAGAGCTCAAGACCAAGCTCGAAGGGGCTGGCGCGAGCGTTCAGATCAAGTAGCGCCAGTCGCAACGAGGGGCCGTCTCGCGCGCCCGCCCGAGGGTGAGCGGGAGAATCCGCGCGCCCCCCTTTTCACAGGCGGGCGAAGTGACTATATGCGCGCCCTCTCACCATGTCAGAGATGATTCGCACTGGCGCGCCCGCTTGCGAGCGCGCTTGTCGTTGAGGCCCCGAGGCGCGGTCCGCCGCCCTCAGACCAGCGCGAAGGGGCTCCGCCCGGCTGCGGCCGCGGCGACTTCCTGCGTCCGGCGGCGGAGCCAGGCGGGGGTCTTCGGCCCCGCGCCCTCCGACCGGTCCGAGGGCGGACGCGGAATGTCAACCGGACGCGCGGGGCGCGAGCCCGCGAGCGCGCGTCTTCTCAGGGAGCCATGATGGCGAAATCTCCCCGGGCCCAAGCCAGCGGCCAGATTGTCGACACCCAGTCGTTCACCGGCAAGAAGCGCATCCGAAAATCCTTCGGGCGGATCCGCGAAGCGGTGCAGATGCCGAACCTCATCGAGGTGCAGCGTTCCTCGTACGAACAATTTCTCCAGCGTGAAGTAAAACCCGGCCAACGCCGGGTCGAGGGCATCGAGGCGGTTTTCAAATCCGTCTTCCCGATCTCGGATTTCAACGAGAAAGCGATGCTCGAGTACGTCAGCTACGAGTTCGAGGATCCCAAGTACGACGTCGAGGAATGCATCCAGCGCGACATGACCTATGCCGCGCCTCTCAAGGTCAAGCTGCGATTGATCGTGTGGGAGACGGACGAGGAAACGGGTGCTCGCAGCGTCAAGGATATCAAGGAGCAGGACGTCTACATGGGCGACATCCCGCTGATGACGGACAAGGGCACCTTCGTCGTCAACGGCACTGAGCGGGTCATCGTCTCGCAGATGCACCGCTCGCCCGGGGTCTTCTTCGATCACGACAAGGGCAAGACTCACTCCTCGGGCAAACTGTTGTTCGCGGCCCGGATCATCCCCTACCGCGGTTCCTGGCTCGATTTGGAATTCGACGCCAAGGACGTCGTCTACGTCCGCATCGATCGCCGCCGGAAATTGCCGGCGACCACCTTCCTGTACGCCCTCGGCATGGACGGTGAGGAGATCCTGACCACCTTCTATGACGTCGTTTCTTATGAGAAGCGCGAAGGCGCCGAGGGCGGCTGGGCCACGCCCTACCGGCCAGACCGCTGGCGCGGGGTGAAGCCGGACTTCCCTTTGATCGACGCCGACACCGGCGAGGAGGTGGCGCCGCGCGACGTGAAGATCTCGGCGCGGCAGGCAAAGCGTCTGGCGGACAACGGTCTCACGACCTTGCTGCTGTCGCCCGAGGCGCTCGTCGGGAAGTATCTGGCCCGCGACGAGGTCAATGCCGAGACTGGTGAGATCTACGCCGAAGCCGGCGATGAGCTCGACGCCGCCTCGATCGCCGTCCTCGAAGGCCAGGGTTTCGGCGCCATCGAAGTCCTCGACATCGACAATGTCACTGTCGGACCGTACATCCGCAACACCCTGCGGGTCGACAAGAACGCCCTGCGCGAGGACGCTCTCTTCGACATCTATCGGGTAATGCGCCCCGGCGAGCCGCCGACCGTCGAGGCCGCCGAAGCCATGTTCCGCAGCCTCTTCTTCGAGCCCGAGCGCTACGATCTCTCGCCCGTGGGACGCGTGAAGATGAACATGCGCCTGGAGCTCGACTGCCCGGACGACGTCCGTGTCATCCGCAAGGAGGACGTCATCGAGGTTCTCAAGACGCTGGTGGCGCTGCGCGACGGCCGCGGCGAGATCGACGACATCGACAACCTGGGTAACCGCCGGGTGCGCTCGGTCGGGGAGTTGCTGGAGAACCAGTACCGCATCGGTCTGCTGCGCATGGAGCGGGCGATCAAGGAGCGCATGTCGAGCGTCGATATCGACACCGTCATGCCGCACGACCTCATCAACGCCAAGCCGGCGGCGGCGGCGGTGCGTGAGTTCTTCGGCTCTTCGCAGCTGTCGCAGTTCATGGATCAGACGAACCCGCTGTCGGAGATCACCCACAAGCGCAAGCTGTCGGCCCTTGGGCCGGGCGGCCTCACGCGCGAACGGGCTGGCTTCGAGGTCCGCGACGTCCATCCGACCCACTATGGCCGCATCTGCCCGATCGAGACCCCCGAAGGACCGAACATCGGCCTCATCAACTCGCTGGCGACGCACGCGGTGGTCAACAAGTACGGCTTCATCGAGACGCCTTACCGGCGGGTGAAGGACGGCAAGCAGACCGACGAAGTGGTCTTCATCTCCGCCATGGAGGAGGCCAAGCACGTCATCGCCCAGGCCAACATTCCGCTCAAAGACGGCGAGATCGCCGACGAGTTGGTGCCCGGGCGCATCAACTGCGAGCCGACGCTGCTGCCGCGTGAGCAGGTCGATCTCATGGACGTCTCGCCCAAGCAGGTGGTCTCGGTGGCGGCGGCCTTGATCCCGTTCCTGGAGAACGACGACGCCAACCGCGCTCTAATGGGCTCCAACATGCAGCGCCAGGCGGTGCCGCTGATCCAGACCGACGCCCCGCTGGTGGGGACGGGCATGGAAGACGTCGTGGCGCGGGATTCGGGCGCGGTCGTGGTGGCGCACCGCCCCGGCGTCGTCGAGCAGATCGACGGCACCCGCATCGTCGTGCGCGCGACCGAAGAGACCGATCCGACCAAGCCTGGCGTCGACATCTATCGCCTGGCCAAGTTCCAGAAATCGAACACCTCGACCTGCATCAACCAGCGACCGCTGGTGCGGGTGGGCGATCGGATCCGGGCCGGCGATGTCATCGCTGACGGACCTTCGACCGACCTGGGCGAACTGGCGCTGGGGCGGAACACCCTGGTCGCCTTCATGCCCTGGAACGGCTACAACTTCGAGGACTCGATCCTGATCTCCGAGCGCATCGTCCGTGACGATGTCTTCACCTCGATCCACATCGAGGAATTCGAGGTCATGGCCCGCGACACCAAGCTAGGCCCGGAAGAAATCACCCGGGACATTCCCAATGTCGGCGAGGAGGCGCTGCGCAACCTCGACGAAGCCGGCATCGTCGCCATCGGCGCCGAAGTGCTTCCGGGCGATATTCTCGTCGGCAAGGTGACGCCCAAGGGCGAGAGTCCGATGACTCCCGAAGAGAAGCTGCTGCGCGCCATCTTCGGCGAGAAGGCCTCGGATGTGCGCGACACCTCGCTGCGCCTGCCGCCCGGCGTTGCCGGCACGGTGGTGGAGGTGCGCGTCTTCAACCGCCACGGCGTGGAGAAGGACGAGCGCGCCCTGGCGATCGAACGGGCGGAGATCGATCGGCTAGGCAAGGACAGGGACGACGAATTCGCCATCCTCAACCGCAACATGACATCGCGTCTGCGCGAGCTGCTGATTGGCAAGAGCGCCGTCTCCGGTCCCAAGGGACTGGGCCGCGGCGAGATTACCGAGGCCAAGCTGGCCGAGGTCGCTCCGGGCCTGTGGTGGCAGATCGCTCTTGCCGACGACAAGGCCATGGCCGAGCTGGAAGCGCTGCGCCGCCAATTCGACGAAGCGCGCAAGCGCCTGGACCGCCGCTTCGAAGACAAGGTGGACAAGCTGCAGCGGGGTGACGAGCTGCCGCCAGGCGTGATGAAGATGGTCAAGGTCTTCGTGGCGGTGAAGCGCAAGCTGCAGCCGGGCGACAAGATGGCCGGCCGGCACGGCAACAAGGGCGTCATCTCCAAGATCCTTCCGATCGAGGACATGCCACACTTGGAAGACGGGACCCCCGTCGACGTCGTGCTGAACCCGCTGGGCGTTCCTTCGCGGATGAATGTCGGCCAGATCTTCGAGACGCACCTCGGTTGGGCGTGCGCCGGCCTAGGGCGCCAGATCGGCGAGGTCCTGGATGCGTGGCGTCACGGCGGCGGCCGCCAAGCGCTGATCGACAAGATCCGCGACATCTACGGCAAGGACCAGCGTCTGCCGGATGACGATGACGAGCTGATGGAGCTTGCCGCGAACCTCTCCAAAGGCGTGCCTATCGCCACCCCGGTCTTCGACGGGGCGCACATCGGCGACATCGAGAACCTGCTGGAGAAAGCCGGGCTTTCGAGAACAGGGCAGGTGACGCTTCACGACGGCCAGACGGGAGAGCCTTTCAAACGCCCGGTCACCGTGGGCTACATCTACATGCTCAAGCTGCATCATCTGGTGGACGACAAGATCCACGCGCGCTCGATCGGCCCCTACAGCCTGGTCACCCAGCAACCTCTGGGCGGCAAGGCGCAGTTCGGCGGCCAGCGCTTCGGCGAGATGGAGGTCTGGGCCCTCGAAGCCTACGGCGCCGCCTACACCTTACAGGAGATGCTGACGGTCAAGAGCGACGACGTCGCTGGGCGCACGAAGGTCTACGAATCCATCGTCCGTGGGGACGACGCCTTCGAGGCCGGCATCCCGGAGAGCTTCAACGTGCTCGTGAAGGAGATGCGCTCGCTGGGTCTGAACGTGGAGCTCGAGAACAGTTGATGTTTCGCGCCTCGGCCCCGCCGCGCCGCGCCGCGGCAGCCCTGACGGTTTCGCACATCGCACCTGAAACTTCCTGTCACGACCGGCTTCCGGCTCCGGACGGGAATGACGAGAAGAAGGCATGAACCAGGAAGTCCTCAACATATTCAATCCGGTCGTCGCTGCGCCGACGTTCGATCAGATCCGAATTTCGCTCGCGAGTCCGGAGAAGATCCGTTCTTGGTCCTTCGGCGAGATCAAGAAACCCGAGACGATAAACTACCGCACGTTCAAGCCGGAGCGCGATGGTCTCTTCTGCGCCCGTATCTTCGGACCCACCAAGGACTACGAGTGCCTCTGCGGTAAGTACAAGCGGATGAAGTACAAGGGCATCATCTGCGAAAAGTGCGGCGTAGAGGTGACCCTCGCCCGGGTCCGACGCGAGCGCATGGGCCACATCGAGCTTGCCTCGCCGGTCGCACACATCTGGTTCCTGAAGTCGCTGCCCAGCCGGATCGCCATGATCCTGGATATGCCGCTGAAGGATATCGAGCGCGTCCTCTACTTTGAATACTACATCGTCACCGAACCCGGGCTGACGTCGCTGAAGCAGTATCAGCTGCTGTCGGAAGACGACTACCTGCGTTTCCAGGAAGAGTTCGGCGATGACTCCTTCACCGCTGAGATCGGGGCGGAAGCGGTCCAGGGCATGCTCAAGGGGATCAACCTCGAGCAGGAAGCCGACAAGCTCCGCGAAGAGCTCGCGACGACCACTTCGGAGATCAAGCTCAAGAAGACATCCAAACGCCTGAAGGTGATCGAGGCGTTCATCGACAGCGGCAATCGCCCCGAGTGGATGATCATGACGGTCGTGCCGGTGATCCCGCCCGAGCTGCGCCCGCTGGTGCCGTTGGACGGTGGCCGCTTCGCCACCTCGGATCTCAACGATCTCTATCGCCGCGTCATCAACCGCAACAATCGGCTGAAGCGCCTGATCGAGCTGCGCGCCCCGGACATCATCATCCGCAATGAGAAGCGGATGCTGCAGGAGGCGGTCGACGCTCTGTTCGACAACGGCCGCCGTGGCCGGGTGATCACCGGCGCCAACAAGCGACCCCTGAAATCACTGGCCGACATGCTCAAGGGCAAGCAGGGCCGCTTCCGGCAGAACCTGCTGGGGAAGCGCGTCGACTATTCTGGACGCTCCGTCATCGTCGTGGGTCCCGAGCTGAAGCTGCACGAATGTGGCCTGCCCAAGAAGATGGCGCTCGAGCTCTTCAAGCCGTTCATCTACGCGCGGCTGGACGCCAAGGGCCTGTCCGGGACGGTCAAGCAGTCCAAGCGCATGGTGGAGCGGGAGCAGCCGCAGGTCTGGGACATCCTCGAGGAGGTGATCCGCGAGCATCCGGTGCTACTCAACCGCGCCCCCACTCTGCACCGGCTCGGCATCCAGGCTTTCGAACCCAAGCTCATCGAAGGCAAGGCGATCCAGCTGCATCCGCTGGTGTGCACCGCCTTCAACGCCGATTTCGACGGCGATCAGATGGCCGTTCACGTACCGCTGTCGCTGGAAGCCCAGCTGGAGGCCCGGGTGCTGATGATGAGCACCAACAACATCCTCTCACCAGCGAACGGCAAGCCGATCATCGTGCCTTCGCAGGACATCGTCCTGGGGCTCTATTACCTGAGCCAGGCCAAGGAAGGGGCCCGCGGCGAGGGCATGGCTTTCACCGACCTGGGTGAGATCGAGTCGGCGCTCGACGCCGGCGTGGTGACCCTGCACTCCAAGGTCAAGGCGCGATTCGCCGAGATGGACGAAGCCGGCGTCGTCGTCACCCGCGTCATCGACACCACGCCCGGCCGGATGAAGATCGCCGCTTTGCTCCCGCAGCATCCGGCGATCAGCTACAGCCTGATCGACCGCTCCCTGACCAAGAAGGAGATCGGCAACCTCATCGACGTCGTCTATCGGCACTGCGGCCAGAAGGCGACGGTCATCTTCGCCGATCAGATCATGAACCTCGGCTTCCGCGAGGCGGCCAAGGCTGGGATCTCGTTCGGCAAGGACGACATCGTCATCCCCGAGCGCAAACAGAAGATCATCGAGACCACCCGCACCCTGGTGGAGGAGTACGAGCAGCAGTACGCCGATGGCCTGATCACCAAGGGGGAAAAGTACAACAAGGTGGTCGACGCCTGGTCGAAAGCGACCGACCGCGTGGCCGACGAGATGATGGCCGAGATCGCCACCGGCCAGAAGGACGGTCCCGGAGAGGCCGACATCAACTCGGTCTGGATGATGGCCAACTCGGGCGCCCGCGGATCGCAGGCGCAGATGAAGCAGTTGGGCGGCATGCGCGGCCTGATGGCCAAGCCTTCCGGTGAGATCCTCGAGACGCCGATCATCTCGAACTTCAAGGAAGGCCTCACCGTGCAGGAGTACTTCAACTCCACCCACGGCGCCCGCAAAGGGCTGGCCGACACCGCGCTCAAGACCGCAAATTCAGGCTATCTCACTCGCCGTCTGGTGGACGTCGCCCAGGACTGCATCGTTACCGAAGAGGATTGCGGCACCACCCGCGGCATCAGCCTTCGCGCCGTCGCCGAGGGCGGCGAAGTTCAGGTGAGCCTGGCGCAGCGCGTCCTGGGCCGGTTCAGCGCCGAGGCCATCAAGGCGCCGGGCAGCGACGAGGTGGTCTGTCCCGCCGATGCCTACCTCGACGAGGACATGGTCGACGCCATCGAAGCCGCCGGCGTGCAGTCGGTGCGCGTGCGCTCGGTCCTGACCTGTGAGTCGAAGGTCGGCGTCTGCGCCGCCTGCTACGGTCGTGATCTGGCGCGCGGCACCCCGGTGAACATTGGCGAGGCGGTTGGAGTCATCGCCGCCCAGTCCATCGGCGAGCCGGGCACCCAGCTCACCATGCGCACCTTCCATATCGGTGGCGCTGTGCAGGTGGCCGAGCAGTCCTTCTTCGAGGCCGCCAACGACGGCGCCGTGCGGCTCTCGCCGGGGAACACGGTCACCACCGGCGATGGCGATCTGATCGTCATGAGCCGCAACCTCCAGATCTCGATCGAGGTCGATGGCGTCGCGCGGGAGACCTACAAGCCTCCGTACGGGGCGCGCCTGAAGATCAAGGACGGCGAGGCCATAAAGCGCGGGACCCGCTTTGCCGAGTGGGACCCGTACACCACCCCGATCATCACCGAGGTTCCGGGACGGGTCCGCTTCGTCGACCTGACCGAGGGCGTCTCCATGCGCGAGGAAGCCGACGAGGCCACCGGCATCTCGAATCGGGTGGTTATCGACTGGCGCGCTTCCAACCGCGGCGCCGACCTTCGCCCGAGCGTGGCCGTTCTCGATGAGAGCGGCGCATATAAGCGCCTTTCCAACGGCGGCGAAGCGAAGTACCTGCTTCCGGTCGGGGCCATCCTCTCCGTCGGCGACGGCGACGAGGTTCAGGGGGGCGAAGTGCTGGCGCGCCTGCCCACCGAGAGCGCCAAGTCGCGAGACATCACCGGCGGCCTGCCGCGGGTGGCGGAGCTGTTCGAGGCCCGCCGGCCCAAGGACTGCGCCGTGATCGCCGAGATGGATGGGCGTGTCGAATTCGGCCGCGACTACAAGAACAAGCGCCGGATCAAGATCACGCCGGAGGACGGCGAGCCGATCGAATTCCTCATCCCCAAGGCCAAGCATGTGGCCGTCCACGACGGCGACACCATCCGCAAGGGTGAGTACCTGATCGACGGCAACCCCGACCCGCACGATATCCTCCGGATCCAGGGGATCGAGGCTCTCGCGGACTTCCTGGTCAATGAGATCCAGGAAGTCTACCGACTGCAAGGCGTTCCGATCAACGACAAGCACATCGAAACGATCGTGCGCCAGATGCTGCAGAAGGTGGAGATCCTGGAGCCCGGCGACACCGGCCTTCTCAAAGGCGATCACCTCGACAAATCCGAAGTCGAAGACGAGAACGCCAAGGCCGAGGCCCGCGGCGGTCGGCAGGCGATCACCGCGCCGGTGCTGTTGGGGATCACCAAGGCCAGCCTGCAGACCCGCAGCTTCATCTCGGCGGCGTCGTTCCAGGAGACCACGCGCGTGCTCACCGATGCGGCCGTGCATGGCAAGCGTGACACTCTTGAAGGGCTCAAGGAGAACGTCATCGTGGGCCGGCTCATTCCTGCCGGCACCGGTTCCTACCTGCGCGGATTGCAACGGATCGCCGCCAAGCGCGACGAGGCCCTGGCCGCGGCGCGTCAGGAGCCGATGGAGCTCGAGGCCTTGCCCACGGAGATCGCCGCCGCCGCCGAAGCCGAGAAGGTCAACGCCTGACGGAGGTCCCGAGGGCCTGGCTCTCAACTCGGGGGCGCGGCCGGCGGCGACGGACACTGATCGCCTATGCGGTGGGCCTGCGTGGAGGCCGCGAACGGGATCGGGATCCCCAGCGCCTTGAACGACCCGCGGGCGGTCATCTGCAGGGTCGTGGGCGTGTAGGCGCCTTCGCCACGGATTCGGGCGGCGTGACCCTTCTTGTCGACGCAGACGCCGGAGAAGCGGATGTGGCCGCCGCTCGCCTCCTGGACCGGGTAGACGCAGTGATAGATGTGGTTCTGTGGTCCTCGGAGAAACTTCGCGATGTCCTTGGGCGTGATGCAGCGCCGGTCGGTCTTTTCGCTAGGTAGCGGGTAGATGACCCGGTTCACGGACTCCCAGTAGCCTGGCAGAATGGTTTCCGTGGCCGCGGCTGGGCGAGCAAAGAGGAAGGCCCCCAAGGCGCCCATCGCAACCGCAAGCAACCGTCCCATTCGAGGTAATCCTCCAATCTCAAGGGCCTTCGCCCGCGATCGGCCCATGGGGAATCGCCGAACCAGGCCCGTGCGCGATGCCGCCGATGGCCGTGGGCCTCTCCGTCCCGATAGGAGTGCCGTCGCGGTATCTCCGTTCCAGGTCTTGTTTGGCGGCCGCCTTGTCGAACTCGGCGCGCCTGGCGGCGATAGGATCCAGGCGCGGCGCGTCGGACATGTCCCGACCGAAGCGCTCGGCGCAACGCGTGCGCTCCGCCGCCGAAAGACCGACGGCCTGGGCGTTGGCGCAACCGATGAGGCTGCCCCGCAGGCCACCGCCGTTTGGCATGCCGCCGGCAGGCCAGGGGCTGAGACTTCCGAGCCGCGAGCCGCCGCCGGCAGGCGTTCCGGCGCCGCCCGACGGCGTCGCCGGCGCAAGGGGCAATGTGGGTACGCCGGGCGGGGCCTTCTTGGCGGGCTTGTGAAGATTGAGCGCGCTGAACGGCGCCGGCGGGGCTGACGCCGCGGGCGCCTTGGCCGGAGCCGGCGCAACGGGGGCGGGCGGAGCGGCGACACTCGGGGCCGTCGTCGGTGTGAACTGCAGCGTCGGCGCGCTCTTCAGCGGCGCGATCTCCATGCGTGTGGTGGTGGCGATCTTCGGCGAGGGCGGCGCTTGCGTCGCCTGTTGAATCCTCGGCCGGGACAGCAGCAGCTGGGGCGTTGGCGCCGCCCGGGGCGGCACGGGCGTTGGCGCAGGGAGCCTGGGCGTTGGGGGTGGCGGAACCCGCTCGACCTGCATCGGTGGCTCGATCTCCACCTGCATCGGCGGCGCCGCGGGTTCGGGCAGCGCGTAAGGGAGGGTGAAGTCGCGGACGAACACCAGGACGAAGCCGGCGTGGAACGCCAGCGAAAAGACCAGCGCCAGAAGGCGCGCCGGCCTGCGCCGAAGGGCCACTTTGCCCTGGCTCGGCCTCATCGCGGGCCCTCCCTTGCGGATCGTCCGCGGGACGCGGCCGAGGCGCTGGCTTGCAATCACCGTGAACAGAGGCCTTTTGTGCGGCGGCCGCAAGGCTTGACGCCGGCGGGGTTGAGCGTCTAAGGACGCGCCTCTTTTTTCGTTGAACCGGCTGTGCTTCCTTCCGCAAGAAGGAGGCAGACGCGGCTCGCGGGACGATATCCATCCCTCCCCAACGCGACCCCAAGCGGAGCGACGGCGGAGGGAAGAGGCCCCGGCGGTTCGCCGCTTGGCGGCCTTTCGTTTTTGCGGATGAGCGCGGGCGGCCTCCTATGCTCTTGCGGCAGGAGGGGCCTCCAGACGGTCTTCGGGACAACGCGTCGAACCTCGGCCGTGCGGCCGGGGTCTATCGGAAGGTCGAGCAGCGGGCGGCATGGACCGACAGAACATCCGGATCAGGCTTCGAGCCTTCGACCATCGCGTGCTCGATCACTCGACACGCGAGATCGTGAACACCGCCAAGCGCACCGGCGCGACGGTGCGCGGACCGATCCCGCTGCCGACCCTGATCGAGCGCTTCACCGTCAATCGTTCGCCCCACATCGACAAGAAATCGCGCGAACAGTTTGAGATCCGCACCCACAAGCGCGTGCTCGACATCGTCGATCCCACCCCCCAGACCGTCGACGCCCTGATGAAGCTCGAGCTCTCGGCCGGCGTCGACGTCGAGATCAAGCTCTGAGGCGGGAAGGCGGGAGATGCGCACCGGCGTGATCGCCAGGAAGCTGGGTATGACCCGCCTCTTCGACGAGGACGGCGTCCATGTGCCGGTGACCGTGCTCAGCCTCGATGGCTGCCAGGTCACGGCTCAGCGCACCCCTGACAAGGACGGCTATTTCGCCCTGCAGCTCGGCGCCGGCGCTCGCAAGCCGAAGAACACGCCCAACTCCCTGCGCGGCCACTTCGCCAAGGCGCTGGTGGAGCCGAAACGGCGTGTGGCGGAGTTCCGGGTCTCGGAAGATGCAATGATAGAAGTCGGGGCCGAGGTGCTCGCCGATCACTTCGTGGTCGGCCAGAAAGTCGACGTATCCGGCATCACCTCCGGCAAGGGTTTCGCCGGGGCCATGAAACGTTGGAACTTCGGCGGCATGCGCGCCACCCACGGGGTCAGCGTTTCCCATCGGGCCCACGGTTCGACCGGCAACCGCCAGGACCCCGGAAAGGTGTTCAAGGGCAAGAAGATGGCCGGACACCTGGGAGGTGAGCGGGTCACAACGCTGAATCTCACTGTCTTCCGTGTCGACGCCGAGCGCGGCCTGCTGATGCTGCGGGGCGCGGTTCCGGGGGCGGAAGGCGCGTTCCTGGAAATTCGGGACGCGGTGAAGGCCAAGGCTCCGAAGGATGCGCCGAACCCCGGCTCGGTGCGTCTGCCCGAAGGGCGCACCCCAGGCGAGGCGCCCAACGCCGAGGCGCCGGCCGAGACGGCGCCGGAGGCAGCGGTCGAAAACGGGGGCGAAGCGTCGTGAAGGTCGAAACGCTAGCGCTCGACGGTGGCAAGGGCGGGGCCATCGACCTGCCCGACACCCTGTTCGGAATCGAGGACATCCGCGCCGACATCCTGCAAAGATGCGTCGCCTGGCAGCTGGCTCGCCGGCGCTCCGGGACCCACAAGATCCAGACCCGGGGCGAGGTGTCGCGCACCGGCAAGAAGATGTATCGGCAGAAGGGTACCGGCGGCGCCCGGCACGGCTCGCGTCGTGCCGCGCAGTTCGTTGGCGGCGCCAAAGCCCACGGTCCGGTGGTGCGCGATCACGCCATTTCCCTGCCGAAAAAGGTCCGGGCGCTGGCCTTGCGCCACGCCTTGTCTTCAAAGGCGCGCGAGGGGACCCTGGTGGTGCTGGAGGGCTTTGCGGCGGCGAGCCCCAAGACCGCGGACCTGCGCCGCAATCTCGACGCCCTGGGCATCGGGGACGCGCTGATCATCGCTGGCGCCCAGGTGGACGCCAATGCCTTGCTGGCGGCGCGCAATATTCCCGGGATCGATGTCCTGCCGGACGCCGGATTGAACGTCTATGACGTGCTGCGCCGGCGGAAACTGGTGCTGACCAGAAGCGCGGTCGAGGGGCTGACCCGACGCTTCGCCGAGCCTCAGTCGGAGGCCCGCTAGAGATGGCAGTTTCCCCGCGCCACTATGACGCCATTCGCTCGCCGCTCATCACCGAGAAGGCGACGCTGCTTTCCGAGCACAACAAGGTGGTCTTCAAGGTCGCGCTCGATGCCGACAAGGAGAGCATCGCTACCGCCGTCGAGGAGCTGTTCAAGGTCAAGGTGGTGAAGGTCAATACCTTGATCCAGAAAGGCAAGACCAAGCGGTTTCGCGGCCGGCCCGGGCGCAGGTCGGATTTCAAGAAGGCGATCGTGACCCTCGAAGAGGGCCAGTCGATCGACATCACCACCGGGCTCTGACGCATGGCGCTCAAGACATTCAATCCGACATCCGCCTCGCGCCGGGGTCTGGTGCTGGTCGACCGCTCGGAGCTGCACAAGGGGCGTCCCGAGAAGGGTCTCGTCGAAGGGCTGAACAAGTCGGGCGGCCGCGGCGGCGGCGGCCGGATCGCGGTGCGTTTCCGCGGCGGCGGCGCCAAGCGTCTCTATCGCAAGGTCGACTTCAAGCGCCGCAAATGGAACGTCGCGGGCAAGGTCGAACGGCTCGAATATGATCCGAACCGCACCGCCTTCATTGCGCTGATCCGATATGCCGATGGCGAGCTGGCCTACATCCTGGCGCCGCAGCGCCTGCGCGTCGGCGACGAGGTGACCGCAGGCGAGCGCGTCGACGTAAAGGTCGGCAACGCCTCGCCGCTGCGCGGCCTGCCCATCGGAGCCATCGTCCACAATATCGAGCTCAAGCCGAACAAGGGCGGCCAGCTGGCCCGCTCCGCCGGCGCCTACGCCCAGCTCGTCGGCCGCGACGCCGGCTACGCCCAGATCCGGCTCGGTTCGGGCGAACTGCGCATGGTCAGCGATGCCTGCATGGCCACCGTCGGCGCGGTCTCCAACCCGGATCACATGAACGAGGTCCTCGGCAAGGCCGGGCGCGTCCGCCTCCGGGGCCGCCGCCCGCACGTGCGCGGCGTGGCCATGAATCCCATCGACCATCCGCACGGCGGCGGCGAAGGCCGTTCCAGCGGCGGCCGCCATCCGGTGACGCCCTGGGGCAAGCCTACGAAGGGGCGCAAGACCCGGTCCAACAAAGCCAGCGACAAATACGTCCTGCGCAGCCGCCACGCCAAGAAAGCCCGCTAGATGACCCGTTCGGTTTGGAAAGGCCCCTTCGTCGACGGCTACCTGCTGAAGAAAGCCGAGGCGGCCCGCGCTTCCGGCCGCAAGGAAGTCATCAGGACCTGGTCGCGGCGCTCGACCATCATGCCGCAGTTCGTGGGCCTCACCTTCGGCGTCCACAACGGCCACAAGCACGTGCCGGTGCTCGTCAGCGAAGACATGGTGGGGATGAAGCTCGGCGAGTTCGCCCCGACGCGCTACTTCGCCGGGCACGCGGCCGACCGGAAGGCGAAGAGGGTGAAGGCGTGAGCGCCAAGCCCAATCCGCGCCGGGTCGGCGACACCGAGGCGTTCGGCAAGGTGCGTCTCCTCCGGGTCAGCCCGCGCAAACTCAACCTCGTGGCCCAGCAGATCCGCGGCCTCGACGTCCAGCGCGCCCTCAACGAGCTGGAGTTCAGCCGCAAGCGCATCGCCAAGGATGTGCGCAAGGCGCTCTACGCCGCCATTTCCAATGCCGAGAACAATCACAGCTTGGATATCGACAGCCTCGTCGTCGCCCACGCCTTCGTCGGCAAGAACCTGACGATGAAACGCTTCGCGGCCCGGGCCCGCGGCCGCGCCGGCCGTATCGCCAAGCCTTTTTCGGAGATCACCATCGTGGTCCGTGAACGCGAGGCCGCCTGAGATATGGGTCAGAAAGTAAATCCGATCGGCCTTCGCCTGGGGGTCAACCGCACCTGGGACAGCCGTTGGTTCGCCAGCGGGCCGGAATACGCGCGCCTGCTCCACGAAGACGTCAGGATCCGCAAGGAGCTCAAGAAGCGCCTCGCGCAGGCCGGCGTCTCGAAGATCGTCATCGAGCGGCCCCACAAGAAGTGCCGTGTCACCCTCTATGCCGCCAGGCCGGGCGTCATCATCGGCAAGAAGGGCGCCGATATCGAGAAGCTCCGCAAGGACCTCACGGAAATGGCCGGAGGCGAGGCGCACCTCAACATTGTCGAGATCCGCAAGCCCGAGACCGACGCCCAGCTCCTGGCGGAGAACATCGCCCAGCAGCTGGAGCGGCGGATCGCTTTCCGCCGGGCCATGAAGCGCTCCATGCAATCAGCTCTGCGGCTGGGCGCAAAAGGGGTGCGCGTGAACGTTTCGGGCCGGCTTGGCGGGGCGGAGATCGCCCGCATGGAGTGGTATCGCGACGGGCGCGTGCCGTTGCACAGCCTGCGGGCCGATATCGACTACGGCTTCGCCGAGGCCCACACCACCTACGGCATCATCGGCGTCAAGGCCTGGGTGTTCAAGGGCGAGGTCCTGGAACACGACCCGATGGCGCTCGACAAGCGCCTGGCGGCCGAGAGCGGTCCAGCCGGCGAGGGCGGCGGGCGCGAGCCCCGCGGCGACCGTCCGGATCGTCCGCGCCGCGCCCCCCGCGAAGCGCCGGCCGCCTAGCCGATAAGCCGGATCGAGCGCCATGCTTCAGCCCAAGAAGACCAAGTACCGCAAGCAGTTCAAAGGCCGCATTCACGGCTTGGCCAAGGCTGGCTCGACGCTGAATTTCGGTTCGCACGGATTGAAGTCCATGCAGCCCGAGCGCGTCACCGCCCGCCAGATCGAGGCGGCTCGGCGCGCCATCACCCGCCAGATGAAGCGGCAGGGCCGGGTGTGGATCCGCGTCTTCCCCGACGTGCCGGTGAGCGACAAGCCGGCCGAGGTGCGCATGGGCAAGGGCAAGGGCGCGGTGGAATACTGGGCCGCCCGGGTGGCGCCGGGGCGGATCATGTTCGAAGTTGACGGCGTCCCCGACGACGTGGCGCGCGAGGCCTTGCGGCTCGGCGCCTCGAAGCTGCCGATCAAGACGCGGGTCGTCAGCCGTCTGGGCGCTCACTCCGAGGGAGCTTGAGTCCCGTGAGCATCGACGAGATCCGCCGACTTACGGCCGACCAGCTCAACGACCAGCTGCTGGCGCTCAAGAAGGAGCAGTTCAACCTGCGCTTTCAGGCCGCCACCGGGCAGCTCGAGAAGACCCACCGCGCGCGCATCGTCCGGCGCGACATCGCCCGCATCAAGCACGTCATGGCGCAGGCCAAGCCCGGCGCCGGCAACCAGGCCCAAAGCTAACGAGACCCCCATGCCCAGACGCATCCTCGAAGGCCAGGTGGTCTCGGACAAGAACGACAAAACCGTGGTCGTGAAGGTCGAGCGCACCGTCCTGCATCCGGTGCTCAAGAAGACGGTGCGCCGTTCCAAGAAATATCACGCTCACGACGAAGCTAATGCCTACGCCGTGGGCGACGCTGTACGCATCGTGGAGTGTGCGCCTAGGTCCAAGCTCAAGACCTGGGAAGTGCTCCCCAAGGCGTCCACCTAGGGCTTCGGGGAGGCGGTCATGATCCAGATGCAGACGAACCTCGAGGTCGCCGACAATTCGGGCGCGCGCCGGGTGATGTGCATCAAGGTGCTCGGCGGCGCGGGTCGGCGCTACGCCTCGGTGGGCGACCGCATCATCGTCTCGGTCAAGGAAGCGATCCCGCGCGGACGGGTGAAGAAAGGCGACGTGCTGCAGGCGATCGTGGTGCGCACCGCCCAGGCCATCAAACGCCGTGACGGTTCGGCCATCCGTTTCGATCGCAACGCCGCGGTGATCGTCAACAAACAGGACGAGCCCATCGGCACGCGCATCTTCGGCCCGGTGCCGCGCGAGCTTCGGGCCAAGAACCACATGAAGATCATCTCGCTGGCGCCGGAGGTCCTTTAGGAAATGGCCGCCAGGATCAAGAAGGGCGATCGGGTGATCCTGATCGCCGGCAAGGACAAGGGTCGCACCGGCCAGGTGTCGCGGGTGCTTCCGAAGGAAGGACGGGCCGTAGTGAGCGGCCTCAATCTGGTGCGCCGTCACGTCAAACCCAGCCAGTCCGACCCCCAGGGGGGGATCAAGGTCCGCGAAGCCTCGGTGCACCTTTCGAACCTCGCCATCGTCGATGGCAATGGCAAGCCCACGCGCGTCGGCTTCCGCATCGAGGGCGAGAAGAAGGTGCGCTTCGCGCGCACCACCGGTGAGGCGATCGATGGCTGAAGCCCGTTACGAACCGCGCCTGAAGGGTGAGTACCGCAACCGCATCCGTCCGGCCCTCAAGGAACGGTTCGGCTACACCAACGAGATGCAGATCCCGCGCCTGGACAAGATCGTGGTCAACATGGGGATCGGCGAAGCCGTGGCCGACTCCAAGAAGGCCGGTGCGGCGATGAAGGACCTGGCGCTGATCACCGGTCAGAAGCCGGCGCCGACAAAGGCGCGCACCTCGATCGCCGCCTTCAAGCTTCGCGAAGGCATGACGATCGGCGCCAAGGTCACCCTGCGACAGGACCGGATGTACGAGTTCCTGGACCGGCTGATCACCGTCGCGCTGCCGCGGGTGAAGGACTTCCGCGGTCTGAAACCGACCAGTTTCGATGGTCGCGGCAACTACGCCATGGGTCTCCGAGAACATCTCGTCTTTCCAGAGATCAATTACGACGAGATCGACCAGGTCTGGGGCATGGACATCATCGTCTGCACCACCGCCCGGACCGACGACGAAGCGCGCGAACTGCTGCGCGAATTCCAGTTCCCGTTCACGGCCTAGCCGAAAACACCGCAACGAGAGACGACCGATATGGCCAAGAAGAGCGCCATCAACCGCAACGACAGAGTCCGGGCCCTGGTCGCCCGCTTCGCCGCCAAGCGCCTGGCGCTCAGGGAGACGGCGGAAAACGAGGCGCTGTCGCTGGAGGAGCGCTTCGAGGCGCGTCTCAAGCTCGCCAAGCTACCGCGCAACTCCTCGCCGGTGCGCATCCGCAACCGCTGCCAGGTGACCGGCCGGCCGCGCGGCTTCTACCGGAAGATGAAGATGAGCCGCATCGCCCTGCGCGAGCTGGGGTCGTCCGGCCAGATCCCGGGTTTGGTGAAGTCGAGCTGGTAGGACTCCATGGTGAACGACCCCATTGGCGATCTGATCGCCCGCTTGAAGAACGCCGCCACTCGCCGGCGCTCCAAAGTGCTCACGCCCGCCTCCAAGATGCGCGAGCGCGTTCTGCGCGTGCTCGAATCAGAGGGCTACATTCGCGGCTTCAGCCTGGTCGAGAAGGCGGGCGCTTTTCCGCAGTTCGAGGTCGAGCTCAAGTATTTCGACGGCGAGCCGGTGATCGTCGAGATCGCGCGCGTCTCCAAGCCGGGACGCCGGGTTTATTCGTCAATCTCCGACCTCAAGCCGGTGAAGAACGGTCTGGGCATTTCCATCCTCTCCACCCCCAAGGGTGTGATGAGCGATATCGCCGCCCGCGACGCCAACGTCGGCGGTGAAGTGATCTGTCGGGTGTACTGATGTCGCGTATCGGCAAGAAGCCAATTCCCCTCCCCGCCGGCGTCAGCGCCTCGGTCGATGGCCAGACGGTCGAGGTCAAAGGACCCAAAGGCGAGCTCGCCTGGACCGTCGCCGAGGAAATCGAGGTGGCGCAGGAGGAAGGCGCCCTGGTGTTGCGGCCGCGCGGCGATGGCGACCGCGCCCGGGCGCTCTGGGGACTGTCGCGCTCGCTGCTGAACAATATGGTCGTCGGCGTGACCGCGGGTTTCGAGCAGACCCTCGAGCTCCACGGCGTCGGCTACCGCGCCGCCCTCAGGGGCAAGGCGCTTACCATGCAGCTCGGCTTCTCCCACGAAATCGACTTCCCCGCACCCGACGGGATCACCTTCGCGGTGCCGCGGCCGGTGGAGATCAAGGTTTCCGGGATCGACAAGCAGCTCGTGGGCGAGACCGCGGCGCGCATCCGCAAGGTGCGACCGCCGGAGCCGTACAAGGGCAAAGGCGTGCGCTATGCCGGCGAGCAGGTGCGGCGCAAGGAAGGCAAGAAGAAGTAATGGCCCATCCGGCTCGCGACTCCGCCACCAAACGCGCCCGCCGGGTGCGCACCCGTCTGCGCCGTTTTTCCGCCGGCCGACCGCGCCTTTCGGTGTTCCGTTCGGCGAAGAACATCTACGCCCAGGTCATCGACGACCGACGCGGCGTCACCGTGGCGGCCGCCTCCTCGCTGGAGGGCGAGGCCAAGTCCAAAGGGGCCGACAAGGCCGCGGCGGCGCGGGTGGGCGCCCTGATCGCGCAGCGCGCGCTCGAGCAGGGCCTCAAGCAGGTGGTCTTCGATCGCGGCGGCTATCTTTATCACGGTCGGGTCAAGGCCCTGGCCGATGCGGCTCGCGAAGGCGGGCTGGATTTCTGAAGATTCTGGCAGGAGCGCATTAGAGCGACATGGCCCGAGAAGGTGGCCCCGGCAGGCGCGATCGCCGCGACCGCGGCAAGCCCGAGGAGCGGGGCGACGGCGAGATCGTCGAGAAGCTCGTCCACATCAACCGCGTCGCCGCTACCGTGAAGGGCGGGCGGCGATTTTCCTTTGCCGCCCTCATGGTCGTCGGCGACCAGAAGGGCAGGGTCGGCTTCGGCCATGGCAAGGCCCGCGAGGTGCCCGAGGCCATCCGGAAGGCCACCGAAGAGGCCAGAAAATCGATGATCCGGGTGCCGCTGCGCGAGTCGCGCACCCTCCATCACGAGGGCCAGGGGCGCTGGGGTGCGGGCAAGATCATGATGCGCCCAGCCTCGCCTGGGACCGGCGTGATCGCCGGCGGCCCGATGCGGGCGGTGCTCGAAACCCTCGGCGTCCAGGACGTGGTAGGAAAATCGCTGGGCTCGTCCAACCCCTACAACATGATCCGCGCGACCTTCGAGGCGCTCAAGCGCCAAGCCTCGCCGCGTCAGGTCGCCGCCAAGCGCGGCAAGAAGATCGGCGAGATCCTGCCGCGCCGCGCGGACGCCGCCGCGGTTGAAGCAGCCGAGCCGGCCGAGGCATAAGGCGCGATGGCCAGGATCACCGTGCGCCAGACTGCCAGCCCGATCCGCCGCAGCGGCGATCAGCTGGCGACGCTCAAGGGCCTGGGTCTGGGCCGCATCGGCAAGGTTCGCGAGCTCGAGGACGGGCCTCAGGTGCGCGGCATGATCGCCAAGGTGGCGCACCTCGTCGAAGTCGCCGAGCCGGCCCCGGCCTGAGGCTTCCTCGAGCAGCGGCTGGCCGAGTCCGGGAAGCTCCGGGCGCAGATGTCTCAAAGGCAAGGCAGGATGACGAAACTGAATGAGCTGAAGCCCAGGGCGGGCGCCTCGCGCCCGCGCTTGCGGGTCGGGCGCGGCCCCGGTTCGGGCAAGGGCAAGACGGCCGGCCGCGGCGTCAAGGGCCAAAAGTCGCGCAGAGGCGTGGCCCTCGGCGCCTTCGAAGGCGGGCAGATGCCGCTGCACATGCGCATGCCCAAGCGAGGCTTCAAAAGGCCTCACGCCAAGACCTTCGCCGAGGTGAACCTGTGGCGGATCGAAAAGGCGATCGCGGCGGGCAAGCTGGATCCGAAGGCCCGCATCGACGGTGAGGCTCTCATCGCCGCCGGCGTCATCCGCCGCGCCCACGACGGGGTGCGCCTGCTCGCCAAAGGCGCCCTCAGCTCCAAGCTGGAGTTGGTGGTTCACTCCGCCTCGGGGGCGGCGCGCGCCGCGGTCGAGAAGGCGGGCGGCAGCCTCACCGAGACCCGTCCGGCCAAGGAGGCTGAGCCTGCGCCGCAGTGACCCGGCCCGGCCGCGCCCTTCAGATCGGTCTCGCCCCTCCCGCTGGCGGCGGCGGCGGCCTATCTAGCGGTCGGCGAATCTTCGAGGAACGCGCTTAAATGGCTTCGGCCGCTGAACAGCTTGCCGCCAATCTGAACTTCGGGGCCTTCCAGAAGGCCACCGAACTGCACAAGCGCATCGGCTTCACGCTGATGGCGATGATCGTCTATCGGCTCGGCACCTTCATTCCCATTCCCGGCATCAACGCCGCCGCATTCGCCCAGGCTTTTGGCCGCCAGCAGGGCGGAATTCTGGGCATGTTCAACATGTTCTCGGGCGGGGCGGTGGCGCGCATGGCGATCTTCGCCTTGAACGTCATGCCCTACATCTCGGCCTCGATCATCGTGCAGCTGCTGCAGACCACCTATCCGCCGTGGGAGAAGCTGAAGAAAGAGGGCGGCGAGGCCGGACGCAAGCAGCTCAACCAGTACACGCGCTATCTCACCGTGGCGCTGGCGGTCTTCCAGTCCTTCGGCATCGCCGTGGGCCTTTCGAGCAGCCCGCACGTCGTTGACCAGCCGGGACTCTTCTTCATCGTCTCCACCGTCATCACCCTGACGGGCGGCACCATGTTCCTGATGTGGCTGGGCGAACAGATCACCAGCCGCGGCGTCGGCAACGGCATCTCGCTGATCATTTTCGCCGGCATCGTGGCGCGCCTGCCGACCGGCATCTGGGACCTGCTGCAGGCCGCCCGGGTCGACCCCTCCAAGACCGTGAACATCTTCGGCTACTTCGGCCTGGCCGTCGCGGTGATCCTGTTCATCGTCTTCATGGAGCGGGCCCAGCGGCGGCTCCTGATCGTCTATCCCAAGCGTCAGGTCGGCAACCGCATCATGGGGGGCGAGAACTCGTTCCTGCCGTTGAAGATCAACGTCTCGGGCGTCATTCCGCCGATCTTCGCCTCGTCGCTGCTGCTCCTGCCGACCACGGCTCTCGGGTTCCTGCAGTCGTCGCATCTGCCCAGCGCCCTGCAGTGGCTGCCGCTCGCCGCCGGTCAGATCGGTCACGGCAAGCCGGCCTTCATCGTCCTCTACGCAGCGCTCATCATCTTCTTCTGCTTCTTCTACACCTCCGTGGTTCTGAACCCGGACGACACGGCCGAGAACTTGAGGAAGTACGGAGGCAACCTCCCGGGCATCAGGCCCGGACGGCGCACCGCCGAGTACATCGACTATGTGCTGACCAGGATCACTCTGATCGGCGCCGTCTACGTCGCCGGGGTCTGCGCCCTGCCTGAGATCCTCGCCGGCAACAGCGGCTACTTCCTGTTCGGCGGCACCTCGATTCTGATCACCGTGTCGGTGATGATGGACACCGTGGCCCAGATCCAGTCCCACCTGCTGGCGCACCAGTACGAGGGGCTGATCAAGAAGACCCGACTGCGCGGCGCCCGGCGCTAGCCGCCAGGCATGTAGTCGCAGACCGCAGGCGGGGGCCCCATGAACCTCATCCTCTTTGGCCCTCCCGCGGCGGGCAAAGGCACCCAGGCGGCGCGCCTGGTTCAGCGGCGCGGCATGGTCCAGCTTTCCACCGGCGACATGCTGCGCGCCGCCATCGCCTCGGGGAGCGAGCTTGGCCGCAAGGTCGCCGGCATCCTGGAGCGCGGCGAGCTTGTCCCCGACGACATCGTCATCGGCCTGATCGAGGCCCGGCTGCCGCAGCTGGACGCCACCGGCGGGGCCATCTTCGACGGCTTCCCGCGCACCCTGGCACAGGCCGAGGCGCTGGATGAAATGTTGGCCGGGCGCGACCGCCGCATCGATCTGGTCATCGCGCTGAAAGTGGACAAGGCGGCGCTCAAGGCCAGGATCGCCGGCCGCTTCGCCCAGAGCGGCCGGCCCGACGACAACCCCGCGTCGTTCGCCACCCGCCTCGAGGCGTACGCGCGCGACACCGCGCCTCTGATCGACTATTACCGAGCCCACGGCAAACTCGTGGAAGTCGACGGCATGGCGAGCGTCGAAGCGGTCGCGGGCGCCATCGATGCGGCCATCGACGGGCCGAGATTCTAGGGGCCCGCGCTCTCGATCCGCTTGGCCGCTGGTCAATGACCGTCCGGCTGAGCTAGCATTTCACGAACGGCCGACAACTTCCGCGAGTCGGCGGGGAGGGGACTGATGGGTTCACCTGTTCTCATGGCCGGCAGCGTCACCGTGCTGGCGCTCCTCTTCTACTTCTGGACCGGCATCCAGGTCGGGACCATGCGCGGGCGCCACAAGATCCTCGCCCCAGCGACGGTGGGCCACCCGGAGTTCGAGCGCGCCTTCCGCGTCCAGATGAACACTCTCGAACAGCTCGCTGTCTTCCTGCCGCTGCTGTGGCTGGCGGCGATCTTCCCGATCAGCTGGACCTGGATCGCGCCGCTCGTCGGCGTCGTCTGGGTGGCGTCTCGGGTCCTCTACGGCCAAGCCTACATGTCCGATCCGGATCGGCGCGGTCCTTGGGTCGGCATCGGCGCCCTGTGCAACCTGGTCCTGCTCGTGCTTGTCGTCATCGGCCTTGCCTGGGCCTGGATGCACGGCGGCTGACCGGAGGCGCCGCGCCCCTGCCGCCGCGCCGCGGCTGTTCTTGACCGGGGCCCGCGCTTCCCTATATCAAGCCCCTTCCGCGACAGCGCGCGAACCGCGCCGGCTCCGACCCTTCAAGGGGCGGTCAGCTTGGCGCGCTTTTCGCGTTTTCGGCATGGAGAAAGGCGGCTCGTGGCCCGGATCGCAGGCGTCAACATCCCCACCAACAAGCGCGTCGTGGTCGCGCTGCAGTACATCCATGGCATCGGGGCGACCCGCGCCCGCGAGATCATCGACAAGGTCGGCATCAACGATGCCCGCCGCGTCAGCCAGCTCTCGGATCAGGAAGTCATCCACATCCGCGAGACCATCGACCGCGACTACCAGGTCGAAGGCGATCTGCGGCGCGAGACAGCCATGAACGTCAAGCGCCTGATGGACCTGGCCTGCTATCGCGGCCTGCGCCACCGCAAGGGCCTGCCGGTGCGGGGCCAGCGCACCCACACCAATGCGCGGACCCGCAAGGGCCCGTCCAAGCCGATCGCCGGCAAGAAGAAATAAGGAACTGATCGCATGGCGAGGGAGCCGGCGCGCGTCAAACGGCGCGAGCGCAAGAACATCACCGCGGGCGTGGCGCACGTGAACGCCTCGTTCAACAACACCATGATCACCATCACCGACGCCCAGGGAAACGCCATTTCCTGGTCGAGCGCCGGCGCCATGGGTTTCAAGGGCTCGCGGAAGTCGACGCCCTACGCCGCCCAGATGGCGGCCGAGGACGCGGGCCGCAAAGCCGCCGAGCACGGCGTGCGCACTCTCGAGGTGAACATCTCCGGCCCCGGCTCCGGCCGCGAGTCGGCGCTGCGCGCCTTGCAGGCCGCGGGCATGACCATCACCACCATCCGCGATGTCACCCCGATCCCGCACAACGGCTGCCGCCCGCCCAAGCGGCGTCGCGTCTAGGGGGGCGCGGCGCGAGCCCATCTCTTCACCGCCGCGCTAGCTCGAGCCCCGCAATCAAAGATCCCAGGTAAGGCCAAGTGATCGAAAGAAACTGGAACGAACTCATCCGACCCGAGAAGCCGTTGATCGAGGCCGGCGCCGACCCCTCCCGCAAGGCGCGGATGGTCGCCGAACCGCTCGAACGGGGCTTCGGCGTCACTCTCGGCAATTCGCTGCGACGAGTGCTGCTTTCGAGTCTTCAGGGTGCGGCGGTCACCTCCATCCAGATCGATGGCGTGGTGCACGAGTTCTCCTCGCTCGAGGGGGTGCGCGAGGACGTCGTCGACATCGTCCTCAACATCAAGCAACTCGCCTTGCGGATGCATTCCGACGGGCCCAAGCGCATGACCCTGCGCGCCACCGGCCCCGGCCCGGTCACCGCCGGCCGCATCGAAGCGCCGTCCGACATCGAGATCCTCAACAAGAATCACGTGCTGCTGACGCTCGACGAGGGCGCCTCGGTGCGCATCGAGTTCACTGTTGAGAACGGCAAGGGCTATGTCCCTTCCGAGCGCAACCGTCCGGAAGATGCGCCCATCGGACTCATCGCCGTCGACGCCCTCTACAGCCCGGTCAAGCGCGTCGCCTACCGGGTCGAGCCCACCCGCCAGGGCCAGAGCCTCGACTACGACAAGCTGATCATGGAGGTGGAGACCAACGGCGCGGTCTCGCCCGTGGACGCGGTCGCCTACGCGGCCCGCATCCTACAGGATCAGCTGCAGGTCTTCATCACCTTTGAGGAGCCGAAGAAGAAGCTCGAAGGCGAAGCCCGGCCGGAGCTGCCGTTCAACCCGGCGCTGCTCAAGAAGGTGGACGAGCTCGAGCTCTCGGTCCGCTCGGCCAACTGTTTGAAGAACGACAACATCGTGTATATCGGCGACCTCATCCAGAAGACCGAGGCGGAGATGCTGCGCACCCCCAACTTCGGCCGCAAGTCGCTCAACGAAATCAAGGAAGTGCTGGCCAACATGGGCCTGCATCTGGGCATGGACGTCCCCAACTGGCCGCCGGAGAACATCGAGGATCTGGCGCGCAAGTTCGAGGACCAGATCTAGCTTCTTTAAGGAGAGGGGACCCGCCATGCGTCACGGCTATGCGCGCCGCAAGCTCGGCCGCACCAGCGCCCATCGCACGGCGCTGTTCGCCAACATGTCGGCCTCCCTCATCAAGCACGAGCAGATCGTCACCACCCTGCCCAAGGCCAAGGAGCTGCGGCCCTTCGTCGAGAGGCTGGTGACGCTGGCCAAGAAGGGAGACCTGCACGCCCGCCGGATCGCCCTTTCCCGCGTGCGCGACCGCGATCAAGTCGGCAAGCTCTTCGCCACTCTAGGCCCGCGCTACGCGCAGAGACGCGGCGGCTACCTGCGCGTGCTCAAGGCCGGCTTCCGCTTCGGCGACAACGCCCCCATGGCAGTCATCGAGTTCGTCGACCGCGACGTTACCGAAAAGGGCAAGGACAGCGGCCCCGTCCAGTCCGCTGTCGCCGAATAGTCAGGCCCGAACGGCCTCGAAGGTGATCATGGCGTCGCCGTCGCGCGGCGCCCGGCGCTCGTAGCCGCCGCTGACGCCGATCTCGGCGAAGCCTCGCGCCGCCAGCAGCAGGCGCATCTCTTCCACCCCCCAGTAGCGCAGCGCCATCGGCTCGATCTGGCTCTCGATGAGCGTCCCTTCGCGCCAGCGCTCGTAAACCACCCGACGTTCGAGGCGCTGGCCGAGCCAGTCGCGCCGGGTCGTCTTGCCATCGACGGTGAGGAGGTCGCCGCTGGCGGCGGTCCAGCTGCGCAGATCCTCGCCCCGGGCCGCGAGGTTCGAGACCGGCTGGACATCGAGGATCAGCAGGCCGCCCGGGGCCAAGCAGGCGCGGAACCGGTCCAGAACCGCGCTCGACCGGGCGAAATCATCGATCAGGCCGAACGAGCCTACCGGGACAAGGATGGCGGCGAACGAACGATCGTAGGCGAAGTCCTCGAAGCTGGCCCGTTTGAGCTCAGGCGAGAAACCGGCTGCCTGGCAGCGCGCCCGGCAACGCGCCAGCATGTCTTCGCTGAGGTCGAAGCCGGCGGCCGTGTGCCCGGCCTGGAGGAGGGGAATGAGGGTGCGTCCCGAGCCGCAGGCCGGCTCCAGGATCGGGCCCTCGACGCCCTGCAGGCGCTCGAGGTGGAAGGCGGTGTCGTCAAGCGCCCCGAAGGGTTTGTCGATGTCGTAGATCTCCGCCGCGATCGAGCCGTAGCGGTTGACGGGAGTCGTGGAAGGCATGGAGAGTCTCTGAAGGTCTGGAGGCGAAATCGGAGCGGCGGCGGCTTGCGTCGCCGCGGTGTCGATGCCTGCGCTCAGGTGGTAAGAGCGCGGCGCTTATCGCGCCCGGGTCTTCATCGGCGGGAAGCTAGACCGGATCAGCTGCCGACGCCAGTGCGCACTCGGCCGCCCAGCGGCGGCGCTCGCCCTAGAAGAGGCGCCAGCCTGCCAGACCGGCCAGCGCAATGATCAACGCCAGCCTGAGCGTGGCGCTCCTGAGGTCGGCGTTCATGCGGGGGAGGATAGGCCGCCTCGGATAGGCGCGCCAAGCCGCCCCCAAGTGACGCGGCGCGGAGAACCATAACGCGGTTCACGGATTGGCTTGGAAGCGGGGGCCTGGGGGTCAGTGAAGGAGTATCGCCCGTGTTCCCTCTTCCCGAGCTTCCCTATGCCTATGACGCGCTCTCCCCGACGATGTCCGAGCGCACCCTCCATTTCCACCATGACAAGCACCATGCCGCCTACGTGAAGAAGACCAACGAGCTGCTGCAGAGAGCCGGGCAGGACGCGCCGGCGCTGGAAGATGTCATCCGTCGCGCCAAGGAGAGCCGCGAGGCCAAGCTCTTCAACAACGCCGCCCAGGCCTGGAACCACGCACTCTTCTGGAACTGCATGACCCCTGAGCATCAAAGCCCGGCGGGCGAACTCGCCTCCGCGATCGACAAGGCTTTCGGCGGCCGCCCCGGCTTCGAGCGTTATTTCGTCGAGGAAGGCGCCGCCCACTTCGGCTCCGGCTGGGTCTGGCTTGCAGCCGACGAGGGCGGTGCCCTGTCGATCTTCCCCACCCACGATGCCGACGACACGGTCGCCCGCGGCGGCCTCACACCGCTCCTGGTCTGCGACCTTTGGGAGCACGCCTACTATCTGGACTACCAGAACGATCGCAAAGCCTTCCTCGAGGCCTGGCTCTCCAAGCTCGCCAACTGGCGCTTCGCCCAGGCTCAGTTCGATGCGGCCCGCAGCCGGCGCCAGAGTTGGCGCTTTCCTGCGGCCCGCGAGATGGCCGCCACCTGAGCGTCTGACTCGAACGGCCCTGTCTGGCGCGCTAAGCGCCAGCCATGGCCAATCCGCTCCTCGAGGCCCTGTTCGCCGTCGGCGCGCCCAGTGCGCCGGCAATCCGCCTCGGCCCCAGGACCATTTCCTACGGCGAGCTCCTGGCGCAGACAGGCGCCTGGGCCGCCGCCTTGCGCGCCGCCGGGGTCGAAGCTGGCGACCGGATTGCCGCGCCGATCGAGAAGTCGATCGAGAACCTCATCCTCTATCTGGCGGCGGTCCGCGCCGGGGCGGTGTGGCTGCCGCTGAACCCGGCCTACACCGACGTTGAGTTGGCCTATTTCCTTGCCGACGCGGAGCCGGCGCTCGTCGTCTGCGATCCGCCGCGCCGAGCCGCCCTGGCCGCGCTCGACCGCGCGCGCGTCGAGACGCTCGACCCAATCGGGCGCGGCTCGATGGCCGATCTCGCCGCGGCCGGCCATGCGCCGGCGCCGCCGGTCGCCCGCGCCGCCAGTGACCTTGCCGCCATCTGCTACACCTCCGGAACGACCGGCCGCTCCAAGGGCGCCATGCTGACGCAGGCGAACCTGCTCTCGAACGCCTCGGCCCTGGTCGATCTCTGGCGCTTTTCCGCGCCTGACGTCCTCATCCACGCCCTGCCGCTCTATCACGTGCATGGCCTCTTCGTGGCGGCCCACGTGACCCTGCTGGCGGGCGCCTCCATGCTGCTGCAGCCGCGGTTCGAACCGGCGGCGGTCTTGGCCGCCATGGGCGAGGCGAGCGTGCTGATGGGCGTGCCGACCTTCTACAGCCGCCTGCTCGCCGAGCCGGACCTCGGCCCTGAGTCGGCCGGGCGCATGCGCCTCTTCGTCTCCGGCTCGGCCCCGCTGCTGGAAGGGACCTTCACCGCTTGGCGCGCGCGCACCGGGACGACCATCCTCGAGCGCTACGGCCTGACCGAGACGGGGATGAACGCCTCCAACCCTTATGATGGCGAGCGCCGCGCCGGCACGGTGGGGCGGCCGCTCCCCGACGTCGACATCCGCATCGCCGATCCGGAAACGGGCGATCCTCTCGCCCTCGGCGGAGCGGGCATGATCGAGGTCAGGGGGCCGAACGTCTTTACTGGCTACTGGCGCAATCCCGAGAGAACCGCCGAGGCCTTCCGGCCCGACGGCTATTTCGTCACCGGCGACTTGGGGCGCCTGGACGGCGACGGCTATCTCAGCATCGTCGGCCGCGCCAAGGACCTCGTGATCTCCGGCGGCTTCAACATCTATCCGAAGGAGATCGAGCTCCTCATCGACGCGACCCCCGGTGTCGCCGAGAGCGCCGTCATCGGACTTCCCCATCCGGACCTCGGCGAAGCCCTGGTCGCCGTTGTCGTTGCCAAGGCCGGCGCGCAGCTTGCCGAAACCGACGTGCTCGCCGCACTCGCTCCGCGGTTGGCCCGCTACAAGCAGCCCAGGCGCGTCGTCTTCGCCGACGCCCTGCCGCGCAACGTCATGGGCAAGGTGCAGAAAGCCGCCTTGCGCGACGCCTACGCTGGCCTGTTCACCGCTCCCTGAAAGGCGATCGGCTCCCGCCCGAAATCTTCTTGGCGCGGCTGATCGGCGCGCACGTGTGAGAGTTCCTTGAACGGCGCTCCCACAGCATCCACATCTTTCTCGATCTCGCCTCTGGCCTTTTCGGCCCGGGCGGGGAGACTCGGTCCAAGGTCCTGGCCCGAGGGCAACAAGGGCGGGGCGCCCGCAGTTGTTAGAATCGTCGATCGCCCCCGCCGGGAGTGAAGCGTCATGTCCGAGTTGAGAACCGTCCCCGTCCTGCCGCTGAGGGACATCGTCGTCTTTCCGCACATGGTGGTGCCCCTCTTTGTCGGCCGCGAGAAGTCGGTGCGTGCTCTCGAGGAGGTGATGCGGGCCGACAAGCAGATCCTGCTCGTCACCCAGAAGGACCGCGACGAGGACGATCCCTCGCCGGCCGACATCTACGAGGTCGGCGTGCTCGCCAGCGTGCTGCAGCTGCTCAAGCTCCCGGACGGCACCGTCAAGGTCCTGGTCGAGGGCCGCCACCGCGCGCAGGTGGTCGCCTTCACCGGCCAGACGGCCTACTGCGAGGCCACCATCGCCCCGGTGCAGGAGGAAGGCGGCGAACCGCAGGAGGCCGAAGCGCTGTCGCGCGCGGTCATCGAGCAGTTCGAGAACTACGTTAAGCTCAACAAGAAGGTGCCGCCGGAGGCCATGGCCTCCATTCCCCAGATCACCGAGCCCGGGAAGCTGGCAGACAACATCGCCGCCCATCTGGCGGTGAAGATCTCCGATCGCCAGGACCTTCTGGAGACCTACAACGTCGGCAAGCGGCTGGAGAAGGTCTACGGCCTGATGGAGGGCGAGATCAGCGTTCTCCAGGTTGAGAAGAAGATCCGCAGCCGGGTCAAGCGCCAGATGGAGAAGACCCAGCGCGAGTATTACCTGAACGAGCAGATGAAGGCGATCCAGCGCGAGCTGGGCGAACACGACGACGCCCGCGACGAGCTGCTGGAGCTGGAAAAACGCATCAAGAAGACCAAGCTCTCCAAGGAGGCGCGCTCCAAGGCCGAAAGCGAGCTCAAGAAGCTGCGCAACATGAGTCCGATGAGCGCCGAGAGCACCGTGGTGCGCAACTATCTCGACTGGCTGCTCTCGATCCCCTGGGGCAAGTCCAAGTCGAAGCCCATCGACATCGTCCGCGCCGAGCAGATCCTGGAGGAGGACCACTACGGCCTGGAGAAGGTCAAGGAGCGCATCCTCGAATACCTGGCCGTGCAGGCGCGAACCGGGGCCCTGAAAGGCCCGATCCTCTGCCTCGTCGGCCCGCCCGGCGTCGGCAAGACCTCGCTCGGGCGCTCGATCGCCCGCGCCACCGGGCGTGAGTTCGTGCGTCTTTCCCTAGGGGGGGTGCGCGACGAGGCCGAGATCCGCGGCCATCGCCGGACCTACATCGGCTCCATGCCCGGCAAGATCATCCAGTCGATGAAGAAGGCCAAGACCACCAACACCTTCTTCCTGCTGGACGAGATCGAGAAGATGGGCGCCGACTGGCGCGGCGACCCCTCCAGCGCCTTACTCGAAGTGCTGGATCCCGAGCAGAACTGCACCTTCAACGACCACTACCTGGAGGTCGACTACGACCTTTCCAACGTGATGTTCGTCACCACCGCCAACACCCTCACCATGCCCCAGCCGCTGATGGACCGGATGGAGATCATCCGCCTGCCGGGCTACACCGAGGACGAGAAGGTCGAGATCGCAAAGCGCCATCTCCTGCCCAAACTCGCCAAGGACCATGGGCTGAAGGAGGGCGAATGGATCGTCCCCGACAAGGCCATCCGCGACCTCATCCGCTACTACACCCGTGAGGCCGGCGTGCGCGCCCTGGAGCGGGAGCTCGGCAACCTCGCCCGCAAGAGCGTGCGCGACATGGCCAAGGAGCACCTGATTTCGGTGGAGATCGACGACGAGCGCCTGGGCCGCTACGCCGGGGTGCGCAAGTTCCGCTACGGCGAGACCGACGAGGAAGACCAGGTCGGCATCGTCAACGGCCTGGCCTGGACCGAGTTTGGCGGCGACATCCTCACCATCGAGGCGCTGAAGATGGCCGGCAAGGGCCGCATGGCGATCACCGGCAACCTCAAGGAGGTGATGAAGGAGTCGATCGCCGCCGCCGCCTCTTATGTCCGCGCCCGCGGCCCTCGTTTCGGGGTCAAGCCGCCGGTCTTCG
Source organism: Caulobacteraceae bacterium (assembly GCA_035946795.1). Classification (GTDB taxonomy): domain Bacteria; phylum Pseudomonadota; class Alphaproteobacteria; order Caulobacterales; family Caulobacteraceae; genus Acaudatibacter. The sequence continues at coordinate 22,218 of DASYYX010000003.1, read as the reverse complement.
AGGCCACTGATGTGCACGTCCACGTGCCCGAGGGCGGCACGCCCAAGGATGGGCCCTCGGCGGGCGTGGCCATGGCGGTCGCCATCGTCTCGGTCTTGAGCGGCATTCCGGTGCGCAAGGATCTGGCGATGACGGGCGAGATCACCTTGCGCGGCCGCGTCCTTCCCATCGGCGGTCTCAAGGAGAAGCTGCTGGCGGCGCTGCGCGCGGGCATCAAGACGGTGCTCATCCCGGCGGAGAACGAGAAGGACCTCGCCGAGGTGCCGGGCAACGTTAAGGAGGGCCTGGAGATCGTCCCCGTGGCCACTGTCGACGAGGTGCTCGAGCGCGCGCTCACAGGCCCGCTTACGCCGATCGAATGGCGCGAGGACGAGGCTCCGATCGTGGTTCCGCCTCCCGGCGAGGAGCCCGACGTCGGCGGCCTGATGGTGACCCACTAGCTTCCCCTGCGAACGGACCTCCCGGGCGCGAAGCGCGGGACGGTCCCCCATCCGCAGGTCGCTCACGCTCGCGCGGGACGCGAGGTCGCTTCCGGGCGCCCTTTGTCGGGTGTAGCCTCGACATCGGCTGATATCGCTGACTTCGGGGCGCGGGCCTGGCGGCGCGCTTGGCGCTGCTTTTCCTGGCCGCGTCCTTCAGGCGGGAAGGGCGGCTGATGGGCTATTACACATCCGTTGGAACGACCGGCGCCAATGGCGCCGGTGGCGGCTATCCTGGCGGGGCCGGCGGCAATGGCGCCGCCGGCGGCGCCTGCGACCGGCTCTACAATCGCGGCAGTGGCCCCGCACTCACCGTCAAGACCACCGGCGGGAGCGGCGGGGCCGGCGGCGGCGGCGGCCGGGGCAAGTACAGCACCCATTACTATACGCCCGGCGGGGCCGGCGGCGCCGGCGCCGCCGGCGGCGAAGCCACCGCCACCGCGGTCAATGTCTATAGCGGGGCGGCGGGGAACAACGACTTCGCCAAGGCCTATGGCGGCGCAGGCGGGGCCGGCGGACCGGGCGGCGCCGGCGCGCCCTACGGTCAGGGCGGGGCCGGCGGGGCCGGTGGCCACGCCTATGCCAATGCCGAGGGTGGCAACACCAATGGTCCCTCATACGCCCGCGCTTTCGCGGTCGGCGGGGCCGGCGGCGAGTCGTTCGGCTCGGCGGGCGGAGGGACAGGCGGCGGCGCCAGCGCGCGCGCCACCGCCTACAATTCGACACAGGCCGCGGCGGCCACCGTCATCGCCATCGCCGAGGGCGGCGCCGGCGGCTTCGGCGGCTACAGCGAGCAGACCGATACCGAGAACGGCGGCGCCGGCGGCTCCATCTCCCTTTCGAACGCCGTCAACACCCAGACGCGCGAAGGCGCCGTTACGCTCAAGCAGGAGGCGCTCGGCGGCGCCGGCGGCGGCAGCATGTACAGCGCCCCGGGCGTCGGCGGATCGGCGACATCGTCGCTGACCTTCAACGACGCCGCCAACACCTACCCGTTCCAGAGCAAGACTGTCGCCGCCGCCGTGCAGGCGACCGGCGGCGCCGCCGGCGCCGGCCCGGGAGCGGCCGCCGGCGGCAGCGCCACCGCTGACGGGACCATCGCCGGGGTCAACACCGTCAACGGCTACGCCTACGCCTTCGGCGGCGCCGGGACCAACGCCGCCGGCGGCTTCGCCACCGCCATTGAGGCCGTCACCGGCGCCGATCCCTCGAGCGTCGCCAAGGCTTATGGCGGCGCGGGCGGCGCCGGCGTCTACGGCGAAGGCGCGGCGGCGACCAGCACCGCCACCTCCAAGCTCATGACCGGCAGCGCCAACGCCTCGGCCTATGGCAAGGGCGGCGCCGGCGGCGCCAACGGCGGCGGCGCCGGGGGCGCGGGCGGCGCGGTCTCCGCCCTCAAGGCCGGGGCCTACAGTTACTACCAAGCCGACGCCGAGGCCCGGCTCGTCGGCGGCGCCGGCGGCGCCGGGACCACCACCGGCGGCGCCGGCGGCTCGGTCACCGCGACCAACGCCGTCTCGGGAAAGGCGGCCTACGGCCTGACGCTCGGCCAGTACGCCACCGGCGGCGCCGGCGGCCAGGGCGCGACCGGCGGCGCCGGCGGCGCGGCGACCTCGAACGCCGCCTTCGATGACACCACCTTGCACGTCCAGGGCGATGCCAAATTGACTTCCTCGGCGACCGGCGGCGCAGGCGGCCAGGGTGCGACCCCGGGCGCGGGCGGCTACGCCAAAGCCTCGGCCGCGCTCACCACCGCGTTCAATTCCAGCGCCACCGTCGACGCGACCGGAGGAACGGGTGGGGCTTCCACCAGCGCAAACGGCGCGGTCGGCGCCGGCGCCAATGGATCGGTGACGGCCCTCGGCCGCACTGGCGCGACCGCGGGCGCAGACGTTAGCGGTGGCCAGGGCGGCGCTGGCGCCGGCGTCGGCCACGCTGGCGGGGCGGGCGGAGCCGTGAAGGCGTCGGCCACGGCCACTGAGAGTGGCGCTGGCGTTGCCGACGCACTTGTTCTTGCATTTGGAGGCGACGGCGGCGCGGGGAATGGCGGCGCGAAGGGCGGCGCGGGCGCCGCAGCGACTCTGACGAACGCCGTCAGCGGCTCCAGCAAGGGAGGAACGCTCGAGCTTCTGCAGGACGCCTACGGCGGCGCCGGGGGCGTGAGCACGTCGGCCACGAGCGGAGCTGGCGGCGCAGGCTCTTCGACTCTGACCCTCGATGATGCAACCGGCGCCAACAAGAGCGCGACGCTCAAGGGCTACGCGATCGCGCACGGCGGCAATGGCGGCAATGGCCTGGGCGCCGGGACCGGCGGCGCTGGCGGCAAGGCGACCGCGACGCTTACTCTGACCGCCGCCGCTGGCGAGACGCTGGACGCCACGTCCGGCGCCTACGGCGGCGCTGGCGGGGCCGGAAAGTCCGGTGGGAAGGGCGGCGCAGCCACGGCGACCACCACCGCCACCGGAGGGGTTGTCAACGCTACCTCCAAGGCGGCCGGCGGCTATGGCGGCGGCTACAAGGGCGGCGGCGTCAGCGGGACCGCGAGCGCCACTACCAAGGTCACCGGCTCGAGCGGCGCCTTCAGCGCCGTCGCCTCGGTCGCGCCGGAGAACGCGCGGCTGATCAACACGGCCTCGGCCGGCGCCTCGGGAACGCCCAATGGGACCGGCACCGCGACCGCCAAGGTCGGCGTCGGCGGCGCCGCCTTCACCACCGTTAGCACGGGAACGGCCGTATCGCAGGAGGAGGCGGCGCCCAGCTCCGCCAGCACCGGCGCGGTGCTTTCAGCCAACGCCAACATCAACACCGACTTTGGCGCTTCGCCGGTCTTCTTCGGCATCGCCGAGATGGGCGGCGCCTATTCCAGCGGCGGAACCGGAAGCGAGACCACCACCGAGACCTGGGGGCTCACGGTCGACCTCACCAAGCTCGCGACCAAGGGCGAACTGGAGATCGGCTTCTACTCGCCCCAGACCATCGGCGCGGGGTTTTCGAAGCTGGTCTTCACCTTAAAGGGTGATGGCAACACTCTCATCAGCCAGGCCTTCACTACGGTCGCCGCGGCCAACACCTACTTTACCGACCACGCCATCGCCCTGGGCTCGCTCGCCTCGGGCGCGCTCAGCGCCACCCCGCTCACCCTGTCGGCGACGCTCACCCTCACCACCACCAGCGCTTCCTCCGGCTACTACGTCCAGATGATCGTCGGCGATCCGCCCGCTTCGCCGTGGCTGGCGCGCCCGGCCGCTTTCGCCCAGGCCGCGGCCGGCCTTGGCGGCGAAGGCGTCGGCGCCGCTGGCGTCTGGCACCAGCCGGCCCAAGGCCCGATCTCGGCCCTGGCCATTCCGCACGCCTTCGCCTGAGACGCCTCCTCCCGACGATCGCGCCGCGCCGGAGTCGAACTCGGGATCGGGGATTCCGAAGCAGCGGTGGACGTCGAGGCCGCTCAGACGTGCGCCGGAAGCGCCAGCAGCGACGCGCACACGTGCGCCGGCATGGCCCACAGGACGTCCGCATGACCGCGCGCGGCTCCCAGCGCCGCCGCCAGCTGGGCGAACGGGGCGGGTCCCCAGCCCGACCTCGGGGGGTCGCCGACCAGCATCTGACAATAGAAGCCCTGGCCACCCTTGACCGTGGTGAGGGTGAAGGTGGCGTGGAAGGTGAGGGTGTTACCGCTGAGGGCGCCGGAGGCCAAGGATCCCAGGTCCAGGGCGTGATCGGTGAAGTAGGTCTTCGCGGCCGCTTCCGTGGTGAAGGTCTGGTTCACCAGCGTCTGGCCGTCGGCGACGATGGTGAAGGTGAGCGACTTGAAGCCGGCCGTCAGCGCCGTGGGCGCATAGAAACCCACGATGAGGTCCCCCCTGGCCGACAGCTTGGTCAGGTCGGCAGAGAAGGTAAGAACGTCGCTGGCGGTCTCGGTGGCGCTATCGGTGCTGGTGTAGGCGCCGCCCATTTCGCCGATGGCGAAGTACTGGGCGCTGGCGCCGAACGCCGTTTTCAGGTTGGCGTTGGCGGTGAGCACCGTGTTCACGCTCGTCGTCGAGGGCGCGCCGGTGATCTGGGCGATCGCCTGGTCCTTGGTGTTCTTGGCAAGGGCGTTGGCGCCGATCACCGCGCCGCTGTGACTGGTCTCGGTCCCGCCGCTGAAGCTGTGCGTGGCGGAGGCGTCGGCTTCCTGCAGAAGTTGCCCTGAGACCAGCGAGGTGTCAGCTTCGGTTCCGTCCGAGCTCGCCTGACCGCTCACTACCGTCGTCTTGTCGGTTGCCGCAGCTGCTCCGGCCTTGGCACCCTGGCCGCCGATGGCGAGGGCCGAGACGGTGGCGGCGCCGCTGCTGGCTGTCGCCGTGATCGTCGCCGTGGCCGCCCCGCCGGCGCCGCCGGGGCTTCCGGTCCCGCCGTTACCGCCTATGGCCACGATGCTCGTAACGAGCGTGGCCGCGGTCAGGGTGAGGCTCGCGGTTGCCGCCCCGCCCGCGCCGCCGGCGGTCGTTCCGGCCCCGCCGGCGCCGCCATCGGCGCCGACAAAGCCGTCGACGCCGGCGCTGCGATGGACGTTCGTGGCGTCGTTGAAGCTGAGGGTTGAGCTCGCCGCTCCGCCGGCGCCGCCGGCGCCCGCGCTCGCCGCGCCGCCGCTGCCGCCATAGGCGTACTGCTGCAAGGTCAGATGACCGCCGACGGTGTAGCCGGAGACCGCGTTGGCAATCTTGACCGCCCCGCCGGCGCCACCGGTCGAGCCGGCGCCGCCGGCGCCGCCGGAATCGCTCGCCTTGGCGGCTGCCTGCGCTGCGCTGGTGGAGTTCGCCTGGGCGGTAACGGAACCGCCGGCCGCCCCCGCGCCGCCGCTCTTGCCGGCGTAGCCGTCGCTGCCGCCAGCGCCGCCCTTGACGGTCGTGGTGGCATAGGTCGCGCCCGCCGAGGTGATAGAGATGAAGCCGGTGGCCCCGGCGCCGGCCACGCCGCTGGTGGGCTCGAACCCGGATCCGCCGGCCCCGCCGGTCGAAGTGACTTCGGCGTTCACGCTGGCGCTTCGCGTGGGGCTGGAAAGATCGTTGAAAGTCAGCGACGACGATGCCGTTCCGCCAGCCCCGGGGGTGTTTTCACTAAGCATAACGTCGCCGCCTGCGCCGCCGGTCACGTTCTGATAGAGATGGAGCGCGCCACCGTTGGTGTACCCGGAAACGGCGTTGGTGGCCGTTTCGGCGGCGCCGGCGCCACCGGCGGCACCATCGCCGGTTCCCCCCGAGCCGCCGGTCTCGGCGGCCCCGGCAAGGGCGTAGGCGCCTCGGGCGTCCGCGGAGTCGGCGGCGCTTGCTGAGCCGCCGGCGCCGCCAGCTCCTGCTCCGCCCAGTCCGGGGAAATAGCCACCCCCATAGCCGCCGTACGCGACGGCCCACGAAATGACGGAGCGCCCCTGAACATAGTTGCTCGCCCGCGCCTCGCCCCCGGCGCCGCCGCTGAACCCGGCTGCGCCGCCGCCCCCACGCCCACCGGCCGCCTCGGCCCGCGTCCGGATTTTGTTGCTGCGGTACTTCGCCCGATAGTCGTTGACCGCCAGCGCCGAACTTGCCACGCCGCCGACGGTGCCTGCGCCGGCCGTGCTCGCCCCGCCGCCGCCAGCCCGGATTTTCTGTGTCAAGTAGAGGTAATGGCCCTTGGTGTAGCCGCCAGCGTCGTTGATCGCCTGCTCTGCGGCGCCGGGGGCGCCGATCGCGCCCTGTCCGCCTGAGCCGCCGTAGGCCGCGAAACGCGCATACGCGTTGCCAACCGTGGATCCGGAGTAGGCCGAGCCCGATGCCGTGCCGCCGAGGCCCCCCATCGCCCCGGCGGCAGTCGATGCGCCGCCGCTCCCGGCTTGGGCGGCGGCCATGGACAGCGCGGCGTAGAGGCCCGGTCCTTCGGTCACCCGGGTGGACGACTCCGCCACGGCTCGGCCGCCCTGGCCACCCAACGCCCCGGCGCCGCTCGGATTGCCCCGCCCGGGCGCGCCGGCCGATCCCCCCGCGCCGCCCTCTGCGAACGTCTTGTTGTACACCTGCTCCGGCGCCAGGGCGTAGGCGTACCCGCCGCCGCCGGCGCCGCCGGCGCCGCCGTTACCGCCAGGACCGACGTAGCCGAGGCCGACCTTCGCGCCCTTCGCGCCCGCGCCGCCGGCACCGCCGGCGCCGCCGATCATCTTCACGAACGGCCTGGGCGCCGCTAACGGCGCGGTGTAGCGCACCGTCCCGCCTGCCGATCCGGCGCCGCCGTTGCCGCTGGGAGCCACGCCGGCCGCGCCGGCCGCGCCGGCCGCTCCATAGCTCCGGTAATAGCTCTCGCCGATGTATTCGGTGGTCATGGCGCCATCTCCCCGCATGCTCGAGGCGGCGAGGGGCGCCACTGGGCGCTCGCGCCGGCCGAAGAAACAAAGTTACGCCGACCTATGCGAGCTCTCAACCTGGCTCGCCTCCGGCGTGCGCGCGCCTTAAGGGCCGGACGTCCGATCAGCTCAGGCCGGACGGGCTAGGTTCAGGGTGCCGGCGCCAACCCTGCCCAGGGCCGCGGTGGTAGCCTCGATCCGCGCCGCCAAGGCCGGCATGCTTGCGGCGGCCTGGGCGAACCGGGCCGGTCCCGAACCCGACGCCGGCGGGTCGCCGACGAGCATCTGGCAGTAGAAGCCCTGGCTTCCTTTGACGGTGGTGAGCGTGAAGGTGGCCTGGAAGGTGAGGGTGTTGCCACTCAAGGCCCCGGTGGCCAGCGATCCCAGGTCCAGCGCATGGTCGGTGAAGTAGGTTTTGGCCGCGGCGACGGTGCTGAAGGTCTGGTTCACGAGAGTCTGGCGATCGGCGACGATGGTGAAGGTCAGCGACTGGAAGCCGGCCGTCAGGGCCGCGGGTCCGTAGAGCCCCAGGATGAGGTCGCCCCTGGTCGACAGCTTGGTGAGGTCGGCGGTGAAGATAAGGTTGTCGGTGACGGTTTCGCTGGCGGTATCGGTGCTGGTGTAGGCGCCGCCCATTTCGCCGATGGCGAAGTACTGGGCAGAGCCGCCATAGGCCGTCTTAAGCTTGGCGTTGGCGGTGGCGTCCAGCACGGCGTTGACGCTTGTCGTCGAGGGCGCGCCGGTGACCTGGGCGATCGCCTGGTCCTTGGTGCTCTTGGCCAGGGCGCCCTGGTCGATCACCGCGCCGCTGTGGCTAATTGCGGTCCCGCCACTGAAGCCGAGCCCAGCTAGGGCCAGCACGGATTGCAGCAGTTGCCCGGAGACAAGCGAGGTGTAGGCGTGGGTGCCGTCCGAACCAGCCTGGCCGCTCGCCATCGTCAGCCTTGCGGTCGCCGAGGCTGCGCCCGCCGTCGCCCCCTGGCCGCCAAGCGCGAGAGCCGAGAGTTCGGCGGCGCTGGCGGCTGTCCCTGTCGCCGTAGCGGTGGCCGCCCCGCCCGCGCCGGCGGTGGCTCCGGTCCCGCCGGCGCCGCCGCTGGCGTCGGCCCACGAATTGAACGCAGGGCCAGTCAAGCTGAGAGTGGAGGTCGCCGCGCCGCCGGCGCCGCCCGCCGTTGAGCCGGCGCCGCCAGCGCCGCCGATCGAGTCTGCGGCGACGTTCAACCGGGCGCTCTGATGGAGGTTGGTGGCGTCATTGAAACTCAGAGCCGTGCTCGCAGCCCCGCCGTCCCCGCCGGCGGCGGCGGTGGAGGTGCCGCCGGTGCCGCCGGTCGCATATTGAAAAAGCCTCAGATAGCCGCCGATGGTGTATCCGGAAACCGCATTGGCGATCTGCGCTGAACCGCCAGCCCCGCCGGCCGCGCCGTTGGTGCCGCCCCCACCGGCGCCGCCGATGCTGGAGGCTTTGGCGGCGGTCGTCGAGGCGCTCGTGCTCATCGCCTGGGCAGCCGCCGCTCCGCCGGGCGCTCCCGCGCCGCCAGCCTTGCCAGCGCCGTAGCCCGAGCCGCCGGCGCCGCCGGAGACCGTCGCCGTGGCGTACGTCGAGCCGGCGCCGGTGACGGAAAGCGACCCCGTGGCCCCGGCCCCGGCGACGCCGCTCGCGCCGCCGTAGCCATTGCCTCCGGCCCCGCCCGTCGATGTGATCTCGGCGTTGACGCTGGCGCTTTGGGTCGGGCTCGAAAGATCGTTGAAATTGAGCGTGGAGGCCGCCGTTCCGCCGACCCCGGGCTTGCCGCCGATAGAGGGGCCGCCGCCGCCGCCGGTCACGTCCTGGTGCAGATAGAGCGACCCGCCGTTGGTGTAGCCGAGGACAGCATCGGCGGCGCTTTCCGTGGCCCCGACGCCACCGCCGGCGCCGCCGCCGCCGAATCCACCCTTGCCTCCGACCTCGGTCACACTGGCGGCGGATTGGAGCGCGCTGGTCGACACCGCCTGATCGACCGCGCCCGCGACGCCGCCAGGCCCGCCGGTCCCCGCTGCGCCGGAGACATAACCGCCAGGGCCACCGAACGCCAAGGCTGACGAGATGGCTGAACGCCCCTGCGTATAGTTGCTGGCCCGGGCGGCCGCCCCTGCGGCGCCCACGCCCGGAAGGCCGTAGGCGGAACCGCCACCGCCACCGTAAGCCTCAGCTTTCGTGACGATTTCCTGGCTTGTATACTTTGCCTTGAAGTCGTCGATGAAAAGCGCCGAGGTCGCCGTTCCGCCGGCGCCGCCCGCACCCGCCGCGCCTGCGCCGCCGCCTCCGCCCAGGACCTCCTGTTTTAGCTGAAGCACCTGCCCTTTAGTGTAGCCGGCAACCTCATTCACCGCTCGCTCTGAGGCGCCGGCGGCGCCGGTCGCCCCCTTGCCGCCGCTCCCGCCGCCCAGAATGAGCTTGGCGTAGGCGTAGGCGTCCAGGGCGCCCGCGCAGGCGTAGCCCGACGCCGTCCCGGCGCGGCCGCCCAGGCCGCCGGCGAGCGTCGAGGCGCCGCCATTTCCGCCGAATGCCGAGGCGAAGCCGAGAGCCTTCGGGCCCACGATATGAGAATGGGTGTGAACGTTGGCGACGGCAGCGCCGCCCTGGCCGCCTACGGCGCCTGCGCCGCCGGGGTTGCCTCGACCGGGCGCGCCAGCGTTGCCGCCGGCGCCGCCTTGGGCAAAGGAGTAATTGCCCTGGGCACCGAAATCCTCCGAATACGCCGAGGCCAAGCCGCCGACGCCGCCGGCCCCACCGTTCCCGCCCGGACCGACGTAGCCCAAGCCGACTTTCTGGCCCTTCGCGCCGGCGCCGCCAGCCCCGCCGGCGCCGCCGATCGCCTTCGTGTTCGCGTTGGCGGTGGAGCCGGAGATGTAGAGTTCAGCCGGACCGCCGGCCGAACCGGCCCCGCCGTTCCCGCTGGGAGCTACGCCGGGCGCGCCCGCCGCTCCGGCCGTTCCATAGCTCTTGTAATAGCCCATGCGACCATCCCCTCGGCCCGCCGGCTCGGCGCGCGGCGGTTTCCTCGCGCTCGCGCCCAGAGCCGGATAACGATGTAACCCTGGTGCTTGCCGCCCTCAACCCGACTCGCCTGCAGCGAGAACGCTTCGCGCGCAGCGCCAATGTTCGCTTGTATCTGAAAGCCTGCGTAGGCGAAGGTGGTCCGCCCATGCGCGAAGGAGGCGAACATGGCGCGGTCACATCAATATCGAACCGGGCTCATCCACTACGACCCGGATTTCGCCTGTCGCGGCTACACCCTGTTCTGCGGCGGCGCCCCCGCCTGCGCCTTTCTGATCGACATGCGCGGGCGCTTCTGCAAGCGCTGGACCGAGCCGCGCGGCATCTCCTACGCCCAGCTGCTGCCGAACGGCCACTTGATCTGCCGCGCGTCCGCATCGCCGCCCGTGCAGGGCCTGCGCGGCCTCATGGGCCAGGCGCCTGCCGTCTTCGAGCTCGATTGGGACGGCCGGGTGATGTGGGAATACAGCGACGAGTGGCTGCACCACGACCAACACCGGCTGGCGAACGGCAACACCCTGCTCATCGCCTGGCGCTGGCTGCCCGGGGAGATCGGCGCGCGCGTCAAGGGCGGCATCGCCAGCCCGGACGATCCGGCCAAGATGCTCGGGGATGTCATCCTCGAGGTCGATCCAGGCGGTCGCGTGGCGCGCGAATGGAAGTCCTGGGAGCACCTCGATACGGACGAGGACGTGATCTGCCCGATGGACCACCGTCTCGAGTGGACCCACGCCAACTCGATCTGCCTCACCCCCGAGGGCGACTGGCTGGTGAGTTTCCGGCGCACCCACACCGTGGCCGCCATCGATCCTCAGACGGGCGATTTCAAGTGGAAGTGGGGCAGGGGCGTGGTCCATCACCAGCACGACTCGAAGGTGCTGGCCAACGGCCGGCTGCTGCTGTTCGACAATGGCGTCCACCGCTTCGGCGACGCCGACTATTCACGCGCCCTGGAGGTCGACCGGGAGAAGAACGAGATCGTCTGGAGCTACCAGGACGACCCGCCGTTCCACTTCTACAGCGTCATGGCCGGTTCGGCGGACCGGCTGGCGAACGGCAACACCCTCATCTGCCATGCCTCGGTCGGACGGCTCTTCGAGGTCACCCCCCATGGCGAGATCGTCTGGGAGTATGTGAACCCCTTCTTTGTCCACAATTCGCGGCTGGGCGGGTCGGTAAACATCGTCTTCAAGGCGCACCGCCACCTGATCGACGACCCGGCCCTGCGCGACCGCGATCTCGATCCCGCCCGCTACGGCAACCTCAACCGGCTGTACGGGCCCGAATGACCAAGGCGAGCGCTCAAACAACCAGCCCCTGCGTGTCCTGAAGGCCGGCCGTGTCGGCGCGCGCCGGCGCCCGTGCCGAAGATGAACGGCGCTCCTCCAACAGGGTTCAGGCTCGGCTCAGCCGCGCCCGGCCATGCTCGCCTTTATCGAAACCGGAACGTCCGGTCGGAATGAACACGGAGCACCCCGATTCCCTTTCTGAAAGCCCTGCTGGTCGGCGCCGCGGCGCTGACGCTCGCTGTCCCCGCGCTCGTCTCAGCCGAGGGCTGGTTCAGCCATCGTGACCGCGACCCTGCCCACGGTTATTACAACCGCGCCGACAACGGCTACGGCGGCGAAGCCGGCAGTCCGGAGCCTCGCCAGGCGTACAACGAGGGCTGGCGCCACCGCGGCCTCGCCTACGGCGCCGACAACGGTCGCGGCTACCGCGGCGAAGTCAGCGGTCAGGAGCCTCGCCAGCCGCGTGGCGACGGCTGGAGTCATCGCGATCACTACCGCGCCGACAATCACGACAACCGCGCCGGGCGTGACGGAGGTCGGCTCTAGGGCCGCAAGGGCGGCCCCCGACTCGGCGGCGGCGCGGCCTGGGACATGCCCGACCCCCGCGCGGCAGGGAAGGTTGCGCTCGCGTCGACGCCGGGCGCCTTAGATCGCCGGGCCACGCAAGGATCGCGCGATGATCACAGTCTTCGGGGAAGGCAGGGGGTTCCGGGTCGTCTGGCTACTGGAGGAGATGGGGCTGGCGTACCGACTGAGGCCGGTGGACCTGCTGGCCGGCGTCGAGCAAGACCCGGAGTTCCTGGCCGTCAACCCCGCCGGGTTCATCCCGGCGATCCAGGACGGCGAGGTCGCCATGGTCGAGTCGATCGCGATCATGGAATACCTGATCGCCCGCTACGGGCCGACGCCGCTCGCGCCAGCTGCTTCGGATCCGGCCTTTCCTGCTTACCAGCAGTTCCTTCACCACGGTGAAGCCGGCCTCGCCGCCTCCATCTACTTCGTCGGCGGCGCCCGCAATTTCGCGCCCGGGGCCGAGCGGCGAAACTGGAGCGCCGGCCAGGCGCTGGAGGTGTTCGAGAGTCGGTTCAGCTTGGTGACGCAGCGGCTGGCCCGCTCGTCTTATCTTGCTGGGGACATATTCACGGCGGCCGACATCTCGGTGATCTACGCCCTGAACTTGGCGCGAGCATTCGGAGGCGTCGTATTGGGTGAGCCGGAGCAGGCCTACTTGGTCCGCACCAGTGGACGGGAAGGCTACAAGCGCGCCATGGAAACCTGTCGGGCCACCGCGAGGTCATGGGCCGCCGAGGCGCCCGCCTGAGGACCAGTCCGTGGTCTTCCGCGTTCGCTTCCAAGCGCCCTTTTCCCCTGTCGCGCGAGTGAACGCCGTTAATATTCCTCGCGCCGCTCGAATCTGGGGTTCAGCCGTTTGACGCCTGCCCGGGGCCGCGCCTAAATCCCTGAAAGGGACGGACGGCGGGCGCGCCCCGCTGCTGCGAGCGTTCGGCGCGGCCGTCCAGCGGCTGGGAGACATTCGACAAATGACCAAGGCCGAGCTCGTCACCGCCATCGCCGAGCAGGCGGGGCTCAACAAGGTCCAGGCGCGCGACGCGCTCGAAGCCTTCATCGCCACCGTCACCCGCTCGCTCAAGTCCGGCGAGCAGGTGCGCCTGATGGGCTTTGGCAGCTTCACCCCGGTCCGCCGTCCCGCCGGCATGGCCCGCAATCCCCGCACCGGTCAGGCGGTCCGCCGCCTGGCCTCGACCACCGCCCGTTTCCGCCTTGGCGAGAGCCTCAAGAACGCCTTGAATCGTTAGGGGTCGGGCGGCTAGCTCAGCCGGTCAGAGCGCCTGGTTTACACCCAGGAGGTCGGGAGTTCGATCCTCTCGCCGCCCACCATCCCCCGCTCGTGAAATCGGGATGAGGAGCGGCCGGCCGCGTCGTGTTCCTCCGCGCTCGCGCCACGGACGCCCGCCGTGGGGAAGCGCGGTCCCGGCGAAACCCACCTGATCTTGGTTGTTGTCTCCTGGCGTTATCAGTGTTCGGTGTACATCTTTACTTTAATAACCGGATGAACTTCTAAGACATCTCATATCTATTCAATCCGCGAGCGAACTTTCGGCCAAAATGCAACCTACACGCGAATATTCACCATAAGGATCCCCTTGCCACGCCATCCAAAAGGTGATTAAGATCTGAAGGACCGCCATGGGCGGCGGTTTGTGAAGGGCTGTTCCGTGAAAATCGAACTGAAGAACCTTGCGCTCGCCGGTGCGGCTGCTCTGACGACGCTCTGCCTGGCCGCCACGGCCCACGCCACGGTCTTCTCTGTCACCTTGACCATGGACGAGAATGGGCATGGCACGTTCACCAACACGTCCGGCTTTCATGCGACCCTGGCCTCCGGGCTTCAGAACGACCCCGGGCCAGGCGGACTTTCCGACGTCCTGACCTACGACCTCCTCAACCCGCCGGGCCTGACGGCCGGCGACGTGTTGATCAACGAGGCGGGCGTTGGCCTGGATGATGTCGTGCGCTTCAATCCCGGCGAGACCGGGCCTGGCGGCGGAACGGGGAGCTTGGTCTTCTATTCAAATCCAATCGACGGGGGTCTTGATTCCAAGGCCGACACGCCCTCGCCCCCAGGCGCCTTTTACACCAACACCATCACCCTCGACGAGGTGAAAGGTCGGGTCGTTTACACGCCGACCTCGGGCGAGCCGGGCTTCGTGGCCGGAGCCGGGGGACCGGTGACCTACGTCCTGATCAGCGACTCCGTGCCCGAGCCGGCCTCCTGGGCCCTGATGATGCTCGGCGTCGCGGCGGCCGGCGGCGCTCTTCGCCTGCGTCGCAAAGCGGTCATCGCCTAGCGTCTCTCGTCCCGACCTCCCATGTCGCACCGCCGGAAACCCGGCGGCGCGACAGGAGCACCGGCCCGAGCTCCGTTCTCGCGGCGCGACGCTCTTCGATCAGGCGGCGCCCGTAGCGGACGATCCAGCGTCCGGCCTCCGGCGCCGCGACGTGGCTCTCCTTCCGAGCGCTTGGCCAACGTCCCCCCTCCCTTGGCGCCGTCGGATCGCGTTGAGGCGCTGCGGTGTCCGAGCAGCGCCCGTCTTCCGAGCGAACATCCTGCGCCGCTCCTCGTTCATCTCAGATGAAGGAGGCGACCGCGGATTTGACTTGCGGTGACGCCGGCATGCTCCCTAACCTGCTCGCTCGTGGTCGACCTGACAGTAATGCCGCTCAGCGAAACCCTGGCCGGACTTCGCCGACCTCGCCGGCCGCCACAACGGCGTCTGGGGCGGCTGCTGGTGCATGGCCTTCCATGCGGAGTGGGGCGAGCGTGGCCGCACCGCGGCGCGCAACCACGCCCAGAAGGAGCGCCGGGTGAAGGAGGGAAGGGCGCACGCCGCCCTCGTCTTCGAGGGCGCGCGATGCGTGGGCCGGTGCCAGTTCGGGCGCCCAGCCGAGCTGCCGCGTATCAAGAGCCGGAGGGCCTACGAGGAAGGGCTCAAGGCCCTGCCCGACTGGCGTATCACCTGCTTCTTCGTCGATCGTGCGCGCCGGCGGCAGGGCGTCGCCCACGCCGCCCTCGAAGGGGCCATAGCCGAGGTCGCGCGCCTGGGCGGCGGCCAGGTGGAGGCCTATCCCGAGGATGTCGCCGACCGGAAACTGCCCGGCGCCTTTCTTTACACCGGCTCGCTCGCGCTCTTCGAGCGCCACGGCTTTTCCCGCCAGCGCCAGATCGGCAAGAACCGCTGGGTGGTGAGCCGAACCGTCGCGGCCAGACCTTAGTCCGCGTGCGCAGCGCGAACCTGAGGCCGTGCTCACGGAGGTTCAGGGCCCCGCCCTCACCGACGCCGGCTCGGACGGGAACTGGTACGCCGACGTGGTCGTGTTTCCGGAAACCGGCAATGGGGCCCCGGCAGTGGCCAACGCCGGCGAGGACATGGGTGGCGACACGGCCTGCCGTGCGGCGCTGAGAGCGGTGCTGCCGACCCTGGCGGCGAAGGCGTAGCAAGGGCTGATCCGCAGGTGGCCGCAGATTGGCTGCCATCTGGCAATGCCGTACAAGCGCGCGCTCGTGCGCGAGGATTCCTTGGGCTTTCCGAGCGTCAGCCGCGATCAGCGCCGGCGTACCTGTGCCGTCTGCGTCCATATGTCGATCAGCCTTTAGCGCCGACGTCGGCCAGTTGGTCGCTCCCCCTTAGAAGATCACCTTCTCCTCGCCCCACCACAGCGGCGAGCGCGCCAGATCGATGAACTTGCGCTCGTCCTCCAGCAGCATCCTCCCGGCCTGTTGCGCCGCCGGTTCGGCGAGCGCCCCAGCCACGTCCTCGAGGCTCTCCCACCACAGCTGCGCCACGCCGTCGAACCCTTCCGGGCCGCCGCGCCCGGAACGCAGCTCGGCCGATGCCTCGGCCGGCAGGCTGTGCAGCTGCACATAGCGGCGGATCCGCAAGACCTCGCGCACGCTCGCCACCAGCGGTCCGTGCGCTTCAAACCAGTACTTCTGGAACGCCTCGCGGCTCAGCTCCGCGCGCCGCCTCAGGCAGAAGGTGAGCTTGATCATGTTCCCGCCTTGCCGCTTGATGCCCCCCTCGACCAAGGGAACATACCATGCGGCGATTGGACGGGCGCTGCGCCATTGTCACCGGCGCGGCCAGCGGCATCGGCAGGGCGAGCGCCGAGCTTTTCGCCGCCGAGGGCGCCAGGGTGTTGGCGGTCGACCGGCCCGCGACCGAGCTTGCCTTCGCCGACGCCGCCGTCCGCGCCTGCGCCGCCGATCTCGCCGCCGCCGATGCGCCCAGGAAAATCGTCGCAGCAGCTCTCGATGAGCTGGGCGGCGTCGACATTCTCTTCAACAACGCCGGCATCGGCCTTGGCGCGCCGGCCGTCGAAACCACCGACGAGGCCTGGGACCAGGTGCAGGCGGTGAACCTGCGCGCCGTCTTCCGCCTGTGCCGAGAGGCCATCCCGCATCTGGTCGCCTCCAAGGCGGGGCGCGTCATCTGCACCGCCAGCGTCATGGCCAACGGGACCGACTACGGCCTTGCCGCCTACTGCGCCTCCAAGGCGGGGGTCGTCGGCCTCACCCGCACCCTGGCCCTCGAGCTTGGCCGATCGGGGGTCACCGCCAACGCCATCCTGCCGGGCGCGATCCTCACCGGCATGACCCGCCGCAACTTCTCCGATCCCAAGATCGCCGACGTCTGGGCTCGCAAATCGGTGTTGAAGAGATTGGGGCAACCGATTGATATCGCACGCCTGGCGCTATTTCTTGCTTCCGACGAGGCGGCCTTCGTCACCGGCCAGGCGATCGCCTGCGACGGCGGCCTGACGTTGCGAATCTAGGAAAAAGACGGAACAAGGGCCTCTTCGCGCGCCTCTCGTGGGCTGGAGTTCTGGGGCAGGGAAGGGACATGCTGGAGCGAGCCGAGCCTTGGCGCGCGCTTCCTCCCCCGCTTGCGGGAGAGGCGTTGGCGACGCGGACGGAGGGGGAAGCGTCGGCGGGGGCGCGCCTGGTGGACACCACCATGCTCTATGCGCCGCGCTCGGGCGGGGTGAAGCGCTATCTGGCCGCCAAGCGCGCTTGGCTGGCGGCCCGCCGGCCGCATGTGCGTCATGTCCTGGTGGCCCCAGGACCCCGGCACGGCTGGGACGAGGAAGGACGGCTTTCCATCTACGCCGCGCCGCTCCCCTTCGGCGACGGCTACCGCTGGCCGGTGAGCAAGACCGCCTGGATGAAGCGCCTGGTGCGTCAGGCGCCCGACGTTATCGAGGCCGGCGACCCCTACACCCCGGGACTGGCGGCGCTGAAGGCCGGCGCGGCGCTGGGCGTCCCGGTCATCGGCTTCTGCCACACCGACCTTGCGGCGCTGGCGGCGCTCCATATCGGCGACTGGGCCGAGCGCCCGGTGCGCCGTCACTGGGCCGAGATCTATCGCCGCTTCGACGCCGTCATCGCCCCCAGTCGCTACATTGCCGAGCGCTTGGCCGATTCTGGCGTCTCCGGGCCGGTAGCCCTGCCACTGGGCGTCGACCCCTTCGTCTTCCACCCCGGCCGTGGCGATCGCGCCCTTCTGCGCCGGCGCCTCGGGCTAGCGCCTTCCGAGCGCCTGCTCGTGTTCGCCGGCCGCCCGGCCCGCGAGAAGCGCATCGATCTTCTCATCGACGCCGTCGAAAGCCTCGGAGCGCCCTACCGCCTGCTGCTCATCGGCGCCGCCCCCCCGCTCAGCCCCTCGCCGTCGCCGCGCGTCATCGATCTCCCTTACCAGTCGGAAGCCTTATCCATGGCCCACTTGCTTGCCTCGTGCGACGCCTTCGTGCACGCGAATGACACGGAGGCCTTCGGCCTTGTCGTGCTCGAGGCCATGGCCTGCGGCCTTCCGGTCGTCGGCGTCGCCGCCGGGGGCGTGGCCGAGATCGTCGACAGCGAGGTCGGCGAGCTGGCCGCCGGGGCGTCGGCACCGGCCTTGGCCGAAGCCATCACCGCCCTCTTTTCCCGCGATACTGGCGCTATTGGCGCCGCCGCCCGCGCCCGCATCCTCGAGCGCCACTCCTGGGACGCGGTCTTCGAGCGCCTCTCCACCTTTTACGGCTCCATCACCGGCCTTCCGGCCTTCGCCCCCGAGCCCTTTCTCCGGCACTAGCGCCATCTCTCCTCCCCCTATGAAGGGGAACGGATCCAGCGCCCCTCTGCAGTAGGGATTCGCGAGAAGAGGCCGGGTCAGGTGGCGCTCCTCGCGGCTTCGACGGGCGCAAACCGGGCCCCTGGGCCCCACCGGACTTCCCGCGACCGGCGGCGATTTGCGCCCTCACGCCGGCGCCTTCTCAACTCCAGCAAGTTCTGCTTTCGTTCCCACATGGGCCACCGAAACGCGGACCGCGTCCCGATCGCCTACCGCGGGCCCGCTGCGAGAGCCTCGCCGACATGCTCCGCGAGCGTTGGGACGTGATCAGCCGGCGCCGGGCCTGCGGCCTTGTCATGAGCGTGGACCTGCGGCTGATCGCCAAGGTCTGCGGCCCAAGGATCAGCCCGTGGAACCGCACCGCCCGGTGTCGGCGCCTCGGCTGCCCCGGCATAGTGGACTTCCAGGCCAAGGCGCCCGGAATGGCCTCGCACGAACCCCTGCAGACCCCCTGGCCGGAGTAGGCGCGTGGCCGTCCCCCCTTCCGAGAGCTGGGACCGCCTGCCGACCGTCAGCCGCCTGATCTCGCGCCCGGTTGCTTCCTTCGTCGACCACGGCGCGATTTGGGAAGTCGGCTGGAACGGCGCCTGGGTGAAGGCGTGGAGCGCGCCTCTCGTCCAAGGAGCGCCGGCGCCTGCCCGGTTGACGCAGGCGACCGTAACTGGCCCAGCTTGCAGAACGAGGGGAGGGGAGCTGATGGCCCGAGCCACACGCGTGCTCACAGGCGACATCTGGTTCGGCGAGGGTCCGCGCTGGCGCGACGGCAGGCTCTGGTTCAGCGACTTCGTCCAGCGCAGCATCCGCTCGGTCTCGCTCGCCGGCGAGCTGCGGACCGAGATCCGCGTCGGCGACAGCGCGCCCTCGGGTCTGGGCTGGATGCCCAACGGCGACCTCCTTTTCGTCGCCATGGAGGGACGTCAGCTCCGCCGCGTCGCCCGCGACGGCGCCATCAGCGTGCACGCCGACCTTTCCGGCCTCTCGACCTGGCTCTGGAACGACATGGTCGTCGACGAGGTCGGGCGCGCCTGGGTCGGCGAGTTCGGCTTCGACTTCGGCGGCGCGATGGCGGCCCGCGGCCTTCAGGGCGTCGTCGACGATCACCCGACCGCAAGGCTCGCCTGCGTTCAGCCTGACGGCGCGGTCGAGCTCGCGGCCGAGGACCTGCACTTCCCTAACGGCTCGGTGATCACCACCGACGGCAAGATCCTCGTCGTCGCCGAGACCTTCGCTTGCCGGCTGGCGGCCTTCGACCTCGGCCCGGGCGGCGCGCTTTCGAACAGGCGGGAGTGGGCGCCGCTCGGTGGGCGCCTGCCCGACGGCATCTGCCTCGATGCGGAGGGCGCCGTCTGGTTCGCCAATCCCGCCGCTCCGGAGTGCGTGCGCGTGGCCGAAGGCGGCAAGGTGCTCGAGGTCATAGACACTGGTCTTCCGTGCTTCGCCTGCATGCTCGGCGGGGAGGACGGCCGCAGCCTCTTCATGCTGACCGCGCCATGGACGGCGACGAGCGACGCGCCGGCTGGACGGATCCTCGTGTCGGAGGTCGACGCCGCCCACGCCGGCCGGCCCTAGGCGACAAGCCATACCGTGCGGGAGACCGGCTGGCCGGATCGGCCGACGATGGTACCGGCGAGCTTTTCTCCAACGACTTGGCGAGCTGGAGCGCGGTCCACCGCCTCGGTTCAAAAAGACGAGCAGCCCAGCCTTGCCGTGGGGACCTTTCGCCCGTGAACCCGGTTTAGGGGATGACCGCGCTCTGGCGCGAATGAGTAAGCAAGAGAGGGCTCACATGAGGAAGGTTCTGATCGGGCTCGCGGCGACGGCCGGCGCGCTGGCGCTTGCGGGTCAGGCCGGGGCGGTGACTTTTGTCGCCAGCGGCACGGGCGGCGACGGCGCGGAGTCGGCCAAGGCCGTGCTCACTACCAGCGGTCACACGCTCGACGTGGCTCTCTCCAGCCTCATCGCCAACCCCAAGGCGGCCGGCCAGGAGGTCAGCGATATCGAGATCACCTTCGCCAATAGTCCGGGCGTGGTGACGTTCCAGAGCGACAGCCAGAACTTCGTCACCATCACCCGCCACAAGAAGGCGGCGAACACCTGGACCACCTCCACCGGTGCGACGACGCACTGGGGCGTCGCCACCTCCAGCGACACGGTCACCCTGGCGACGGCGGGGCCGGGGTCCGTCGGCGGCAAGCCGATCGATCTGATTATCGGCAACAGCGGTTCGTTCAGCAACGCCAATCCTTCGATCACCGGGCGCAATCCGCAGATCCTGGGGACCGGCAACTTCGACCTGATGTTCAGCGGCGCCGTGCCGAAGATCTCCAGCGTTGTCTTCTCGTTCGGCACCGGGCCGGACAACTTCCTTCCCGGACAGGCGTTGGTTCCGGAGCCGGCCTCCTGGGCTCTGATGATGATGGGAGCAGGCCTCATCGGGGGCGCGCTGCGGCGACGCCGCAAGCTCGCCGCGGCCTAGATCGCCGTCGGCGCGTCCCATCTTGGACGGGCGTATCCTCACTCGCGCTTGATGTGCAGGGGAGGGCGCAGCCGGCGGCCGGCGCCGGGGCCTACCTGCCCAGCAACCGCACCACCGCTACCAGCTTGGCCCGCAGCGCTGCGGTCGCCTCGCCCTCGGGGAAGACAGGTATGGTGAGGAAGTCTTCCAGCTCTCCCGGCGCGAACCCCGCGAGAGCCTCGACCGCACCGGCTTCGATGGCGGCAACCACCTCGCGCCCGCTGACGTAGAGCGGATCGACGAGCTTCAGCCACCCCTGCGCGTCCGCCATCACATTGCCCGGCCGCACGTCTGCTCCGCCCCACAGGCGAAAGCGCCGCGCCCCGGCCTCGCCCAGCTCGGAGATCAGGGCGCGCACGCCAGCCATGTCGGCGTCGCGCCCCATCTTCGTCTCGCCGGCGATGACGGCGCAAAAGGCTGCCGCCGCTTCTGGGTCGGCCGGGAACAGCCGCTCCATGAAAACCATGTAGCCGGCGCGTCTCAGGGGCAGTAGGCGCTCGATCGCCGGCAGCCAGCGGTTCGCCGGCCGCGACAGGCAGGCTTCGGCGAACATCCGGTGGGCCGGGTCGATCGGGGTCACGCGGCAGGCGCTGGCGCCGTCGGGCGAGGCGAACACCCATGACCAGTCGCCAACCCCTATCAGCCGCCAGCCCGCGCCGATCAGCGTCGCCCGCGCCTCGGCAGCGGTCGCTTCGGCGGCGATTTCAAAAGCCTCGCTCACCCTCTCTGGCGCGTCTCGTCCAGCGGCGGGGTCTCGCCTCCGGGCATTTCCCTGCGCCCGTCGTAGCGCGTCACATCCAAGGTGAAGACGTCGACATCGTCCAGGCAGCGGGCGTTCACCGAGAAATAGCCAGGGCCAGTGCGGCAGATCGGCGTGCCGCAGGTCTTGCAGAAGTGGTGACCGCCGACGAAGTCGCGCCACCAATAGGCGGCCACGCCCGTGCGCGTCGTCAGCAGCCGCGCCTCATCGGGGCGTATCTTCCAGTGCAGGAAGCCATGGCGCGCACACGTCGAGCAGTTGCACTCGGTCACTACGCCGAGCTCGGCGTTGGTCTCGATGCGGACCGCCCCGCAATGACAGGAGAGGGTGCGGATCATGCCGCCTTCAATACGGAAACCCGGTCGAGACACCTACTCCCGACATGCTCGTCCCGGCCGGGCGCCATCCTCCCGCAAGAGTGGGGAGGAGGGCCGTGAAGCGGCGAAGGGGCAGCGCCCGGTCCTGGCCCAGGCTCTTTCCCTTCGATAGCGGCCGCGTTCGTCTGAGGCGAGGAGGCGAAGCGTGGGGCCGGTCCGCCTTCCGCCGTCACGGATGACCGAAACCGCCCTCCAGGCGCACCTTGAAGTTGAACAGCTCTTCCTTGAACCACGCCAGGAAGGTCTCGGTGGCGGCCGGGTGAGCGTCGATCTCGGCCAGGCGCGCCTCGATCAGTGCCTTCTGGCGCTTCAGCAAGACGAAGGCCCCGGCCGCCGCCACCCTGTCGCGGGCCGCGCCTGTCGCCAGCCGATGCTCTGCCTCGGCAAGCTCGCAGCCGACCTCGGCTAGCATCATCGCCACTTCATAACGGATATGCGGCATCGACATGTGGGCTCGCGCCTCGTTTTTACGCGGCATGATAACACGTTAC
The DNA here is from genome assembly GCA_035946795.1 of Caulobacteraceae bacterium. Classification (GTDB taxonomy): domain Bacteria; phylum Pseudomonadota; class Alphaproteobacteria; order Caulobacterales; family Caulobacteraceae; genus Acaudatibacter. The sequence continues at coordinate 223 of DASYYX010000003.1, read as the reverse complement.
GCGGGCGAAGGGGACAACATACCGATGACCTGCGGCCACTGGTCGGCGGCGAGCTCCGCGGACGTTGGGCTTGTTTGCAAAATGGCGCGAGTGACGGGACTTGAACCCGCGACCTCCGGCGTGACAGGCCGGGTGAATCCAGTTTTGAAACAGTCGTTAGTCCGACTCGGGACGCCCGTTTCGGGCTGCGGCTCCCCTCCGTGCTCGGCCGCGAGTCGGACCG
>DASYYX010000002.1:0-15225 GCA_035946795.1 Caulobacteraceae bacterium | reverse complement strand
ACCTGGCGGTGCAGACCGGCGATCAGGTGAAGGAGCCGCTCAATCGTCGGGCGACCATCCACATCCAGTTCTGATCGCCAACCAGGACCACCCGGTCCTACCCAAGACTTCCAAGAGCCCGGCCCCCAAAGGCCGGGCTCTTTCTCTATTCGGGCCGCCTTGCCGGCCGTGACCCGATCACGTTCTCGTGAACATTTTTCGCGCCTCCGCAAGGCCTTGAAGAGGCCACGATTCCTGTAGCGCGCGCGCTCGCCATCCACAAAAAATCGGTTCAGACCCGCCAGGGGCTGTTGACGCTCCGTTCACCATGTGACCCCATATGATGGGGTGAGCGGGCCGAGCGCCCACAATATCTAGATGGCGGTTTCGCGTACAGCGACAGCTTGGGGTGAGTGGAACATGTCGGGTTGGGAAGCGACGAAGGCGAAAGTCGAAGGGTCGGCCGAGTCAGCCTTGGGCCGCAGAGAAGCCGTTCGCCCGAAGCTCACCTTGGTGCCCAAGATCGAGATCGATCGCGCGCGCGATGATCTGCTCACCGATTTCGGACGCACCACGCTTCGCGACCGCTATCTGCTGCCGGGCGAGTCCTACCAAGAGATGTTTGCGCGGGTGGCGACGGCCTTCGCCGACGACGCCGAGCACGCCCAGCGTGTCTACGACTACATTTCCAAGCTCTGGTTCATGCCGGCGACTCCGGTGCTCTCGAATGGCGGCGCCAATCGCGGCCTGCCGATTTCCTGCTTCCTCAACGCCGTCGGCGATTCGCTCGAGAGCATCGTGGGGACATGGAACCAGAACGTTTGGCTGGCTGCCAACGGTGGCGGCATCGGCACGTATTGGGGCGGCGTTCGCTCGATCGGTGAGAAGGTAAAGGGCTCTGGGCAGACGAGCGGCATCATCCCCTTTATCCGGGTGATGGACAGCCTCACCCTCGCCATCAGCCAAGGCTCGCTTCGTCGCGGCTCGGCCGCGGTCTACGTCGACATCCACCACCCCGAGATCGAGGAATTTCTCGAGATCCGCAAACCCTCGGGCGACTTCAACCGCAAATCGCTCAACCTCCACCACGGCGTCGCGGTCAGCGACGAGTTCATGGAAGCGGTGCGCGCCGGCGCCCCGTTTGCGCTGCGCTCGCCCAAGACCGGGGAAACCGTGCGCGAGGTCGATGCGCGCGCCCTCTGGCAAAGGGTGCTGGAGCTGCGCCTGCAGACCGGCGAACCCTATCTGATCTTCTCAGACACGGTGAACCGCGCCATGCCGGTCCACCAGCGCGAGCTCGGGCTCAAGGTGCGGCAATCGAATCTATGCTCCGAAATCGTGCTGCACTCAGGCCCGGACCATCTGGGCAACGAGCGCACCGCCGTCTGCTGCCTCTCCTCGGTCAATGCCGAGAAGTTCCTAGAGTGGCGCGACCAGCCTAACTTCATCGAGGACGTCATGCGGTTCCTCGACAATGTCCTCCAGGACTTCATCGACCGCGCCCCCGCCGAGATGGCGCCGGCGGCCTATGCGGCCGAGCGCGAGCGCTCGGTGGGGTTGGGGCTGATGGGCTTCCACTCATTCCTACAGTCGCAGAACGTCCCCTTCGAGAGCGCGCTGGCCAAATCCTGGAACATGCGCATTTTCCGTCACCTGCGCCGGCAGTGCGACGCCGCGAGCGTCACCTTGGCCGCCGAACGCGGGCCTTGCCCGGATGCCACCGAACGCGGAGCCATGGAGCGCTTTTCGCACAAGCTCGCCATTGCGCCCACGGCCTCGATCTCGATCATCTGCGGTGGCGCGAGCGCCGGGATCGAGCCGATCCCGGCCAACATCTACACTCACAAGACCCTGTCGGGCTCATTCGCGGTGAAGAACCCGTACCTGGAGCGGCTCCTCGAAACCAAGGGCGCGAACACGCCGGCGATCTGGGCCGAGATCCTGGAGGACGAGGGTTCGGTGCAGGATCTCGCCTGTCTGACCGACGACGAGAAGCAGGTGTTCAAGACAGCGTTCGAGATCGACCAGCGCTGGATCGTGGAACTGGCTGCCGACCGCACCCCCGAAATCTGTCAATCGCAATCGGTGAACCTGTTCCTTCCAGGCGATGTCGATAAGTGGGATTTGCACATGCTGCACTGGCTCGCCTGGGAGCGCGGCGTCAAAAGCCTCTACTACCTGCGGTCGAAATCGGTGCAGCGCGCCGCTTTTGCCGGAGCTGAAACCGAAGCGGTCGAGGCGCCAGCCCCGCCGACGGTGCGGACGGACTTCGACGAATGTCTCGCCTGCCAATAGGGCGGGCGGCCTCACAGCCTCTCGTCGACGTCGAAGAGAACCCCCGGATCATCGGTTTCCACTAGCGCCAGGCTCTGGCCCAGACCCGCAAGCACCGCGCGGGCGCCCTCGTCCCCGCCGAGCGTGGATAGCCGCGGGAACAAGGCGTTGGCAAACAGCGCCGGATGCCCGCGTCGGCCGGCGTGGGTCGGCGCGGCCGCCATCGCGCCTGCTTCGAGCGCGCGCGCCAGGGCCGCCGCCATGGCGTGCGGCGTCTCGGGCATGTCCCCGAGGAAGACGAAGACGCCGGCCGCGTCCTTTGGCAATGAGGCAACCGCCGTCGCCAGGGAGACGCCCATTCCGCGGGCGTGATCGGCCACCGGCAACAACTTTAGCCGAGCCGCTTCGCCCCGGCGCTCGGCGAACGCGCGCGCTGCGGCCGCCACCTTGGGATCCGCGCCGATCGTCACCGTCACCGTGCGTCCCGGCGCCGCGAAGGCGGCGCCAAGAGCGCCGTCGATCAGGAGGCCGTCGTGGTACGGCGCCGTGAGCTTCTCGCCGCCGAAGCGCGTCCCCGCGCCGGCCGCCAGCACGATCGACTCGAGCCGGGCTGACCGACCCGCCTCTTCTGCCATGGCCCCTCCTGGACTATCTTCACCCTTGCCCATGACGCCGTACGACGCCGAACCCAAGCCCCCCGGAAGGGTCGCGCGCGACCAGAGCCGATGGCCCGCCGGCCTGGTCGACGGCTTTGGCCGGAAGGTGACCTATTTGCGCCTTTCGGTCACGGACCGCTGCGACCTTCGCTGCGTCTACTGCATGAGCGAACACATGCAGTTCCTCCCGAAGGCGCAGGTGCTCACGCTCGAGGAGCTTGATCGCATCGCCTCGGTCTTCATCTCGCTCGGGGTCACGAAGATCCGCCTGACCGGCGGCGAGCCGCTGGTGCGCAAAGGTTTCATGAGTTTGGTGGAGAGCCTCTCGCGGCGGCTCGGCGATGGCGGCCTGCGCGAGTTGGCGCTCACCACCAACGGGTCACGCTTGGCCCAGTTCGCCGGCCAGCTGGCCGATGCTGGGGTGCGGCGCGTCAATGTGTCGATGGACACGCTTCGGCCAGACATCTTTCGGCGGCTGACGCGCGGCGGCGATCTGGCCAAGGTCCAGGAGGGCATCGAGGCCGCCCGCGCCGCCGGGCTGGAGGTCAAAATCAACGTCGTCGCCTTGAAAGACGACAACGCCGAAGAGATTCCGGAACTCATCGCCTGGGCGCATGCGCGCGGCTTCGCCATCACTCTCATCGAGACCATGCCCATGGGCGAGGTCGAGGTCGACCGCACCGATCAATTCCTCTCGCTCTCGAAGGTGCGCGCCGACCTGGAGAGCTACTGGACGTTGCGGGACTTGCCGCTCACTACCGGTGGCCCGGCGCGCTATGTCGAGGTGGCCCAGACGCGCGGGCGCCTCGGATTCATCACGCCGCTGACCCATAACTTCTGTGAGGGCTGCAACCGGGTCCGCCTGACGTGCACCGGCACGCTGCACACCTGTCTGGGTCGCGAGGACGCTACCGATTTGCGCGCCGTGATTCGGGCTGGGGCCGACGACAGGGGCCTCGCTGGAGCCATCGCCGCAGGGATCGACGCCAAACCGAAGGGCCACGATTTCCGCATCGGCCGCGGCCAGGCCCCGGCGCTCGCTCGGCACATGTCGACAACCGGCGGATGAGGGTCCTGCTCTTCGGGCGCCTTCGGGACGTGGCAGGCTGGCGCGAGAAGGAGTTCGACTCTCCGCCGGCGACGCTGGGTGGCCTTCGCGAGCTTCTGGCGCAGGTGGACGCGAACCTTGGCGCAGCGCTGTGCGGCCCCGGGGTCCAGGCGGCGATCGACAAGGTGTTGGCTCGCGGTGATGTCAGCCTGACCGGCGTCGTCGAGGTCGCCTTCATGCCCCCGATGAGCGGCGGATGATCCGCCTTACAGCCGAGCCGTTCTCGCTGGGTGCAGAACTCGAGCGCTTCGCCGCCGGCAGGAGCGAGACGGGGGCGGTGGCTAGCTTCCTGGGGATCGCCCGCGGCGACACAGGCCAGGTTATCGCCTTGGAGCTGGAGGCCTATCCCGGCTTTACGGAGGCGCAGATCGAACGGTTCGCCGACGCCGCCGCGGCGCGCTTCGCGCTCCAGGACTGGGCCATCGTCCATCGCATCGGCGCCCTCGCGCCTGGCGAACCCATCGTGCTGGTCCTCACGGCAGCTGCGCACCGGCGCCAAGCCTTCGAGGCCTGTGACTTCCTGATGGACTATCTGAAGTCCCGCGCTCCGTTCTGGAAGAAAGAGGTCGGACCTTCCGGCGCGCGCTGGGTCGAGCCAACGGCGCGCGATATGGCGGACGCCGAGCGCTGGGACTAAATCTTCGCCGCGCTCAACGGAGTTCGACCTGACATGTCCACCGTCCTTGCCCCAGGCGGAAAATTCGATGCGGCCGCGAGCCTCGCTCCGGTGCGCATCGCTGTGCTCACCATCTCCGATACCCGTGACCAGGAGAGCGACACCTCCGGTCACATCCTCGCCGAGCGTGTCCGCGCTGCCGGCCACGCCTTGGCCGGCCAGGCGATCGTGCGCGATGACGTCGAGGCGATCCGGGCGCAGGTGAAGGCGTGGACGAAGAGTGGAGAGGTGGAAGTCGTCGTCACCACGGGCGGCACGGGTCTCACCGGCCGCGACGTCACGCCCGAAGCGCTCGAGCCCATGTTCTCCAAGCGGATCGACGGCTTTTCCGTGATCTTCCATCTGGTCAGCTATCAATCCGTCGGCCTTTCCACGCTCCAGTCACGGGCGCTGGCGGGGATCATCGAGGGGGTGTTCGTGTTCTGCCTGCCGGGCTCGAACGGCGCCGTCAGGGACGGCTGGGACAAGGTGATCGCCGCCCAGCTCGATTCGCGCCACCGGCCGTGCAACCTCGTCGAGCTCATGCCGCGACTGGCGGAGACGTGAGCAGGCTCTCTCACCTGGACAAGAGCGGCCGGGCGCGCATGGTCGACGTCTCGGCCAAGGCGCAGAGCGAGCGGGAAGCCGTCGCCGAAGGTCTTGTCCGCATGAGCCCCAAGACGCGGGAGCTGGCCCTTTCAGGGGCGGGAAAGAAAGGCGAGGTCGTGGCTGTCGCCGAGCTCGCCGGGGTAATGGCCGCCAAGCGAACGGCCGAGATCATCCCGCTCTGCCACTCCCTTCCGCTGGGTCACGTGGAGGTGCGCATCGAGCCCGCGCCGGCAGGTCTTGCCGTCACGGCCAGAGCGAGGACCGTGGGGCGGACCGGCGTGGAGATGGAAGCGCTCACCGCCGTGTCGATCGCCTGCTTGACGCTTTACGACATGCTCAAGGCGGCCGAACGCGGCATGGTCATCGAAGCCGTGCGCCTTGTGGAAAAGCGGGGCGGGGCCTCTGGGGAATGGCAGGCCCCCAAGCGGCGTTCATGAAGCTGCTCTCGGTCGAGGCGGCGCGGGAAGTGATGCTGGCCGCCGCCACACCGCTGCCTACCGAACCGGTAGCCCTGCAGCACTGCCTCGGCCGGACGCTGCGCGCCGATGTCCTCGCCAGCCGCGACCAGCCGCCGTTCGACGCCTCGGCGATGGATGGCTGGGCCGTCATCGCCGCCGCCGGCGCCGGGCGCAGACGGATCGTCGGCGAAAGCGCCGCCGGCCACCCCTTTTCCGGTAAGATCGGCGGCGGCGAGGCCGTACGCATCTTCACCGGCGCGCCGGTCCCGGACGGCGCCGACGCTATCGTCATCCAGGAGGACGCGGTGCGCGAGGGTGACCTCGTGGCGGTCCCCGCCGCTCCGAGCGGAGCTCACTTGCGTCGAGCCGGGCACGACTTCAGAGCCGGCCAGCGGCTGCTAGCCGCTCCGTGCCGACTCGATCCCTGGCGGCTGGGGCTCGCCGCCGCCGCCGGCCTCGGAGTCCTGGAGGTGTCGCGTTTGCCGCGTGTAACCGTGATTCCCACAGGGGAGGAGGTGGTCCCGGCAGGGACGGCCGCCGGTTCGGCCCAGATCTACGACTCCGGCGGCCCCTCGCTCGCCGCCCTTGTTGAGTGCTGGGGCGGGATCGCACAGGCGTCCGCGCCGATCGGCGACGACGCATCGGCAATCGCCGCCGCCGCCCAGGGCGCGGCATGCGATCTCATCGTTACGCTCGGGGGCGCGTCGGTTGGCGACCACGACCTCGTCAAGCCGGCTCTCGCCGAGCTGGGGCTCACCCTGCGCGTGGAAAGCGTGGCGGTCAGACCGGGCAAGCCTACCTGGTTCGGCGTCCTCGGCGACGGGCGGCTCGTCCTTGGGCTTCCCGGCAATCCCGCCTCGGCCCTGGTGTGCGCCGAGCTCTTCCTGAGGCCCCTGCTCGAGGCGCTCCTCGGGGAGGAGCCGATTATGCGGCTCGTCCCAGCGCGTTCGAGCCAGCAGCTTGCCGCCAACGGGCCGCGCGAGCATTGGATGCGCGCCCGCCTGCGTCGGGGCGAGGACGCGGCGCTCATCGTCGAGCCTTTTGTCGATCAGGATTCGGCGCTGGTCACCATCTTCGCCGCCGCCGACGCCCTGCTGAGGCGGTGCGCCGGCGCGCCCGCGACGGCGGCCGGCGATGTCGTCGACGTCCTCCCGTTGATGAGAGCCTGACGACGCTCCAGGATCTGGGCGATGACGGCGATAGCGATTTCAAAGGGCGCCTTGCCGCCGATGGGAAGGCCGATGGGCGTCACCAGCCGGTTGATGTCGGTCTGCTCGAGGCGTTCCGCCCGCAGGGCCGCAAGGCGGTCGGGGGCGCGCCGCCGCGCCCCCAGCGCCCCGACATAGAAGGCCCGCGACGGCAAGGCGGCGATCAGGGCCGCGTGATCGGTCTCCATCTCGTGGGTGGCCACGGCCACGGCCGTCCACGCGTCCAGCCCAATGGCGCCCAGCGCCGCCGCCGGCTCGGCGCGGCTGTAGGCGATCCCTGAGATCGGCGGCACCGTCTGCGGACCCTTCGGGCGCACCAGGGTGGTCTCGAAGCCGGCCTTGGCGCCCAGCTCGGCGATCGCGAGCGCCGTCGGATCTGCGCCGAGCACGATAAGCCGCGTTGCCGGAAAATACCGCCGCTCGAATGCGCCCGGCCAGGGAAGCGGCGGGACGGTCGAGGGTCCGCAAACGCGCCTCCGGCCGTCGCTCAGCCAGACCGCTTCCAGCCGCGCCGCCGTCAGCGCCAGCAGAGTCCCGGCGGCCGTGTCGTCCGGATCGATGCGCTCGAGCAGGATGTCGATGCGCGCGCCGCACAACAGGCGGATGTCCGGCCACGGGCTCCCTTCGCCGTAGACGAGACGGCGCGGCTCACCATCGGCGAGCACTGCGGCGGCGTGCGTCGCTACGTCCGCTTCCAGGCAGCCGCCGGACAGGAACCCACACTTGGGCTCTGGGGCGAACAGCATCTGCGTCCCCACTGGCCGAGGGCCGCCCCCCGAAAGTGCGGTGATCGTCGCCAGCGCTCCCGGTTGGCGGCGTTCCCGCGCTTCCGCCAGGAAGGGGCGAACATCGTCCAGGAGGCCGAAAAGCGGCCAGGAAGGGAGCTCCTGCTCGGGCATCGCGGCCCGACCTTAACCCTCCGTTCACCGTCTCGATACCGGTTCCTTAAGGATCACGCTGCATGATCGCGGCCAACAAATAGGGGCCTCGAGGTGGCCGTCGCGCCGCCGCGGAACTGCAAAGAGGAAGCGTAAAGCCAGAGATGAGCTCTCCGCTCGCCAAGCTCGGCCTGGGAGTGGCCCAGTTCGGCCTCGACGGCGGTGCGCCGCTACGCGGCCGCTCCGCCGAGGCCGAGGTCCGCGAGATTCTGGCCATGGCGGCCAAGCGCGAACTCAAGGTGCTCGACGCGGGCGCCGCTTCTCCCCACGGCGAGGCGGTCATCGGCGGCGTCAGCCCGCGGCCCTCGCCGTTCCGGATCACCGTCAAGGCTGCCCGCGGAGAGCGCGGCGGCGCGTTCGTCGAGTCAGAGGCGCGCGCCTCCCTGCAGCGTCTCGGCCTGGAGCGCGCCGAGACCATCATGGTTCAGTCGGCCGGGGATCTCTTCTCGCCATGGGGCGAGCACCTCTGGCGCGCCCTCCTCAATCTGCGCGAGGCGGGCCTGTTCTCGAAGGTGGGGATCAGCGCCTATGCTTCCGATGATCCGGCGGGCCTGGCGCGCCGATTCAAACCCGACGTCATCCAGGCGCCGGCCAGCCTTCTCGATCAGAGGCTGCTGGTCGATGGGGCTTTGGCGCGCGTGCGCGATCTCGGAGTCGAGGTCCATATCCGCTCGATTTTCCTCAATGGTCTGCTGTTCCTGCCGCCCGACCGGGCGCCCAGCGCCATCGGCGCGGCGGCGATCTCGCGCCTGGCGCGCGCCCGGCGTCTGATCGCCGAGGGCCGCAGCGATCCGATGCAGGCTGCTCTCGGCTTCGCCTTGTCACGACCAGAGGCCGACGCGGTGATCGTCGGAGCTTCGACCGGCGCTGAACTCGCCGCGATCCTCGCCGCGGCCTCCCGGCCGCCGCCCAACCTGGACTGGGATGGTATGGCGATGGACGACCCGCCGAGCCTCGACGGCCGGGCCTGGGCGGCGGCCTAGTCTCCCATCCGCACGCCGGCCAGGATCACGCGACGGGGCTCGCCGTAGCCCAGCACCTCCTCGTAGTGGCGGTCGGCGAGATTGGTGATCTTCAGAGTCAGTTGGAGGCGGCGGTTCGCGCGCCAGGCCAGGGCGAGGTCGGCGACGGCGAAGCCCGGTCGGCGCGCCGGCGCAAACGTCGAGGCGTCCAGGTCCGCCTGATCGCCTTCGGCGCGCACGCTCAGCGCGCCGCTCCACCGATCCTGCGAGAACAACAGGCTCACTTGGCCGGCGTCGCGGGGAATACGCGGCAGCTGCGCCCCGGTGACCGCATCGGTCGCAACGGTGTAGGCGTAGGACGCCTGCAGCCTCAGCGCCGTGCTGAGCCGCGCCTGGGCGCTCGCCTCCAGTCCACGCGACAGGGTTCTGGCGATGTTGGCGTAGCGCCCGCCGACAAAAGCGATCTCGTCGCGAACGGCAAGGCGGAACACACTGGCGCGCACGTCCCAACGGCCGTCACCCGCGTGCTCCTGGAGGCCGACGTCCCAGCCGAGCGCGTGCTCGGGCCTCAGACCTGTCGACGGTCCCGGCGGAAAGCAGAAGTCGCACGCCGCCTCGCTGATCGTCGGTGTCTTGAAGCCCTGGCCGATGTCGGCGGTCAGCGACAACCCCGCACCCAAGGTCAGAACGGCGCCTCCGCGCAAGGTCGCGGCTCCCGCGAAGCCATCGGGGGCGTCGTATCTGGCGCTGGCCGAAAGGCTCAGCGGCTTCGTCGGCCGTGCGCGCGCCACGGCGAATACGGCCGCATCGCCCAGGCGACGGTGCGAGCCATCGCTCAAGGACGCTTCGGTCCAATCGCGCTCGAGCCCGAGGGCGACGCCGAAGCGGTCGTCGGCCGCTCCGCGTTGCGCCAGCCAGCGCAGATCTTGCCGCCGAGCGGTGTAGGCGGAGGGAAAGGCGCCGCCGAGGTCGGCTCGGGCCAGGGAGTAGCCGCCCGCCGTCAGGCTCTGCCGGAATCCCAGGAGATCGGCGTGAGTGAGGCGCACGAAACTGCTCCAACTGCGGCTCGTCGACCACTCCGGCGATTCGCCGAAGGTGAAGTCCGGCGGCGCGTAGCCGTCGAGGTCGATGTCGTCGTCTTGGTAGCGAACCCGTCCCTCCAGGCGGATGAGACGCGTCAAGTCGATGCGGCCGTAGCCGCCGAGCGTCCATTCGCGCATGCCATCGCTCTCGGCGGCCCCGTCGGCCTTGGAGACCCCGGCGGTGCGAAAGCGGGCGAGGTCGACGCCCACGGCCCAGGTTTGGCTCCTCGCGCCGGCCATTGCCCACTCCCGGTCCGTGGAAAGCGATCCGGCCTCGGCCCCCGCGCGCCAGCCGTTCTCCTCGGCGCTGGTGATTGCGACCACGCCGCCGATCGCGTCCGAACCCCAGAGGGCGCTTTGCGGACCCTCCAGCACCTCGATCCGGGCAACGTCGGCCAAGTCCAAACCGCCGAAGTCGTAGCCGCCGGCGGGCTGCGAGGGGTCGTTCTGAACAACGCCGTCGATGACCGTGAGCGTCAGGTCCGACGCCGCGCCGCGAATGCGCACCGCCGTGACCCCGCCAAAGGCGCCGTTATCGGCCACGGCCACGCCCGCAAGCAGCCGGAGCGCGTCGGGGGCGAAGTCGATCTGGCGGATGGCGAGGTCGGCGGCGGTGATCACCTGCGCGTCCGGCGTCTGAGCGAGCGCTTGGGGCAGGCGGGTCGCGGTGACCACCAGCGGCCCGACATCGCTCGCGGTTTGGGCGCGGCTACCGCCCGCCAGCAAGAAAACAAGCAGAGCCGGAAGGGCGGCGCGCACGGGCTCCTCCTCTTCGCCCGCGTCCTCTCACGGTCGCTGCGACGAGGCGGCGCGCCTGCCGCGCCGAGAGGCCTGGGCCCGGGCCCTTCGGACGAGCGACGAGGCGGCAGGTTTCCTGGCTCGCGGCTTCAGTTGGTCCGCCTCGCCTTCCCGGTCACCCAGTGGCGCCGACTCTTCGCGGTAGATTCGCGCGGAGCCGGATCGGCAGCACCAAGCCGCTTACAGTTGCGGGCACAGCCGCGGCTTTGGGTCGCCCCGCACCGCGTTCCCTCTTGCCCCCTCCGGCGCTCGACGCGTCGGAAGGACCGTCTTCGGGATCGAGCCTTACCGCTCTTGCGCCAGCTTCGCCAGGGCGGCGCCGGAGAGCCGGCGCGTCGTCCAGCCATCCATGGCTTCGGCCCCCAGGGCGTCATAGAACCGCCTGGCCGGCGCGTTCCAATTCAACACCGCCCATTCCATGCGCCTGAGGCCCTCGTCGGCGCACCGCCGCGCCAGCGCCCTCATCAGAGCGAGGCCGACGCCTTCGCCCCGGTGTTCGGGTCTGACGAAGATGTCTTCCAGGTAGAGTCCGCGCCGGCCCTCGAAGGTGGAGGCGTTGTAGAACCACAGGGCGAATCCTGCCGCCTCGCCATCGAGCTCGGCGAATTCGCAAAAGGCGCCCGGAGGATCGGAAAACAGCAGATCGCGCACCGCGGCTTCGTCCGCGACCATCTCGCCCTCCAGCCTCTCGTAGGCTGCGAGTTCGCGGATGAACCTCAGCGCCAGGGCGGCATCACCTGGGCCGGCGCGCCGAATGACGATCATGTCGGCAGTCCCCGCTCCTCGAGCGACGAAGCCAGGGACACCGGGTCGACATAGGCGATCGCGTCCCAGCCGCGCGCGCGCGCCGCGACGCAGTTGGCGGCGGTGTCGTCGATCAGCAGCAGCGCCGAGGGTGGCAACCCCAGAGCTCCCTCGACCGCGGCGAAAAGCCGCGCGGACGGCTTGCAGGCGCCGATCTCGGCCGAAAGGAACACTGGCTCGAGGACGTCCTTCTCCGGAAACATCCGCCGCACGAAAGCGGGATTGTCGCTCAGGGCCCCGACGGTGAGGCGCGCCTTCAGCCGCATCGCCAGTCTCCAGAGCTCCAGGTTCGGCGCCTCGAACACGCTTAGGATCAAGGCTCGCGCTTCGTCGGGGCTCACGTCTCGCGCGGCCGCGACGGAAAAGACGGCGGCGAACTCGCGCTGGTCGCAAAGGCCCAGATCCAGGCGTGCGAACCGCTCAGGGGAGAGCGCTCGGCGCGCCGCCGCCTCGCTGATCGCCAGAGCCTCGACCACTGCCCGCACCCGCCGCTCACGATCGAAAGGCAACAGCACTCCGCCGAGGTCGAAGAGGACGGCCTCAGGGCCTCGCCTGTGTTCCACGAGCGGACGTTCGTTCAGGTTTCGTCCAGGAGGTCGCGCACCCGACGGGAGAGCGTCTCGATCGTGAACGGTTTTGGCAACAGTCGCACCCCCGCTACCAGCCGGCCGCCCTCGACGAGGGCGTCGCGGGCGTAGCCGCTCGTATAGAGCACTTTCAGGTCCCGGCGCTTGGCGCGCGCCTGCTCGGCCAAAGCCCGGCCGCTGATCCCTGGAAGCACCACGTCGGTGAACAACAGGTCGATGGGTTCGCGCTCGAGGAGGCGCAAAGCGTCCTCCCCGCTTCCCGCCTCCAGCACCCCATAGCCCAGCTCCGACAGCGCCTCGGCGGCGAAAGCGCGCAGCTCGGCATTGTCTTCCACCACCAGGAGGCGCTCGCGGCAGGGCGAAGCCGCCCGCCCGGGGCCCGTCGCGGCGTTCACGGCCGGCGCAGACCCGCGATAGCGCGGGAAGTAGAGCTTCACCGTCGTGCCCTTTCCGGGCCGGCTCTCCAGAGCCACGTGTCCGCCGCTCTGTTTGACGAACCCCCAGATCATCGAAAGCCCCAGGCCGGTGCCCTTGTCGACCGGTTTGGTGGTGAAGAAAGGTTCGAAGGCGCGGGCCACAGTCGCCTCATCCATGCCCTCGCCGGTGTCGCTGATGGCGATCAGGGCGTACTGGCCCGGCGTGGCGGCGGCCTCCGCCGCCGCCGTTGCTCCCAGGGTGACATTCGCCGTCCGGAGCGTCAGCCGGCCGCCATCGGGCATGGCGTCGCGGGCATTGAGCGCCAGGTTCAGCAGGGCGCTCTCCAGCTGGTTGCGGTCGGCTTCGATGCGCCACAGCCGCCGCGCCGCTTGGGCCGCCACCTCGACCCGCTCCCCCAGGGTGCGCGTCAGCAGCTCGGTCATGCCATCGATCAGCACATTGAGGTCGAGCGGCTTGGGGTCGAGAGGCTGGCGTCGCGAAAAGGCGAGCAGCCGCCCGGTGAGACTGGCGGCGCGCTCGGCGCCGGCAAGAGCCATGTCCAGGGCGCGGCTGCAGCGCGCCTGGTCGTCGGGGGCGCAGCGGCGCAGGCTTTCGAGCCCGCCGATGATCAACGTCAGCAGGTTGTTGAAGTCATGCGCGACGCCGCCGGTAAGCTGGCCGACCGCCTCCATCTTCTGCGCCTGACGCAGCGCCGCCTCGGCCTCGAGGCGGCGGGCCAGCTCCCGCTCGACGCGTTCTTCGAGCCTCTCGTTGAGCTCCCGCACCGCGTCTTCGGCCCGCCGCCGCTGGTCGATGTCGATCTGCAACCCGTCCCAGGCCATCTGACCGGACGCCAGTCGCCGTGGCGCCGAGACGATGCGGAACCAGCGCCAGGCCCCGTCTGGGCTCCTGGCGCGCAGTTCGACGTCGATGCTGCCGTCGATGCGTTCGGCCTCAGCTTCGGCTTGGGCCAAGCGGGGCAAGTCATCAGGATGCACCAGCGCATACAGGAGCTGCGGATCGGCCAAGATCGCTTCGGGGCTGAGGCCGTTGACGCGCTCGCAGCTCGCTGAGACGTAGGTGAATCGCCGCTGGCCGGCCGTCTCAACCACACCCTGGTAGATCATGCCGCCCGGAAGGTTGTTCGCCAGGGCGCTCAGCCGCCCCTCGGTCTCGGCGAGCTTTTCTTCCACACGTTTGCGGTCGGTGATGTCGATCAGGACCCCGACCGCTCCGTCGCGCTCGCCCGCGCCGCCGCGCCGGATGCGGCCGCGCAGCAGCAGCCAGCCCGCTTCGCCGTCGGAGCGGCGGTACGAGAACTCGGTCTCGAAATTGTCCCGGCCTGCGGCGATAGCCTCGGCCGCGGCCCCCCGCGCCTGGGCCACGCCGTCGGAAAGATAGTGTTCTTGGAGCCTCTCCAAGCTGGGGTGGGCGTCATCGGGGAAGCCGAACAGGCGATTGAACTGAGGCGAGGTCTGAACGAGTTCCGGTTGGCGCGAGTCCCACACCGCCATCAGGCCGGCCTCCATCGCCAGCCCCAGCTGGGCCTGGAGCGAAAGCAGCTCGGCCGCCGCCTGCTTGACCTCGGTGATGTCCTGGATCGTGCCCAGGTAGCGAACCGCGCGCTCCTCCTCGCCCTGGCTCTGGAACAAGGCCAGGCCGTGGGCCTGAACCCACCGGACTTCGCCGTCGGCGCGGACGATCCGATACTCGTACGGTGCGCGCTCCTTGATCGCAGGGTCGAGGGCCCGCTCCCGCATCGGCTCGGTCAGTCCGGCGTCGGCGCGATGGGTCGCGGCGCGCACCATGTCGAGGGTAACGACTTGGTCCGGCGGCCAGCCGAAGATCGCCTTGGCTTGGGCCGAATGGACCATGCGGCCGCTCGCCAGGTCCCAATCCCAGATGCCGATCTTGGCCGCTTCCGCGGCGAGCGCCAGACGCGCTTCGCTCTCCCGCAGGGCGCTCAGGGCGGCTGCGGCGTCGTTGGCGGGGAACTCGGAGGAGGAAGAGGCGAGCGCGGCCATATCGCTAACCCTCGACGCCCTGCGGCCAGCGCGGCCGGACTGCCCAAGCCCTCCCCGCAGCCGCTCTCTTGGCGGAGGCCGCCGCATGCGTCAACGCGCCACACCTCAGGGGCGAGGCTTGTCCCCAGTTATTGCGACGGCCCACCCGGGGCGGCGTTCTGCGGCTTCTGGCCCGGGCGCTTCCGCTTCTCTGCCTCCGGCGATGGCCGCGCCGGCGCGCCTCGCTGAGCCGCTTGGCGCCGCGCCGCCGCATTGGCGGCGTTCTGCTGCTCGGTCTGTCGGGCCGCCTGCTCGGCCGCGGCCCGCGCGGCGGCTCTCTGCTCGGCCATGCTCGGTGCTGCGTCCGGCGGCGGTTTCGGATGGCTGGGCGCTGCTTGGGCCGGCGGCCGCGGCGGGAGGCGCCGAGGCGGCTGCGCCGCCTGGGGACGCTGCGGCGGATACGATCCCTCTGGTAGCGGCGCGGCGGCGTGAGCCGGAGGAGCCGCTTCGCGGGCGGGCTGGCGTTCCCGCGCCGGCGCGGCGGGTGTCTGCGCAGGCCCGGCGGCTGGCCGCTGAACGGGCGCCCGACCCTGCTGCGCCGGGTGAGCCTTCTGCGCCGGCGCGATCAGCCGCGGCCGTCCGGGCATCGCCGCCGGATGCTGGGTCGGGGGCGCGACGTGCGCGCCC
>DASYYX010000001.1:0-24328 GCA_035946795.1 Caulobacteraceae bacterium | reverse complement strand
GACACGTGAAATCCTGTCTGAACATGGGGGGACCACCCTCCAAGCCTAAATACTCCCTGGTGACCGATAGTGCACAAGTACCGTGAGGGAAAGGTGAAAAGCACCCCGACGAGGGGAGTGAAAGAGACCTGAAACCGAATGCCTACAAGCAGTCGGAGCCGCCGAGCGGCGCGCGTAGCAATATGCGTGCAAGGGTGTGGTGACGGCGTACCTTTTGTATAATGGGTCAGCGAGTTTCTGTTCGCGGCGAGCTTAAGCCGGTAGGTGTAGGCGCAGCGAAAGCGAGTCTGAAACGGGCGTTTCAGTCGCGGGCAGAAGACCCGAAACCGAGTGATCTAGCCATGGCCAGGCTGAAGGTGGGGTAACACCCACTGGAGGGCCGAACCCACGCCTGTTGAAAAAGTCGGGGATGAGCTGTGGCTAGGGGTGAAAGGCCAATCAAACTCGGAAATAGCTGGTTCTCCGCGAAATCTATTGAGGTAGATCGTCGTGTGTTTGCCCTCGGGGGTAGAGCACTGGATGGGCTAGGGGGCCCCAAAGGCTTACCAAACCTAACCAAACTCCGAATACCGAGGAGTACTACACGGCAGACAGACGGCGGGTGCTAAGGTCCGTCGTCGAGAGGGAAACAGCCCAGACCACCAGCTAAGGCCCCCAAATCGTGGCTAAGTGGGAAAGGATGTGGGAATTCCAAAACAACCAGGAGGTTGGCTTAGAAGCAGCCATCCTTTAAAGAAAGCGTAATAGCTCACTGGTCTAATAGAAATCCTGCGCCGAAGATGTAACGGGGCTCAAGCCATTTACCGAAGCTGTGGGCGCAGCAATGCGCGGTAGCGGAGCGTTCCGTAAGCCTGCGAAGGTGTACCCGTGAGGGGCGCTGGAGGTATCGGAAGTGCGAATGCTGACATGAGTAGCGACAAACAGAGTGAGAAACTCTGTCGCCGAAAGTCCAAGGGTTCCTGCGCAAGGTTAATCCGCGCAGGGTTAGCCGGCCCCTAAGGCGAGGGCGAGAGCCGTAGTCGATGGGAACCAGGTGAATATTCCTGGGCCTGCCAGAAGTGACGAACGTGAAGTGTTGTGCGGACTTATCGGATTGTCCGTGCGGCTGGATCGTTCCGGGAAACAGCTCTGGCGTATAGACCGTACCCGAAACCGACACAGGTGGACTGGTAGAGTATACCAAGGCGCTTGAGAGAACGATGCCGAAGGAACTAGGCAAATTGCTCGCGTAACTTCGGGATAAGCGAGACCTGCTGGCGGGCAACCGTTGGTGGGTGGCACAGAGCAGGGGGTGGCGACTGTTTAGTAAAAACACAGGGCTCTGCGAAGTCGAGAGACGACGTATAGGGTCTGACGCCTGCCCGGTGCCGGAAGGTTAAGAGGAGGTGTGCAAGCACTGAATTGAAGCCCCGGTAAACGGCGGCCGTAACTATAACGGTCCTAAGGTAGCGAAATTCCTTGTCGGGTAAGTTCCGACCTGCACGAATGGCGTAACGACTTCCCCACTGTCTCCAGCATAGGCTCAGCGAAATTGAACTCCCCGTGAAGATGCGGGGTTCCCGCGGTCAGACGGAAAGACCCTATGAACCTTTACTGCAGCTTCGCCTTGGCGTTAGCAGCAACATGTGTAGGATAGGTGGGAGGCTATGAAACCGGGGCGCCAGCTCCGGCGGAGCCAACGTTGAAATACCACCCTTGCTGTTGCTGACGTCTAACCGCGGCCCGTCATCCGGGTCCGGGACATGGCGTGGCGGGCAGTTTGACTGGGGCGGTCGCCTCCCAAAGTGTAACGGAGGCGCGCGATGGTGGGCTCAGAGCGGTCGGAAATCGCTCGTCGAGTGCAATGGCATAAGCCCGCCTGACTGCGAGACTGACAAGTCGAGCAGAGACGAAAGTCGGTCATAGTGATCCGGTGGTCCTGCGTGGAAGGGCCATCGCTCAACGGATAAAAGGTACTCTAGGGATAACAGGCTGATTTTCCCCAAGCGTCCACAGCGACGGGAAAGTTTGGCACCTCGATGTCGGCTCATCACATCCTGGGGGTGGAGCAGCTCCCAAGGGTTCGGCTGTTCGCCGATTAAAGTGGTACGTGAGCTGGGTTCAGAACGTCGTGAGACAGTTTGGTCCCTATCTGCCGTGGGTGTTCGAAGCTTGAGAGGATCTGTCCCTAGTACGAGAGGACCGGGATGGACGCACCTCTGGTGGACCTGTCGTGGCGCCAGCCGCGCAGCAGGGTAGCTAAGTGCGGACGGGATAACCGCTGAAAGCATCTAAGCGGGAAACCCACCTCGAAACAAGGCTTCGCCAAAGAGCCGTGGTAGACCACCACGTTGATAGGCCAGGTGTGGAAGCGCCGCGAGGCGTGAAGCTTACTGGTACTAATAGCTCGATCGGCTTGATCGTTCTCATCAAAACCCATGACTTTCTTTGTTCTTTCGATCAGACGCTGATGTCTTCCATCCTCTTGGCTGACCTGGTGATTATACCGGAGGTTCCCCACCCGATCCCATTCCGAACTCGGTCGTTAAGTCCTCCAGGGCCGATGGTACTTCGCCTCAAGGCGCGGGAGAGTAGGTCGTCGCCAGGTCTGCCAAGGGGATGTTTCGCCGCCGCCGCCGACCCTTTCCTCACCAGACCTTTGACGCGGGGTGGAGCAGCCCGGTAGCTCGTCAGGCTCATAACCTGAAGGTCACAGGTTCAAATCCTGTCCCCGCACCCATCTCCCCGGCCGGCGCGCCTCATTCGGGCGGAACTGCGCGGCCTCGCTCTGGAGTTCGAGACCGCCCGCGGCCTGTTCTCGCCCCGCCACCCGGACCGCGGCACGCTGGCCATGCTGGCGCAGGTCGAGTTTGTCCCGAAGGACAAGGTCTTGGACCTCGGCTGCGGCTGGGGGCTGGCGGGCGTGCTTGCCGCCCGAGTGATTGCGCCCGCCCGGGTCTGGCTTGTCGAAAAGGACCCGCGGGCCGTGGCTTGCGCCGCCGCCAACCTGATGCGCAACGGCGCCGCGGGCGCCCACTGTCTGGCGAGCGATGGCTTCGCTGGGCTGGACGAGAGCGGCTTCAGCAAGATCCTGTGCAATCCGCCATTTCACACCGATTTCTCGGTCGCCAAGGGCTTCATCGAGAAAGGCTTCAACAGGCTGGCGATCGGCGGCGAGCTGTGGCTCGTGACCCGGCGCGAGAGGTGGTACGTGCGCAAGCTCGCGCAGATCTTCGGCGGCGCGCGCTTGCGGCGCAGCGACGGCTACCGCGTTTTCTGCGCCCAACGACGCAGCCGCCGCTGGGCCAAGGCGGAGTCTCGCGCCAGCAGTTGATTTCGCCGGCGCGCCGCCGCTTCGCCCGTTGCGCCGGCCGCATTTGGCGGGCAACACGCCTCGCCCTCGGCGGAAGGTAAATGGCGATGAAGGACTTCTCCCAACTCACCGAGAAGGAGCTGCTGGCGCTGGCGATCAGCCTCGAGGAGGAGGACAACCGCACCTACGGCGACCTCGCCGAAGCCCTGCGGGAGAGCTATCCGGGGACAGCGCAGATGTTCGCCGCCATGGCCGAGGAGGAGGACGGTCATCGCCATCGCCTGCTCGATCTGTATCGGAGCAAGTTCGGCGAGCACATTCCGCTGATCCGTCGTCAGGACGTCAGAGGTTTTCTCGAGCGCAAGTCGCCCTGGCTGATGCAGCCCTTGGGCCTCGACAAGGTCCGCTCCTTCGCCGAGTTGATGGAGGCTGAGAGCAAGCGCTTCTATCTTTCCGCGGCGCGCCGCTCGGGCGACGCCTCGATCCGTCAGCTCCTGGGGGATCTGGCGGCGGAGGAACGGCGTCACGAGACCAAGGCCGAAGAACTGGAGGACAAGTACGTCCCGGCCACGGTGCGCAAGGAGGAAGGGGAAGCCGAGCGGCGCCTTTTCGTTTTGCAGATCGTTCAGCCGGGTCTGGCGGGGCTCATGGACGGGTCGGTCTCGACGCTGGCGCCGCTGTTCGCCGCTGCGTTCGCCACCAAGGACAGCTGGCAGACGCTGCTGGTCGGGCTTGCCGCCGCCGTGGGCGCGGGGATTTCCATGGCCTTCGCCGAGGCTCTCTCCGACAACGGCTCGCTCACCGGTCGCGGCAGTCCGGTGCTGCGGGGCGTCGTCTGTGGCGCCATGACCGCCGTCGGCGGCCTCGGCCACGCCCTGCCTTTCCTCATTCCTCAGTTCCGCTTGGCGATCGCGATCGCCTTCGCCGTCGTCGCGGTCGAGCTCGCGGTCATCGCCTGGGTGCGGCACCGCTACATGGATACGCCCTTCCTGGCGGCGGCCTTCCAGGTCGTCGTCGGCGGCGTGCTCGTGTTCGGAACGGGGATTCTGATCGGCAGCTCGTGAACCTGATCGGGGGCCACCTCTCTCATTTGCTCTGGATCAAGGCGGAAACGCTGGCGGCGAGGCGGCGTTGTCCAGTGGTTGAGGTGACAAGGAGGCGCCGCGCATGCAGGTTCCGCTTCAGGTCTCGTTCGAAGGCGGTCTCGAGTCGAGTTCGGCTCTGCAGGCGCGGATCGAACGCGAAGTGGCCAAGCTCGACAAGCTGAGCCAACGCATCACCGCCTGTCACGTCGCCATCACCGGTCGCAGCCATAACCGTCGCCACGGCGATCTCTTCGACGTGCGCATCAGGATGACCGTTCCCGGGCGCGCGGAAATCATTGTCGACCGCAGTCCCCCGGCCGACCACCGTCACGAGGACGCCCAGGTGGCGATCCGCGACGCCTTCGACGCCGCCCGGCGGCAGCTCCAGGAACACCAGACCCGTCGGTCCGGCAAGGTCAAACATCACGAAGGGCCGCCGGCAGGGCGGATCGCCCGCCTCTTTCCGGAGGAAGATCACGGCTTCATCGCGGCGGCGGACGGCCAGGAGATCTATTTCCACCGCAACGCTGTGGCCAACGGCGGCTTCGACAGATTGACCGTGGGGCAAACCGTCCGTTTCGCCTGGGCGGAGGGCGACAAGGGCCCGCAGGCCTCCACGGTCACGCCGGTGTCGGAAGGGCGCGTGCTCGAAGAGGTCGATCAGCAGCACCGCCGTCTCTGAGGTCGACGTGGTCCGGGGGACTTCCGCTCGGGCGCGAAAAGCCTTGCATCGGCCGCCCCTCTCGTGTCTGGCCTTGGCTTTCCGAAAGTCGAGCGTGAGCTTTCTCGCCATGCCTCATGCCATCCGCGTTCATGAGTTCGGCGGTCCCGAGGTCCTCGAGTGGGACGAGGTGGAGGTCGGCGCGCCCGGCCCGGGCCAAGCGCGCCTGCGCCAGACGGCTGTCGGCCTGAACTTCATCGATGTCTATCACCGCACCGGGCTCTATCCCTTGTCGCGGCCGTTCATCCCGGGAGTGGAAGGCGCGGGGATCGTCGAAGCGATCGGGGAGGGCGTCACCAGTGTTTCCGTCGGCGACCGTGTCGCCTACGTCGGCGCCATCGGCGGCTACGCCGAGCAGCGGCTCTTGCCAGCCGATCGGCTGGTCAAGATCCCGACCGACGTCGCGGACGAGGCGGCCGCAGGCTCGCTGCTGCGCGGGCTGACGGTCTGGTACCTGATCCGACGCACGCATCGCCTCGCGCCCGGAGAGACCATCCTTGTCCATGCCGCCGCCGGGGGAGTCGGCCTCATCCTCTGCCAATGGGCGAGCCATGTGGGCGCCACGGTGATCGGCACGGTGTCGACGCGCGACAAAGCCGATCTCGCCCGCGCTCATGGATGCGCCCACCCGATCGTCACCAGCGAGGCCGATTTCGTCACCGAGACGAAGAAGATCGCACCCCAAGGCCTGCCGGTGGTCTACGATTCCGTCGGCCGCGACACCTTCATGAAGTCGTTCCAGTGCCTGCAGCCGCTTGGGCTGATGGTCCTCTTCGGGCAGGCTTCCGGCGCGGTCGAGCCGTTCGATCCGAACTTCCTGCAGCGCGGCTCGTGGTTCCTGACCCGACCGACGCTAGCGACCTATACCGCGCGGCGGGAGGATCTGGAGGCGGCGGCGCAGGAGTTCTTTGGGGCTGTCGCCTCGGGCGCAGTCAACATCGATGTGCGCCAGCGCTTCCCACTGGCCAAGGCCGCGGCGGCGCACCGGGCGCTCGAGGGGCGCAAGACCACGGGCTCGACGGTGCTGACGGTGTAGCGCTCTGCACCGGCGGCGGCTAAGCGGCGGCGGCCGCGCGCTCGAGCTCGGCGACGTCGAGCTTCACCATCTTCAGCATCGCCTGCATCGCGCGGCCGGCGCGTCCCTTGTCCGGGTCGCTCAGCAGTTCGCCCAGGCGTCTCGGCACGATCTGCCAGGACAGACCGAAGCGATCGGTGAGCCAGCCGCACTGGATGTAGCGACCGCCCTCGCCGAGCTTCTCCCATAGGCGGTCGACCTCGCCTTGAGTCTCGCAGCTGACGCTCAGCGAGACCGCGGGCGAGAGCTTGTAGGCGGCGCCGCCGTTCAGGGCCTGGATCTCGGTCCCGTTCAACGAAAACACGACCATGAGAGCCTTCCCTTTCGGGCCTGGCGTGTCCTCCGTGCGTTGCGACACCTGCAGGATCTTCGATCCGGGGAAGAGCGAGACGTAGAACCGCGCCGCCTCCTCGGCCTCATCATTGAACCACAGGCACGTGGTGATCTTCTCCATCTTTCGGCTCCTTGGCTATCAGGGCGTCGAGGCGGGCGCGGATATGGGCTGCCTCGGCCGGCGAGTTGGCCAGGCCGATGGCCTTCTGAAAGGCGCGGCGGGCTTCGGCCTCCCGGCCGAGGTCCAGCAGCAGGGCGCCGCGGACGCCGTGGAAATGGAAGTAGCCCTCCAGACGTTCCGCTAGTGGCTCAATGAGATCCAGCGCGGCCGCCGCGCCCTCGCACTTGGCGACGGCGACGGCGCGGTTGAGGGTCACCACGGGCGAGGGCTGAAGGCGCTCGAGGGCCGCGTAGAGGACGGCGATCTCGCCCCAATCGGTCTCCTCGGCGCGGGCGGCGCGGGCGTGCAAGGCGGCGATCGCGGCCTGGATCTGATAGGGCCCGGGGCGTCGGCGGCGCATCGCCTTGTCCACGAGGGCCAAGCCTTCGGCGATCATCTGGCGGTCCCACACGGCGCGGTCCTGGCTTTCGAGCAGGACGACGTCGCCGGCGGCGTCGAAGCGCGCCCCGGCGCGGGCGTGCTGCAGCAGCATCAGGGCGCAAAGCCCGGTGATCTCGGGGTCCTCCGGGAACAGGCGGATCAATATCCTCCCCAGCCGGATGGCTTCGGCGCAAAGCTCGGCGCGGGCCGCGCCGTCGGCTGCCGAGTAGCCTTCGTTGAAGAGCAGGTAGGCCACGGCGGCCACGGCGAAGAGGCGCTCCGAGCGCTCCTCCGCGTCCGGCGCCTCGAAAGGGACCTCCGCTGCCGCGATCCTGGCCTTGGCGCGGGTGAGGCGCTGTTCCATCGCCGCCTCGCTCACCAGGAAGGCGCGCGCGATCCGCGGCATCGGCACGCCACAGACGATGCGCAGCGCCATGGCGATCTGCTGCGTCGCCGGCAGACACGGATGGCAGCAGACGAAGAGGAGCCGGAGGACATCGTCGCGGAAGTGGGACTCGTCCAGGCGGGCGGCCAGCGCCGACTCGGCGTCCTCGAGGTCGGAGAGCGCCGCTTCCTCGGGGAGGGCGGTGTGCCGCGCCGATCGGCGCAGGCCGTCCAGGGCGGCGTTGCGGCCGACCAGGATAAGCCAGGCCCGGACGTCCCGGGGCGGGCCGTTGCGTGGCCAGGCTTGCAGCGCCTTGAGGCACGCCTCCTGGAAGGCCTCCTCGGCCAGGTCGAGGTCGCGGAAATAGCGGACCAGGGCAGCCACGGCCTGGGGCCGCGCCGCGGTCAACGCCGCCTCGATCCACGCCGCGTCGGTCACTTCAGGCCGCCGGCCTTGGGTCGGGATTGTAAAGAGCCAGAGGCCGGATCTCGTAAGCGCCACCCGGATTGGCGGCGGCCAGCTCGCGGGCGGCGCCGAGCGCCTCGTCGAGGTCGGCGACGTCGAGCACATAAAGGCCCAGCAACTGCTCCTTGGTCTCGGCGAACGGGCCGTCGATGACGAGCGGCGGCTCGACGTGCTTGCGCAGCGTTACCGCAGACGTGGTCGGGAAGAGGCGCGCCGAAGGGCCCATCTTGCCGGCGGCGGCCAGGCGCGCCTGGACCTCGCCCAGGCCCTTCATCACCGAGGCTTCCCTTTCCTTGTCCCACGACCAGACCGTCTCCTCGTCGTGGTAGCAGAGGATGGCGTACAGCACTGCGACTTCTCCCAATGACTATTGCCTCAAGGACGGCGGAGCGCCTTCCTAGCCGACACGCCGCCCAAAGAAACCGGCTGCGGCCGAAGCTTGACCCATCTCCTGGCGAGGGCGGTTCGGGCCGCCTACATGGGCGTGACGATGGCCGGTGACCCGAACGATTGGATGTGGGGCGATGCGCTCGAGCTGTTGGCGCGTGCCGACCGCCTTCACCGCCAGCTCTTCCAGCCGGCGCCGGCGCGGGCGCGGCAGGCGCGCTGGCAGCCTCCGGTGGACGTCATCGAAACCGCCGACGAGGTGCTGGTCATCGCCGCCCTGCCCGGCGTGCATGAAAAGACGGTGCGGCTGACGCTCGATCCCGGCTGGCTTTCGATCAGCGGCGAGCGCGCTTGGCCGGTCCGCTTCGCCGAAGCCAGGATTCACCGGCTCGAACTGCCGCAAGGCGCCTTCGAGCGTCGCGTCGCCCTGCCGGCGGGGCGCTACGACCAGGTCCGCCGGCGCACCGTCAACGGCTGCCTCATGGTCGCCTTGAGGAAGGCCGTCGGACCATGAACGACCAAGTTGTCGCGCCCGAGGCCAAGGCGCCCGAAGCGCCGGCGCGCCAGACGCGCGCGCGGGGCATTCCGCCGGACGCCCTGGCGGTGATCCCGGTGCGTGGCATGGTGCTGTTTCCGGAGATCGTCTCGCCGCTCTCCATCGGCCGGCCGATGTCGATCGCCGCCGCCCAGCAGGCGGTGCGCGAGCAACGCCAGGTGCTGATCGTGCTTCAGCGCGATCCGGAGAAGGCCGAGCCGGACAGCGCCGAAGACCTGCACAAGATGGGCGCTGTCGCCAACGTCCTCCGGTATGTGACCACGCCCGCCGGCGAGCATCACCTCGTTGTCCAGGGGGTGCAGCGTTTCCAGATCGCCAGCATCGATCGCGGCGGACAGTTCCTGATCGCCCGCGGCCTGCATCTGGCCGAACCCACCGGCGGCGGCGACGAAGTCGAGGCCCGGTTCCTCAACTTGCGTGGTCAGGCGATGGAGGCGCTCGAGCTGATCCCGCAGGCGCCGCAGGAGCTGAAGGCGACGGTCGCCGGGGTCACGTCGGCCGGGGCGCTGGCCGACATGGTCGCGGCCTACACCGATATCGCGGCGGACCAGAAGCAGGACATCCTGGAGACCGTCGAGTTGAAGGCGCGCCTGGACAAGGTCTCGGCGATCCTGGCCCAGCGCCTCAACGTGCTGCGGCTTTCGGCCGAGATCGGCCGCCAGACGAGCGCCGCCCTTTCCGAGCGGCAGCGCCAGGCGCTGCTGCGCGAGCAGATGGCCGCCATCCAGAAGGAGCTGGGTGAGGGCGAGGGCAACGAGAGGGAGATGGCCGAGCTGGCCGAGGCCGTCGAGAAGGCCGGCATGCCCGAGGAGGCCAAGGGCCAGGCGCTCAAGGAGCTGGGGCGGCTCAAGCGCATGCCCGACGCCTCGGCCGAGTACGGCATGGTGCGCACCTGGCTCGACTGGATGATCGAGCTCCCCTGGGCCGAGCCGCAGACGCCCTCGATCGATATCGAGGAGGCGCGCAAGATCCTCGACACCGACCACTTCGGCCTGGACAAGATCAAGCAGCGCATCATCGAATACTTGGCGGTGCGCAAGCTCGCGCCCGAAGGCAAGGCCCCGATCTTGTGCTTCGTCGGCCCCCCGGGGGTCGGCAAGACCTCGCTTGGCCAGTCGGTCGCGCGCGCCATGGGCCGCAAGTTCGTGCGCATCAGCCTGGGCGGGGTGCACGACGAGGCCGAGATTCGCGGCCACCGCCGCACCTACGTCGGCGCCCTGCCGGGCAACATCGTCCAGGCGATCCGACGCGCCGGCTCGCGCGACTGCGTAATGATGCTGGACGAGATCGACAAACTCGGCGCCGGCATCCATGGCGACCCCAGCTCGGCCATGCTCGAGGTCCTCGACCCCGAACAGAACGCGACCTTCCGCGACAATTACCTGGGCGTCACCTTCGATCTCTCGAAGGTGGTCTTCATCACCACCGCCAATGTGCTCGACACCATTCCGGGGCCCCTGCGCGACCGCATGGAGATCATCCAGCTCGCCGGCTACACCCCGGGCGAGAAGCTGGAGATCGCCCAGCGCTACCTGCTCCGCCGCCAGTCCGAGGCCAACGGCCTGAAGTCCGGTCAGGTGGAGATCGAGCGGGGGGCGATGATGAAGCTCATCCGCGCCTATACGCGTGAGGCCGGAGTGCGGAACCTGGAGCGCGAGATCGGCCGGTTGCTGCGCCACGTGGCCGTGGACGTAGCCCAGGGCAAGCCCGCCAAGAGCCCGATCACCGAAGCCGACCTGGAGCCCATCCTGGGGGCGCCGAGGTTCGAGAACGAGGTCGCCATGCGCACCAGCGTACCGGGCGTGGCCACGGGCCTCGCCTGGACGGCCGTGGGGGGCGACATCCTCTTCATCGAGGCGGCGCGCCTGCCAGGCTCGGGCAAGCTGATCCTGACCGGTCAGCTGGGCGAGGTGATGCGCGAGAGCGCCCAGGCGGCGCTGAGCCTGGTCAAGACCCAGGCCGAGACGCTCGGCTTCGATCCGGTGCTCTTCGAGAAGCACGACATCCACGTGCACGTGCCGGCAGGCGCCACCCCAAAGGACGGGCCGAGCGCCGGCGTGGCCATGTTCGTCGCCCTGGCCTCGCTGATGACCGGGCGGACGGCGCGCGCCGACACCGCCATGACCGGCGAGATCTCGCTGCGCGGCCTCGTGCTACCCGTGGGCGGCATCAAGGAGAAGGTGGTGGCCGCGGCCGCCGCGGGGCTCACCCGGGTGATGCTGCCGGCCCGCAACAAACCCGATTACGACGACATCCCGGCCGAGGCGCGCGAGAAGCTGCAGTTCGTGTGGCTGGAAAAGATCGAGGAGGCGGTCGCCGGCGCGCTGGAGCCCGCGGCCGCGAAGGAGTTGGCCCCGGCCTGAGGTTCGGGATGCTGCTGCCTCTATTCGCGCTGACAGCTTTGGTCATGGGCGATCCAGGTAGCGGTGTCAGCAATTCCAATGTGCGGCCCCAGGCGGCCGACGTCGCTGCCGCTTTCGTCGGTATTGTGCGCAGGGACCAAGAAGTCGACGTTCAGAGTCTCGCTGAGGCCTTCCGGCTTCCTGCGCTGTTGCACGGCGCGATGATCTGGAGCGGCCCGTTCGGCTCATACGATGGGGCAGACTTCGGGGCGTATTACGACCCGCCGGACTCGGAGTTTGGGATAAGCAAGATCACCATTTCCTGGAACATCGAAGGTGATCCATCCGCTAGCGGCAAGCCAACGGTCACGCAGGGGGTGACGCTGTTCTTCAAACCGGGATTCTGTCCCTCCAAGCACGACTTCGAGCTCGCTACGGGATCACCGGCGCGCGAAATGACAGCCCCATTGGAGGCTTTCGCCCGGGTGTTTGAGCATTGGACCGCATTCCAAGTGACGGAGCAGTCCGGGGCCACGGTGTGGATAGAGTACCAGGACAAACCGTTGTGCTCAGTGGCGGCGTGCCGCTCTGATCTAACCTCGATCCGGCGCCGGCCGGTGTCGCGCCAACGCCGCCTCGAGCAGCGCCACCATCTGCGCCCGCAGGCTCGCAGGCGCCAGAATGTCGACGTCCGCGCCCCAGGTGAAGAGGTGCCAGGCCAGCTCCAGCATGCCGGCGGCGCGGAAGCGCACGACGACGGCGCCCGAGGGTTCGCGCTCGAGGCTCTGGTTGGCGTGGAAGCGCCAGGAAAGGGCGTCGGCGGCGCGCGCCGGCGCGATGCGCAGGACCACGTCCTGCGGCTCATCCTGATAGATGCCGAAGCTCTGAGACGCATAGTCCGCGAGCGAAAAGCCGGCCGGCGGCCGGGCGGGATTGTCGGTGACGCCGACCTCGCGCATGCGATCAAAGCGCCAGGTGCGAGGCTCGCCGCCCTCTTCGCAGGCGACCAAGTAGTTGCTGCGGCCGAAGAGGATGCCGAGCGGCGTCACCTCGCGACGTCGCCCGGGCGTGCGCCCGCCCTCGTAGGCGAAGGCGAGGGTCTTGAGCGACAAGATGGCCTGGCGCGCCGCGCCTAAGACGGATTCGTCTTCGAAGGGCCGAGGGCCGGCGTGGGCGGCGATCGCCTCGGCCTGCACCAGGGCCTCCATATCGGGCGCGAGCCGGGCGCGAGCGGCGCGCCGAAGGCGGCCGAGGACCTTGGCTTCGAGTTCCTCCAGGGCGGCGGCGCGCACGCCGGCGCCCTCGCGCGCCAACAGTTCGGCGGCCGAGCGCAGCGCCGCCAGTTCCTCCGCGGTCGGGGCCTGGAAGACGCCATCGAGGCCGCCGGGGATTCGGAACCGCTTCAGGGGCGGATCGGCGATCTCCTCCAGCTCGGGAAAGATCTCGCGGACGGCGTCGCGCGCCCGTTCGGCCGTTCGCCGGGAGGCGTCCAGGTGCTGCGCCATCTCGTCGATGGTCAGGCCCTCCCCCGAGGCGGCGAGTCGCCGCGCCAGGCCGAGGATGGCGATGGCCTTGTCGTGCCGCACCTCCGCCTCGCCCCTTACGACCGATTCTGACGCGGCAGCTGTTTACCAAGACCGGTGACGCCAGCAAGGAGGAGGGTTTCCATGTCCGCCGTCATCGCCCCCAAGGCATTCGCATCCCGGCGCGAGCGCTCGCCATCGCTCGCCGAATTCATCGACGCCCTGCTCGAGCACGCCGACCTGCGCCAGGACCTCGGAGCCGGTCGCGCGCTGGTCCGGCTCTCGGCGGCGGCATTGGCGCGCTTGCGCCGGATCTCGGCTCTGGGCGACAGCGTGGGGCGCCTCGCCGACTTGGCCGTCGTCTGGGACGAGCGTGAAGACGTGCTCGTGCGCGTGCTCGACGGCGCCCCGCAGGACCTGCCGCCGCCAGCGCCGGAGGACCGGTTCGAGCTGACCGAGGCCGGGCTGGAATATCTGGCGCGCCGCGGCGCCGCCTGACTCTCGCCCACCTCAGGAGGCGGTCGGCGTCGAATGAGGGTCGCCTTCAGGGACATCCGATCTGCACGCAAGCGCCCGATCCGCTAGAGATCGGCTCGCTTGGGCCGAGCCGTTCGCATCGACGATCCTGCCGATCCACGGCTGACGCCGTTCCGCGCCGTGCGCGAGCGTGACCTTGCCGGGCGCGACGGCGGCTTCATCGCCGAAGGCGAGGTCGTCCTTCGCGTCCTGGCGCGCAGCCCGCTTTGCCGCGCCCGCTCGCTGCTCATCTCCGAGCGGCGCCTGGAGAGACTCGCGCCGCTGATCGGCATGTTCGCCGATGAGGTCGAAGTGTTCGCCGCGGCGCAGCAAGTCATGGACGCGGTCGTCGGCTTTCCCATTCACCGCGGCGTGCTCGCGTTCGGGAGCCGCGCCCGCGCACCCACGCCCGCGGAATTGCTGGCCTCACACCGCCCGGGCGGCGTCGTCCTGGCGCTCTTCGGCGTCAGCAATCACGACAACATCGGCGGCCTCTTCCGCAACGCCGCCGCCTTCGGCGTCGAGGGCATCCTGGTCGATGCCGCCTGCGCTGATCCGCTCTATCGCAAGGCGATCCGCGTCTCGGTCGGCGGGACCCTGCTGGTCCCGTTCGCGAGACTGGCGGCGGGCGAAGACCCGGTCCCTCTCCTCGGTCACGCTGGCCTCGAGGCTCTGGCGCTGACGCCGGGCGGCGAGACGCCGCTCGCGAGCCTCGCGGCGAGTGGTGATGTCGCCGTGCTCCTGGGCTCGGAGGGCCAGGGCCTGCCGCCCGATCTTCTGGCCCGCTGCCGGCGCGTCGCCATTCCCATGGCCGGCGGCTTCGACTCGCTGAACATCGCCACCACCAGCGGCATCGTCCTGCACCATCTGATGGCGGCGCGGCCAGGCGATTGAGCCTGCGGCGCCCTCCTACTCGTCTTCGGCCTTGCGCCAGACCGAGACGTGCTGGCGGCTGTCGGCGGTAAACGGCTCGCGCTTCCATCCGCCCCAGCGCCCCTCGAGCGCCATCCCCGCCATCCGCGCCATGAGGTCGAGCTCGGAGGGCCAGACGTAGCGGTAGGGGAAGGGCAGGTGGCGCACCTTGCCATCCCGGAAGGTGAAGTGGTGGGAAACGCCGCGCTGGCTAACGAGGTCGAATTCGTCGATGCACCAGTGTCCCTCGGTGACGATGGAGGGATGCATGAGCTGCCCGGGCGGCAGGCTGCGCAGCGGCGGCACCTCCACCTCGATGACGAAATGGCCGCCGGGTTCGAGGTGCCGGGCGACGTTGGCGAAACAGGCGACCTGCGCCTCCTGGCTCGTCAGGTTCTCGATGGTGTTGAAAACGAGGTAGGCGAGCGCGAAGGTCCGGCCGACCGCGGCGGTGGCGAAATCGCCGATGGTGACGCCGATGCCTTGCGCCCCGGGCCTGGTCTGCAGCCTGGCCGCCATCGCCCGCGACAGCTCGATGCCGTGCACGGGGACGCCGCGCGCGGCGAGCGGCAGGGCGATGCGGCCCGTGCCGATCCCCAGCTCCAGGGCCGCGCCGCCGCCGGCCAGTTCGGCCAAGAAGTCGGCAACCGGATCGACCGCCTCAGGGGTGGAGATGGCGGCGCTGGTCTCGTCGTACCTGGCCGCGACCGGCTCGCCGAAGAAGCCGTCCGCCTCGCTCATCCGATGTCAAAGGAGACACCCTGCGCCAACGGCAGGGCCGCGCCGAAGTTCACGGTGTTGGTGGCGCGGCGCATGTATGCCTTCCAGGCGTCCGAGCCGCTCTCGCGGCCGCCGCCGGTCTCCTTCTCGCCGCCGAAAGCGCCGCCGATCTCCGCCCCCGAGGGGCCGATGTTCACATTGGCGATGCCGCAGTCCGAGCCTTCGGCCGACAGGAAGCGCTCTGCCTCGCGCAGGTCGTTGGTGAAGATCGACGAGGAAAGGCCCTGCGACACGGCGTTGTGGACGCCGATCGCCCCACCGAGATCTTCGTAGGGCATGACGTAGAGGATCGGGGCGAAGGTCTCGCGCTCGGCGACCGGAACCTGGTGGTCGAGCTCCACGATGGCGGGGCGGACATAGGTCCCGCGGCCCGGCCCGGCGAGCCGCTCGCCGCCGGAAACCTTGCCGCCGGCGGCGCGCGCCTCGGCCAGGGCCCGCTCCATGGCCTCGCCCGCGGCGGCGTCGATCAGCGGTCCCACGAGCACGCCGGCTTGGCGCGGGTCGCCGACGCTGACGTTGGCGTAGGCGGCTTTGAGGCGGCCGATAAGCTCGGGGTAGACGCTCCGGTGGACGAAGAGGCGCCGCAGGGTGGTGCACCTCTGCCCGGCCGTCCCCATGGCGGCGAAGGCGACGGCGCGCAGGGTGAGCTCGAGATCGGCCGAGGGGGCGACGATGGCGGCGTTGTTGCCGCCGAGCTCCAGCAGCACGCGGCCGAAGCGGGACGCCACCACAGGCCCGAGCGCGCGGCCCATGGCGGTCGAGCCCGTGGCCGAGACGAGCGCCGCCTTGGGATGGCTGGCGATGGCCTCGCCGATCTCCCGGCCGCCGATGACGACGCTGGAAAGGTCCGCCGGCGCCTCGCCAAAGCGCGCCGCAGCGCGAGCGAACAGGGACTGGACGGCGAGCGCCGCCAGCGGCGTCTTCTCCGATGGCTTCCAGACGACGGCGTCGCCGCAGACGAGCGCCAGGGCGGCGTTCCAGGCCCACACGGCGACGGGAAAGTTGAAGGCGGTGATGACGCCGACGACGCCGAGCGGATGCCAGGTCTCGGCCATGCGGTGCGCCGGCCGTTCGGTGGCGATGGCCAGCCCATAGAGCTGGCGCGAAAGGCCGACGGCGAAATCGCAGATGTCGACCATCTCCTGCACCTCGCCCTGGCCCTCGGAGAGCGTCTTGCCGGCCTCGAGGGTGACGAGGCGACCAAGGTCGGCCTTGGCGGCGCGCAGCTCTTCGCCCAGCAGGCGGACCAGCTCGCCGCGCCGGGGCGCCGGGATGAGGCGCCAGGCGAGGAAGGCGGCGTGGGCGCGTTCGATGGCGCCCTCGGCCTCGGCGGGCGCGGCGGCGCGCACCTGGGCCATGACCTCGCCGGTGATCGGCGAGACGGCTTCGATCGCGCCGCCGCTCAGGGCCTCGGGCGCGACCCCAAGACGCGAGAGCAGCGAGGCGGCTTCGGCGGGAATGGTGCGGGGCGCGGTCATGCGACGCTCTTCAGGCGGGCGTCGGGGGCGGCGGCGGGCGAAGCCTCGGCGTCGGCATAGGCGCGGCCAAAACGGTTGGAAAGGAAGTCGTCCAGCGCGATCTCCTCCTGGCGCACGAACCCGGCCTGCGGCAGACGGCCATCGGCGAGGAGGTCGAGGACAGCGCAGGCGGCCGAGGCGGTGGTGATCTGGATGGCGCTCACCGCGCGTCCCTCGATCTCACGGGCGTAGACCTTGTTGGCGTAGGTCTCCTGGACGAGGTGGCCATCCTTCAGGCCTGAGACGGTGACGAAGATGATGACGACGTCCTGCAAGGTCGCCGGAACGGCGTTCTCCAGGATCTCCTTCAGGAGATCGCGCCGGTCGCGCAGCCTGAGGTCATTCAGGAGAGCCTTCATGATGGCGGCGTGGCCGGGATAGCGAATGGTGCGGTAGTTGAGGTTGCGCACCTTGCCGGCCAGGGTGTCACACAGGGTGCCCAGGCCGCCGGAGGTGTTGAAGGCCTCGTAGGCGACGCCATCCAGGGCGAAGGCCTCGCACTCCTCCAGCGCCCGGGTGGCGCGCAGCTCGCCGTCGACGATGGCCTCGCACGGCTCGCAATACTCGTTGATCACGCCGTCGGTCGACCAGGTGAGATTGTAGTTGAGCGCATTGGAGGGGTACTTCGGCAGCGCCCCGACGCGCAGGCGGACATCGTGCAAGGTGTCGAAGCGGCGGGTCAGATCCGCCGCGACGATGGAGACAAAGCCCGGAGCAAGGCCGCACTGGGGGATGAAGGCGCCGCTGGCGCCGGCCGCGAGCGTCTTCACCTCGCGGGTGGAGGCCACGTCCTCGGTGAGGTCGAGATAGCTGACGCCGGCGGCGCGGGCGGCGCGGGCGATGTCGACGGTGAGGTGGTAGGGCGCGGCGGAGAGCACGGCGAAGCGGCCTCGCAGCGCCCCGGCCAGCGCCTCGGGGCTGGCGATGTCCAGGCAAAGGCGTCCAAGCCTCGGCCGCTCGCCCAGTTCGGCCAGGCGCGCCGGATCGCGATCGGCGACGGTGACGGCGTAATCGCCGGCGCCGCTCAGCATGCCGGCAATGGCCGAGCCGATGTGGCCGGCGCCGACGACCAAGATGTCCTTCATCGCCCTCTCCTTCGAGTCCGGTTCAAGATCGGCTCATGCGCCGTCGATTTCCATTGCCAACCCGACGATCCGCCGAGCATGTTTCGTCGGATCGCCATGGTTGCTGCGCGCTTCGACGACATCGACGCCAGGATCGTCGACCGGCTGCGGGAGAACGCCCGCGCCAGCATCGCCGACATCGCCCGGACGCTGGGGCTGTCGCGCACCACGGTCCAGAGCCGCATCGAGCGGTTGGAGCGCTCTGGCCGGATCGCCGGCTACACGGTGCGCCTGGCCGAGGCGCACGAACGCGGTCTCATCCGCGCCTATGTGATGCTGACCGTCGCCCCCAAGCAGTCGGCGGCGGTGGTGTCGGCCATCCGCAGGATGCCCGAAGTGCGACGGCTGAATTCGGTGAGCGGTCCCTTCGACCTGATCGCCGAGGCCGCCGCCCCCAGCGCCGCGGCGATGGACGCCCTCATCGACGCCCTGGGGGCGCTGGAGGGGGTCGAGCGCACCACCTCCTCGATCGTGCTCTCCGGCAAGATCGAGCGTTAGCACGAACACGGATGTTCAAGAGGGCCCTGCCGGCGACGAGTCTCGGCGCCCGGCCGAAGAGCCGGCTCGCGCCGCCGCGGCGCGCCTTACTCGGCGCTGTTGCTCGCAGCCACCTCGGCCCGGGCCTGGGCCATGAACTCGTCCATCTTGGCCCGCACGTCTGGCTCGCGCATGGCCAGGCCCGCGCCGGTCAGGTCCTGGCTCACCTTGCGGATCACGGTCTCGTCGCCGGGATGGTCCACTTCGGAGCGCACCACGGCGTTGGCGTAGTCGGCCACGTTGCGCAGCCCCATCAGCCGCGCCGCCCATTCGCCCAGCATGCGATTGCGGCGCGCCTGAGCCTTGAATTCGCGCTCGGCGTCCCGGGCGAACTGTCTCTCGAAGCCCTTCTCGCGGTCATCGAGGGTGGTCATTCAGAGTCCTTGGAAAGCATGGGGCTTTGGCCCTTCCGGTCGCGACCCATAGCCTTACCACACCCTCGCCGCAATCGCTCCGAATGCCGCGGCTGTTAACTTTCCGCGAGTTCGTGGAACCGGGAGAAGTCGATGATCCGCCGCCCGGCCTCGTCATAGAGGAAGACGTCGGCAAGCCGCCGCCCCCAGGCGATCTCGTCGGGGAAATAGGAGGCGCGCGCGTGGATGGTGGAGGCGAAGGTCTCATCGGTCCCCTTGAGGATGGCCAGCACCTCGGCGCGTTGCGCCAGCAGGCTCTCGCGCGTCTCGCCCAAGAGAGGGCTGGCGGCGTCGATCGGATGCATGATCTGCCAGGTCAGGAAGAAGAGGGGGCTTTTGGCGCGCAGGGTGCGCAGCTCCTCGAAACGGCGCACGATATCGCCCTCGGCGGTGGTGACATCGCGCACCAGGGTGAGGCTCACTTCGGCCTCGACCACCAGGTTGCGGCGCTGGTTGGCGGCGCGGAAGATGAAGGTCGGCACGCCCTCGAAGGGCGTGATCACCGCCCAATTTGAGAACATGATCCGAGCCGTGGGCCGGGATATGCGCGCGAACAGCAATCCCGTCGCCGCGGCCAGCTCGAAAAGGCCGATGAACACCTCGATGGTGACCACCACGTTGGCGTAGAGGCTCCTGGGCGCCATCACCCCGTAGCCCAGTGTCCCCACCGTCTGCACCGAGAAGAAGAAGGCGTCCTGGAAGCTTCCGGGGCGGACCCCCGAAAGGCCGCCGGGGTTCAGCCAGTAGAGGAAGCCGAAGCAGATGTTGATGAAGAGAAAGGCGCCGGCCGTGACTGCGAAAAAGCCCGGCCAGCTCATGGTCAGCAGCACGTGATAGCTGTCGCGCCAGGCGCCCCTGGGCAGGCCGCGATAGCGCCGCCGCGTTCCCTCGCCCAGCCGCGGATAGTCGGCGCGCTCGCGCGCGCTCTCCGGGGCGGCGCTCTGCGGTGCGGCTTCGTGCATGCGCGCGCCATAGCACGGCGCCGCAGCGCCGCCGCCCGTCTTTGCGCCTGAGGCCGGCGCGGGTTACGCGATGCAAATGCATCAAGTCGAGCATTCTCGGGAGTGGTCAGGGGCGCAGCGGCGGTACGGAGGAAGGTTCCGCCTGCGACGTCTCGCCGTGCTGCCGGCCGCGCTGGCCGCGACCCTTGCCGCCGCGCACGCCGTCGCCGCCCCGAAGCTCGAGCGCGTGGTGCTCGTGCAGCGCCACGGCGTACGCTCGCCCACGTCGAGCAACGCCGAGCTGGCGCGCCTGAGCGCCCAGCCCTGGCCCGCCTGGCCGGTCCCGCCCGGCGATCTGACCTCCCACGGCGTAAAGACTGTCGCCCTGATGGGCCGAAGCCTGCGCGCCGCCTATGCCGGCGCCGGCCTCATCCCCGCCGGCGGCTGTCCCGGAGCCGGCCGGGTGGTGGTGTGGGCCGACGGCAAGGACGAGCGCACCCGCCGCTCGGGCCAGGTTCTGGCTCAGGCTCTGGCCCCCGGCTGCGGCGTCCGCGTCGGCTGGACCGACCCGGCCGCGCCCGACCCCATCTTCCGCGGCGCGACCGAGCCGGCTTGCCGGCCCGAGCCGGCGGCGGCGGAGGCGGCGCTCGATCGCGCCATCGGGCCGGGCGGCCTCGATACCGACGCCACCCGCGCCGCCCTTGTCCGCCTGCAGGCGATCGTCGCCCCCAAGGGCTGCCGGGGCGGGCCGGGCATGTGCTTTGCCGGCGCCGATACCCTGGCCACGACCGGCGCCTGGCCCAAAGGCTCGGGGCCGCTCTTCGTCGGCGCGAGCCTGGCCGAAGACCTGCTCCTCGAATACGCGCAGGGCATGCCGCGCGCCGAAGTCGGCTGGGGCCGCGCCTCGGAAGCGGACATCGCCGCAGTGATGGCCCTGCACCAGCGGGTGACCGGCCTCATCCGCCACAACCCCTATGTCGCCGGCCGCGCCGGGGCGGCCATGGCGCGCCTGGTGCTGGCGGCCCTCGCCGGCGAGCCCGGGCCGCACTCCGGCCCGGGGGTGAAGCTGCTGGCGCTCGCCGGCCACGACACCAACGTGCTCTTGATGGCGGGCGTCTTCGGGCTCGACTGGGCCCTCCCGGACGAGCCGGACTACAGCTCACCGGCCGAGACCCTGGCCTTCGAGCTCTGGCGCGACCACGGCCGCGCTTTCGTCCGCCCGGTGCTCTTCTACGAGCCCCTGGATCAGCTGCGCACGCTCTCACCCGCCCTCGCCCGCCGCCTGCCCCTGCGCTTCCCCGGCTGCGCCTCCGGCCCCCTGGCGAGCTGCCCGCTCGGAAAGCTGCGCGCTCGGCTCGAGGCCGTGGTCCCGGCCGGCTGCGGCGAAGCCGCTGTCGGGGCAGTCGGCGACTCGGCGGCCGAAACGGCGGCGGCATCGCCGCCACGCTCGTGACGCAGCCGAACCAATCAGTTCGAAACGCTCAGCGCCCCATCAGCTTCTGCGCCAGGTAGACGTAGTGGCGGGCCCAGCGGTCGGCGTTGAGCTGCGGGTCGGCGTCGTAGGCGTGGCCGCCGATGTTGTTCTCGTAGAAGAGCACCGGGTCGCCCAGGCTTTCCAGCTTGGCGGCGAATTTGCGCGCGTGGCTGGGATGGACGCGGTCGTCGGCGGTGATGGTGGTGACGAAGGGCTCCGGATACTTCACCCCGGGCTCGAGGTTCTCGTAAGCCGAGTATTTCGCGATCCAGGCGCGCTCGGCGGGGATATCGGGATCGCCGTACTCGGCCATCCACGAAGCGCCGGCCGAGAAGCGGTTGTAGGCGAGCATGTCGATGAGAGGGCTTTCGATGACCGCCGCGCCGAAGAGGTCCGGGTGCTGGACCATTGAGACGCTGGTCAGGATGCCGCCGTTGGAGCGGCCGTAGATCCCCAGCCGCTGCGGAGAGGTGAAGCCGCGCTTGATGAGGTCCTGGGCGACGGCGGCGAAGTCGCCGAAGGCGCGCTGCCGGCGCGGCCCCATGGCCGCCTCATGCCAAGCCGGTCCGAACTCGCCGCCGCCGCGGATGTTGGCGACGACGTAGGCGCCGCCTCTCTCCAGCCACAGCTTGCCGATCTGCGGCCGGTACGCCGGCGTTTCGGAGAGCTGGAACCCGCCGTAGCCGAACATCTCGGTGGGCGTCGAGCCGTCGAACTTCATCGCCCGAGGGCGCACCAGGAAGTAGGGGATCCGGGTCCCGTCCTTCGAGACCGCGAAGTGCTGCTCGACGACATCGCCCCCGGCGTCGAAACGGGCCGGCAGCTGTTGAATTTTGCGCGCCGAGGCGTCCGCGGCATTCGCAGCCCAAAGGGCGGTGGGATCGAGGAAACCCTCGGTGCTCACGAAGAACTGGTCGGTCGCCGACGAGGTCGTCTCGATACTGACGCTCCCGCCCCTGGGCAGCGGCAGCCTCTTCGCCGACCAGCCTCCCGGGCCGTGGGCGAAGACCTCGATGGCGCCCTGCACATTGTCGAGCAAGGAGATGAGGAGGCGATCGCGCGTCGCGCGCACGCCGCCCAGCTCGTCGATGGCCTGGGTCGGTCCCGGCGCGAACACCAGCTCAGGCCTGGCCCCTTGCGGATCACGTTCGAGGGCGGCGAGGTCATAGGAGATGACGCTGCCGGCGGGAAAGCCCTGCCAGGCCTCCTGGATCTCGAACACTGCCTGGCCGGAAACGAAGGCGCGCAGGGCGGCCTTGGCCGGCAGCTTCAGGGCAGGGGAGAGCCGGCCCTGGGGCGTCATCAGGAAGAAGGTCCGGGTGAAGAAGCCGAGGCCCTGCTCGACAACGACGCCGCGGACCTTGCCGCCGGGGTCGCGCAAGACTTGCGGCTGGACCCAAACGTCGGTGCGCGCGCCGCGGAACACCTTGTGCGCCTGTTCGGGGCTTTGGCCGCGGCGCACCAGTCGAAGCTCGAGCGGATAGCCGGAGGCGGTGAGATCCGCGCCCGTCCCCGACCAGTCGCGCCCCACGATGAGGGTGTCGGCGTCGATCCAGTCGGCGTACTGCTTGCCGATCGAGAACGAGAAGCCGCCCGGCGCGAAGCGGCGCGGGGCGGTGTCGAACTCGCGGATCTCGACGGCGTCGCCGCCGCCGTCGGAAAGGCGCACAAGGCACAAGCGTTCGGCCGGCGGCAGGCAGGTCGCGCCCTTGAAGAACCAGGCCTTGCCGTCGCGCGCCGAGAGCGCGTCCAGGTCGATCAGCGTCGTCCAGGCCGGCGCGCCGGCGGCGTAAGGTCCCTCTGGCGATGTCCGCCACAGGCCATGCGGGTTCACCTTGTCCTGCCAGAGGTTGTCGACGGCCTCGCCGCGCAGGGTCGGTGCGGCGATCCGGTCCGGCGCGGTGAAGATGGCCAGAGCCTCGGCGCGATAGCGGGCGTAGCGCGGGTCGCGCTCCAGGACCGCCTCGGTGCGACGGTTCTGTTCCGCCACCCACGCAAGGGCGCGCGCTCCGCGCACCTTCTCGAGCCAGGAGAATGGATCGGCGGAATTCTGGGCTTGGGCCATGCTCGCCAGCAGCACCCCGACGAGGATCGGCAACAGGCGTTTGCTCACGTCGCCTCTGAAACGGCGCGTCCGATACCGAAGTCAAGCGGGAGCGCCCCGGTCTCGTCCCGAAAGCGGGGTCGCCGCGATGGCGCGACGAGGCGGTATCCTTTAGCGGTAACCGTCGCGACACCGGCGGAGGGCGCAATGAAGGAACTAGCGGGCAAGACAGCGATCGTCACCGGCGCCGCCTCGGGGATCGGCCTCGGCATCGCCACCGCTCTTGCCCAGGCCGGCGTCAAGGTGATGCTGTGCGACATCGAACAGGGCGCCCTTGACGGCGCGCTCGCCCGCCTGCGCGAGACCAACGCCCACGTCGAAGGCGTGAAAGCCGACGTCTCGCTCAAAGCCGAGCTGGAGGCTGCCGCCCAGGCGACCCTCGACGCCTTCGGCGAGGTGCACATCCTCGCCAGCAACGCCGGCGTCGGCGGTGGCGGTGGCTACGGCGCCTGGACCGAGGCGGCCTGGAGCTGGACGATCGGCGTCAATCTCATGGCGGTGGTCTGGGGCGCCGAGATCTTCGGTCCGCTGATCGAGAAGGCCGGTGGCGGCCATATCGTCAACACCGCCTCGATCGCCGGTCTGATCAGCGCTTCGGCGAACGCCTACAACGTCACCAAGTACGGTGTCGTCGCCCTCTCGGAGGGTCTGCGCGCCGAACTGGCCCCCCGCGGCATTGGCGTCTCCGTCCTCTGCCCCGGTTTCATCCGCACCAACATCTTCAACTATGCGCGCAACACGCCCGAGCGCTTCGCCGGCGACGCGGGCTGGGGCGCGGCCCGCGACATGCCCCCCGAGGCCCGCGCCTTCATCGAGCAGGTGCGCACCCGCATCGAAGCCGGCATCGACCCGCTCTACGTCGGCGAGCTCGTGCGCGAAGGCATCGAGAACGACTGGCCCTACATCTTCACCGACGCCGAGTTCGAGCCTTTCATCGAGGCCCGCTTCGCCGCCATCAAGGAGGGCTTCGATCGCATCCGCGATCGCACGCCCCGCAGAGGGTAGGCCGACCCGAGTCTGCGCGGCTCACGCCCGCTGGCGCGTGTTGCTCCACACCACCTGGGCCACGCCCACCAGCGCCAGCAGCGCGCCCCACAGCACCCATTGCTTGTCGCCGAACATGAAGCTGCCGCTGAAGGCGATGTGCAATCCCTGCAGGATCCAGACGCCGCCTAGAGCATTTCCCGGCTAGGCGGGCGCGTAGCCGGCGTGGCGGAAGTAGTTGGCGCAGTCTTGTGGGGTGAAGGCGTCGAGCAGCTGGCCGATGCGGTCCCACAGGTCAGGGACGGTTCTCTCGGCGGCTGT